>JBAXBA010000100.1:0-12404 GCA_037142195.1 Pseudomonadota bacterium
TGCATGATGTGGCTGGCACTGCGCTCATGATGGCCCCTTAACAGTCGGGCCTCACTCATGGGGATTCAGATCATCGCGTGGACATTAACTCGGTGGGTTGGGTCCTCTTTGAGATCCTAATGGGTAAACCCCCGTTTTCTGGCAAAACTAAAGATGATCTAAAATTAAAGCATCTTTCAGAGAAGCCACCAAATCTTCTCGAATTAAGGCCAGATTTGCCAAAAACTCTCTGCCTTCTCATAGAGAAATGTTTGCAAAAAGATCCTGATCACAGATATCAATCTGCATTTAGTCTCTATTGCGACCTTTATTCCATTGAACTAAATGGGATGCAGCCAGGCTTTGAATTCAAACTAGGCGCATTCGACAATTTTAACGCGATTAATGCAAAGTTTCCATTGATTGGCAGAAAGGAGGAGTTCGATCAACTTGTTAATTTCTATATTTCCCTTGAACATGAAACTAGGTCTCGAATCGCTGTAGTTTCCGGAGATAGTGGGTCTGGAAAGTCTCGCATCATCCAGGAAGTTCGCAATTTTTTGGTCCAAAGGAAGGTGAGATTTGTAGGCGGGTCCTTTTCCCGGCACGATTCCAAAATCTCCTTTAACGCCCTTGCTTCGTCTTTTGATGAGTATCTTCTAAAAGTAAAGCGAACACAGCCAGGTGAAGCTCAAAGGCTTAAAGAGACGTTCCAAGAGGTGTTAGGTGCAAGCCTAAACGAACTTGCAGCCGTCATTCCGATTCTAAAAGACTTTCGAGATGATACTTTAGGAAAAACGGAAGTTAGCCAAATTACGCAAATTGATACTTTCACAAAAACATTTTTAGACTTTACATCTTGTCTCATGTCTGATGATCAGCCTATGGTCTATATTTTCGACGATATTCACAATTCTGATGACGATTCGTTGAGGCTGATTGATGATTTTTTCACTCACTCTAATACTCAGAAGATGTATTTGATCATAACCTTCAAAGAAGAGTACCTTCATAGGAGGCCCCTTCTAAAGGACTTTGTAGAGAGAATACAAAAATTAAAAAGGCGTTTTCAGCATATCAAGCTAGACAATTTGAAGCCGAATGAAATATCTTTACTACTTTATAATCTTTTCAATGGTAACAAAGTTTCAGATTCTTATTTGAATTGGATTGAGAATCAAACGAAAGGAAACCCTCTTCAAATTCTTGAACTGACGAAAAGTTTGATTAAAAACAATAAACTTGTATCGAATCCAGAGGGATGGGGTAAGGAACTCACAGATTTAGATTCTTTCGGTAATGCTCTCCAAAGTAGCGATCTGGCGATTTCGAGAATTCACAACTACTCTGCTGAATATTTGTTGATTCTGCAGTATGCTGCTGTCGCAGGAATGTCTTTTAAAGCAGAAAGTGTGGCAGTGGTGTCCGACTTCTCCCGAGACATCGTAAGGGCCGCGTTAGCGAAAGCCAAAAATGATGCTCTTATTCAAGAACTATTGAGTCAAAGCTATGTGTTTAATCACTATGAAATTCGAGAAGCACTTGTGGATGGAATTTCAAAGTCTAAGCTACTTCAATTACATTTGGACTTTGCCGTTCAGCTTAGCAAGGAAAAGTCTGCGAATTCTGACCAAGATGTGTTTAGCATCTCTCACCACTACAACTTAGCGACAGTGGGTAGATCAAGAGTCGCTACCGAGATATTGTCGCAAGCATTAAGGTCAAATATTAGGTCAGCAAAGCTAGCCGAAAAAAGAAGAACCTATCATTTTGCTTTGGAGTACTACAACAAGAGTCTTCAGCTGATCGACAGTAATCCCGCGTTGAGAAAGTCAGATCAAGACTATGCAGGGGTTCTGGGCAGTGCAGCCCATGTTTTAATAAAGCAGAAAGACTTTGAGCGCGCCAAGGAAAATATTCGAAAGATTTTAGATTTAAATATTTCAAAAGAAAGCAAGAAGTTAGCTTTGTTTGACTGGATACAAATGAACGCGCTTCAAGGTCGTATTTCCGAGGTTTTAGCAAATGCAAGGCATGTACTAGGTCGATCGCTTCTTTTTGTGCCAAGTAAGACGTTCTTTCGTGGTTGTTTAGTATTACTAGGTGATCTTTTCTGTCGATTCCAAAAACTTCCTAAATTCAGCTCTCTTTCGATACTGCAAAATCACCACCCCAAAAGCGTCGGAACAAGAGATCAAAAAATATTGAGCATAGCCTTTAGGTCGGCAGTTAGAGGAAGAATAAGAGCACCACTTAAATTTCAAATTATCGCGGGTGGTCTGGCATCTTCCGCCGTGCTTAACGAGACTGATGCTGTAGATTATATATTAGATAGAGTTGTTCTCTTGACGGAATTGGGTCTTAAAAGAATAGCGCGAAAAATTCTATTTGAAGCGTCAAAAATGCACGGGCTAAGCTCTCATTCCAAGGCGAAGATATTTTTAGTAAAAAACATTTACTTTGACTTCAATAAAACAGAAATCCGAAAGAGCATAGACTATTTTATTCACAGGAAGGGTTATGAAGTCCTAGAATGGCCGGAAGACGCCCAGTACGAAGCTGTTCATCGAGGAATGTCTGCTTGGGTGCTTTTGAAGCAGGGGGATATTGTTCGGGCTATGGAACAAGCCAATTATGCATATAGAATGCTCCCCTTTCGAAATCAGGCTGGGACATTTGGTGCGGCAACGCTTTTGCTTTGCCTCTCTTTAAAAGGAGAGCGGGATCAATTACTGAAGGTAGGTAAGAAGTGGCTTAAGCGCCGATCAGAATCTAGCAATCGATCAAATGATATCTTCGCATTGGTTGCTGCTAGTCTTATCTATATAACATCTGGCGATAAAGCATCTTGCCAAGAAATATTTGGCCGAATAAGCAAAGAGTTTGAAAGCAATTTTGTGAAGAAACGTAATTTCCCTCATGAGCTTGATCTTCTTAGCTTCTACTTTGTTATGTATCCCTTTCATTTTGAGTATGAATTCGGCTCGCCTCTTTATAGAAGTAAGAATTTAAGCGATTTGTATAGTAGCTTTGCCAAGGGGATCATTAATTCCAAAGTTTCTCCGCTCTATCGTCAGATATTTCGGTTACTGTCATTCGATTTTATAGGGGAAGGACAGCATGCTTATAACGCTTGGCGGGAATTAGAGTCAAGCTTAGCCGGCCCCAATCATCATCTTTTAAGAGCACTCATTAGTACTAAGGTAGGTCTTTCTCTGTGGAAGGACTTTGGAAAGCTTCCGCGGATTAGCAAGGCCATATTGCAAGGGCACTCTACTTCAAAAAGCTTATCGGTAACGCTACTAACCAAAGCCATTGAATCTAAACTGACCGCCGCTGGAATCAGTTTTTTAAAAGAAGATGTGTCCGAAGGGATTGCTAATTTTGCAGCTAGAGTAGCGTATTTTCCCTCTACAATTACAGAAGAATTGTTGGACTATATTTCTCGCTCTGATGGCAGCCGTGGGGGGCGGGATGATTTAGATAAAGCTGCAGCTTTGGTTGATTTTCATTATGGTTCTGCGGCGGTCTATACCTTGGAAGGATCGCGTCTTGGATATGCTCTCATTAAAGGAGAGCAAGAATCCCAGGGATTATCAGAAAACATCAAAGAATTTGCTTCCGGAACGACAACCTCTTTTATTCCTACGGCGAATTCCGGAGATGATCAAGACGATGGAGTTGAAAATTCATCCCCTAAGAGCAATGACCGTGAATTTGCCAGTGATAAAAATGCTGGTCCCAAAGGGCTCTTTGAAGAGACAAACATATATTTAGAATTTGACTCTGAGGAAGTGACCAGAAAAAACGAGCCTAGTTTGGATCTCGTTTCCGGGTCTGAAGGGCAAAGGCTAGCACATGCTCCACAAGCCCCAAATAGAATGGGCTGTCTCATTCCGATCAAACATTGGGGAGATGTTTTGGGGTATTTGTTTGTGGATGACATAGGCGAGCTTTATAAGCGTGATGTGGCTGCTAGTCGCTCTGAGCTCGACTACTTTGGCTCCATTTTAGGCACTTCAGTGTCTCTCCAAAACTCTTGGGTGGTTGCACTAGATCACGTAGTTAGGGAGCCTGACGGTTCCACTATTATGGAGCCTTGCAGTTGGCTTCATGTTTGGTTCCACGGGCATTTGCGTCGAGGCCGGGAGTCGACCTGGTATCTTGGGGCTAACCTGGGTGCTGAATTCTATGTAGTTATTTATGGACATTTGGACGGAAAAGAACAGGTTAGAATGCGGCTGAGCAGCTATATTTGGGTTTCGGTGAATGCCATAATCTCGGAGTTGAAGACTAAGAGTGTAGAAATTACAATACACCATATTTACGAACGTGTAGCCCTTCAAATCCAACAAAACGCCGCAGACTTTTTGGAAATAACTCAATTAAATTTTGCGGTTAGCCTCATTTGCAAAGGGGACTTATCTGTGGAAAGTGCCTATTTTGGCTCAAGCAAGCCTTGGGTGGTAGGAGGAGAGAACAACCAAAACGCCTTCAATGATGCTGTTGCTACAATAGATGGCTATTCCAAGCTCTTACGATATTTTCACATAAGCTCGAATCTCGGTGGTTTTCACCCTCTGTTATTGTCTAAAGATCCGTCAAAGATTGACCGAAGAGTAGATGCAGAGATGCAAACTTCCCTAGCTGAGGCTTACCGCAGTTTTATAGGCCAAGAACCTGATGGGGAGCAATTGCATCAAGCTTTAGAGGATGTGTTGGGGGTGGATTCTATGCCGAGATATTATCTCGGTGCAGGAATCAAAGGTGCTTAAGTTTTAGGGGCGAGTATCTCTTTCTAGAACGCTTAAGTTGTGATATTAACTAAGATGTTCTAGGTAGTAAGATGAGGCATATTTTTTGGAGGCATGGCATGGCTGGATTAGGTGTAACAGAACTTCTCGTGATTCTTGCAATAGTGGTGCTGTTGTTTGGAGGTTCCAAGCTTCCCAAGCTCGGGCAATCCCTGGGCGAGAGTATTGCCAATTTTAAAAAAGGAGTCAGAGAGGCAGAGAGAGCCTCCGATGATACCAAAAAAATAGATAAGGATAATGGCTAAGGGCCGCGAATGTGGTCTGATACCCTACTCCATCGAAAGTTGGTTTTTGTTACAGGAAAAGGAGGCGTGGGGAAGACCTCTTGTTCAGTAGCGCTTGCTCAAAGTTTGAAAGACGCTGGGAAGAAGGTGCTGTTAGTGGAATCTAGCAAGCTTCCCCAGTTGCCGGAGTATTGCCGGGGGTTAGGCATTGATACCCTCAATTTAGAGATATCAGATTGTTTCAGAGACTATATTGTTGATAATCTAGGCCAAGCAAGACTTTATGAGGCAGTTTTTTCGAGAGACGTGGTGAAAACGTTTCTTGAGACCATTCCAGGGCTGGGCGAAGTTATGTTGCTTGGTAGAATCTTCTGGGCTTTGAATCCTCGATCGGGCAACCAGTATGACATGATTATTTTCGATGCGCCCAGTTCAGGGCATTTTCTTTCGTTACTTACCACCCCTAAGGCTATGATCGATACCGGCATTGGCGGTCCCTTGATAGGCGAGGTGCAAAAAGTCTATGACTTTTTGAAGAGTGGCGCGGCATCGATGGTCTACTTAGTGACTCCAGAGGAACTCGTTGTGAGTGAAGCCATTGATTTTCTTCCTCAGATCCAATCTAAGGTTGAAGTTCCTATGGAATTTATATTGCTCAATCGATTTCCTCCCCATGTGGACTCATCACAGCTAAAGCCGGTACTCCGTGCATGGGTCGATCAAGAATTGAGTCGGTCTCGGAGCGCTGCCAAAATGCTATTTGCTGGGGTTCCTGAAGCATTACGTTCCAAGCTATATACCCTTGATCTTCAAAACTCATTTGAGTTTCCCATGACAGCTGAAATTTGTCGCAAGCTTCTTTCGACCCTTAAAATTGCAGGTCAGCTATGAAGTCATTACTCGATTCCAAAGCGGTTGTTTTTATAGGGCCAGGAGGAGTGGGTAAGACGACTTCGGCCGTAGTTTTTTCACTTCTTGCTGCATGGCAAGGAAAGAAGGTGGGCCTTCTATCCATCGATCCTTCTAAGCGACTAGCAAGTGCCTTAGGCATGAACTTAAAGGGAAAGCCTAAACTTTTAAATTTGGGCCCCGAGGTCAAAGGTTCGATTCATGCGGGGGTTGTGGATCTCAAGCAAATTTTTGATGATAAAGTGAGAGAATTTTCCAAATCTCAAACAAAAATCGACAAGATTCTGGGTCATCCCCTATATAAGGCTGCAAGTACCAATCTTTCAGGTCCCGTGGAATATATGTCTTTGGCTAGATTTCAAGAGATGGTGGATGGCGGTGAGTTTGATATTGTAGTTTTAGATACCCCCCCCGATCATCATGCTTTAGATTTTCTAACGCGACCCAATGTGCTAGCAGGCTTTATGGATAAGAAAATTATCCAGTGGCTGGTTAAGCCATTCGCATTAGCGGGTCGATTGGGATTGGGTAAAATATTTTCGATGGGTGAGAAACTCATGGGCGGTTTAGCCCAGATCACAGGGATTTCTACTCTCCATAAATTTGCGGAATTTGTCATTGATTTACAGGAAGTCATTGAAGGGTTTCATAGGTTAGGCACGAGGACATTAGCGATTTTTGCCGACAAGTCGACCAGATTTGTCTTGGTGTCCTCAGTGCATCATGATCGCATATATTCCATAAAGTCCTTAGGTCTGAAACTCATCGAATTGGGATTTACCAATCCAGACCTGATCATCAATCGCTGTTTGCCTCAGCAGGTGACCGACGATCTAAGTGAAGTACCAATGGGGACAAATCCGATCCTAGATGAGATGGGCCAACGTATTCAGAGAGAAAAAGACCTTACTAAATGGTTTTCTGGCATCAGTTCTGGCCATATCATTCGCGCAGACGATATCGGCACCGAGGTCGATTCCCTGGAATCTCTTACGAAATTTGCATTAGCGCAGTCGCAGCTCGACTCAGAAGTTTGAAAGCTTTTTTGCGCTTTTCTGTGTTTGGGATCATCACCGCTATAGAAAGGTCATGCAAGTTTGCATAAGTTTCCTATAGCCAAGTGATACCGAAGATCAGGTGCTGGTGAAGCGTTTGGTGAGCCTGTTCTGGACAGCTTTCTCCACATTCCTCTCCTTCCATCGCCGGCGGAAGGAGGCGCATTTGCCTTTTTGTCCTTAATTCAGTTAGGGCAAAGTAACGGTCGCCGAAACAATTTTCTGCACTAAGTTACTATCGATACTGATTTCTGCTGAGCAAGCTGTGCCAAGGGCGGGCACTACCGTAAATTTATAGACTCCAGAGCTCGTAAACGACAGCGTTTTTCCTTCGATAGGGTTTAGACCTGGAGGTGTTATAGATGCACTAAAATCAACAGCCGGCAAAAGGATGATAGTGAGTGAACCCGTCATTTCTGGTGAAGTTAATGGCTCGGAAGCTACGCTAACGACGCACGGCTTGGAGGAGTCCTGGGTATTTGAGGCATTGCTACCTTCGGTTGGCTTCGCGTCATTTTTAGGGATGGTGGCGCTCTGCGTTTCCTGGGGCTTGTTCGGAGAGTTTTTAGGTGGTTCGTCATTATCCGTGGGGTTTCCCACTTGAGTCCCGCAAGATGAAGTCCCAAATGCAAAGCACGAGGCTAAAAGGAGTACCTTTAACAAATTACCATATAGCGATACATGTCTCATTTTTCCCCCTCGCTGCTAGGTGTCAGTGGCGAAGAGACGGGAAATAGCTGAATATTGAGCTGGTAAATCCTGTCTACTTCAGAACATTGCTCTGATTTTTCAAGCATAGCCTGCCAAAACACGGTGATGTCTGACTTTATTTCATGCATAAGCTTTTCGGATACAGGGAGGGTAATGGCTTGGAAATCGCGAGCTTGAGATTTAACAGTTGTGAGCGCTGTTCGTGCTAGCTCGATCATCACTTGATGGTATCTGGTTACGGACATGGAGCGAACGAGGGAGCCGGTCGTTATATGTATGTCTTTAGGAGTAAGTCTTTCAGAGCTGTCAGAGCGCACTAGGAATCCTATCCGAATGAGAAGTTCTAATGCTTCCGTGGCTTGCTTTATTGTGATAGGTGGAATCACTTTTTCTGCAATCCATTCAGGATCAGCTCTAAATTCTTCATAATTTGCCAACTCACGGACTACTGGATAGTACCATTCGCTCAAGTATTCCAGCATGTCGCGTTCGATGACAGAAGGTAGCGTTTTGTGCTTTATCTCGATGAGTTCAGAAAAGAGATCTTCTTTTTTGTTGGGGGACGTAGTGCATTCGTGAGAAACCAAAAGCTCAAAGTATCGCCTTTCATCACCCCGCAACTGAAGAGTTGAAGACAGATCTTTAGCGGCCTTAAGGGTTAGCTTTCTTTGTCCCGTGCAAATAAGATGCATATAATTAGAGGGGCCATAACCTAGTTCATCGGCAAATTTTCTGTAGCTATAGCGAGAGGAATGCTTCTTAATATGGAGATAGACAGCTCGCAGATAGTCTGATGGTCTCAGAAATTCGAAGACCTTTTGAGATGCTGCAGCGTCTTTTAATGTTATGGACATGGGATCTTTGGCCTCATTGTGAATGCTCTTTCCAGCGAGACGTATATCTACTTATCGAACATCCACTATAAAAACTTGAGGATAAGTTCTCCTTTTTTCAATTCGACAATATGATTTGTATATTTTGCGCAACCTTTCGAAAGAATGTGCTTTCTATCTCTTTATCGAAGTCTCATCTTAAATCCGCATTAAATTTCAGCTAGTTATAGCTAAAGGTGAGCCAGCTTTTTATCTTTAGCTCCTTAGGAATGAAAGACTGTTTAAAAACTCTAGGAGCCAAACTAAGGGGTTATTTAAAGTATACAAAACAGATTTTGTAAAAAACAAAAAAAACAAAAAAATACATTGAAATAGATATTTTAGCTAAAGAAAAATATACAAAAACCGATATCTCATCTGAGTGTGTGGCGTGGTTCCCTTTTTACCCTAAACAATGGAGATTGAAATGCGGAAATGTAGGTGGTTGTCCTTAGTTTTGTTAAGTTCCACTTTTCTAGGTGGATGTGGAATGTTCCGCATGGAGGGAACTAAAAAGTCAATCAAAAAAGCTTGTGCGCTTTCTAATAGCGCCAATGTGCGGACGATGGACGAAAGGATTGCCGACCAGAATTACCGGAGTGGTGATGATCAGTCCTTGCCCTTTAGCAAGTGCGAAAACATCTATGCTTATATAGAAAAACAAAGAGAAAGATATCTAAGCTGCGAAGACCAGAGCGAGCCTATAGTGGCAAATGCCTATGAAGATGATAATAGGGTCAGTGCCGATGCCGATCAATCCCCTGAGGTGATGTCTGATCAGAAGTCCGCGGCGAGCCCCGATATACTAACTAATTTACGGGAGCGAGGAGTCGATGAAGCAGATTTAGCCAAGGTATCTAAGGACCATATCTTTGTGGCAAGTGCAGGGCAAATTGCCGTTTTAGATAGAAAGTCAAAACAGTGGATTGGTCTACTAAAGGTAAATGATTCCGATCCTAATTCCTCTATAGAGTCAGGCATGATGAGCCCAGAAACATCGCCGCTACTATTGACGAAAGATGAACAGCTCTTCGTAATAACGGCATCCAGGATTCAGACCTATTCTTTGAAGGCTATGAGCATGCCCGTCTTAAAAGAAGAAGTAGCTTTATCACAACCACCCTCAGAGGTCAGACTCATAGGAAGTCGATTGATCTTGCTATCCCATAATTATTCGTCCGCCATGTCAAGTGGCAGGCCTATTCTAGATGATCAAATGATTCGCTCACTTCCCTGCGGCTCTACCTACCCCGAATTGTATTCTTATAGTTCCAGTTATGGGCTTAGCACCACCGTTGTCAAATCTATAGATTTGAATGAGTTAAAGAATGAAAAGAGCTTTGCATTTTTGCAGAACTTTAATTCCTACATAACGACCAACAATATCTATCTTTACTCTCAGGACTATAGCCGTGACACGACCTATATAAGGAAGATCAGCCTCAATGAAAAAGGCGATCTCTTAGAAGTGGCTACTGGATCTGTGCCAGGATTTATTAAGGATAGTTGGGCACTTTCCGAAAGTGGTACACGAGGTGAGTTTCTTTCGGTTGTAAGCACTTCGCTAACAAATAAATCGAGCCAACTCTCCATTTTGACCCCCAAAGAATCTCAACTCACGCTTGTTGGATCGGTCAGAGATTTTGGGATTGGCGAAGACGTCAAATCAGTTCGAAAAGTTGACAATGTTGTATTCGTGGTCACTTTTAGAGAAGTCGATCCTCTATTTGCCATTGATATTTCCAATGTAACATCTCCAAAAATTCTAAGCTCCTTAAAGATTCCTGGATTCTCATCTTATATGCACCCATTTGGATCTAGTCGACTGATAGGACTTGGATACAGCAGTGGTAACAGAGGTTTCGATAGGTCTGTGCAAATGTCTCTTTTCGATACTACGGATTTGACGGATGTTAAAAGACTAGATGCGATAACTATTGGTGCCCCTGGCAGTAGTTCTTTAGCCACAGTGGACTATCATGCCTTTTTTATGGATCAAGAAAATTCCTTAGTTGGAGTTCCTGTCGAGGATATTTCGATGATTAGCATCTTGCCTAGGGATAAAGCTGATGGGACATCGTCTCCTTTTCAAAATCCAGAAGTCACGACAACATCGCTTAATTCATCTGGTCATCTCACCTCGGGGGCAGCGCTCTATAGAATTGGTCCTAGTAGCATCAAGGCTCTTAAATTCATCCAGCATGATGATATCGCGATTCCTACAATTCCATTATCAAGTTCCGCCCCGTCATTTTGTCCTTGGTCTCCTAGCCCATCAAAGATATTGCGCATCTTGAAAATTGACAATCAGTTGGTTTCGATTTCAGCAAATGCACTAAAAAGCTTTGACTTGACGGATGATCTACCCCTTGCTGCGAGCGCCGGTTGGGAGATCCCTCAGTCGTCTTGTTCCGCGATGTATCAAGACTATTAAAATAGCTTTATGAATCACTCAGAGGGAATGGTTCGCTAAAACGAAACCCATAAAAGATCTTGTTAAGTTAATGGTTTCTTACTGTAAAACTAGCTGATTAAGGATGATTCTTGCTAGTTTTTCCCATTTTTGGGTTCTTGAATCAAAATCGTCGTGGTACCAGAGTTGACTCATCAGGATGCTAAGTGGTTGAGCCGAAAATGAAAGCAAGATAGTGGATCATGGAATGACTCGAAGGTCGCATCTATTATAAACCTAGCTGCGATTTTAAGAAAGAGTATCAGGGCACTTCTCTTCTTGAGATAGCTTCAAAGGTCTAAAAATGATCTTATGACAGCCGATTTTTCTGCCAATGAAGTACAATTGTATTTCTTTTTGAGTTGAAATTTTCTGTCGTTTCCTTGATCCCAATACCCTGACTTCTTTTAAAAAATGACAGGCCTCATCTCGAGACAAATTCTTTTCAAAAGGTGCTGTCTCTTATTCAGGCTCTATTATTGAGGAAGGAGCTTGCCTTTGTGCAAGCCTTCTACTGTTATCTCTAATTGTCTTGGTATTTCCTAAAGACAAACATAGATAACAGGGCCTGCCTCAATAGAGTCAAGAACGTCTCGGAATGAAATTATAATATTGAAAAGTCTCTATAGACGTTTATTATCAGAGGAAAGACTGATTTTTCTGCAGAACAGGTCGTCTTCAAAGAGCGTTATTTGAACGTTACGGAAGAAGAACCCTGATTTTAAAAGAGGTGCTTATGATTCAAACCTTTCCGTCGAAAAAAGACGCTTGGCTAGTGGCTGTTTTATGGTTTGGCGTATTGTCCATGGCATTGCAAGTATTCATGGCGATTCAGGGAGTTTACGGAAAGCACAATATGTGGCTTCCCATTCTTTTTCCACTCATAGGAGCAGTGGTAAGTCTATGGATTTTGTATGGAACCTACTATACGTTAGAGAAAGATATTCTTATTATCAAAAGTGGTCCTTTTTCATGGAAAATAGAGCGAAGTCAGATTCATGAAGTAAAGCCTTCCCGTGTGGCGCTGTCAAACCCTGCTCTATCATCAGATCGCCTATTGATTGTTTATGGGCCTAATAGAAAAAGAATTTGTATCTCCCCAGAACGTAAAGAGGAATTTATGAAGGCATTGGGTCACTATTAATACAGGATTCACTTTCTTACAGCAGGAACTTTTATTTGATCCTCTCTAGGCGGACGCATCTGTTGTTCGAAGCGCCCGTTGAATGGTAATGGGTCAATGGGCTTGTTAGAGGGAACTTCCTGGATAGCCGTCTTACCGCTGAAATTTAACGCTTGAGTCCATAAGGCTGTAGCTTGAAACCTAGGACGATTCCGCTACATGAAACTTACGCAATCTTGCGCATGCAAGCTTGCAGTTCATTTCC
>JBAXBA010000101.1:0-12273 GCA_037142195.1 Pseudomonadota bacterium
TAACTATCAGTATAGGCAGGCCAAAGCAGCATGACTTTTACTGGAAACTTCTGTTCTTAGATCTCTTTTTGGAAAGGCGCAAAAATTTACTGGATAGTGTGTTCCTCGTTCTCCCGACTTAAATTAGGAAAAGGAAGCACTTGCTAGTTAAGATTCTATTTCAAGGATGTCTTTTATTTTTGTAGCTTTGCCAGGTCTGGAATGAAATCAGGCCGTGATTTTAAGGGAGCGACTATGAGAGGCCGAGGCTCGGCTTGGCAGATCTCAGGATTTTTACTTGGTTTTTCCAGATAAGTTACTTGGTTTTAGACCTAAAATCTAAGTGCGGCTCCGCCCCAAATCGCAAAATACATGTCCACCCCACCTGGGACCCCAAGAAGGGTATAATTTCTGACCTCGAGTTTTACACTTAAGAGTTTTCCAAAATGAAATTGCTGTCCTATTCCAGCAGTGATCATGGGACTTGTGGTAGCGGTAGGTGTAGGTCGGCCATTTTTGCCGTACTCTGAGGTTTCTTCTGCCCCCACTCCAGGTACTGTGCCAGATGAACCTTCACCTGGAAATGGTCCGCGGTAAGCTCTGCCATCACTGGCCGTTTTTTTTACCCCGTAATAGTCGCTCATCATGACTCCGCCGCCTAAGGTGGTATAGACGTCAAAGTGGCTTACTGCTGACATAAAAAAGAGTTGCTTGCCATAGACGGGAACCCAGACCCAGCCTGCAGAAATGATATTTTTAATCTCTCGAATCGCTGGATAGGCAGGCCCGACGCTGGCATTCTTCTTAGGGTCGGCATTTTCCAGGTCGGCAGCCCCATCTTTGGTGGCGCATTCTGCGCCAACATAACCGCCTCTATCGTTGTAGAAGTTCTCCACGCAAGTCCTGGCAGCTTCATCAGAGTTAAGAGATAAGGCAAACTCAGCGGTGATTCCCGAGGTCTCTGATAAGTAATAAGTGCCATTTAAATGAATCAGGTAGGAAGAAACATAGCTTTGATTGAGGATTTTCCCAAAATCTGCTGCGAGCTCAAATTTTTTCGCTTTAGGAAACATCTTCTTCTTAATTTCCACGGTTTCCACAGCCGTATCAGTATCAGCAGCATGGGATTGCTGTGAAATGAAAAGGATGCATGTCGCAAAAATAACTGAAATGATACGATGAGTCACAGTCTTGCCCCTGAAAAATTACCGCTGATAGGGATTTTAACATATCCACGCCACAAACGGTTTATTTAGCGAGAGCCACAAATGCCTCCTCTAATTTAGCAACACGAGCCAGGGCAGTTCTCTTTGCCTCATCAAGGCTTTGTAAAGACAGATCTTTAAGAGATTGTTTGACGGAAATATAAAATTTAATTTTGGGTTCCGTACCAGAGGGTCTTACGCTTATTTTTGATCCATCTTCTAAAAAGAACTGTAATACATCAGATTTAGGTAAGTCGATTTTTTCTGTCGATTTTTGAACTCTATCTGTTTCTAACAGCGTCTCTAAGTCCCAAATCTTTGCAATCTTAAGACCATCGAGGGTTTTGGGGGGGGTATTTCTAAAATTAACCATCATAGCTTCAATTTTTTCGGCTCCTTCCTTTCCAGGAAGGACTAATGTGTAAAGGGATTCTTGGTAGACGCCATGGCGTAAAAAAATCTCATCTAATACTTGAGTCAGGGTTTTTCCTAGGGAACGGTAGTGGGCTAACATTTCGGCCGCAAGAGAGCAGCCAATGATAGCGTCCTTGTCTCTGACGAAACTATCACACATAAAGCCGTAGCTTTCTTCGCCACCGCAAACAAATTTACGGTAAGGAGTTCGCTTCCCTGATTCATAAGCTTCAATCAAATCGCAAATCCATTTAAACCCTGTAAGAGTATCTTCACAAGAGGCTCCCCAATGGAGAGCGATGTCTTTTTCGAGATCACTCGTTACGATCGTTTTGATAACTAAGGGGTCTTGAGGCAAATTGCCCTTTTCCTTTTGGGAGCTCAGGATATATTCCGTAAGCAGACAGCATAGTTGATTGCCATTGAACTGAACAAATTTTTCGTTTTCCCGCACCACAACCGCAATGCGGTCACTGTCTGGATCTGTGGCAAGAATTAAATCAGCATGAATTTTTTCTCCTAAGGCTATGGCCATCGCAAGAGCTTCATGATCTTCGGGATTGGGCGAGGCAACAGTTGGAAAATCTCCATTAGGCTTGGATTGTTCAGCTACGATGTTTACATCTTCAAAACCAAACATCTTAAGGGCTCTGGGTACCGCCGTGATGCCGGTTCCATGTATGGGCGTATAAACGATCTTGGGCTGAAAGGCCGGACGCCGTAGTTGAACTCCCGCGAGTCGAGAGAAGTAAGCGTCATCCAATTCATCTCCGACTTCTTTAATCAGACCTTTTTGTAGGGCTTCGTCATAAGGCGTAAACTTCAGACTGGAGTAGTCCTGAATCGTTCCATAAAGCTTGATAATGGCTTGATCATGAGGAGGAACCAATTGCCCTCCCGTATTCCAGTAGACTTTGTAGCCATTGTAGACGGCAGGGTTATGGCTGGCTGTGACACAGATGCCAGCCTGACAGCCAAAATGCCTTACCGCAAAACTTAGCATCGGTGTGGGGCGAAGCTCCGTGGTGATGAGGGAGCGTATTCCATAGGCAGCCAAGACTTCTGCAGAAGCCTTGGCAAACTCACGGGCATGATTTCTACAGTCATGGGAAAGGGCTACCTGTATGGCCACGCCAGGAAACTGTTCTTTCAAGTAAAGCGCTAAGGCTGTCGTAGCCTTTCTGACATTGTAAAGATTCATGCGTGATGTTCCAGCACCCATAATGCCGCGAAGCCCTCCCGTTCCAAACTCGAGATCGCGGTAAAATCTTTCGATCAACTCGCGTTCATTATTGGAATCCATGAGAGATTTGATTTCTTCTCGGGTTTCTTGGTCAAAAGCTTCTGATGAGGCCCAATACTTGGCTCGATTTAAAATGTTGGGATCTATAGTCACAAGGGTCTCCAAGGTTAAAAATTAAAAACTTAGTATCTTCTACAGCAGTCTGGCTTGACCAGAACTAAATCGGTAGATCTTAGCAGTTTATTGCGGGAATATGTGCCAATTTACTCGACAGGTGTGCCGTCGTTTGAACGACTTGCGGATGCAGTAAATAGTGAGCGATGCTTGGTCCATGAAATCGATGAAAACCCGAAGAGTATTTGCCCGCTAAAGGTAGGCACGCTTCCAGTTCTGTTGTCGGTAAATTAAGCAAAACATTGGGGGCATAGATTTTAGAAAGATAGGGCCTCAGCAGGTCCTCATTGCCATGCCAAGCAAGGGCAAAAGAGGCATTGGTGCGGTTCGCCATTTCTATCGCCTCCGCAACTTCCTTATAAGGATAGATGTCAACATTCGGGCTAAACATCACGGCTCCCTGATAGGAAGAGGACTCCTCAAAGCTTCGAATGATATGAACGCCAGGACGGACAAAAAAGCCTCCGCCCATACCTTCTAGGGCTTTTCCCCACTGTAGGGTGTCACTGGCCTCGCGAGCTGCCATAGTTTGATACTTTAGAAAACGATCGACTGACTTTTCAGAATAGAGAGGGCCCATAAAAGGACTCGTTGGGCCATCGGTAGCCCCAATAGAGAGTTGACTCAAAAGCAGCTTAAATTTGTCAGAAAACCTGTCTAAAATGCTTTCTTGAACGAGGACTCGATTGGTGGAAGAGCAGAGTTGTCCCGCGCTTCTAAAGGCGCCTGCTGCAATCCAATTTAAGGCAGCATCTATGTTGGCGGATTCATGCACGACGGCGGCATTTTTTCCACCGGACTGTAAAATAAGGCGGCGTTCCGGATAGGTTCTACTTTCAAGTCTAATTTCCTCGCAGTGATCTCTTGACCCTGTGTAGAGGACCGCAGCAACACGTTTGTCGAGCAATGCAGATTTGAAATCATTAAAACCGGCAAATATGATCTGAATTTGCCCTGGTCGAGATTCTACTCGAGCCACTGCTTTGGCGAGAATAGTACCAAGACATAGGTTCTGCCTCGAGGTATAGATGAGTATTGGACAATTGGCTTGAAGGGCAGCAACCGTATAAAAAATAAAATTTGTTAGAGGAGACGAAAATGCTAAATATCCCACAGCTACACCCGCTGGCACGGCTGCAAAATCACCTTTAAGATGTCCTAAACGGGCGGGCCCAAACAAATGCTCTTCCACAAAACTGGCGTTTTGGGTGACCCAACTCAAATAGTCAAGGCAGGCACTGATTTCCATTGCCGCTTCCCAAGCGGGTTTCCCCACTTCTGTGCGGTAGGCGATTTCAATTTCAGTCCTATACTCTTCGAGGGCTTTTTCTAAACGAGCGATCATGTCGACACGATCGCTCCATTTGGGAGCCTGTTCCCGCTTATAAAAATTATCTGCACAGGTTATCGCATCCTCAGTATTTTGCTTGGTGCTAAAAACCTCCAATAAGGGAGCCCCTGTCGAGGGATTGTGCGAGGTCCATTTGGTTCCTTGAGTGGGCTGAGCCCAACTCCCTGCAATATAGTGGCCGGGCCAAGATGCTTGCATTTTCATAAATAGTCCTACAAAGTCGATTTTTAACTGCATGGGCCTGAGTACAGTGCTATTATAAATCAGAACACCAATTTTATCTTCGTGGAAGTTTCACTATGTCTGACCAAGTGCCCACAAAAAATGTCTGGCCTGACCAATGGTTTGTTAGCGACGGTCTTAATATTGAGGGTCCGTTGACCGCAAATGATGCATTTTCATCTGTAGAAAAAGTGTCAGAAATCTTTGATTCTATTGAAAAATCCAAAATAAGCACCCAGCTGTTGGTGTCGCGAAAAGGGTTTACCAAATGGTATAAATATTCTGAACTTCATAATCTTTATATTCATGGTCGGGCAGAAAGTCAGTCTATCGTTGCGAATCTTAGAAATGATATCATCCTTGAAATCGATCGGATGAAGACTTTGCTTCCCACCGAAAAAAATTTAGACTCCTATGCAAGCCAGAGCCCTGAGAGTATTTATGCATCGATTCAGCCAGAGGGCGAAACTCATATGTTTGCCGGGGCTAGTGGATTCGAGACCTTTTCTAATCCGCTCTCTAATCCGCTCTCTAATCCGCTCTCTAATCCGCTCTCTAATCCGCTCTCCAAGCCCCAGCCTGTCCAAAATGGCATCCCTTCGAATCCAACTCCTATAGCTGTGGATGCTTCCTTCGTAAATAAGGAAAGAAGCTCTCTCAAGTCAGATGTAAATAGAAGTACATTTTCACTCAAGATAGAAGAAGATCTTGCAGGCAAGTCCCTTGATTATTTGCACATGATGTTTCGCGGGCGATTGCGAATGGGGGAACTCTCAAGTCCTCTAAAAGTAGCGGCTTCCACACTGGTTCCCTTTCAGCTGCCAGAATGGATCAGTAAATACTATCAAGAAATACTGTGGCATCTAGACGATGCGCATTTTAAGAAAAAGAGCGTTTCCCCCTGGCTTGGGATGATTCCCGTCTTTAATTTAATAGTGTTTTATCGTTTGGCGACTGCGATGCTTGCTGCCGAGATTCAAAATAATTACCGCAGCATCTCTATTTTTAAAGCTCTTTTTCTATCTTTCTTTCCGCCAGCCGCGGTCTATTATTTAGAAAGAGCTGCTCAAAAGCATTGGATAACCCATTTGAAGCATATTCAGCAGACTCACGCTAAGACGATGAAAAACATCTAGTTTCACTTCTAGAGTGAATGCTTTTTACGAGTTGAGAAAATTTAAAAGACGTTTCATTTAACCTATTTTCCGACACAAAAAGTCAAAAAACTGAGTCCTAAAACATCTTCTCTATTTGTGACTAGTTCGGCCTTGGAGCGTTGAGATAGACGCTTGAAATGTCAGAAACAAGCCCGTTTCGTTTGGGCGATTTTCTCGCGCAGCTGTCTCCTTTTGAACTAGGCAACAGGTGAAGAATTTTCTCGGTTTTACGTTTGCTCCAAGTGAATTTTGCGTTTAAAGCGATGAATATTTAGTTTTAGGTAAGGCGTTGGTGTCGTGCCTATCTCGCAATTTTCTGCCTTTTTTTCTTCTGAGGGCGCAGCTCAAAACCCTTGTTAGTTAATCTATACTTCTGCAATCGGCTCTTGGGCTTGTTGGGGATAGTCCTCTCTATCAAGCCTTCATCTAAAGCAGGTTTGAGATAGCGATCTCCAAATGATTTGCGATCGGAAAGCTTAAGGGCTGACTGGAGCATCTCACGGGTCATCTCTCCTTGGAGTGCAATCAATAAGTCAACGACTTGGGGGGTGACATGGGGGGCGACTTGGGGGGTGAGCGAATTAATAGCATCCAAAATCATTCGCAACATAAAGGTAATGAAGGCTGCAGAATCCGTTTGGCGCGTGCTTTCCTGAATAGCTTTATAGTATTCCTGCTGATTTTCAAAAATCAAACTCTCTACAGGAATGTTCGCAAACAAGGGATTCCAACTTGCAAGAATAAGACTTTGCCAGAGTCGTCCCATACGTCCATTTCCATCCGAAAAAGGATGGATAAATTCAAATTCGTAATGAAAAATGGAACTAGCTATGAGTGGATGCGCGTCGGTTGTGGCCAACCATCGCAACAAATTTCCCATAAGTAGAGGAACACGGCCAGCAGGTGGAGCCATGTGAATAACCTGCTTGCCAGCCATCACTCCTACTCCACCAAGCCGATAGCGACCAGCATCATTCATAAGTCCAGTCATCAAAATTTGATGTGCCTTAAGCAAGTCCCGTTCGGAATGGGATTTCCAATTTTCAAAGCGGTTGTATACAGCGATTGCATTCCTGACCTCTTGTACCTCGCGTGGTGGAGCAATAACTCGCTTTCCTTCTAAGATGGCTGTGATCTGAGCCTCACTTAGAGTATTTCCCTCTATAGCCAACGAACCATGAATAGTGCGCACTTGATTGATGCGGCGAAGCTGCAAAGCCCCTCCCCCTGATTGGTCGGAGATTACAGTTAGGCGCCCCATAATCTCGCTGATTGCCGCAACCAGGTTAAGGATCTCAGGTGTAATCGTATAGGGCGGCTGATAATTTGACTTTGCGCTCATTCTTGTGAGTCCTCACACACTGAAAATAGATTTCGAAGAATAACGCTATTAGGGTCCTCTCATTTATTTCAATTTCTATGTAACCTTTTCGAACCTAGTGATCTATAACAGATCACTCTATTCTAAAATAGAATCAACGAATATTAATACCCCTGTTTCTCGTGAAGATTATTTTAATGTTGAAACATGGAATAGTCGATTCAAAAAGTAAAGCTTCCTCATTCATGATTCGGCTTTCTATCTAGATGGATGCTTTTTACAAGTTAGAAAATTTAAAAGACGTTTCATTTGACCTATTTTCCGAAGCAAAAAGTTAAAAAACTGAGTCCTAAAAAATCTTCTCTATATGTGACTAGCTCGGCCTTGGAACGTTGAGATGGACACTTGAAATGTCAAAAAACGCCCGTTTCGTTTGGGCGATTTTCTCGCGCTTGATCACACTCCTCTGGAACTAGGCAACAGGTGAAGAATTTTCTCGTTTTACGCTGGTTTCAAGTTAATGTCGCGATATTAAAGACGAGATTGAAAGTATCGAACAACTCTTAAGAATCCGGAAAATAGAGGCGTCAGAGGATGCTGTAAAGTGGAGCGAAGCGAATTTTTCCGGCATCAGTTATCTCATCCGTATTCTGAAGACAAATGGCTTGTTTGACTTTCGGGTAAGTCTCCAAAAGCAAATGCAAACTTTTGAGGCTACCCGATCTTCCATTTTTCACTTCAACCGGAATGACTTGACCTGAACGTGCCAGCAGGAAATCAACCTCTGCTGAAGAGCTTTTTGCATGCCGTTTCCAGTAATAGACCTGACCGGATTCGCTTCCGCTTGAGTTTGCAAGAAGTTGTTGTCCGACAAATTGTTCAGCAAGTTGACCATCCATGGCCGCAACTAGATCTTTCTCATTCAAAATGTCGGCAGAGTTTCGGCCGCAGATACGCTGGGCGAGACCAATATCGAGAAAGAGCGGTTTGAAGGTCTTCTCGTCATCGCCAGCACCAAGGGGGAGGTTCGCAGGGGACGTTGCGTGCGCAAGATGGACAAGCATCGCTCGTTTCAACAGGTACAGGGAATTTTTATTGCGCTTGGGATCGTCGTCGTGAAGTTTTGAATAGGAAATCTGTTGTCCACAAAATTTAGGAATTCGCGAGAATATATTTGCAATGTTGGCCTGCTGAAGATCTCCCTTCACATACTTGGGAATATCGTCTCGAAAGCTTCGAACGATCCGATCTTGAATCTTCGATGTTTCGGTTAGAGATCGACTTTCGGCAAACACTCTGACGGCCTCAGGCATTCCACCAACCACCATGTATTCCTGCAACGCTGCATTCAACATCTTCGCCATGGTGAGAGGTGGCGTTTTGACTGATTGGATTGGTTCAGGAAGATAAGGAACCAACTTGTCGCGACCTGTTCCCAACAGAAATTCGGAAAAAGTTAGAGGAAACATGAATTCATAGTCAACTCTTCCGACGGGAAATGAAATCTCGCTTAGAGCAAATTCCAGGAGACTCCCTGCGGAAATAATATGGAGTTTTGGTAGTTTTTCTTTGAAGTAGCGAAGACTGTTTATAGCCCTCGGGCACTCTTGGATCTCATCGAAGAACACAAGAGTTTCGCCTGGGACTATGGAGTGCCCGCAGATCACTTCGAGTTGCATTAGAATGTGGCTCGGTTCGAGCGAGCCAGAAAAGACCATGATGAGTTCAGGATTCAGTTCAAAATCAAAAATAACAAACTTTGAAAACTCGCTTCCAAAATGACTAACCGCGGCACTTTTGCCAACTTGACGCGCGCCTCTTAAAATAAGAGGGCAACGGTTTGGGGAGATTTTCCATTTTTTCAACCGTTCATCGACGCTTCTTGGGATATACATAGCGGCCTCGAATTTCTTTATAACTATTTGTAAATAATGATAATCCAGCAATACAAGGCTATTTTGGACTTTAGACTCCATAAATACAAGGCTGTTTTAGTTAATTATGTAATTACAATTAGTTAGGATGAAAGACTTTTGTGAGAACGGGCTGCTGAGCGCTCGTCATGCCACAAGATCAATCATTGAGAATGTATTTTTTCTGCAAAGGCCGATCATTCTAGAGACAAGTCATGTGTGACTTTGCGCTTTATATTGCACCAATTTCTTAGTTTTTCTATGGACCGATTTATCCCGCGAATAAGTGAGGCTCTTGAGAGCAAAAGGCGAGAGCGGATGTCCCACCCAATACTTGGGAGCAATTATCGCACCTGCATCTCTTGACCCAAACCACTGCAGCAGACTCTATAAAATGAGCTAGAGTAGTTAGTCACTCTTTTTTATTGCTGCCTAGATGAAATGCCGCACTGCAATGAGCAGCTCCCTTTGGATCTAACCCGCCTTCTTTTTCAAGCGCATATCAAGAATGAGTTCACCACCGAGAGCTTCCGCGATTCGATCCAAAGTATTGACCGTTACGTTTGACCTTCCAGGTCTTTCCATGCGTTGGTAGGCTTGATAAGTAATGCCTAACTTCGCCGCGAGTTGTTTCTGTGTAAGTTTTGATTTTTCGCGCCAGTGCCGCAAGAGATATGCCATCCAAATCTCAGGTTCCAGCCGAATAAAGACGACTCTTTCACCATGAAGAACCTTAGGTTTTTTTGAAACAGGTAATTCTACACCGCGTTCAAAATCCGATTCTAGAGCCGCGGATAAAGCTTCGCGGGCCATCTCTGTAGCGTCTTCGTAGTCCTGACCATAAGTTGTGACGCCTGCTTCCAGTCTTGTTTTAAGTTGCAGCCTCCGCCTTTAAGTGCAGCTTTTTTGAGGCGTTTTGAGGCATAAGAACGCCAGAGTTGCTTGTCCTTAAGTCTTTTGGGGAAACTATTCTTCGTTTAGGCCCGCCTATCTTAGGTTTTAAACAAAGCTCCGCCCTTCCCTTAGATGTCAGCCATTTATGGAGGACATGCTTTCCAATAGATCTTGAATGGAGCCAAATTGAAAAGGCATCCTTGATGCCGGGGTGGAGCTCTAGCCGGGGGCATGCTCTATGCGGAGATGCTTGAGGTAATGGGCTAATTCACCGGGTTTGATGATGGCAGCTACAATGTATATCGTCCCTCTGCTCCACATTCGAAAAAAACCCATGTGTTGTTTACAAACTAAACTATGACATGGCAATTTGACGAGACCACATCCGCCGAATGTTCAAGTTCTCTCGGCGAGTAGCGCTGAAAGCCAAAACCTAAGCCCGCAACAGCATCACCGCATAGCCCTTTGGAGTTTGCGTGTGTAAAATTTGCGTACGCGTTGCCGAAGGCAATGCCTCTTTTCGGCGATCGAAAATCACGAGGGTGCCTTGCTTCAGATTCAATCCATCCAAATAACGTTCGAGTTGTTCAAGTCCCTCCTTCAGAGGATCGCCAATATCGTCGCTCCAGACTTTGAGTTCAAATGCCTCGTGTTGCCACTCCTGCGGATTACGAGCGGCGGGATGGGGCCAGCGAACGAGAATATCAATCCGCCCTCGGCCAATGCCGTACTCTCGGTCAATCATCCCACCGCCGTTTACCACCCGTTGGAGCCACGCCATAAACACAAGTTGAGCTGCAGCCTCGCTGTAGTAGTTTCCGCGCAGCATAAAGGCCGCATTGCGCTTCCACCACAACGCAAACTCCTGAACAATAATACTCACGTCGAGCATGCCGTTTAGGGTAACAAACGATTTGCGCTCGAGGTCGATGCTGCCCGAAGCGCGCGCTGCAAGAACGCGCACAATTACCTCGCGATAAATGGGGTTAGAAATACGCACAGGATCTTTATTGGCAACAAGGCCGAGATCACGCACGTATGACACGTCGTCGTTGTAGGTAAAATCAGCGCCTGTCATGAGTCCGGCCAGCACTGGTTCCACCACGCGCTGCACGCGAGGTTCGGTGAGCTTATCAACGAGTGAATCGAGATGCGTTTGCCTTGCGAGAATAATTTCCTGTGCTGCCCTTTCAATATCGAGAGCTGTGATGGTTTGCGACGAAGGAATTCCCATCTTGCGCACCACCTGGTTGGCAAGTGCGTTCACAAGCCAGGGTTGACCCTCGGTGAGTTCCCACGCTTTTGCAGTTGCTTCAGGTTCGAATTGTTGCTCTGTCGCAGATGTATGTTGCTTATAAAGTGCATGAACTTCAGCTGCGGTGAAGTTAGCGAGGTGCAAAGAATCGGATTTAATGTTGAACGGGCTCGCCGTGCCCAATCGCGGCTCCCCGCCGGAGAGAACTTTATAATCACGCACATCACGCAAGCCGCAAAGCACAATACTTTGCGGAAATGCGCGTGGGCGATTTGAAAATCCGTCGCGAAGTTGGCGCAGAACGCTCTCCAGAGAGCTGTCCACAAGGGCGTCGATTTCATCAAAAAAGAGCACCAACGGCCGAGGGCATACCTTCGCCCAAGCAGTTAGCAGGGCTTTGAGTTTTGTGCCCGTCTTTCCGCCTCGCTTGGGCTTGGGACACTGCAGGTTTGTCGGCAAAAAGATTTCTGAATTGGTTAGAATGGCCTCAATCACCGCGTCTTCGGCGCCTTTAATATCTCTGGCAAAAGCCTGGCCCATTTCACACGAGAACTTGAGTGCCGTGTACTTACCCTCTGCCGTTAAGGCTGCGGCCAAACTTTCCAAAGTTGTTGTTTTTCCAGTTTGACGGGGCGCATGAATAACAAAATACTGTTTGTCGTCTATAAGCGTACGAAGATCACGCAGCCGGTTGAGAGGATCGAGCATGTAGTGATCTTCGGCTCTGCATGGGCCCGTGGTGTTAAAGAATTTTGCCATAAACGCCTCCCAAGAGCTGGCCGTCTTTTTCTAATCCAAAGACCTTATCACACAACAGCGAACATGGGGAGCGCAGAGGTGGATTTTTTGGGAATAAAGTAGAGTCTTTCTTTATGCGACTATTGTCAATCTTGTCAAGTTCTCAAATTTTTAAGTTCGTCTGGGGTGAAGGTAGTCATGGATCAATTCACAAGAAAAATAGTTGGATTTTCAGTTCTTAAAGGACCTTTGAGTGGTGGCAATGCTTGTTATATGTTTGACATAAACGCCTCAGGCAAGCACGGGCCAAAATGCCTTTCAACTGATCATGATCCTTTCTTCGTTTATTGGCTCTGGAAAGCAAATCTGGAAAGCAAATCTGGAAAGCAAATCTGGAAAGCAAATCT
>JBAXBA010000102.1:0-11979 GCA_037142195.1 Pseudomonadota bacterium
TCCAGAAATAAAAGATTTATTCGGATCGTTACGTATTTAGTTCAGGAAGTTAGGGCTTGATAGAATTTGAGCAGTTGCGACTTTTCGGGCTCCCAAAGTCCACCGCAGCGGTATTTTCTCTATTATCTTACTTTACTCATAACTAAAGTAAGGTATAGTGTAAATTACTCATGTATAGGGTATATTACTATGACTTCATTAAGATATCTAGAGAAGTGGGTCCTTGCTGACTTAGAGCGAAAAATGGTTTTTCTCGGAGGGCCCAGGCAGGTGGGGAAAACTACTTTAGCGAAAGGAATTCTAGCCAAATATAATCTTAGCGAAGATATCGCTTACCGCAATTGGGATATCCTAAGCGATCGAAAGGAGCTGTTGCAAGAACGCCTGCCTTTGGACCCGCCCTTGATCGCCCTTGACGAGATTCACAAGTTTGTGCGCTGGCGAAGCTTTGTCAAAGGTTTTTACGATAGATACTCCCCGCATCGCTCCCTCCTAGTCACCGGTTCTGCTCGACTGGACCACTTTCGAAAGGGAGGCGACTCGCTTCAAGGCCGATATCACTATTATAGGCTGCACCCCTTATCGGTTTCTGAGTTACTTGAGCACCACAAGGATTCCTTTGATTTAGAAAGACTTCTAAAATTTGGAGGCTTCCCAGAACCGTATTTTTCAGCCTCAGAAAGAGACTGGCGGCGATGGCAGCTGGAAAGGCAGTCTCGGATACTCTATGAAGATCTTCGCGATTTGGAGCGAGTACAAGAAATTACAAAAGTAGAGCTTTTAGTGGATGCGCTCCCTTCTCGAGTGGGATCGCCACTTTCGCTAAAGTCGCTGGCAGAAGATCTTTTAGTTGCCCACAGCACCGTAGAAAGATGGCTCGGGATTTTGGAAAATCTTTATTTGTGTTTTAGAATCTCGCCTTTTGGATCGCCAAAAATCAGAGCCGTTAAAAAGGAGCAAAAAATTTACTTGTGGGATTGGTCAGTTATTGAAGATGCCGGAGCTCGTTTTGAAAATCTTGTGGCATCGCATTTGCTAAAGTACTGTCATTTTGTTCAAGATACGGATGGGCACCTCATGGAGCTTAGATTTGTTCGAGATACGGATAAACGCGAAGTAGATTTTGTGGTTCTTAAGAATAAAAAACCTATATTTGCCGTGGAAGCCAAAGTTTCAGATAAAAGCCTATCTCCGCATCTGCGCTATTTTGCGGAGCGAACCGAGATTCCAAAGTTTTACCAAACCCATTTAGGCTCCGCCGTCTACGGCGATCCAGAAATCGAGGGAAGAGTCCTTCCGTTTGTGGATCTTTGTCGTGAATTGAGTCTTCCTTAAAGGTTCGTTTTTAAATATGAATGGAATTAAACTCGATTTATACTTAATTTTAGCTTAATGTTTACCGTACATCATCCCACCCATGCCGCCTATGTTTCTGCAGGTACCTTTCCATTTGGTATAGGTAGGTATGTTCAAGTATTTATTGATATTTAACCACAATGTAAATCGATCCAATACTGAATCAATTGGTATTCTTTGGTATCTAGATGCATGAATATCATCATTGTCTCGTCATCGCTCTATTCGGAATTCAATAATTTCTGAACTTCTATTTCTAGGACTTTACATTGGTTTAACGGCCTGTTTGTATTGGCAAAGTACAAGGAACTTTAATGTAGAATGCTTTCTGAGATAAATTAAGTTTGACTGAGTTTACAAAGTAATCAAATTGAATATTGACAAGTACGTATTTAATACGTATTTTTTCCTCGGGGGGGGATGTCTTTTTGAAAGTGATACTGTCATCTTTAGCAAAAAAACAGCTAAGTCGCAGCCCTGAGTATATAGCTCGTAAATTTGATTATTGGGTCGATCTCATAAAAATGCTGGGGTTGCGAGAAACTCGAAAGTATAAAGTATTTCACGATGAGCCATTGCAAGGAGATAGGAAAAATCAACGTTCAGTAAGGCTATCAAAGGCGTATAGGGTAATCTATCGCGAGATAAACGAACATAGCTATGAGGTTATAGAGATAATGGAAGTTAACAAACATGACTATTAAGAAAGCGACTTCATTTGGAGAATTTTTGCGAGTTCATCGCCTTGGCGAAGACTTGTCACAAGTTGAATTTGCCAAGCAGCTTGGTATTTCAAAGCAGCGCCTTTGTGACATCGAACATGATCGGTTTGCTGTAAGCATTAAGTTGGCTAAAGAAATTGCACTAAAGCTTGATTTTCCTGCTGAATGGCTTGTTAAGTTGGCATTACAAGATCAGATTAAAAAAGAAAAACTTAGCCTTAAAGTAAGTTGATTTCTTCACTGGATTGCACTGGGGCTCCATTTCAACAAGATCTAGCTAGTTTACGCTAGATAGACTAAATAATGTCAAGACTCGACACTCTACCAGTATTAGTCAGTGCAAATGCAAAATTAGGGTTTAGTTATGCGCCGAGTAAGGCGAGGGAGTTTCACCTTCGCCTTACTCGGCGGAATCCTGAAAGAGGCTCTTTACATCATTCCGCCCATGCCGCGAGTTTCATGGTGTCTCAAACTGTTTAGGTACCTGTTTGTATCTATTGGTACTGACAGGTAAATTTAAAAAACTTAGCCTCTTGAACCCCGAATGTTTTGGTACTGATTTGTATTGGTTTAACTGAAAATTGGTCCGTTGCTGGTCCGCAAAGGTAGCGCCGTGCGCCAATTCCGGATTTTATAAAGTAAACTTGACGAATATTCACCAAGTTTACTTTACAATGACTCGAGACAGCGCAGGGCGCAGTGCAAAGCATCAAAGTTCTCAAGACTAAATTCGCTCAAATTGTTATGAACCGCAATAAAAAATACCTTGACGCACCGCTAGATTAATAGGGATGACGAACAGCACTTTAGCAAGGCCTCCATCCTGAGTTTACCAAAACGACGCGATAACCATCATGATCTTGAAACGTTCGGCCGTTGTTGGCCCAGTATGGATTGAACGAATTCACCTCATTAAAACCGGCTGACAGCATCTTTTTGCAAGACGCTTGCCATTCGGATGGCAACTCTATATAGAATATAGCCAAATCTTCATTTGTCGGGCTTGGCATTACAGGGTGGCTTCTACAGTGGGTGAACTCGAAGTGATAGCTTGTGCCGACATGGCCCAGCATGACTCCGTCGAATCCTTCATGATCGAGGAAACCACCAATTACTGACAAGTCCAACCCGGCGCAATACATGATTTGGCTTTTTGTTAAGTTGCTGACGGGGCGCGCAATTCGAAGGTGATGTGACAAAGTTCGTCTCCCCTTTTTTTTAAAAACTAAAACTAGCCAGTAATAGAACTCCTGCACTTTATCAGAGCAATGTAGCAGTTTCCTACCGAAAATACGCCGGAATTTCTTTTAAATTTCTTGAATGTGCGCGCGGCTGCCCTTGATCATACTTACAACTCCAGCAAGGTAGTTCCCAACCGACCCGTTGCACTCACTGAACTTCTCACAGAGTTTGATGACTTGTGCCGGCTTAATCAAGCCAGCGTTGTATCCGATAGGTTCCAACATTTTAAAATTCTTAATGCTGTACCCGAGGATTTTTGCGAAAGGATTTTTGCAATTGAATCGGAGGGACACGTACTCGCAGGCATACGATTTGCTGGTGGCAATCCAGAAAAGCCATTTGTCAGCATTTGGCCTGACTTCGCCATTTCAACGCAGAGTACGATCTCACTCCTGACAGAACTAGCAACACAGGAATTCTCCATCTTTGCTCCAAAGGAAATTAACTTCTGGTTAAATCCAGAGACCGATATCGCTCGAGCGTTAAGAGAAACAATCACACCTAGGTTGAGGTACATAGTCGGTCGAGCTAATAGAATCCGCATGCAGGATCGCCCCCAGCGCTATGAAGATGTTACATGGATTCGACCCGACGGCGATGAATATCTTGATTGGTATTCCGCATCCTACCGAGTATTTCATGAGCTACGCCCGGACCTGCGGGATTGGGTGCCAGCTAATGAAAGAGAACAAATGGAAGTGTCCCGCAGCCACGGCTTACTTTTCTTAGCTCATGTAAACGGTATCAGAGCAGGCCTCATTGCTGCTATCCCTCGTTCTCTTCTAGGTCATCGAGGAGTTTACTTTATTGATAAAGTGATGAGCGGTGACCACAAAGGGAAAGGACTAGCTCAAGTCATTCAAAGAAAATTTATCGACGAACTCTCAGAAGAAGTTGATGTCGTATGGGGCACGATTGATGCAAAAAAATATCACCTCAAAAAAGACAGCTCCGAGGGTCGGAAGAAGCTCAATAAGAGAAGAGTTTTTCGTTCCGCTGAATTAGGACATGCATCTATGCGGCGACTGTGGTTAATTTACCTTTTTTGAATCGAATATTTATTAAATCACCTTAAAAAGTCCAGACTAATCGCTTGCCAATGGATACGGTATGGATAGTCCGCCCCTGGTTTATTTCGCGAGATTTCGAGGTAAGACTGTCGAACATTCAGCAGGTCAATGGTAAATTGATTTGGCGCAATACAGGGGCAGAGCTAGTGATAAATGATTCAGCTCAATTGAAAAAGAGTCCTATAGGCCAAAAGTCTAAGGGCCTCAGATTAATTAACAGATGATATTGAGATTACTTCGAAAGTTCAGTAACCGTTACATTGATCTTTTGTGTGGCAATGTCGCCTTCTGTTCTTAGTTTAACATAAGCATCTTGAGCAGGTATTCCTTCTGCTAATACTCTTGTGCCGCTAACCTGTGGCTCCTCAAATTGGTAGAAGTACCACAAATAAGGCATTTAGATTTATTCAAACTGCGTCTTCCCCCCCCCCATATTACGGTTAGAGGTCAGGTGGTGCTGGCGGGAAGTGTCCTTAGTATTCCAACTTCTCCTTCTAATTGAACTCTCTTTGTTAAGGGGCTTTCGCGAAGTCGAGCCCCGGAAGAGTTCAAGGATTTGAGGTCAAATTGCTATCATGGAGTAACGGGTGCTTTTGCGGGGGATTTCTTCTTTGTCTTCTTTTTGACTCCTGATTTTTTGGCTGCTTTAGGTGTCGCCGCGGCATCTGTGCCGTTAGCAGCTCCTAAAGTCATAGAAATTCCAGCGCCAAAAATTATGGTGGAAACACCTGATGAACTTTCTTTGAATTTTGATGAGCCGTAAGTAAAAAAGCCGGCTAGGGCTATGGTCGGAGACAGGTTATAGTATCCGTCGGCTTCAAATCCAAACATAGCTCCTTGTTTAGAGGTTGTCTCACCTGCGAGGAGGCCTGTTCCTGTCATTTTGGCTTCCCCGCTTAGAGAGGCATCAAAGAAGAGCTGCGTTGCTAGGGCTATATCGCCCATTGTATATTTCGTTCCTATTCCTGTGCCCACTTGTATACCTGAGTAGGTAGCGCTTAAGGTAGAGGCTTGAACTTCCGTAAGCGCTTCAAGTGAGTATGCTTTACTTTTAACGGTGATATAGCGCAGGTGTGGCTCTGCAAAAATTCCGAGGGCTCCCATTTGCATAAAAGTTACTGGCACTCCAACTTGAAACGCAAATCCAGATAGACTTACGTCTGTAGCCGCAGAAGCTTCCGTTTCCGGTATGAGGGCTTTTGCAGTTAACATGCTATATCCGCCATTGACGTTCAGTCCCAAAGTAAAGGCAGAGGCTATTGAAGATTGCATAGCTGCAAATAGAAGAACTTTTTTCATGGTCCACTCCTAAAGATCTCAGGATAGACTTCGGATTTCCCCAAAAAGATAGTGAGCAAATCATCGAAAATGAGTTAGCTATAAGACTCGCCGATAATGGCTAATACTCTAATAACATTGAGTATGTATGAATTTTTACAAGTACTCTGATTTTTTCGAAAGGCGATTAAAATGTTCCGCAGCGGCGAATGGTAAAAGGCGCTCCAATTTAATTGATATGCCACCCAATGATCCGGCTAGGTTCAAATATTCTAGTAGGGCCTCCTTATGAAAGGCACCGCGACGTTCTGCGGAAATAAGCCTATTTTTGGGAGTATGTTCACTGGGTATAAATTCCGTTGTGGTTACTTCATAGCCTGAGCCCCGTAGCAAGAGAATTCTAAGGGCATCCGTCATCAGCGCCCCCGTTTCGCGGCGTAACAAGGGCGCGTTCATAACTACTTTAAATGGGTGATCAGCATTAGTTCTAGAAAAGTCAGTCCACTGCTGGGAGAGTTCAGCCTGGCAGCAGGGAGCACTAGCAATAAAGTCAGCAGAGGTTCTGAGCGCTAAGCCAAGGGCGTCGTCAGTGGCTGTGTCGCAGGCATGAAGAGAAAATACAGCATGAAATCTCGCGCTTTTTCGGAGTTCTTCAGGTTGCTCATTCAGGATTTTGAAGTAGTCATCAACAGATATCGTTAAAAAGGATACGGAATCTTCAAATCCAAGTGTCTTGGCTCTTTCCTTCGAGCGCTCAATGAATTTAGAGTTGGAATCGATTCCGTTGATTTCAAAGGGATGGTTAAGAACTTCTTTAAAATACCAAGCGATTAGAAAAGTCAGGTAAGAATTTCCGCAGCCACAGTCAAGAATGCGAACTTTAGGAAATCGTTCCTTAAGTCGCTCAAGTGGTCGACGAGTTAGCTCGAGCATGTGATTGATTTGCAGATACTTGCTGGTTTGATCTGCAGAGATAGAACCGTCTCGATTCATAAGCCCTAATGTAAAAAGCAGCTCAGCTCCATTTACGGGAAGTAGCAGCAATTTCTTGCCACCCGTAAGTTTTTTCAGTCGATCTGGATTCCAATGCTTTTCAGCAGTTTTTTTTATGGACATAGCAATCTCCGCAATGCCTTCCTACCTAACAAATTTGTGAACTTCCAGGCCAAAATAGATTTATCTAGGATTTTTAAGCAATCCATGGCACTGAGAGGCTTGGAGGTAGGGTTTTATGGATGCCGGGCGACTCAAGATTTTAAAGGAAATCAGATCTCATTTTTTAAAAGATGCACCGTCAACTACCAAGGATTATTGGGAATCTACCGAAGCCCTGGAAGCCTATGATGCGGTTTTTGCCCGCCGAATTCAGTGGAAATGGCAGTCGGTTCTAAGAGAGCTTGCGGATTTGAAAATTGATCTACCTCTGGGACGAGTGCTGGACTATGGCTCAGGTACGGGAGTCGCTTCTGAAAGCCTGGGCCAGCTGTTCCAGCGAGAGTACCTCCTTTTTGATCGTAGCCAACGTGCAATGGCCTTTGCACAAAAGAAACTTCAAAATCTTGGTTTCAAGTGCACGAAAGTAAACTCTATTGAGAATTTGGCCTATGACACCTTTATAGCAAGTCATATTTTTTCTGAACTTGAAGATGCGGAAGTTCTAAAAGTCACGAAGGCAGCTGAAAGATCCCAGTTTTTGATTCTTGTCGATGCAGGCACTCCCGCAGTCTCTAAAAAGCTGATCAACCTTAGAGACGAACTTTTAGAAAAATCATGGTTTGTCGTAGCTCCATGCACTCATCTGAATCCCTGTCCCATTGGAAAATCAACGAGTGATTGGTGCCATTTCTTTGCAAAACCGCCATCTTCTATTTTTACAGATTCCACTTGGGGGAAGCTAGCAAGGGAGTTAAATATTGATCTTCGATCTCTTCCCTTGAGCTATCTCATCATGTCAAAGACCCCTGTGAAGCTCGATGGAGCCGACCGTCTCATTGGCAGATTAAAGCGAAATGGACAGGAAACTCAATTTCATAGTTGTGGGGCCAAAGGATTTTGTTTGAACAAAATGAAAATTCCTAAAAAGAAGATCAAAGAAATTGAGAAAGATTCGTTTTGTTCCTTCCCACTTTTAAGCGAATCAGAAGCTGAATCCTGAGGGGATGTGTTCAAAAAAGCTTGGAACCAAAAGTGTTCATTATCTTTTTTAGTTAGCATTTGCTTTGCCTGATCTAAGCAATTTAGATCAGGCAAGGCTCTCGGAAAGAGTTCAGTCTACAGCTGATGATAGATATTCTGGGGGCAGATGAGGGATTGTAATTCGCTGGAAATCGCAAGTTCGGGATAAGGCTCAAATGCCTTAATACCTTCAGGAAATGAGGGATAATTCGAGGCACCGTCAGTTCCATCTGCCCAATATTGAGCGGCTTCTTCACCACTAAATCCGCAAAACTGCCTAAGTGCTACTGCGGACATAAAGCCCGAGGAGTGCCGGCCTGACCAGCAGTGGATATAAATGGGATGGGGAACTCGGTCTTCAGCGGACTCTTTAATGGCTTCCAAAAGCTCTTTGATGACTTGGGGCTTTGGAATGGCAACTCTTTCCTTGGTAACTTCAACAGGAACTTTCGAAGTATAGGTTATGGAACCATCTTGTTGATTTTTCTTCACGCAAGAAAACGGGCCTTGGGGAAAAACACTTTCATAAAGGTAAACCACGCTTCCGAAATCTTCACTGCAAAGGCGACTTAAGGTGTTTTGATCAAGGGGGGGAGCTTTCGGATCATAATTAGGATCTAAGCTTGCAGCCGTTCCGCCGCGGTATAGAACCCCGTGAAGTACGGTACGAACGTTTGTGGTTCCTTGCAAGCTGGCATCGCCAACTCCTTTGGCATCAACGATCTTAGACATGAGATCATTGCCCTGTCCGAGCCAAGGTGCATACTTTGATTTAAATTGTATAACGCGTTCCTTAGGAAGAGGCGTTTCAAAAGCCAGAGAAGTTTGAGCCAGGAGGACAGTTAAAATAACAAGAATTTTCATGGGACTCCCACTCATTAACAAATAAGGAAAACTTGGGCCTGTGTTTTAAATTATAGCACCAGTTGGCCAGTCGGTCAATATAGCATATCTGCCACTTTCTCAAGAGGAATCTTTGTTTTGGGGCCCAAGCGTTGGAAATAGTTCTCTCTAATTGTGTGGGGGGAGGTGGGACTTCCAGCGGGCTGAAACGGTTTATGGCCTTTAACTTTTCAAATAGAGCGGCTTTGAGGGATTCTTATTCAAGGTTCAGAGCTTACATTCATGCCAGTAGGCATCGATCTCTTTATAATTGGGAGGAGGTGGAGGAGTAAACACCTCCCAATATCCAATCAGAAAATCTAAGTAGTCATCAAATGTCATAAATCCTTTCTTAGAAGCAATATTTCCTCCCATTGGTCAAAGAGGTCGGCATACTGTTTCACACGGTTAAGATCGACGCTGGGATTGGTACGCATAAGAGCTAAGATATCTGCCTTGTCTTGGAGCTTTCGTTTAGGATTATTACAATAGGCTTGAATTTTTAGGCCTATCAGTCCTTCAGCGCTGACTGCTTTGACGCCTAGTTTTGGAATCTGTGTCGCTTCACGAAGCATTTCTTGACTGAGGGGTCTTCGCGCTAGAATAAAGTCTATGGCATAATCTCCGACGAAATGGAGAACCTCTTCAGTCGCTGCAGCCAAGGACCAATGGAAACGGGGAAGATTTGCGATGAGTATGTCGCGGTCAGCTTCATTCACGAGAAAATCAATATCATTCGTAGCCCGGTGGACGCCATGGGCAGCTAAAGCAAAGCCTCCGATCAGGGCGTGGTTGACGCCAAGGTCGGTTAGGATTTTGTCTATGACTATAAGGGATTCTACAAGATTCATTTCTTCCCTAGCATTAAGAAATAGGCTTTAGAGAATATGTTTCGTGTCTAAGATAGCACTAAAAACCTTAGTTATTTGAAATCGTTTCCGCTTTCTTTCTGCGGTAGACAAACCAAATAACTCCAAGAATCAACAGGGCGATAAGGCTAAAAATGACCATTTGGGTTTGCTTCATGACTCTTTCCAAATCTTCTAAATGTCCGGCAAAAAAATATCCCACCCAAACCCAGGCCGGCACAGAGACTAACGCAGCGACACCATCAAAGACCCAAAACTTCCAGGGAGGTACGCCGAAGCTTCCTGAGGAAAGAAAAATGGGCATTCTTAGTCCTGGCATAAAGCGGGCAGCGAGTACGACTTTTTCTCCATATTTTTTAAAAACTAGTCTCGTTTTTTCCATTCTTTGTTCATTTAGGAACAGCTTAAAGGGCCATTTTGAAGTAATCCTTGGCCCGTAATGGCGCCCTAAGTGAAAAATGATGCCATCACCTATAAGGACACCCCCAAAGGTGACTGCAAGTACTAACTCAATTTTGCAAACTCCTGCAGCAACCAAAATGCCACCAGTCACAAGGACAACGTCTTCCGGCAAAGGAAGGCCAAAGCCGCAGGCTATGAGAATTAAAAAAATCGCGAGGTATGCTAAATGGCCATAGGCCATGAGGGTTTCAGACAATTTCAGCAAGAGTTCCATGACATGGTTCCAAAAAATATGGGGGGATTATACAGGTTTTAGCGACAAGGTCACTTCTTTAAGGAGTCTATTCTACGTACTTCCTGACTAAAGTCCTATTAAGATTTAGATAAACAATCCTATGATGGCTCCACACATAGCAGAAGCAAACATGCCAGCAATCATGGCCTTAAGCCCTAACGATGCGATTTCACTCTTTTTATTGGGGGCCAGGCTTCCTATGCCGCCGATTTGTATGGCTATAGAGGCAAAATTGGCAAACCCACAAAGTGCATAGCTCATGATCACCGCCGAGCGCTGATCCATGGACTTTCCATTTTGAGCAAAATCCATATAGGCTACAAACTCATTGAGCATGATCTTTTTACCCAGCAGCTGACCAGCATAAGCAATATGCTCATGGGCAACTCCTAGGCTCCAGGCAAAGGGGGCGAAGACCCAACCCAAAATGAGCTCTAAACTCACTGGCTGTCCTATCATGGCCGTAAGGTGGGCTTTATCTGCAAACCAACCGATAACCGAATTTCCAAAGCTTAATAGGGCGATAAAAGCTAAAAGCATGCCGCCGATGGCGATGGCAAGTTGGGTGCCTTCATAGGCTGAAGTGGCAGCCGCTTCGATCCCATTGGTATAGATAGATTTAGCGTCTTTAACTAATGTACCCGCTGTTTTAGGTGATTTTGTCTCGGGGACGATGATTTTTGCAAAAACGATGCTCGCTGGCGCACTCATGACGCTAACGGTTAACAAATGAGCTGCTATATCTGGGATCATTCCCGAGAGCATGCCTACATAAGCAGCCAAGACTCCCCCCGCGACATTGGCGAATCCACCGACCATAATGCACATGATTTCACTTCTCGTCATTTCACCGACATAAGGCTTTATTAAAAGCGGGGCTTCGGTTTGGCCAAGAAAAATATTCCCGGCTGTAGACAGGCTTTCTGCGCCGCTAATATTTAGAAAGCGGTACATGATCCAGGAAAGCCCATGTACAATTTTTTGCATAATGCCGTAGTGGTAGAGAACGCCCATGAAGGCAGCAAAGAACACGATAGTGGGAAGTACCTTTACAGCAAAAATATAGCTTCCGATCACTTCGGGATGTGCAAGTGATCCAAACAGGAAATCAGTTCCTTTATCCACATGAGATAAAATTCCACCAATGGCATCATTCGCTAGTTGAAACAGCGGATTTAGGGGGCCTTTAATGCCCAGTTTGGGAATGCCTGCAATGAGTATCGCAAGGGCAAACTGCATCCCTACTGCGATGGAAATGGGCTTCCATTTAATGGCCCGACGATTTTCGCTCATTCCAAAAGAAATGGCCATCATGGCAAAGATTCCAATTAGGCCCGTCAGGTTCGTCATCTAGAATTTCATCCTTTTCGTAGTTATTCTTCCTAGGGATATATCCTTAAGAGTCATTCTTCTTCCCGGCCCAACATGTTCAGGTTATGTGTCTCTATCTAGGAGGCGAAGACTATAGCATAACATTTCCTTACAAAGCAGTAAGAATGGAGGTTTGCCATCTTATTTCTAAGGTAGGAACTACGCAACATCATGGCACTGCGCCATTTCAAAGCCTTTTCATTTTATGCCAATGAATATTCGGTGCGCCACGAGGTGCACATTTGACAACGGGTTAGAATCTCGTCGGGTAAGTGGCGACCCACCACACCCGTACCTAGGTTTAGGTTTATGGAGGT
>JBAXBA010000103.1:0-11716 GCA_037142195.1 Pseudomonadota bacterium
AACACGAAAGAACACGAAAGAACACGAAAGAACACGAAAGAACACGAAAGAACACAAAAGAGCACAAAAAGGATAAAATATGAACTTACTGCTGATAAATTTTATCCTTCCTACGCTCATAGCAGTTTTTTTGGCGAACTGTGGATCGCCAGTAAGTTCAAAGGAAACTGATTTTTCTCAGCCAGCTGTGATCGCGACACAACTCACCCCCCTAAAGCTCGCGAGAAGTCAGGAGATCCCTCACCGTATTCTCAGAAAAACTGTTATAACGGGAAAATATTTCTTTGATTCCCAATTCTACGATGTGGAGTTTCCTTCACTCAGTGAATCTGAATTTGGGCGTCTTCAAAAGATATATGGCGGTTGGAGTAAAACGCGCAACCAGCAATCGTATCAAGCCGGCAAAGTTTGGAACCTATCTCAATTTTTGCCACCTGCAATGGCTTCCAAGCTTGGAAATGTTTTTCAAGGAGAAGAGACCCTTCAAATGCTTCCCCATATGTTTGGCACCAGCGCAGATGGGTTGCGCATCCCAACTCCCGTTCAACTCGTTTCAAACTGCTGGGGAACGGCCTATGAAGTCATGCGCGCTGCCCAAACCCCAAGCGAGGAACTCATTTTATTTTATGCTCCCCAGCGCCTAGCCAAAGCTGTTTTTTTTGATCCTCAGTGGAGCGAAGAGATACGGCCCATTTCCAAAACGGTTTCCACTGTTCCCTCCGTTCGAAACGCTGGCCTCATACCAGGGGACGTCTTGTTGATCGGAGACGAATGGCTCCAGCACGTGGCCATATTTGTCGATGATGATCTCTATTTTGAAAAGTCAGGCACGGGAAATACCGCACTTTACCGATTAAACACTCTTGAAACGATACTTGCCACCTGGCCTCCCGACCTGCATGGGTATTCCTGGAGACGATTTCATGGCCGACCTCTTCCACAACCCAATGAACTTTTCAATCTCAAGACTTCTCTACCTTCTAACATCGACCTTTCTCTATTTACAGAAGCAGAACAGCGAGACCTGACAGCCGAGCTTAATTATGATGATCGAACGGGGAAGCCCATCGGTGCTACTTGGCTTGGAATGCGCCGCATCCCGCTACCACTCGCATCTGGTCATGAGGTGGGTTCACTTTAGGAAAGGCCGATCAAAGTCGGAAATACCGTCTTTAGAACGAGTTTTTGATGATTTCGGGCAGATCCATCCTTGCTAGACATTTAAAATAAAAGTTGAGTTCCCGAGGAAAACAGTTTTTTAGCCATCGAACGTTTTTCACGAAATGAAAATGCAATTCCTCGCAACAGGAGAGACAACGAGGTGGAGGACCGTGTGTTTTTTAGGAAATGAAAAGCCCAAAAGAGCCACCCTAAGCCGTAAAAAATAGTTGCGAAGAATAGGACTCCATGAAGGGAGACTTCACAGAAGTCTCCCTTTCGAAAGCTCTAGTTTTAGGAGCCCGACTTCCCATAATTGCTCAACACCCTGGCGCTGGGATCTTGAACATTGCAGCCTTCCCAATTGGGGTTGGGCATCCAATAGCCGATAATGAGATCGGAACGCCCGGGATAAAAAGCTTCAAAGATATTTCTGTAGAGTAAAGCTTCCTTAGTACGTGGAGTATTTATAGGATAGGTTTTTGAGGCGTTCTCTAGATCTGAGCTTGAAATTACGGCTTCAGCATAAGCTTTGAGACCATCTACCATGCTGTGTCCGACGGCATCTGAAAACGCCGATTTTTCGCGGTATAAAATGCTATCAGGCAATAAATCTGTACCTGCAAATGCTTCCCTGAGGAGGGACTTTCCCATTCCATTTCGATTCATTTTCTCAAGGGGATCAATCGCCATGACTCTCTCAACAAAGTCTAAATCTCCAAAAGGTACGCGTGCCTCTAAACCATTTGAGCTAATACACCGATCGGCCCTTAAAACATCGAAGTAATGGATTTCATCAATGCGCTTGACAGCTTCTTTTTGGAACTCTTCTGGCGAAGGAGCAAAATCAGTATATTTATAGCCAAAAAGCTCGTCACTGACTTCTCCTGTAAGGAGGACTTTTACATCTGTCGTGCGTCTAATTTCTTTACAAATTAAATACATTCCTAGGGATGCTCGCACGCTTGTCGTGTCATAACTTTCTATGGCAGCAATCACTTCTTCTAAAGCAGATACGGCATCCTGGGGATCAAACAAAATTTCTTGATGTTGAGACCCAATGTGTTTGGCTACTATCGCTGCATACTTCAAATCTATCGGATCATTGTGAGTGCCAATGGCAAAGGTCTTCAGGGGAAACTTCTGATGCTTAGCAGCTATAGCAGCCACTAGGGAAGAGTCCAGGCCACCACTAAGCAGACAGCCAAGAGTTCGATCTGCATGAAGCCTCTTGATGACGCCCTCCGTGAGGCTTTCTCGAATTCCTGTGGCAGCTTCAGCTCGAGTCTGAGATTTCGTCTTGCTTCGGGTCATGTGCCTAAACGGCACAAATTGCGATCCATCAAAAATATGCCCGGGAGGAAAGGGAATGATCTTCTGACAAAAATCTTGAAGTGCTTTCACCTCAGAGGCGAAGGCTATTTCCCCTGGGACCTTGGTATAACCAACAAAAAGCGGCCGAATCCCCAAGGGGTCGCGGGCTGCATAAAGCTTGCCTCCTGCGGCATCCCAATAGACTAGAGCAAACTCTGCGTCCAAAAGCTTTGCCGCCGGCATAAGCCCTAGGGATTTGATGAGAGGGAGAAGAACTTCACAATCGGAGTGGGAATCAAACTTCAGGCTGCTTAAATATTCACGCTTAAGGGATTCAAAATTATAGATTTCTCCATTACAAATAAGGGAATCCCCTGCCGCATTCTTAAACGGCTGGTTGCCATGGAAACTTGTGTCCATAATCGCAAGGCGGTGAAATCCAAAATAAACACCTTCAGAGACTTTCTGAAAAGTGGAATGATCTGGTCCTCTTCGGGACAGTTTTTCACTTCCAGCTTGAAGTGTCTTGGGATCTGCGCTTAGGCCATGAAATGCAAAAATTCCACACAAAAAGAACCCCCTTTGAGCCCAAAAAATAAAGCCCTTCGATTATGCCTTGACTCTCATGATATTGAAGTACATCCTCTGATTATAACCCATTGAACTATTTCGATAAAGTGGTTTCAGCTTGCGGGGTTATCGGTTCCTAAGGTAAGTCCATGAACCAAAGCATACTTATATAAGAGAACTTTGATAGCCCTGGAACCAAGTCCCATGGCTTACAATGCCTCAAGTCTAGGCTAGTGCAGAAACTTTTAGATTCGCTGCGTTCTGAAAGGTGCTTGTAATGTCTTATATAATCTCCCTTGTGTTTTTTTTCGGTTGGAATTCTTTAGGCTTTTCCTCAACCCTGAGACATTGCATGGTTGCCAAAGGAAACGGCATTAGTTGGGCAAGCACTCTCGGATGGATGAGCGAGAGCTTAGCCATAAAGGCGAAAGAAGCCAGCGCTATGGAAGCCGAATACGGCGAGCCCATGCACGTAGGACTTAATTGTTTCGCCGGAGGCAGCAGTGGGTCCGCAGCCGCAATCTTGTATCAGGGCCTTTTAGGCAACCAGAGTCTCACCAGTGACAGGATCGAAGATCTAAGATCACCAGCCGAGCTGGCGAGACTTTCTAAGGCCCTAAGATTTCTGGCCATCGCGACTGATTTTAGCTCGCAAGAGCGAAATCTCATGGCCTACAAAGGGATCAAGTTTTTTTTAAAAAAAGGTCCTGTTGATGAGGTCCATAAGGGTTGGTGGGAGCGCTACGCATTGGAAGAGGAGGATGTTCTCTCACTTCTCGGAAAATATGCCGTAGTGGCCCGCTTTCTCACGGAAGAAGATTTAAACCAATCTTTGCTACCTATCTTACCTGAGCGACTTCGGAATTTTGCTTGGATTCATGGCCTTCAGACTCTTACGGATCTTCCTGAGCGAGGACCTTTAGGGAAGCCGCTGACCTTAGAAGATAAAATCAACTTCCGAGAATTTTTTAGACTTCAAGGCAAAAAAATTAATGAGCTCGCCGATCGCATTTATAGAGAGCATGGAGGAGAGACTTACCTCTGGCATACGTTTTTTCAGGAGCCCCTTGCCGATGGATTTTGCCTCGGTGCTATGATTGAGTTTCATGAAAATGGTCTGGTCTCCAAAAACCTGCCCGGCTATGACCGCCTCAGACCTCTCTTTATGTGCAATGCCAAAACCATTGCGACCCTTCGAAACAGCCCTGGATATCCCCGCTATATGGCTGAGCACAGCTTCTTTGCAAGACGTTCTATTTATGCAACGCCTCAAACTCTCAAAGACGTGCTACGAACAAGTATTCGCGAGTATCAGTTATTTAAGGTCCAGCTGGAGTCTTTTAAAGAAGCTGGTCTGAGCCATGGCATTGACGAGAAAGATGGGTTTCCCTTGAATACGGAAGCGGAACTTAAACGAGCCCAATTCGGCAATGTAGGAGGCTGGGTTCCTGAAACCATTATGGCGCTTCCCTTGATGTGGTATCTAGAGGGTTTAGACGGACCAGATGTCAAGTTAAACAGCCTCGCAGTGTTCGGCTTTCTAGGTGATGGCAGCGTCGGTCAGTTCTCGGACATTTGGCTTATCAGGAGTATTTTAGGGGGCACTCCTAAAGAAACTCCAATTGGTAGGGAATCTCCTTTAGTGAAATCTTGGCTCAAAGACTATAAGTCCTTTCAGAATGTTCTTGAAAACCTGAAACCCTCTTTAGGATTTTTGGGAGATCGTTTTCAAATCCGGCACACAAAAACCAACTGGAACTTGCCGATTCTTGCCCCGTCGTATATTGGCCGTGGAGTTAAACTTTTGGCCACAGCCATCAATCAAACGAGGCAATGGGAAGGAAGAAAAGGGGGAAGTAATCCCATACTTTTCTCAAAATGGATGCAAACCTGCCTGGCTCCTGAATCCAGCGATCCGGGTTATTGCCACTCTACCGAGGAACTCTTTGCCTATTACAGCTCCGTCAAACCTTTAGTTTATGTGCCCGGCGAACTCAAAACCAACCAGACAGACATTCCCTGGTGGGAGACCTTAGGCTTATAAACCTTGAAGTTTTCGGCTCCCTATGCTAGTACTTTTCCACGGAACGCTCTATGTTTCCTTGGGTATCAGGTGGTTACGGAATTCGTCGCTACAAGCTGGGCTCTCATAGAGCTCAACGGTACGTCGGCGCCACTTATTTAGGGACAGCTCATGTTTGATTTGAATTCAAAAAATTTCTGACTTTTCTGAGCTCCACGCTGCAGATCTCAAAATCTGCGTTTTTTTACCAACAGAAATCCATGAAATTAGGATCCAAAACCATGAGTCAACTAGACCAAGAAATTGCTAAAAGGCGCACGTTTGCCATTATTTCCCATCCCGATGCCGGAAAGACCACGATCACCGAAAAGCTCTTGCTTTACGGGGGAGCCATTCAGATGGCTGGATCCGTTAAGGCCAAGAGATCAAAAAAGTTTGCCACCTCAGATTGGCTGGAAATTGAAAAACAAAGGGGCATTTCCGTTACCAGTTCGGTGATGAAGTTTCCCTATAAGGATCACGAAATTAACCTGATCGACACCCCTGGGCACGAAGACTTTTCCGAAGACACTTACCGTACCCTTACAGCTGTGGATTCCGCTCTTATGCTTATCGATGCCGCCAACGGTGTCGAAACCCAGACCAAAAAGCTTTTTGAAGTCTGTCGCATGCGAAACACTCCGATCATGACATTTGTCAATAAAATGGACCGGGAGGGCCGAGATCCCTTTGAGCTTATGGATGAAATTGAGCAGACATTAGGGATTAAAACCTATCCTGTCACATGGCCTATCGGCATGGGAGACCGCTTTCGAGGGGTCTATCATCGTGGGCTGAATCAGCTGCTCATTTACGAGCGCAATGCAGATCGCAGTCGCCCCGTAGACTTAAAAAATCTAAGTCTCCAAGATCCTTTTTTAGATCAAGAGCTAGGTCCGGAGCAAGCAGACACTTTACGTGCCGAGATTGAACTTTTGGGTGCAGGCGATGAGTTTTCCATGGAATCTTATTTGGCTGGAGAACTCGCTCCCGTCTTGTTTGGTTCCGCATTAAATAACTTTGGGGTGGAGACCCTTCTGGATAATCTCATCGGCTTAGCACCTGCTCCGAGGGAGAGACCTACCTTAGAGCGCGTCGTGACGCCTGACGAAGGGAAGTTTTCGGCTTTTATCTTTAAAATCCAAGCCAATATGGATCCCTCACACCGGGACCGGGTTGCCTTTATGCGCATCTGTTCAGGGAAATTCGAACGGGGCATGAAAGCCTTTCATGTCCGTCACGAAAAAGAAATGCGCCTGGGACGACCTACTAGCTTTATGGCTCAAGACCGCTCCCTCGTCGATGAAGCGTACCCGGGAGATATTGTGGGTATCCATGACCCTGGGGTTTTCAAAATTGGTGACAGCTTAACGGAAGGTGAAAAACTCCATTACACCGGCATCCCTGTTTTTGCGCCGGAACATTTTACTCGGGTGGTTTTAACGGAGCCTCTCAAGTCCAAGCAACTTAGAAAAGGCCTAGATCAGCTTTCTGAAGAAGGTGCTGTTCAAGTCTTTAGACCGATCCACTCCAATGAGCAATATTTAGGAGTTGTGGGAGTCTTGCAGTTTGATGTGGTGAAATTCCGGATTGAAGCAGAATACAGTGTCAAAGTTAAAATGGCCCAACTGCCCTACTCTGCGGCGAGATGGTTTCAGTGCGAAGATAAAGTCAAGCTTGAGAAATTTAGGCGTGAGCAATCTCAAAACATTTGCCTCGATCAACATGGAAACGAAACCATCTTGCTCGATCACGATTGGCGCCTGAAGTACTTGCTTGAAAGACACCCTGATATCAAGTTCACCTCCACGTCTGAATCTGTTGCTAGATAATGCGGGAGTCGTGCCAACGTTTTATCGACCGTCACCCCTTGATGCCCTGGCCCCTGCGTTCAAGAACCCATTTGCTCTGGAAAAATAGTTTTGGTGAGGTCTGGGTTAAACGTGAAGACGAACTCAGTTTTATAAGTAGCGGACCGAAAAGGCGCAAGCACGCCTCGTTTTTTGCCATGGCCTTAGAAAAGAAAGTACCCGGCCTTAAAATCGCCGGGAGCCCGTTTTCTAATAATTCTGTTGCCATGGCCGCCTCTGCACGAGAGCTTGGTATCCCGTTTGAAATGCTAAGCCCAAAACCTAAAAGCCCTTTGAAGGGCAACGCTCTGCTTAATGCCATGATGAGTCAAACGGCAGTTGTTCCTTCAGATGATTTTATCACCGTTCCTGAAGGAGCCAACCATCCTTGGAGCTTAGCCGGAGCTTTGACTTTAGGACTGGATCTCGAAGATGATTACGATCAGGTTGTTTGTGATGCGGGATCCGGATACACGGCTGCTGCTCTCTCTTTTACCCTCGAGCGTTCCCCCCTCATTACCTTGAAAGTGGCTCCAGCGGATTTGTCGCTCCTCGCAAAAGATATCTCAAAACAGCTGAACCTTCCCATGCCCCGACCCAGTCGCGAGATCCAAGTTTCTTCGGGCCTCTCCCCCATTGGTCAAAGGGAATGGCTCTTTTTAAAAGACATCTGGCAAAACCACGGCCTCTTGCTAGACCCCATCTATACGGCGAGATCTTTTTTATGGACCAAACAAAACTTTGACCAAGGCCAACTTCCAGGAAAAACTCTGCTCCTTCACACGGGAGGAGGACTCTCCCTGCTTGGATTTGAAGAGGAATTTAAAAAGCTGATGAGCTAGAACAACGCTTCTCGCGCTTGGGAATACTTCCTTCAAATGCAGATATTTTTGGAAAAAAGAAGCTGATTTTACATCTCCCAGGGAAGACCTTACCACAAAAATCCCTTTAAATTCCAAAAACTCTATGAAGAGAATGAGTGGTCCTAATTTTTGGGACCAGACAGCCTTCGCCATAGGCGGCTAGCCTACTTTCTTGCAGTCACGCTAAGGATACTTCCGGTACTTTTTCTATCAAAGATTTTTTAAAAAGAAAGCATGGCTACCGGCAACTGTTGGCATTTTTTAAAACTGGGAATGCATGTTTCCCTATATTTATGGGCAATGAGAAATGAGGAAAAAACTTCAGCCATTGTGAAATCACAACACAGCATCCATTTAGTCCAGTCAGCCGGTGCCTCAAACAACGTGAAATCGACGGACTCAATCTCGTGAAATCCCCCATCAGCCCGTCTTAATTTGCGATTTCTCTAAATGAGGCGCTGCATTGAGTCTACAAGGCCCTAGTGAGCAGCTGCGCTGAATATTCTGTAAAATCACTCGGAATGTCGCAACGCGCACCACCTGGAACTTCTATTGCCTTTACTGAAAAAAATCGGTACACTAAAGCTGTACTTTGGATTTACATGAATAAACAAAGAAGAGGTTTTACTTGTATTGGCGGATGATTAGGCTTCCCAAAACACCGAAACGGACATTCTTCCTGTGGGGGCCGCGACAAGTCGGAAAAACATCGATTTTGCGACTTCTTTACAAAGACCTACCCCAAATTAATTTATTGAAAAGCGAAGAATTTGCTGCCTATCAAGCTCGTCCGGAGTTGCTTAGAGAGAGGGTACTTCAAAATAAGTGGTCTAGCGTCGTTATTGATGAAATTCAAAAAGTACCGCAGCTCCTTAATGAGATTCATTATCTGATTGAAGAGCATCAGGTGATTTTTATTATGTGCGGATCAAGCGCGAGAAAAGTAAAAGCAAATCATGCAAACCTGCTCGGTGGGCGCGCCTTGCGATATGAAATGTTGGGTGTAGTATCTCGCGAACTTGGCGAGAAATTTAACCTAGAGCAGATGTTGAATCGTGGGTACATCCCAAGTATTTATGATTCTGATGAGTATCAACTTCTTTTGAAGTCTTACTGCGCCGACTATCTGAAGGAAGAAATTTTTGCAGAAGGATTAGTTCGAAAATTAGCACCATTTAGCCGTTTTCTAGAAATCGCCGCACTGGGTGACACCCAAGTCGTTTCCTATGAAACCATAGCGCGTGATTGCGGAGTGTCTGCACCTACTGTTAAATCATATTATGAAATTCTCTCAGATACTTTGTTAGGAAAATTCTTGCCAGCTTATGCGCTTCGACCGAAAAGGCGTCAAACGTTGAGTCCAAAATTCTATTTCGCTGATGTAGGAATAGTCAATCACTTGGCCCAGCGAGGATCAGTAGCTCCCAAATCCACCAATTTTGGCTTCGCATTTGAAAACTGGGTTCATCACGAACTCTGTGCTTGGCTCGAGTATCATCAGCGATCCGAGCAGCTTACTTACTGGCAACTTACGACAGGTGTAGAAGTAGACTTTATTATTGGACCGATGAGTTGTGCCATCGAAGCTAAGTCCAGTGACCGAATCCATAGCGATCACATGAAGGGATTGAAGGAGCTTCAAGCGGACTACCCAGAAGTTGGGAGGAGAATTATCGTGAGTCGAGAGCCCATTTCCAGGCGAACTCAAGATGGAATCGAAATTCTATCTGTCGCAGATTTTCTAAAGCAGCTTTGGAGTGACCAGATTCTTCGTTAAATGCTCTGACTTTTCTAATTCTACTTGTCGGAACAGATCCCTATTTACGCCGCCATCGGAGAGTAACACGCCGCAAATAGCCTATTCAGGCATTCAGGGAATCAAACAGGAAGGTGTTTTAACGAAAAAACCAATGGAATCCTTCTGACAGTAAAGTTCGGATTGATCAAGCCCAGCAAATAAATAAACGCAATTATTACAGTTATTTAAATTAAATAAATAGGATTAAAATAAAGTTTTTACTTGCGAAACCGATAAGGAGATGGTTATCTTTATCAGAGCGTGAGTCAATATAAGCCAGAGGGAAGTATGGCGAACAGCCTCAAAATAAAAATCCCTATAACGCGAGAGGTCCGTCTAACCATCGAAAAAGCTGACCCAGGGCGTTTTTGGACACTGAGCGACTTCCCAAATCTTCCGCCACGCCAGGTGGCCGCAGTACTCGCCAACCTTTTTGCAAGGGGCACACTCAGGCGCTATGGGCACGGCCTTTACTACGCTCCCAAGAAAACCCTCATTGGAGAAGCACCACCCGCGCCTGTTGAGATCGCAACAAAACTGGCACGGGGGGAACGAATCGTCATGGCAGGTCTCTCTGCATATAACTACCTCGGACTTACAACTCAGGTTCCCGCACGCCCCATTGTCGCAACCAATAAGAAACTTGGCACAAACGAAGTCGAAGTTTTGCTCCGAGATTTAAACCGTTACGGCGATGATGCCACTGACGAAGCCATTATGTTTCTCGATGCTGCCGGCCACATCGCGAACATCCCCGACTGCCCACCAAGGAAAGCCATCGAAAATCTCCGTGCCATCCTTGAAAATCGCAAACTCGTCGGCGTCACGCCGAACGAACTTGCGCGGTTAGCCCTGCGTGATCGCCCTGGCGTTCGCGGAATGATTGGACTGCTTGGTGATTTGAGTGGTGGCCTCTCGGAGACGTGGAGACGGCGCTTAAAGGCTAGCCTCAACCCCCTCACAAAGTTCAATCTGCATCTGCCTACTAACTTCGTGGCACCTGAAACTCTTAAGGAGTGGCATTTTGTCTGATAAAATTGCACTCCATAACGACCCAGATTTCTACGCCCTCCTGGCAGCCGCCGCCGCACAAGTTAACGCGCCGCTCTCAATTGTCATCAAGGATTACTGGCTGACCGAGGTACTGGCCGTCTTGTCTCGCGCCCCGGAATTCCGCGTGATCTTCAAGGGCGGGACTTCACTTTCGAAAGGATGGCAGCTTATCGACCGTTTTTCGGAAGATATTGACTTGCTGGTAACTCCTCCCAACGATGGCACGCGCCTTGGTCAAGCAGCTTCTGAAACACTCCTAAAAAAGGTACTAAAGACGTTTGAGCATGGAGGCATTTTCTCTCCCTCAACGGATCCAGAGCAGAAACCAAGCGGTGGCAAAAAACCTCCGCGCCGCGCTTCATACTTCCGCTACCCGGGAAGCGACCAGGCAACGGTGGATGGACTTTTGCCGCATTTGAAAGTCGAACTTGCGATTCACAACGGAAGCTCACCAAATAAACCGCGCCCTATTCAGTCTATCCTTGGCAAGATCATCAGCGAACGGGGAGGCGCTGGCGCACAGGGCCATCAGAATGCCGACTCGCTCCAAGTCATCTGCTTGGATCCTCTGCGCACCTTTACTGAAAAAGTCAGCCTCTTGGCGCAGGCCTACGAGCGCGGCGAGTTATTGGCATACTGTCGCCATTACTATGACCTCTATTTCTTGCTCGCAGAGGATTCCATTGCTAGTCGTCTTGGAAGCAAGGAGCATGATGATATCAAGAAATCCATTCGTGAAGTCGATGAACTCTATGGCGTTCAAAAACCACAAGATTTTTATGCTTCCCTTGGCTCATCACCTGCTTTCGCTTTCGACGCTTCATTTCGCGACGCGCTTTCACGGCGGTACGATTCTGAGCGGATCTATTACGGTAGAAAGCCCCCATTTTTGGAAATTATGAAGCGAGTAACGGGAATGCGCGAGCGGTATTGAGCCCAAATGAACTGCAACAAAGGTTGAAACAGCAATCCAAAAACTTGACCTAACTTAATCAAAAGTTTCCACTCTTTTAATGCTAGTTTAGTCTGGGAGCCCCTGTTAAACCTG
>JBAXBA010000104.1:0-11696 GCA_037142195.1 Pseudomonadota bacterium
ATATGTAACTAGCCGATAGATAATTGAAAATAAGATTTGTCCGATTGTCCGTGGCATGAAGCTCTCTCACTATGAAATGTATAAAATCCTAAGCGTGGTCGGGGGTGTGCCTTGGTATTTGGAGCAATTCAGTGATTCGCTTACAGCTGATGAAAACATCAAACAGCTTGCTTTTGTGAAAAACGGCTTGCTTGTAGTTGAATTTGATCGAATCTTTCACGACTTGTTTCAAGGCAAGGGCACTTCCTATAAGAGTATTCTGGATAGCCTAAAAGATGGGGCCAGGACCTTATCGGAAATCAGACAAAATATCGAGTTTGCCCACAGCGGTACTTTAAGCCGCATGATGGATCATTTGATTGTGGCAGGCTTTGTGAGCAAACAATCTTTATGGTCATTTCAAACAGCAAAGCCGCTGAAACAAAGCCTTTACAGGATTTCAGACCCCTATCTAAGATTCTATTTCAAGCTTATTGAACCCAACCTGGCCGCTATATCCGACGGCGCATTTGATGAGCTACCCATATCTACCATCCAAGGACTGGATTCACACATGGGATTACAGCTTGAAGTATTGCTGCAACAAAATAGAAAACTCATTTTTCAAAAACTAGGAATTTCACCAGCGGACGTGGTTCGCCAAGGGCCTTATAGACAAACTAAAAATTCTTCTCAGCCAGGATGTCAGATTGATTACCTTGTACAGACCAAGACAAACAGCTTGTATATTTGCGAATTCAAATTTAAAAGGCGTGAGATCCAGAGCGAAATCATCACGGAAATGCAAGAAAAAATTTCCAGATTAAAGACACCTAAAGGCTTTGCAAAAGTAGCCGTGTTATTTTATTTAGGCGGAGTAGCTATTTCTGTGGCCACCAGCTCTTACTTTTATCGCATAGTTGATATCGCCGACTTTTTAGATGACATTTAATAGTTCTGGATATCTCTTTTATCGATCGATTTGACGAACCTCTAAGCATAGAGCAAATTGAAATTTCTCAGCCATACAACAAAGATTTTGCCAATTCGTCGGCAGCTATGAGTTTGGGTTGCGCATTTTACTTTGTCATTTTCGCGCGTTAAGATTCCGGGTTGTTCAAATCCACCAGGGGCGACCTCAGTAGCAAATCGACTGAGTTTTTTTTTACGCCCAAATTCCAGCGCTATATTCCTGAAGAAGCCATTCAGCAATAGACCTCAAAAACAAATCTAAATCACAGCACTACTGGGACTCTTAACTTTACATTGTCAAATTAGCCTGTTAAGGTCCCCACTGGTTCAAATCCACTAGGGACCGCCCTCTTACATTGGAATTAACTCATTGTGTTAAAACGATTTAAAGTTCATTCACCATTGATCATCTTAGCTAAAGTTTCCAAAAAGTAATTTCTTCAATTCATGCAATTCAAAATCTATGAAAGTTAGACATAATTAGTTGCGGTTTTGTGTCTATTTTCTCAGGTTATTTCAATGAGGAATGTAGAGCGAAGCATTTCAAATACTTTGGGGTTAGCAATGCAAAAGCCTAGGAGGTTCATTTTCAGATGAGTTTATAAAAACGAGTATTTTTTTATGCACGTAATAAATAGCTGGCATATGCCTTCCCCAGCAAAAAATACTCGTTTTGATTTAATAAGTTAAAAAATAATGTCGCTTTCAAGGGGAAAGTAGGTTGGAAATTTCCGATGAATTTGTACAACATAAAAAGGCCTCGCATAAGGGACTCGGTTGCGCACAATCGCTATTAGACAGAGTCCCGCTACAGGAAACCTATGCAAACTTGTCCTTGGGATTTTACAACTCAATCCCACTTTTTTGATTCTGCCTCAAACTGTTGGCCATTATCCGAATTTGCAGATTTGTGATCTCCTTTGGCGTACATTTGGGCATTGCTGGATAAACTGTATTTTTTCTCTTTAAAGATCAAAACTGTAGCGCACTCTAGTTTTGATATTCTAGTCTCACGAGCCGGCTAACGTATCGGCTGGTTTAAAGCTACTTGAGACTGCCATTTTGCGGATCAAACTGGCAAGCAGTGGACAGGCAGGTCAAGGGTCAATAGTTAAAACTCTCCCTACTCAAAAGCCCTTAAGCCTTAGATCTTCTTTTAGAGCCTCTCTTAGCTTGATTGATTACTCGCCTAAAAAACCATATTCCCATTGATTTCATGACCATTATTCGGTACGAACCGATAGTGCTCCTGTTCCTTAACTTTTTTGAGGTCACTCCATGGTACCTAGTAAGCTACCGGAAGATTTTTACAAAAATATCTTTTTGGATATTCTTTTTACCCTAATGACTTGCGGATTATTCAACATCTGGATTCAATATCGCCAAATTCAAGCCCTTAATCGCATTCTCAATGAAGAAAAATACAAGTTTTTAAACTGGTCTATCTTCACGCTTCTTACCTGCGGTCTATATCATATTTATCACGAATGGCGGATGTCCAGAGACCTTGCCAAGATAAGCGGAAGAGATGAGTCTATGGAAGGAATGTTTACCATTATTTTGTCTGTATTAGGTTTCTCCATTATAGTTGATGCGATTCAGCAATCGCGAATCAATGAAAATGCCGGAGCTGAAAGAATCTGAGGCCTTTGCCCTATGACCAAAATTTCAACCTTAACTGTAAATGTCCAGACTATTTTAAGAAAGAGTCGGTCTCATCTTGGACTGAGGTTGCTCCTTTGGGCCGTTTTTTGGTTGATGAGCATACGAGTCAGCACATGGATTGTGCAGTCCTTATCCTTAGAAGTTTTTCAAATCTACTTTCCACTCAAATGCCCCCTTAAGCTTTTCTTAGGGCTTACCTGCCCAACGTGTGGTTTAGGGCGAAGTATCATTTACTTTCTAGCTGGCGAATGGTTAACATCTTGGCATGCTCACATTCTTGGATCCTTCACCATTTTAATTTCCATACCCGCAACTTTTTTTTGGGCAATATGGGGCGATAGAAGCTACATTCCTTCAAAGACTCTGCACATAAACCCACGCAAACATGGCACAAGATCTAGTTTTTAGTATCACACGCGAACAAGGGACAATGGCTGACGGCAATCTAACAGATTCGGTTGTTGCCCTTTACCGCAACTGCCCGCAATCTGACGCGCTCACTCCGCACCTTGCAAAAATACTTGGCGGGCTTAAATGGCTTAAATAGATTGCGCCGAAGTCACCAGTTTTCGGTTACTGCCATGACGGCCATGTGACTGCGTGCCCCGAAGCCCTTGTGCGTTCCGAATACGCAGACTCAATGGGACAAGTTTTCACTGATAAAAGATATCTGGGACACGGTTTTACCAAGACACTAGTTCGGCATGTATCGGAAACGCTCATTCGCCAGAGTCTTGAAATCGTCTATATCGTCAGCGAGTAAAATACGCCGTCGGTTCGCCTAGCCCAGTCACTCGGATTTCGTTGAAACTCAGCTAGGTTGCATAACCTAATTTTTCAGGTCCTATCAAATGTCTTTTACAAAAAATTCTTCACATGGGAAGCGATAGGCTACGTCAACGACACCAGAAAACCACTCGAGCCTTATCGCCTCAGACTGGCTGCTATTATCAATACCGCCGTTGGCGCCATAAAGCCTTTTACCTGCGCCTTGCAAGCGATGGGCTAGCATTTTGGGGGATTTTCTGGCACATTGAAGCCTTAACTTTTCCTGGAGACCGCACCTCTTATGAAACCATGGGTTGTACTTAAATATGGCGGAACGAGTGTTTCCAATATCCATAATTGGAACTCCATTCTCACACGAGCTAAGCAATGTGTCGCCGCCGGCGAACAACCTATTATCGTTTGCTCTGCCGTAAGTGGTATTTCTAATAAATTGGAACTTGCTTTAAAGCAGGCTTTAAAAACACAGCATGAAGCTGCTCTTTCTGAGATTCGAGATATCCACCACCGACTTGCTATAGAACTCGGCATTGATGAGTCCATTATAGATAGCGAGCTCGGAGAAGCTGAACGCGTCATTCGAGGAGTCAGTTTAATCGGAGAGATTTCCCCACAAACTAAAGCTAAAGTGATGTCAAAAGGAGAGTTGATGTCGACTCTTTTGGGGGCTGAATTTTTTGCAAAATCAGGGGTTTCCACCAAATGGCTCGATGTAAGAGACGTTTTGACTTCGTCCCATCAAAAACATGCCAGCCTCTCCCAACAATATCTTTCCGCCATTTGCGACTTTTCCGTAGACCAAGAAACCCGCGGCCTATTTTCTAAAATTGAAGCTGATGTCATTATAACTCAGGGGTTTATTGCTAAAAGTCACGAAGAGGCAACAGTTCTTCTAGGACGCGGCGGGTCTGACACTTCAGCCGCCTATATAGCAGGAAAGCTTGGGGCGGCTCGCCTAGAAATTTGGACCTCAGTACCTGGCTTGTTTACGGCAAACCCTCATCAAATTTCCTCTGCAAAAATGCTTAAAACCCTGAGCTACGAGGAGGCGCAGGAACTTGCTTCAACGGGAGCAAAGGTTCTTCACCCTAGATGTATTGAACCCGCTTGGGGAGGAGAAATTCCCCTTCATATTCGCTGGACGGACCGCCCGGAAGTCCCTGGTACCATTATCTGCGCGAAAGCACCTCAAACACCTCAAATCAAAGCCCTTTCCACAAAAATGGGACTTCAAGTGATTTCCATGGATTCTGTGGGAATGTGGCATGAAGCAGGATTTCTTTCCGATGTTTTTCAGGTGTTCAAAAATCATGGAATTTCCATCGATCAAGTAGCCACATCAGAAACCAATGTCACTATAACGTTTGACCCCATGTCCAACGTCACCGATGAGCGTCAGCTTGAAGCTTTGATGGAAAATCTAAAATCCTACTGTCACCCTCGAAGAATAGGTCCCTGCGCCTCCTTATCTCTCGTTGGAAAAGGAATACGGTCCATTCTCCATAAAATGGGCCAGGTTTTTGAATCCTTTGAAGACAAGCAGGTCTATCTCCTCACCCAAGCGGCAAGTGACCTCAATATCACGTTTATTGTAGACGAAGACCAAATTGAAAGATTACTAAATAGCATCCATGCCCTCTTCTTTGATGATGTCTCGAACATGCCACAATTCGGTCCTAGCTGGTCTGAATTAAACGCAAAAACTTCTCAAACCGCCACCGCTCCTGAAGCCCCTTGGTGGCAGTCACGCTCAGACGAACTCCTAAAGCTGGGAACCGAGAGCACACCCCACTATGTTTACAGTCGCGATACGATCCTTCGAAGAGCCGATCAACTAAAAGGCATGACGGCGATTTCTAGAGTTAACTATGCCATGAAAGCTAACAGTCACCCTGAAACCCTAAAGCTGATTCACTCAAAAGGAATTTGCTTTGATTGTGTTTCTTGGGCTGAGATTACCCATCTTCTTGAGGCCATTCCTACACTAAAAGGTCATCAGATTGTATTTACCCCCAATTTTGCTCCTATAGCAGAGTACCGAAAGGCTTATGAGCTAGGTTGTTTTATCAATCTTGATAATTTATACCCTCTGGAAAATCATCCCGAGGTCTTTACTGGCCGGGAGATTATGGTCCGCCTGGATCCTGGTGTGGCTAAAGGACATCATAAGCATGTCCACACCGCTGGCTACCAATCTAAGTTTGGGGTGGATTTAAGCGAGTTAGAAAAACTAAAAAAGCTGGCTTCCGATCATAAGGTTAAAATCACTGCCCTGCATGCTCATGTAGGCTCGGGGATACGTTCTCCTGAAACTTGGAGTGAAATCGCCTTTCAGCTTGCAGAAATCGCTGTTGGCTTTCCTGATGTTAAAATTCTTGATTTAGGCGGTGGTTTTGGAGTCCCAGAAAGGCCTGGGCAAAACGCCCTATCCTTGCCAGAAGCCAACGCTCTACTCATGACTTTTAAGAATAAGAATCCTCAATTCGACTTATGGCTAGAACCTGGAAGATATCTGGTAGCCGAAGCCGGAGTTCTCTTAGCTAAAGTCACGCAAACAAAAACAAAAGGTCCCAAGACATTTGTAGGCGTCGACGCAGGCATGCATAATCTCATCAGGCCACCCCTCTATAATGCCTATCATCATATTGTGAATCTTTCCAAAATTAAGGATGCCCTCAGTATCACAGCAGACGTTGTTGGGCCTATTTGTGAGTCGGGAGATGTCCTAGGGCACGATAGAAAACTTCCCTTATCTAAAGAAAATGACATCATGCTCATTTCCACTGCCGGCGCCTATGGCCAGGTGATGTCTTCAAACTACAACCTGAGAGGCCCAGCCCGAGAAACCTTCATTTAGTCACCTAGTCACCTTTATCGAAAAAAGGTGTCTTGCTTTTGGCGAGACACCCTTTTTTAGGCCTATAAGTTTAGTTTAATAGTTTTTTGCAAAAGATTTTAGAGCTAAGGCAAGCTCTGCCATAGAAGGAAAAGTTGCTAGGCTCACCTCCAAGAGTGTTTTAAAAGGTAATGTTCGTGAAAGCCACGTTAAAAAACCAATAAAAGGAGAATCGTAGATTCTACTTGATCCCATCCAAATAGCGAGGAAGATTTCCTGCGAGGTAATGCGGAAGATTAGCGAGCTTGTAGTAGGTTCCTGCTGGGGTTTTTTGATTCTCAATTTTTGGCGGCCCCGACCAAAAACGGACCGCCAAGGGACAGCCCGAGCTGTCAACAAACTGATGAAGAGAGCGTAAAGAGCCTGAGGCGCCTGCCTTGACTTCTACGGGAACAGTGCGCCCTTCATGAACAAAAATATAGTCAATTTCGGCATGGGATTGGTTAGACTCACGAACCCAGAAACAGAGACTGCGCGGCGATGTACTGTTGAGTGTCTCCAGCTCCTGCCCAACAATATGTTCCGCTATCCTCCCCTCGGCAACGCCAGATATATCCGCCCCGTGAAGCAAATGTACCGTTGTATTACATGCATGATTCATAAGTCCTGTATCAAGGAATTGCAGCCGCGGCCTCTTTCGCTGGTTTGCAACAAGAGGAGCCTCCCATGCGGTGATGGGATAGATAAGTTCAATGAGAAGCGCTCTCTCCAAAGTTCGCAGAGCATCACCCATTTCACGGGAGCGAATGTTGCTATTACCGAATTTTTCAAACACAATTCTTTTGCCGGCCTCAAGGGGAGCCATCGAAATGACATGCTGCAGCAGCGACCCGAATTCTCGGCTTTTTGCGTACTTTCTCGCGTCATCGCCATAGCTCGTCAAAAGAGCTTGGAGATTATCTTTGACAACAGTCATATCTTGGTGCTCACACCAATTCGCTACAACCTCAGGCATTCCTCCCGTCATTGCGTAGCGTGCAAAGAGCGCACTCAGCTTTGCGTGGGCGTAGGGAGCTAATGGAACTTTTGTCAATTCTTCGCAAGCCTGATGCTCACCAATGGCACCGAGAAACTCGAAAAATGACAGAGGGCGCATAAATCTGTACTCCACGCGCCCCACTGGAAAAGAAGCTTTCTCATCGTTAATGTAATGTTCAAGCATGGATCCTGCAGCGATGACATGGAACTCGGAAAATTCCTCCTTAAAGTAACGCAGCAGTGCTGTGGCGCGATCTGAATTTTGAATTTCATCGATAAACAAAAGAGTGTCGGAATTATTGATGCTGGCGCCTTTTTCAAAAAAAAGTGCGCTAACCATTTCCTTTGAAGACAAATTGCTCTCAAAAAGACGGCGTTCCGAAGCCTGATCCAAGTTGAATTCCATAAACTGGCTGTAGCTTTTTCCGAAGCGACGCACTGCTGTCGACTTTCCCACTTGGCGAGCTCCTCGCAGTACCAGAGGCTTCCTTGATTTTGAAAGCTTCCATGTTTTCAAAGTGTTATCGAACTCACGGTCAAACATAGGGCCTCATGTAACAAACTAAACCCATTTTAGAGCAAAGACTGTTACAAAGTAAAGGCAAATTCATATCCTGCTGTTAATACGAGTGAAATCAGTAACACTGGCTCCCGAGACAAAGGTCTTCCAACTACAACCTGAGAGGCACAGCCTAGAGAATCCTTCTTAGCTACTTCTATTTAAAATGGGTGTCTTGCTTTTGGCGAGACACCCTATTTTAGGCCTATAAGTTTAGTTTAATAGTTTTTTGCAAAAGATTTTAGAGCTAAGGCAAGCTCTGCCATAAAGGGAAATGCTACTTTTTGGGTGACATCTTCAGGAGGAAAAACGGTAATGGAGACCGCCATTCGTCTTCCGTCGTCGGACTGTATCAGACTTGTATCGGTCCATGTTTTAGACCAAAGGGCAACTCCCCCTTTGCTGATGAGGCGACCGTGCTCACCGACCAATTCATCCTTTTTGGACTGAAGAAACCGGTTCCAATCATCGGGATAATCATATCCCAGACTCTTAGGAGTTTGAGACATAATATTGAGAACCCAATTCCGATCCCCTTCCCGAATATCAAATCCTTTGGTGGCAGTAGGATTCGCAAGAAGTTGGAGAATGTCTAAAAGATTTTCTTGGGAGGCACAATTTCCGACTTTTCCAGGGGCTTCTTCACATCGAGATGCCATCGAAACCGAACGTGCTGGTCTTTGTATAAGCTTACCATCTGTTTTTACCTCATAGGCGGGAGATTCGACAAGAGTCCCCTTACCTAACATCAATCGTTCCACGGAATAATCCTGAAAACCCAACTGATTCATTCTGGAATGAATGGCATCAAATCCTAAAAAAAGCAGCAATCGGTTGGTGGCTTCATTATCCGAAAGCACTTGCATCATTTGCAAATCAGACTCAAAGGTGGTCCAGTCCGTGCCGACAGCTCGGTAACTGTCAGAAAGTTTTAAGTCATTTTTCTTCAAGTCTTCCAAAACAAGGGCTGCAATAGCCGTTTTGACCGTACTAGCCGGATTAAAGAAACCATCGTCAGAGGCATCTATTTTTGAATTCTTATTGGAATCCTGGTAGCGACTGCCATAATCCACACGAATGCGATGGCCATCCTTCCATTCCCAAAATGAAAACTTGATGTTCCAGCTTTTCATGGTTTCCATTCGCCCTGTCTTAATGAGCAAAGTCTCTATATCCGAGCGCGGCACAAGAATGTCTTCTGCTTGAGCAGCGGGACTCATTACGCAGATTGAAGACAACAGTCCGAAGATAGGAGCTAGGACTAACGCCATCCCTGTGCGTAAGAACTTCATTCTAAATACGTCCATGAATTCTGTAAACTTGTCTCGATTAACTAGGGAAGAGCTATTCAAACACCTTGTCTCTGTCATAGGAGCTACCTCTTTATAGTTAAACCATTTTAACCGAGAGTTTCTCCTGCAACAAGTGGCTCCAACCAAGTCACGATTTTGGTCTCGTCGTCGATCCCGGTGGTCGGTATAAGGAGGGAATGAGAAAAGCCTTTTAATTCCTTCAGCAGGGTCTGTGGGAGCTTGTCGATCCGAGCATGCCGCCAAATCATGGAAGTGCCCATTTTTAAATACTTTTCTATTTCTAAAGCAACATATCCCATGGTGATTCGGGGATTGAGTTCACAGACGGGTTTTAAATAGATTTCTGAACCGACTTCGTAAAGAAACAAGTCTACGCCCGCAATTCCGTTGAAGTCATTGGCCTTTAATTCATCAACGATTACCTGCGCAATGTCTGAGAAAAGCCCCATAAGATTTTGGGAGTAGATTTTTTGAATGACGTTTTGAGAGAGATTCGCAAACAATCCTCTAAGTACATGTCCGTCATATTGGCCTGTCTTCGAAGATAACAGCCTAGTCACTCCCTTGAATCCGCGAGGATCTTGACCGCGCATATCTAGTTGCAGGGAAAAGTCAGCTACCCTAGAAAACCATGGCTCCGCTACAATCGGTCCAAAGGAAAGCTGATGGGTGATCCAAGACAATATTTCAGGTTTGTAAATCTCATTCTCCCTAAGCTTCTTGAGTCCTCTTCCACTGGCGCCATATCGCGACTTTAGGACGAAATCAGAAAAACCTAGGCTTTTAAGCCCCTCAAAGTGCCTAAATATCTCAGAGCACGAAGAGAACACACCCTTATGAGAGTTCTTCTCAAACCATGAGCTTGAGACAAGGGCTCTGACCTTATCATCCAATAAAGCACCGAAGTCTTTTCCATATAAAAACTCGGTCCCTCGCCTCACACCTAAACAGGAATCATCATGTTTTGGGGTCTTACCCCAAGGATGAAGCACCTGTATTTTTCTATCTTTGGGAACTTCTTTGACAAACTCAATAGGAGCAAGACCTTTTGAGTTCCAAAATGCAATAAACTCCGAAGGTGGCTGTTTTGAAGTCTTAATGATGTCTCCAGGGCGTGCCACAAACATAAGAAGAGATGACAAATCTGCTTCGAGCTGTTGTACGGGAACGGTCTTTTGATAGCCTGGATGTTTCATCACCTCTTCACAAGCAGGGTTAAATTCATAGACAATGGGCAGTCGTCCCTTGGAGCGGGCATAAATCGAAAGCTCCCTTATGAAATGATCACTGAGGCCAGCCTCTTGTCTCGCTACCGTACTAAATGCTTTGCCTTTTGCTCGCGAGGGACTCAGGGGCAGAGTAAGTTGATTTTCGTACTCAGACCAAAAAGAGTCTTTTCCTGGACGCAACGTTTCAAACCAAGACACACCAAACTTAACATGTCCAATCTCTTCTCTATAGACTTTTTCCATGAGGTTTGCAGTCTCTATATCCCCGACCTTAATAAACTCATCCCTAAAGAATAAAGCGTGATCTAAGTTAGCCTGTTCAAAAGTCAAACTCATACGAGCAAGATAGTCCAAAGGGGACTTCATGGTAGAGATGGTCGACCAAAAAAAACCATTGACCGAAAGATCTCCAAACTCAACGCTAAGGTCCTTCATACGGGCCAAATAAAGTCGCAGATGACTTTGCTCTTCTAAAATGGTCCTAGCGATGCCGTCCCTAAAACTAGCTGGTGCATCTTGAAAGCGCAGAAGAGCGAGGGCCATAAGCTCCATCGCCAAAAGCTCGTGATTGGCAAAATAATGCAGAGCTAACCCCCGGGCCGACTCCAGGTGAAAGGATCCAGGAAACGTTTGCTTCTTGTTGCCAAAACGAAGTTGAGATGTCCGAGCGGGAACCTCGGGTATTTCTAAAGGGCTCGAAGATGTCGTATGCGTTAAGATGTCAGGACTATGCAATTTGTCTGATAGCAAATCAGAAGACAAGATAGACTTTGCCCATTCATTAACGTCCAAATTCCATCCCTCCCTATAACCAAAGGCCCAGAGCTCTAAAAGACACTTACCAACAGAAATACCCGCCGAACAGTTAGTACGTCTTTGGCTCACTAGAATCAACTAAATCCAGACCTATTCTCAGGAAAAACCAACTCCGAAAACCTTTGCCATCCCGAATGTTCAGGTCCACAGTAACTTTGCGGCTCTTGAGATCAAATAAATCCCCAACCCTTTATCCTACTATAACTACAGCATTTTTTAATTCTATCTTTCTCTAATTTAGGACTCACTCGTATCGTATCAATCGCCGTTTGACAGCCTATCAAGCTAGCCAGGATCCGACAGAAAAAAACAGCTACGCCAAAGAGCTGACTAGCGGACGGCCGACTTAACAGAATGACTTGATATAAGCAGACGAAAACAAAGTCTGTCCAAGTCAACTTGAACTCAACCTTTGAAATACGTTTTCTGGCACATAAATACATAGCTAGAGCCTAGCCGAAAAGGTTTAAGCTAAAAAAGTGCTGCAATTTTCAAATGATAAA
>JBAXBA010000105.1:0-11500 GCA_037142195.1 Pseudomonadota bacterium
TTATAAGACAAATGATCAAGTTTGAGTAAGTTTTCGGTTGACTGCTTCAGCCCTGCCCGCTATCTTCTCGGGCTCGGAAGCGGCGAGGCTTGGACTCAACCGAGCATCCCTAACACGACTTTTGCGGAGCTGGCGTGCTTTTGAGGCTTGAAAAAGGAATCTTCAAAAAGGCGGGCGCCGAATGGGATCCAGGCCTGGAAGAGCTAGCAGTCACCTGTGCCAAAATGGGTCCAGACTCCTACATTGCAGGACTTTCTTCCCTTTCTTTTCACAGCCTCCTCAACTTTGTTCCCAAGACTATATGGGTCGCAGCAGGCAGAAACAAACGCTCAAGCACTTACCGTGTGATTCGCTCAGATGTTGACCTACAAGGCGTTGTAGTGATTGAGGGCGTGGTACGCATGGCTGGGGTTGAGCGGGCTCTTGTCGACGCATTCCGTTACTCTACGAAAATGACGTTAGAGCATTGCTTCCTAGCCGCAGGACGAGCCTTTAAATCTAATCTCACGTCACCTACAAAAGTACTCGCTCTGGCGAGAAAACTAGCTGTGGAGAAATTTATATTAAGGCATTGGGAGGCGCTCAATGTCGAATGAATTGAACAAAAGTAGCGCTGCAAAGTCCAAAGAGAAGCTCAAATCCGTTGCATTGAAAAAAGGATCACGTTTTGAAGATGGGTCACCCTGTTATAGAGCGTGCACAGCGGGGCGTCAGATTCTCGAAGGTTACCCCTTTTCGGCAAGGCTCTAGCTATCATTTCCAAGTTAAAATGAACACTTGGAGAAAATTTTAATTCAGGCCTATCCATCTGTAATCAATAATATTTAGAAGCTTTTAGCCTGGGGTAAAATATGCAAAAAATGACATTTTTAAGAAATAATGTCAAAACATGCGTACTACTTAAATTGTAATATTCTAACCCATTGTCTCGCTTTGGGTAAAAACGCACAAAATGACATTTCTATTGAAAAATGTCAAAAATTGCCGAATAATAAGATATGACTCCAAAACAAGAAGCACAACTCAAAAAACTTGGCCCCTTTACTCTCGCCGAAGCGAAGCAAATAGGTATTAGTCATCAGGAACTTTCAATCCTTGTTAAAGAAGAAAAGGTCAATCGCATGGAGTGGGGAATTTATCTCCACCCCAAGGCCAATATTCCCAGAGAAATCGATTTCCAAATTGCTTATAAAAAATTTGGCCCAAATTCTGCTATAGGTGGCCTTTCTGCTCTTTTTCATTACAACCTTGCAGAGCAAGTTCCAAAACAAACTTGGGTGCTGGTTCCGCCTGAAAAAAGGGTTAGCACTAGAAAGTTCCGTATCATCCGCACAAAGACTCCCCTCAATATGGGCATTATTGAGGGGGACGGCTACCGAATTGTCTCTATTGAACGCGCCATTGTGGAGGCTTTTAAACTCTCAAGTAAAATGGGCGAGCGAACAGCAATCCATGCTTGCCGTGTCGCTATTCAACAAAGACAAACCACTCTTAAAAAAATTGGGATGATGGCAAAGGAGCTTGGCCTTACCTCGTATTTCAACAAATACTCTGAGGCCATTATAGGATCTCTTCAATGACAATAAAATCCAAAGGTAAATCCATCAGACAAAAACTGAGCACCCTTTCAAAAAAAATGGGGGTTGATTACAAGGACCTTGAAACCGTTTTTATGATTGAGCGATTATTGGCTCGTTTGACTGCGGACAACATCCTTGCCAGGCATCTTATTTTTAAAGGTGGCTTTGTGGGCCTAAAAATTTACGAGTCACCCCGCTATACGGTGGATCTGGATGCCCTCGTTTTAAATTCCAATATTGATGAAACTCTTGAGAAAGTTAAACAGCAAGCTGAAATTGATTTGAATGATGGGGTTTGGTTCCGCTTTGAAGGTCAGATAGACCTTGCCACCCAAGGCGAGTACGGCGGAATCCGCCACTCATATAGAGTAGGCATCGGCGAAGTTCTAAAAAATCTTAAAAAAGCTCAGGTCATCCATTTTGACTTAGGAATAGGAGATCCCGTTACTCCTGGGCCACAGATAAAACAAACCCCATCGCTCTTGTCTCCGCATGATGAAATCAGTTGGTACGTTTATCCGATTGAAACTATTTGTGCGGAAAAACTTCATGCCATTATTTCTCATGGCGATCAAAACTCCCGTTCCAAAGATGTGTATGACCTCGCCTTATTTTTACCAAAGGTTGATGGCCAAACCTTAAAAACGGCCCTTAAGCGGAGTTTTGATTTCCGTTCAACCGATTTGCCAAAATCATTTCAAACAGAAATTAAAAGCTTAAATACGGATTGGCTTGAGCGGGGATGGGCCAGTGCCGTGGACTCCATTCCCCATGCAATGAGTTTTCAAACTGCATTTGAAAAAGTGGTGCAACTGATCGGTGACATTGAGACTAACTAGTACTCCGTAAATTGTGTTTTTCACTGGTGCTCACCTGAACTAAATAGACAATATGCGAATGGAACTAACTTAAGGAACAACTCCAAATTCGGGGAAGTCTTGAAAATTTGTTGCATAGGGGCTTCCAAGCTTCAGGCACTGCTGAGACTCTTCAGGGTTACATCATCCCGCCCATGCCGCCCACGCAAACGGGGGTAAGTGACCTGTAATATTCAGAGGTAGTGAGTTGTATTTAAAAGTATTTTTAATCAAAATTTCACCGTCCAATTTTCCTTATTTTGTATTGAGAAGTAAGTAGAAGCAAAAAAACTGGGGCGCTACTGGAGCTAACTAAAAAAAGTTTGTGAAACAGAAGTAAAGCCACAGTCTGCAAGTTCGACTGCTCCAAAGGTAGGTTCTAAAAAACTTAGTCAATTGGAGAAGTCGTTATGAATCAGAAAACAATCCATGGGGGAGCAATGAATGGGGAGGCCAAGGATCCATAAATTAAAAGGAAGTTGTTCTTCCGCAATTCGGCTCCAGAAGCAGGCCAAAGAAAGGTTGGACAGCCTGCTGACCCGAGCAAACAAAAATCGTATCGGAAAAAAGATCAGAGCAAACGATCTCATTGGGTATAGTTTAGATCTTCTGACTGAAGAGCATCTAAAGGATTTAGTGGCAAGACGTCTGACAAATAAAGAGCGGCTAGAGATTCATTATAAACAGCTTTCTAAGACTAAACGAGGATATTCTCGTGAGGAGTTTTTAGGCATGTTGCTTGATGGGAAAGTAGCGAGTTAGGAGATCGATCGCGTAGCGCTAGAAGTCATTCTAGCGCTACGCTGACAACCTCTAAAAAAGTTAAAGCTTTAAGTAAATGATTTTTTGATATTGGCTTATAAACGGCTCAAAAATGGGTTCTCCTATGAATAGCCGGGCAACAAATCTAGACATTTCGAATCTTTTTGGCTGAAAAATTGTTCACTCAAATCGAAAATGTCTTGAACTATCCAACCGGTGAATTTTGGGGGCGCGAAGACGTGAATATTTGACAGCTGGTTTGATTCCCATTGGGTAAGTTGCGATTGATATAGCGATGTGGGTCATTGTGTTAGGAAAAAATTATGGCTATAAGCTCGGAGTAGTCCCCGGTTCGCCTAGCTTGTTTCAAAGCTGTTATATAAGCTTCGCGCCGCTTCGCTGGATTACTCTGCAACTTACGGCCCCACATTGGAATTTCGTGCTTGTGAAATCGGCAGATTTGCTCGGTGATGATCCTCCCAAAACGCCCATTGCCGTTTGCGAATGGATGAATCGTTTCGATGCGCTCGTGGAACCTCGCTGCTAGCTCGTAGTCGGAGAAGGTCTTGCTTTTAATCCAAAAATCCAAATCCATTTCTAACTGATATAGCTCCGGCCAAATTTCGTGCGGCAGCTTGAATTCTGGATTCGCCAGTTCATGGGTGCGAATTTTTCCGGCCCAGCTCCAGACGTTTTCAAAAAGCTTTTTATGTAGCTTAAGCCAAAAATCATACTTGCATGGATTGCTCTTTTGCTTTGCAACCCAAATTAGACCTTTGGCGATATTGTCCTCTTCGTACTCATCCAGTTCACCGACCGTTTGGATAGTCTTAATCTTTAGGCCCTTTTGGAGTTCGTAGGGAAGCGGTGTTTGGCCGTCGCGGTCTTTGAAGAGAAAATCGCTCACCAAATATCTCCCTTGGCGAGCAAGTCTTTCGCGATTCTATCAATCCTGTCTTTGAGGTCTTCGGTGACTCTTTGGTCTTCAAGGGTCATATGAACATCGGCTTCACGGAGTATCCGAGTGGCTTTAGCCGAAGCTTTCTTTTTTAGAAAGGTGCTTAAATCCTGCTTTGGAACGAGCGCATAAACAAATTCGCACTCCATGGCGGCTGCAATTTTTCGCATGGTTTCAATGGTAACCTTTCCGGCCTTTTCCCGCTTTTCAATCTGCTGAACAGTAGCAGGGCTCAGACCAGATGCTTTGGCTAAATTGCTTAGCGTCATGAACATAGCCTGGCGCATGTAAGCGATCCAGCCAGTGCGAACATATGTGTCCTTTGCGATAGTGCTAAGGTTCTTGAACCGTCTCTCTATTTGCTTCATAGCGAGTTCATCAGGACGTTTCATTTGCCCCCTCGATGTCTATAGACATAAATAATGATAACATGAATATGTTTGAAAGCAATTTTTTTATGCAAAAAATATGTCTAAAAGCACAATTTACATTTGTCTCAGGCGGAATATGGTAATTTTTTCTAGTGTAAAAACAACACCCTAGCCGAATAATACGGCTAGGGTGTTTTGTTTTTGATTCAGCGCCCCAGAAAACTGGGGAAAAAACCTGGGATTGGGGCCTGCGACTTTTGCTAATTTGCTAAAATTGTAGGGAATCAATTACATCATACCGCCCATGCCGCCCAGGGCACATGATGTATCTACCGAATGAGTATTGAGAAGTATGTTCTAGTATAATTAAGTATTTACAACTCATCGAAGTGGCCCGTTTCGATCTTGAATTGGTATCGTTAGGTATCCAGAGGCATGAAAATCGTCATCGTCTCGTCATCGTCCTGTTCGGCTTTCCAGCGCGAATTTTATCTATATGCTCAAAAAATGTCCGTATGGTACGGCATTTTTCTGAGTAAAATTCAGTAGGAACAGGAAAAAATGAATATTTTAGAAACCAATTCTGTAACAGACGCACAATCCAAAACGAAGCAAAAGACAAAGGCGGATATTGCAGCGTCGCCGATTCGAGTACGGCAAAGTACCAGAGTGAAAATAGATGACCTTTTAAAGCGCGCAAACAAACTAAAGCTCGGGCGAAAGGTTAAGACAGACGATCTGATTTGTTTCAGTTTGGGTCTGTTAACCGATGAGCATCTTGAGCAGATCTGCAACAAGACGCTTACAAACAAAGACCGGTTGGAGTTACTTTTTCGGCGCGTTGCCAACGAACGGAAAGGTCTCACTCGCGACGAGTTCTTCGGTTTCTTGATTGACGGAAAAGTGACGAAGTAATTCCCCATATGGGAGCTGCGCAGGGCTCGCGACCAGCGCAGCTTTTCTGCTGCGTATAGTCCGAGGCTCTTTCGTTGGTTACTGCAGATGTCTCGATGAAGCGCTCGATATCGAAGACCCAATAGTGATTTGAACCGTTATCGAAAGTGACCAGATTTCCATCGCAAACTTTGGAATCGATCCACTCGCTTTGAGCCATTTCCCAGGATACAGGATCCAGCGCTTTGATGGCGGTGGCGGTGTCATAGTTGATCCAGGCGATATTGACAGTTTCCGGTTAGGATTTTGCAACAGATAGTTCGATAGCTTGTGCGTTCCTGCCAAAATATGATGTTTGGACTTTACAGCACTAATGTAGTGTCGACGGTGTTGAAAACGATTCGTCGTATTTCTCCCCTCCCCACTATGGCTGACGGCTTGAGTATTGCGGTTGGCGCAAAGGTCGTTGCCATGATTATTGCGCAGGCGCTTTAAGCGCCGTGCTTCTTAGGAGATTTTAGAGCAAGGCGGGCGAATTTTCTGCGAGAAACTTATAGATTCCTCTGACTCGGCGCAGGGCTGCTTATCAATGATAGCCTATAGGAAAACGATAGGACTCACTTGATAAGAAATGAAAATTCAGAAAATAACAATTGAAAGCGATTCAATAAAAAATGAAATAAATTGAAAAAATTATGTTGAATATTTACCATATTTCGAACTTATTCAACGTGGTTGTTGAATCAGCCACTCACTATTTATCTTCTGGGCTGCGGCGGCAGTTTCGTTTATTGTACGAAATGTGATTGCAGGTTGGTGGTCCGTATAGCCAAAGTGTCGGGTTGAAGTGGCCAGAAAATTGCGCATACCTACCCCTGGTTTCAAATCAAACTTAGAATTGCTATACATCTCCTTCTCATCTCGAGTCGTTTTGGGAGCATTATTCTCAACAAAAAGCCTTTGCCATCCAGCATTGTGACAAGAAATACAGTCTGTATTATTTCTATTAGCAAGAAGAGGATTATCGATTCGAAAACTATTCTTTAGAATCCCAAAACCAGACTCTTCCATAATTCTCTGATCCTCTAGTTTTTCGTCGATAAGGAATCTCCCCAGCGCCGGCCAAAACACTTTAAAAAATGGCTGAAGATTTTCTGAGGAGCTTGATTCAGGCACAATATTTAGACCGTCAAAACCACTTGCAAATTTTTTTGAAGTTGGATCGGCAATAGCTTCATAATCTTGTAGTTTCTTCTCGATCATTCCAAAGACAAGCTTCTTTTTTTCTTGATCTTGAGCAAGTATCGCAGCACGATATAGGTTCTTATTGTCTCCATAATTTGCAATTATTGTTTTCAAGCTTTTTGAATAGACGCTATTCATTCCCGCAGCTTCAATTCCAGGATGAACCTTTAAACGACCAGCTGTACTAACTGAAGATTTAACTTTAAAATCTAAGAGATCTCGAATCAGGGACTGAAAACTGTCATTATCTAAACGATATATTAAATGAATGGCCGTTTCAGAAGTTTCTCTACTCCCTAAATCTCCCTCTTTATCGTTAAAAAGAGGGGGAAAGTACTGAGCAACAAGTCGAAACTCGAGCTTACATGAAGTGTCTTTTTCTACGTCTGAGGGTGCACAGGGATCGGCCCTCATACTGATTATGCGATATTCCTGATAGAGGCTTGCACTCGAAAGGTCAATGCCTTTAAACTCATTCCTTACGACTGTCGAAATGAGCTGATCAAACACCGGCTTTTTAAAAAGAATTCGCTGATTTGCCCCTTGCTTAAATTCAAATCCCAAATAATTATCGAGATCAGACTCTTTCTCTGGATACGGAAGCAATACAGAAATATCATTAAGATCAAATTTAACCTCTTTGAATTCAGTTACATCCGAACTCGAACTTTTTTCAAAATATTTGCATCCGCAATTTTGTGCTAAAAGACAAATCATTATGAACTTAGAAGTGCTAGATATCGAAAAAATATGTGGAATCATAGAGCCTCCGCCTGCACATACTCTCAATGTGCAAATTTACCATGATCTTCGGCTTTATAAATTAAATCTAAAGCCAAGGCCTTAGGCCTGATCACAGTAATTTAGATTTTTCCCGCTTAATATTCGTTAGGTTAGCTGTAAAATCCCTTGAAATGACACCCTGCTACAATTTAAAATTCAGACTGTAGCAAAAATCCCGAACCGGCCCTAAAGCCGATCCGGGATTTCTTTTTCGTGAGAAAGTTACGATTCTGAAATCGTCATCATTTTTCGTCATCGTCAGTATTTTGATCGGTATAACCGACCGAAACCACAAGCATAGATCTACATCATTCCGCCCATGCCGCCCATTCCGCCCATACCACCCATTCCGCCCATGCCACCACCAGCAGCAGCGTCTTCACGTGCTTTTGGCTTTTCAGCGATCATGGCTTCTGTAGTAAGTAGAAGTGAAGCGACAGATGCAGCGTTGATAAGTGCTGTTTTTGTTACTTTAGTTGGGTCGATAACGCCAGCTTTGAAGAGATCTTCATAAGTCTCTGTAAGAGCATTGAAGCCGTTTCCACCAGTAGCAAGACGTACTTTTTCAAGAACGACTGCAGGCTCAACACCAGCATTTTTTGCAATTTGACGTAAAGGCTCTTCAATCGCGCGGCGGATAATGTTTACGCCGTGCTTTTGCTCTTCGTTGTCTACTTTAACCGTGTCTAAAGCAGCTTGAACGCGAAGAAGCGCTGTACCGCCTCCTGGGACGATGCCTTGTTCAACGGCTGCTCTTGTTGAGTTTAGAGCATCTTCTACGCGAGCTTTTTTCTCTTTCATTTCTGTTTCTGTTGCTGCGCCTACTTTGATTACGGCTACACCACCTACAAGTTTAGCAAGACGCTCTTGTAGTTTTTCTTTGTCATAATCAGAAGAGGTGTTTTCGATTTCTTTACGGATGGTTTTCACGCGGGAGTCAATGTTTGCTTTAACTCCTTTGCCATCAACGATCGTGGTGTTGTCTTTGTTGATGGTAACACGCTTGGCTTGGCCAAGTTGCTCAAGAGTCATAGTCTCTAGTTTAAGACCTAGATCTTCAGTAACCACTTCTCCGCCTGTTAGAGTCGCGATGTCTTCTAACATAGCTTTTCTTCTATCGCCAAATCCTGGTGCCTTAACAGCGGCAACTTTTAGAGTGCCTCTTAGACGGTTGACGACAAGAGTGGCAAGTGCTTCGCCATCGATGTCTTCAGCAACGATCACAAAGGGACGGCCTGTTTGTGCGATTTTTTCTAGGATAGGAAGGATTTCTTTCATGTTAGAAATTTTCTTTTCGTGGATTAGGATGTAAGCGTTCTCAAGAACGACTTCCATTCTTTCTGCATCGGTTACGAAGTAAGGAGATAGGTAGCCGCGGTCAAACTGCATGCCCTCTACTACTTCTAGAGAAGTGTCCATGCCTTTGGCTTCGTCTACAGTGATCACACCTTCACGGCCAACTTTTTCCATGGCTTCAGCAAGAATATCGCCGATTTCACGTTCGTTGTTTGCAGAGATCGCACCAACTTGGGCTACTTCTTCGCGTGTGTTGCAAGGCTTAGAAAGCTTGTCTAGAGCTTCTACTAGAACCTTAACAGCCTTATCAATTCCTCTTTTTAGTTCCATAGGATTGTGAGAAGCGGTAACGAGTTTAGCGCCTTCACGGTAGATGGCTTGAGCTAGAACTGTAGCAGTAGTTGTACCGTCGCCTGCGATATCAGAAGTCTTAGAAGCAACTTCCTTTACCATTTGTGCGCCCATGTTTTCAAACTTGTCTTCAAGTTCGATTTCTTTAGCTACAGACACGCCATCTTTAGTGATGGTGGGGCTGCCGAAAGAACGTTCGATAACTACGTTTCTTCCTTTGGGACCAAGAGTAACTTTAACAGCGTCAGCTAGTGTGTTGACACCGCGTAAAATGCGACGACGAGATTCTTCACCAAAATTAATTTCTTTAGTTGCCATGATTTGTCCTTATTGTTTAATTCAATTCTCATTTAAAATATTAAGTATCTTAAACTTTTTTAATTACTTAACGATGATTCCAAGCAAATCATCTTCACGTAGGATGAGGTGCTCATGGCCATCAATTTTTACTTCAGAGCCAGCATATTTGCTGAACATGACTTTATCGCCCACAGCGACATCAGGCTTATGTAGAGTGCCGTCTTCTAATCTGCGGCCATTGCCTACAGCGATCACTTCACCTTCCATGGGTTTTTCTTTAGCAGCGTCTGGAATGATGATTCCACCAGAACTCTTGGTTTCTAATTCAATTCTTTTCACGAGAATGCGATCTTGAACTGGTCTAATTTTCATAAAACGAATTCCTCCAATTAAAACATTGCGCCATCTAAAAAAACGGCTGGTTGACAGAGATACTTCTTGCCGCGGAATATTTCTATTCCACTATGACTGAAGTAGCAAGAGCTTAAGTTCATATGGAAACAAGTCAAGGGCTTCATGGCAAAAAGTATTTTTTGAATCTATGTTTAAATATTAAACAGGGGTTTGCTGGGAATCTCTTTGTCTGGCGCATTCCTATTTTTCTGGAGTTTTTTTTTCGAAGCAACTTAAGGACCTTTTTTTAGTTTCCTTCCACTTTTGGGGATTTCAGGACATTGAGCCGGTCGATTTCATGTGGACTGAGCCACCGGCCTCATCGGGAATGTTAGAGCTTGGATCGTTTTGCGTTACAGAGAGGATCCGTCTGTAAAAGAAAATCCCTCTTTGTTCCTAGAACAAAGAGGGCAGGGGATTGGCTACACGGGAGGTCTAACGGTTAAGAGCAAACGGATTGAGATCTGGGGATATATTGCAATATCCGAGAGAGGTTCGTCCGTATTTGCATTGAGGATCGGCTGCACCTGTTGCCATCGGACTGCTCACGACTGCTGGGGATTTGGTGCTTCCTGCGGGTAGGGACGCCGAAGAGGAAATGCTAGGCCCTGAACTCGCAGGTGAAGGAGTTACAAACGCATCCGCGGGATTAAAGTTTTGATTGGTATAGGCATCCGCTGGGTTAAAGCTTGGGTTGATGGGAGGGAGCGAATTGCCGGAGTTAGCAGCGACGTTTGGAAGGGAGGGCTCCGGCACGGTCTGGCTCTTCACAGGAACATAAACCTCTGGCACTGCAGATGTGCAAATCGCTCCACAGTAAAAGGAACATGCTCTTCCAGGAGATACGACGATTTCTATGTGCCCGGCGGAGGCACTGTATCCGCACTGTCCAGGCTTCCAAACAATGACACTGCCCACTGGAATATCTGAGCCTGAGACTGACATTTTTTTCAATTTAAAATTCTGTAGGAGCCCTTGAACGTTGGAATTCGCCCATCTCGCAAAATCATAGGCATATTGGCTGCCTATGGGTAAATTCTCAATCTGATTTCCAAAGGTCCATTTAAGCGCTTTCCAGACTCTCCCCCAGCAAGGATTATAAGGCTCGGTTCTGGGAAGATTTGCGGCATCGGTGGCATTCTTTGAGAGCTGGCTTGCAAGTCCCACATCATAGGCCAAGTCGTATTTGGTGGCGTTACTATCATAATAACCGGCAGTTTCACTTTGTTCGTCTTTATTTTTGCCACAGCTAGCAAGGATCATGGCAAACAAACAAATCTTTAACTTAGTCATCATTTTGTCCTCATTCTTTCCGTTCTGTATCAGGCAGGTCCAACACTCTTTTCGGATCGCTAGGGAAACGGCCCGATTTTTTTTTATGAGCCCAGATAGAGATATGGATTCGCTGGATTGCAGGTGTGAAAATGGAAATAATTAGTCGCTGGCGCGAAACCCCAATCGGCTTAGAACCCTTGACGGTCAATTTATTCAAGTCTTTGTCAATTTATTGCCTTTTTCTTGGGAAATTCCCTTCATATTGTATTTTATGGTTAGGCAGCTTCTGTCATCTTGCCACCTTGGTGTCTTATCAATTGTCTTATATTGAACCCCAAGACAGATGCGTAGCCCGCCGCTAAGGTGGCTGCATCTGACTTCATTCGACTTTTTCCAAGTTGTCCGCGATGTTTTACATGACCGATCAGTGGTTCT
>JBAXBA010000106.1:0-11410 GCA_037142195.1 Pseudomonadota bacterium
CATATTAGGTCAGGCACATTTGCCGGAACAGTAGCTTAAAACGTTTGTCGATGAGATTCCGGGATCCGCAGCGTGGCTTTCGGCGGACATGAAGATTTATGGCGCAAACCAGACTTTCCAAGACATGCTTGCTTCTCATAACGACTCCATACCGCCAGAAATACAAAACAAAACGAGTCTATTTCTTTCCTCTACAGAAGAAGCCCTTTCAACTCAAATTATCGTCGAAATAGGTCAAACACCTAGAACGTTTAGCCTACATCTAAAGCGCTACATCTACAAAAATGAGATCTGCATTTTTTTGATTATGATGGACATTCAGGATCAAATCGTTCTAGCTCAAAGCCTGGAAGACCAAAGAGCTAAAAACGTTCAAGCCTCCAAACTTTCAAGCCTCGGAGAGATGGCAGGCGGAATTGCCCATGAAATTAATAATCCTCTCGCTATTATTCACGGCAGAACCAAACAAATTGAAAATATTCTGCAAAGAAACTTAGAATCGGCAACTAAAAATGACATCTCCTCAATTCAGATGGAGTTAACTGAAAAAACCAAGAGCATCATTAGTACTGTTGATCGCATTAACAAGATCATTAAGGGTCTAAAAGCTTTTTCGCGAGATGGAAGTGTAGACTCTATGGAGGTTGCTTCTGCAAAAGCCATTATTGAAGACACCCTCGTATTTTGCAATGAAAGATTCAGAAATCATGGGGTAGAACTTGATGTAAAGTCTGCGGACCAAGAGCTTTTTATTTCTTGCCAGCCTCAACAGATCTCCCAAGTTCTACTAAACTTGCTGAATAATGCATTTGATGCGCAGGTTTCCAATGAAGTTAAAAAAATATCGGTAGAAGTACTATCTTCCGATAATTTCATTAAGTTCCGCGTCTCAGACTACGGAGAAGGAGTCAAATTTCCAGACAAATTATTTCAGGCGTTCTTTACTACAAAACCGGTTGGCCAGGGCACAGGAATAGGCCTCAGCATCTCTTATGGTATCGTAAAAAAACACCTAGGAAACATGTATCTTGAATCTCCTCAAAACCCTACGACCATATGCTTTGAAATCCCAGCAACAACAAAAAAAGCTGCCTAATTCGATTCAGATTCGCGCCTTGAAGGCATACGAAGCTTGAAATTACCGAAATGGTAGTCTCTTATAATAATTCTTCTTGCTTTTTGGCCGTCTGGCCAAGTATCATCTAAGTAGGTTTTCTCCCTTCTTTAGGAAATGGGAGTATGACGATTGGTTTTTTTCGAGCTTATGTTTTTGGCTACCCTTTCATTTTAGGCGAGCAGGCCCTGCGAAGGACCTAACACATAGGATCCAAGTTCCTAGGAGCCTTTTTTACTAGGGAACTGGTTTTACAGCCCAAAGAAAAATAAGGCGTGCTTGTTGTAAATTGCTAAGTCACCTTTTTGAGGAGTTTAGAAACATGAAAACACGAACCAACAGACTTTGGAAATGCTTCTTTTTCGCGAATTTAGTTTTCATGCTATTCGACGCCCACAAAGTGACTGCCGCTGAAAAAGGTCAAATTTGGTTTAGAGAGACTGATAACGACCAGTGTCAAACAGATATTTTTGGTGAATTTGAGTTGGGGCAGGGAATGCGCTGGCAGCTATTTGCCTCAAATAAAACTTTAGGCAAGGAATTGCTAAAAGAAGAAATATATCTCCAAAAGGGAGAACTATTGGCCTTTACAGAGGGTACTTTGCCACAGCCCTTGGGTGAAAAAGTTCGTATCCTTCAGTCCAAAGGAAACTCGATGCTGATAGCCGGTTCGATTCAGTCCTTGGAAAAGCTTCATACCAGCGCCACCTTCTTTATTAAAATAATAGATCCTTCTCGATTTACGCCTCAAGAGTGTGGATTGGTCGATCCTACACACCGTACGTTAGAAGCTAACGGCAAAACTAAGGAAAATGAGCTCACCAAGCGGCATCCCATGCCTTTTGCAGCTTTAAAGATCGATGCTACATTTTTAGTGCAATCTCTTCGGGAATTTTCTGGCGACTTACCCATTGCCGCAGGCCGTATTCAGGAAAGAGGATCAGCAAGGGGCCGAGAAGCTGGGCAAGCATACTTAAAAGAAGAATTTTCAAAACTTGGGCTTAAAGTTGAAGAGCAGTGTTTTAGTTCGGGATCATATAAGGGTTGTAATATTATCGGAATCTTACCAGGTAACACCGATCAGGTTCTAGTTGTAAGCGCACATGCTGATTCGGAAAAAAATGCAGGCGCTGATGATGATGGAAGCGGTATATCTGGGCTATTGGCTATCGCTAAATCCATGAAATCATCTCCATGGAATATGACCATCCACTTTGTCGGATTTGACTTAGAAGAGAAGGGTCTATTAGGCTCGAAAGCTTATGTAAAAGAACAAGTTAGCCTTAAGACGCCTCTAAAAGCAAACATCAATTTAGAAATGCTGGGCTATGATTCCGATAATGATGGCGCCTTCCATGTCATCGACTGTCAAAGAAAAGAAAGTCTCAACTTGGTCAATTTAGTGAAGCAATCTGCTTCAGAAAGAAAATCACTCAAAGTATCGCCCTACTGCACCAACCGCTCAGACCATGCTTCATTTTGGAATGCAGGAATTCCAGCCGTGGTTATCTCTCAAAACTTTTTTGGGGGCGATGGCAATCCTTGCTACCACGCTTCTTGCGATAAGTTTGATAAAGTCAATACAAACTACCTTTACAATTTAGTGGACTTAGCAGGAAGCGTTGTCGCAAAGTTTTCAGAAGAAAACTAAAGTGATAAGTCATGAAATACTTGATCCTACATCAAAGGCCAACTTTAGCTTAATTGCTTTTCAAATATGGGATGAAATACAATCATGAGGAGGCATTCCGTTGATTGCGCCTCCTATGGTGCTATTGTAAAAGCAATGACTGAATTACCCTTTTGAAGGCCCTCCTAATGTTGCTATCCCATGAGAACGTAGGAAATATTGTAAAACATGGCTCCAACTTCTGATCGGAAATTGGACTTCGATAGGACCATTGCCAGCCCCCTAGATGGACGTCTGCTGCTGGATATATAGAGAGTTCCTCGAGATCCCCATCCCCAAGAAATTGTAACAGAGATTTCATGGCGCCCGCATTTTCGTCAAATCCAGATCATGGACTTGGCAGCCTTATATGCATTGCAGCGCTAGGAAGGAAATTTTTGCTTTCCTGCAAAATCCAAACCTCATAGTAAAAAGCCCATAGAAATTGTGGATGCTCTATCATGACCTAATAGTAAGTGAAAACTAATCATTGAATTTTTTTTTTTTGAAAATACAATTATCACTATCAAATTCATAATCAAACTTAGTACATGCCCAAAAAATGAGGTCACACTATGAGGTTTTTCGTTTCAAGATATATTTTTAAGTCGCTCTCTATCCTCCCGTTAATTTTTTTGGCTCACCAAATGGTTGCATGTAAGACCAAGAATGCATCTGACTCAGATTCTGACTTCATGTCAGGATTTAGTCCAGACTCGCTTGTAACATTATCTGAAACCATATTTAAAATATCCCCGACCGCCCGCAATGAAGATGACTGTGTTATAACGGGACAGCACCAAGTAAAGTCTATTGGAAAATTCGTAGAAGGTCATATTGAAATTGAGTTCACCTCTGCTGTCCCTGGCTGCAATGGTGACAGAAAAAAAGGCTGGATATTTAAAGGCCACATCATGGACCCTAAGAAAGTAGCGACTATAATTCGACGGGCTACTATTTTTAATCTCGATAAAAAACCCATATGTGTTATCGATCCTTCGATTGTACGAATGTTGACTGAGTCTTTGGAAGATGGGGATTTCGTAAAATTTAGGCCTATGCCTTCATTTATCGATGCACTTCCGGATAAATGCGAAAAAATTGCTAGCTATTATGTATCTAAGAGTTCCTTTGTTAAAGGAGTTCAGGCCATCAGCTTGGCCAAGTTTGCCATATTGAAAGTTAAGCCGATTCAAACGGACGAATTGAATAAAGGCGATGCAAATTCAATAAATAGCCGTATTTGCTATATCCCACCAGGTCTCTATATCTTGGAGCGACCCATTACCTTAGAAGGATCTCATTATAAGATCCAATTTCCTGCCCCGATAAATGAAATCCCTTTGGAAAAGCCCTTTCAAAACAACAGCCCCGTGCTTAAGAATCCAGAAATCGCTAAAAAGATTCCTAATGGTAGAATGACCTGTAACTTTCCCAACAATAAAGTCGGATATCTTTGGCCAAGTCAAACGAACTTTGCTGATCCCAATGCCCAGCCGGTTTCAGACGGATCTGCCGGATACTATTATCCTCTTCGCACCGGCACGGATCCTGGAATTACCAGTTCTTGGTGTGAAACCAGAAACATTGGAACCTCACCTCATATAGGAACTGATTTTGGCGACTTTCCCCCAGTATTAACGTCGCAGGCAATTTACTCAGGGAAAATTGAAAGAGTGGAATTTTTAGCTTCTTGCGGATACGCCGTCTATTTAGCTGATGATCGCGGAGCCTTATGGAGATATTTGCATTGCAATAGGCCAAACTTGGTGGAAGGACAAAGAGTTAAGGGGGGAGATATGATGTGTACTCACTCCAATTATCCAGAACCTGCCTGTGGGGGTGGGCGTCACCTACACTTAGACCGCTTTAAGCTTGGAACCGGCTATCCCGCGGCTAGAAATGCGCCCTATACAGGATGCAATTTGGATTCTGAGAACCTATTCATGGACCGTAGTAAGGTAAATAGATAAGAAGTGTCTGTGAGACATCTTCTATGTGATGTTTCCAAATTATTTTCTAATTAGATCCATATGGAAGGAAAGACTATGCGCAAAGAACTTCTAAAAATCACCTTAACGATCGCAACTATATCGGCGCCGTCATTGGCACTATCGCAGAATTTCTATTTAGAAAATAAGGATAAACCAAACCATATCCTTAATTTTCAGAAGCCTCAAAAATGCGAATTCTCCGACAGAAGAAAATTAATCGAACATCTTCGCAGTCTAGGTAATGGTAATATTATCAATCCAGAGATTTGGGCAAAACTTAGTAGCGACGAAAAAGAAATCATCGTTCAAGATATCGTATTAGCCACAACACCCCATGAAAATCGAAAGAAATTTAAACCCGATCAAGCAGGCTGCGAACAGTATGGATTAGTCCCCCTTTCCATTGCCTCTGCTGTAGCAAAGGGACAAAGAATTCCGCCACTTAAAAATCTATTTATGTTTCAAGAGTACGTAAATAAAATCAGTTCGATGCGTATTTGCTCTCAATTAAACATTCTTTATCAGGATGCCCCATACCGCTCTTTTTTCTATTCTAAGACAGACTTTTCACAAATTGTCGGCTTTCTTCAAAATGCAATGGAACTCTATTTTAAAGATCCGGACGGCTATTCTAGAAAAGCAAAGGAAACCCGCTTAAGCTGTCCTAACGAACCGGAATCAGCTCAAGCGGTACCTAGGCTAGCGCCTAAACTAGACTCCTCCATGAGCTGCAGCAGCCATACAGACGGTGATACATTGTTATTTGATAAAAGCTACCTCATCAGCCTTATGTCTTATATCTCTGAAAACAGAGATCCATTTGGAGGAGTTGTTTTTGGTTGTTGGCCAGGTTGGCAGTAGTTTAAGTCTATGGCATGACAAACGTTGATCCCGTGTAACATCACAACACTGCGTCCCTTCGGCTCGGTCGGCGGGTGGCTCAAACTACGTGAAATCGACTGGCTCAATCTCGTGAAAACCCCCATTTACAATGTCTTGAGACAGCCCAGGCCATAGATTCTCAGTTTGAGATGTTCTTTCGGGATACACCTTGAGTATATTTCTGTCGACAATTTTAAACCAGACTTTTGAATTAGTTTGAATAATTCGATACTAATATACTATGAGTATAGAAAAAAAGACAAAATTAAACCATTTAATGCGAAACTGGCCGGAAGGAGAAATCAAGAGTTCCGTACTGCTAAATGCCGAAGGCTACGGACCAAATCTCATCCAGAAATACAAAAGCAATAATTGGATCGAGGCAATAGGAACTGGGGCCTTCAAAAAATCTGGCGATGAGGTCAAATGGGCTGCGGCCTTAGAGTGTCTTCAAAAGCAATTGAATTCGGAAGTCCATATTGGCGGAAGGACCGCCATCGAGTTTGCTGGTAAGGCTCAATATGTAAAAATGAAAGAAACAAATGTCGTAGTGCTATCAAATCAAAAAGAAGCTCTGCCAACGTGGATGAAAAAACACAATTGGAATGTGAGACTCGATTTCAAAGTCAAAAATCTTTTTAAATCAAGTTTGACCTTTGGGGAAAAGTCAAATGGATTTAACGTAGTTGATATTGATAAAGCCTCAATCATAGTGTCGGCAGCAGAGCGAGCCTTTTTGGAGTACCTAGATGATCTTCCAAAATCGGCCTCATATAATGAAGCTAAAGAGATCATGGAAAACATGATCTCGCTTCGCCCGAGCATGGTTCAGCACCTTTTGGAAAACTGAACTCTATAAAAGTGAAAGGACTGTTTTTGCATTTAGCTGAAAAGATAAATCATCCTTGGTTCAAAAAACTGAATCTTGAAAAAATAGATCTTGGCAGTGGCAAACGAGTCATATTTGAAAATGGAGTTTTGGATAAAAAATATAATATAACTGTACCGAAAGATGATTCTTATGAAGAAGTCTAAATTTTATCCGCAAGTGGTTCTTTTGCTCGATGTGCTACCTTACATCTCAAAGGAATCTTGTTTTGCCCTGAAAGGCGGAACTGCAATCAATCTATTTGTCCACGATTTTCCACGCCTTAGCGTGGATGCTGACTTAACTTATCTCGGTGATGAATCTCGCGAAGAGGCTCTGAAAAAGACTGAAGAAGCTTTAATACGAATCAAGACAGACTTAGAATAACAAATTGAGCCAAAGTCACACCTAGCTCACGCCAGTCGCAATCAAACGATATTAAGTTATTTGTGAACCGAGACGGAGTTCATGTGAAAATCGAAGCTAGTCCGGTATTGCGCGGAGTGCTCTATCCGAGTTTGTTAAGGCCTCTAAATTCAAAGGTCAGCTCCGAATTTGACAAAGAATTTGATTCTCAGATTTCGAGTTTGCCGGATCTTTACGGAGGCAAAATCGCAGCAGCACTTGATCGCCAACATCCACGTGATTTATTTGACGTTAAATTGCTTCTTGAAAACGAAGGTATTTCAAAAGACATTATGACTGGATTTCTAGTCTATTTGATGTGCCACAAGCGACCTCCACACGAGATATTAAAGCCGACTTTGCAAGACCAATCAGCTCTTTTTAATTCAGACTTCAAAGGGATGACCAACCTTGATTTCGATTATGCAGATTTCCTGAAAACTCGCGAAATGTTAGTCGAAAAAATTAGCAACAGCCTAAGTAGCAACGACAAGAAGTTCTTACTCTCTTTTTTTGACGGCAAGCCTAACTGGAATCTATTTAAAGAGCCTCACGCACAAGAATTGCCAGCCATAAAATGGAAGCTTACCAACTTAAACAGACTTGATTCGGCGAAGAAAACTATGCAGATTGAATCGTTGAATTCTATTTTTTAAAATGGCTCCATTGTAACTATTAAAACATTAAAGTATGACGATCCATGACATCTTAAAGCTTTTTCGCAGGGCTTCATTTCAAGAGATTTTAAAGCGAAGCTGGCGAATATTCAGCGGGAAAATGCTAAATTCCTCTGACTCGGCGCACGGCGGCTTCTTGGGCAAAAGAGTGCCGAGACGACCCAGAGATATGTCCACCGTACCGATGATCGCCTCCTGTCCCTCGCCAAAGCAATAGCTCGCCCAAGCTAAAATGGAGCTAATTTTAAACCTGCTGCACTTTTGCTGCACTTGAGGGTTTATTTTTGACGAGGAGGAAAAAGAAGGCTTTATATGTATTTGATTTTAATCAGGAAAAATGGTCGGGGTGATAGGACTCGAACCTACAACCTCACGCTCCCAAAGCCAGCGCAAGGGAAATTGCGTCTCTAATAAAAACAACAATTTACAATCAAATTCGAAGTTTAGGCTCTTATATGAGTGTGACTAGTTAGCACCAATTTTGATGGTTATCTTTCAATTGTATCCACAAAATGTGTACTCGCACCCTTAACCGGGCAGTCTAATGGGAAAGCTAAAGGCAAAATAAATGTGAATAAATTTCAGGCGTAAGTTAGTTGAGCATTCGATAAAATAATCCGGCCGAAGATTGACTAATGTTACTTTACGATTTCTTGAAACTACACAGATTCGCATTTGCGACCAAGGGTGGGATGGCAATTAGAAAACACTATCGACAAGGTGTACACCTTATGGTACTCTTATGCTTTGGAGGGCCCGAGCATCATGGAAAACACAAACCCCAAACAACTGCGCGCCGAGCTCAAGAATTTCCTCGACCTTGCAAGCGCAGAGCCGGTGCGCATTCAGCGCCGCACTGGCGAGGCATTTGTTCTCATGAATGAGTCGCAGTACGCGCAAATGCAAAACGAGATATTATCGCTACAGCGACGGCTGCTCGGCATGTCTGACGCTCTTTCGGGCAAGGGTAAAGAGTATGTTCCCGGCAGCGGCGCACGTATGAAGCGCTTTTCCAACGCTAAAGCCAAGAAGAAAAAAGCTTCATGAAGATTATTCTTACAGAGGCCTATGAGCGCACTCTTGAACAAATCGAAGATTTCATCTTTGCTGGTTCACATGAAATAGAATTGGTGGAGCGGTTTTTACACGATCACGACCTAGTTCTCCAATTTCTTCTCGATAATCCAGATACGCCTGCGGTTCATCCTGTAACCGGTGATCAGTCTTGGGTGTTTGGCGACGGGCGATATCGGATTTTCTTTCGCGTGGTTATCAACCGGCTATCAGGCGTCATATATATGGTGCACATTATCGATAACAGAGCAGCAAACCTCGAGGTCTATCCCGGAAATTCCCTTCCAACTTACGAAATTGATGAATAGCATGAATATGCGAGTTTTAAGTTTTCGTATGCGGCGAGTGGGAAACTGAGTTGTAAAGAAGCAAAATGTGAAGAGAAAAAAATACTAAAAGGCGTCGTCCTTCAAATGAATTCCTTTCGAAACTTTTTGACTGAAAATTCGTTCACCTGCGCCGTCTAAAGAGATAGTAAAGTAAAATTGATTAATATTCGGCCGGATTACTTTTTGAAATCCTGAATTAGAGTGCGCCTAAAATTTGTCCACGGGCGACTCTCTAAGAAATTTGAAGCCTTTTCCACTGAGTATTCGTTTAATAAGTGCTAGAATAATTTGAATTGACGCAGGGGGATTATTTAAATGGTCAAAGCTAATAAAAAGAACAATATTATTGAAGAGATCAGTTTAGGCGCAGATGAACTATTTTCTTTTTCTATTGCGAACCAATCTAAGTTATTGAAACTGATTGCCAGCTGATGTTTACTTTGGAGGGCGCACTTCAAACAAGCTGTATGGTGTTCAAAATAAACATCAATTGTAAGGTAAACCTATGCCTAGGATAAGTGAGTTTTTTGGTATCTTCATTTATATGTACTGGTTTGACAACCAAAAGCATAATCTACCGCATTTTCATGCTAGATATCAAGGCAATGAAGCTGTATTTGGACTTGATGGATCATCCATCGAGGGAAGTATTGGAAGACGGGCTGAAAGACTCATAAAAGAATGGGCAGTAGAGAACAAAAGTGATATCTAAAAGTCCTGGCGACTAGCCATCGACGGAAAGGAACTTCCATGGGTAACACCGCTCCAATAATTGCTAAGATTTTTGTCCCTGCGTACAAGAAAATTATTTTAGAGACTCCTGACGGATATAGATACCATTCTGATTTGAGTTCACTGTCTGCTGTCTATTGTTTTCCAAAGAATGAAGATGAGTGGAAGAAATGCAGCATCGATAGTTATGGTTTAGGCATTATTTGGTCGTCGCGGTTTGAGGTTCATTCAGATCAAGTTGTTGGATTAGCAAACAAGATAGAGAAGCCGGCACAGGCAGTCTAAATCGTCTCAAATAGCATGGTTATTTGCTGGGCGCCCTGCGTCAAATTCACACATTTTCCAATAATTTCGGCGAATTTTCCCCTGGTCCTAACAAACAGCTCGATCAATCCGATAGGCCTTTTAATGCATTTTAGTTTGATTGGATTGGATGGAAAGATCAGAGTACCGGCGTTATGACCCTCGGCTTAAAAATCTTGTCGCAGCTTCTGACGACATTCGTAAGTTCTTGAAGTTTGGGAATTCTCTATCAACTCTTAGGGAGTGGAAGAAGAATGGAGTACGGGATTTTTTTTCGATTCCTGATGTCGAATTGAACACATCCGAGCTTATCTCTGAAGCTTATCTCTGAAAATATGGCTTTAAAAGCAAAGTTTGCGGTGGTTACTGCTGAACATGGACTCGTACTGACTACAATAAAAATTTTTGGTTTTCAAATTCAGTATAAAAGACCTCCCTCCTCAGGAGCTAAGGAGAAGATTCTCACTGCAATTAAAGCTGCCTCTGATTCGATTCCACTTTCGGAGTGCCTTTCTGCCATTGGACTAACCTCAGCCAGATATCACAATTGGCTAAAACGAGAGGTCAAATGTTTACTTGAAGATAGACCAAACTGCCCTAGAGTTTCTCCTACCCAATTGATTCGGTCTGAAATCAGAAAGATTCAGGACCTTTATACATCTAAAGATTTTAGCCACTATAGTATTCAATCTCTAGCCTGGCTAGGGAAAAAGAGCGGTGAAGTAATGGCATCTCCTTCAACATGGTCAAGAGTGATTCGGGAGCTTGGCCTCAATAAAAATAGAATTCGAATCTATCCCCCTAAGCCAAAGTTTGGTATCAGGGCTTCTGCTTCTGGTCAGATCTGGCATTTAGACCAAACTATTCTGAGGCTTGGTGATGGCAGCAAGGCATTTGTTCAATGTATTATCGATAATTATTCGAGGGAGGTCCTAGCGTGGAAAGTATCTAAAGACTACGGTGGCGCAAAAACCAAAGAACTTATAGAGAAGGCCTTAGTAAAAGCTAGGTATTTGGGGCTACACATAAAACCCAATATTCTAGTCGATAGCGGATGTGAGAACATCAATCAAGAAGTAGATGTTCTTGTCGATTCAGAGGCCATCGCGAGGACGATTGCCCAGATCGACATTGAACAAAGTAACTCAATGGTAGAAATGCTTTTCCATAGAATGAAACACCGTTATCTGTTTACCATTTTCCTGTCTAATTTTGAATCGTTAGTAAAAGCTACTGATTTCTATCTTAATGAAAGTAACACCTATATCCCCCATTCCGCTTTAAAGGGGGCTACTCCTGAAGAAATCATTACTGGCAGCTGGACCGAACCTACTGTTCCGGCAAATGTGCCTGACCTAATATA
>JBAXBA010000107.1:0-10866 GCA_037142195.1 Pseudomonadota bacterium
GTCGAACTGCTGAGGTCGAACTGCTGAGGTCGAACTGCTGAGGTCGAACTGCTGATGACTCATGCATCTAGCCAGCTTCGCATATTGAATAGGACTTCTCGCCTTGAAGGAAAGATGGCTTTCCTTCCTTTGATTCTATTTCGATTCGCCTAGCATATATTAAGACAGGAAGAGATTCAGTATCCGGCTTTCCTCTCCCCAAATATCTGGGTTTAGAAATATTTACACCTTCTAAAGCCCAGCCTTGGGCCTACAGATAATTCTACAAAATCAACCCATTTTCCTTCCATTTCATTAACGTTTTTTCTTTGAAACGAGCCCCTTCAACTTTTAGTGGCTGGCTAACACCTCAGTATCGCTGTTTTTTTTAAGACTTTCCAGAAGCTTGATGGGAATCTGCGCCTGCACTTTCTAACGCAGATGGGACTTCAAAAGTCTTCAACTTTAGCTCAAGATAAATGGGATTTTGTCGATAAACGGGCCTGAAAGTTCCTGCGTACGCAAGGAGTTATTATGTCAAAAATGCTTGAAGACACTAATTTAGCTGCCGAACTGGAAGCATCTTCCGTGAGAAGTGGCAAAAAGCTATTTGAGCGTATCGGCGGACGCTCCACAATTGAGGCTGTTCATAAGCGATTTTATGATAAGATTTATGCCCATGCCTGGATTGGTCAATTTTTTCAAGGTAGCGATCAAAAACACATTGAAAGCCAGCAAACGGATTTTATCGCCATGCTTTTTGGAGGACCCAAATCTTATAGCGGAAGAATGCCGGTAGATGCCCATGAGCATATCATGATCGATGATGAGATCTTTGCGTTGCGAACAGAACTTCTGCTCGAATCCTTAACGGAATCAGGAATTGGACCTGCTGAGATAGAAGACTGGCTGCGAATTGACGGGGCCTTTAAAAAAGTATTGATAAAAAAATCCCTTTCCGAATGCAAAAAAAGATTTTTTTCAGATACGATTTTAGATGTGCCTAATCCAAGCAATAATAAGCATGCGTCCTGAAAAGAGCAAATCTTATGACCTTTTTTAGGATGCAATCTGAGTTGAATTTTATGATTGGAAGAAGATAAGACCTTCTTCTACTATTTTATAGCAATAGCTTCCTCTTTCCCGTCGACTCCCCTTGAATCACCTGCCATCAGGGAGAACTAAGCTGTCGATAGACATGCTTAAAGAAGTCCCTATCGAACAATCGCCACCCCTAATATCAAAAATCAAGCGGGAATCAGAACTTGGATCCATCCATGCCGGGAAAGTCCTATTCAAGGAGACAGCTGCTATTTTTTTGACAATACCACTTGTAAATACAGCCCTATATTTCTCTCGCCCTAAAATTTAACATTATGATCGCTCCAAGCCATCTATATGTCCCAATAACGCTTATCCTATGCGGTCAAGAGATCATTGAGCCTGACTTCTTTGAATAGAAACAGCTTTGCATGCGTTTTTTGGGGGACAGCTTGGGACACTCTAGTTGCGGAGGCTTTCCTCCGCCTTGGCCAAGAACGCAGGCGCAACACCAGCTATACACGCTTAGTATTAACCTACCGCCTTAGTATACATCGTAGCCGCGCCTGGTCATACTTTGGCAAGAATTGGTGTTCTTTCATATTGAAGCCATTCCGAAACAATCCAAAAAAAATGTATGAAATGCTACTTCTAATTGCGCGTTTTCAAAAAATTCCACCTCTCAAGTTCTGCCTAGGCATCATTTAATAACATTTGAATTTAAAAAATGATTCTCTTTGAGCAATGCTCCCCACTCCCAACCTACCCATCGTCTCGAAATCACTTAGACAAGTTGACATTTATCGAAACGAAACAAGAATAAATGTCTCGCCATGAAATTGGAACGATTTCTGCATGTACCTAGAGCGTGAGTTAAAATTTACCCTATTGGAGGTTTTCCATGCTTAAAGATCTAATTCCTTCCGTGAGACGCACCCCTGCCCGCCCTTTGGAGGCGGATCCTATCGTTAGCTTTCGCAATTCGTTGGAGAGGCTATTTGAAGATTTTTCGACCAACTTCGAGGATCTCACACCAACTCCCTCGGGACAGTTTTTGCGGTCGTTCACCCCAAAACTAGACTTGCAAGAAGACGACAGTAAAATTATCCTAACTGCGGAACTGCCTGGATTAAGAGACAATGATGTACAAGTCGAACTTAACCGGGACTACCTGACCATCAAAGGTGAGAAGAAGTCCTTTCAAGAAGACAAGAATAAGGATGGCATTCATTGTGAACGCACATTTGGGGCCTTTGAGCGAACTATTCGACTCACTTCCGAAATCAATAAAGACAAGATTGACGCCTCTGTAAGAGATGGTGTTTTGACGGTAAATCTACCCAAAACCCACGAGGGTAAAAAAGATGTAAAGCGAATTCCTGTCCACCATTAAGGAATGTTGGCAGATAGACAGGGAGGCGAGACTAGACTCTGGTAGGCGTTTAATAATGCTTATGCTCCCTCAAAGAATATGGTGAGCGGAGGACCTTTAAGAAAAGAGGGCAACCTCCGCCCTTTTCTCTGAATCGGGAGTCCATGCAGCTCAAGCACTTGCGGTTATGAGTCGTTATCTGGCAGAAGGAGCTCCCGTCTTACGAGCTTGTCCAAGGGCAGGAATCGTTGTCGTGATTTTGGTGATTGGATTAAATGCTTAAAATATGTGGAAACATTACGGTGGACGCTTCTACTCGAAGAAAAGCTTCTGCTCTAGTTCACCAGGTCTCTGAGTTCCACGACGTCAAAAAACTTAATTACGTCTCTGGTTCTGCCTGAAGATGTTGAAAGGGCCCATATGACCGCATTTACAACTCCTTCGTCATGTATGTCCACAGGGCGATGGGGCAAACCTTCAGACTTAAGTAGTTTTTCCACCATTGTGCTTGCATCGGCTGACTTTATCCAGTCTTCGGGACTAAGCTTAATAGAAACAGGATCCTCAACGCGGCCATGAATCACTGGATAAACTTGCCATTCGTTGACACCTTGAGCAAAAAGTAGTCCATTTCGGCTAAGAAGAGTGTCTAAAGCTCCGGGTAGCTTCAATTCCTTTAACTTTGACAATTTGGCGACATGCTGAGATTTGTCTTCACCGACAAATATTCGTTTTAGCCATTCAAGAGGTCGCTCTGAGGCCTTAGTCTCATGTTGCTCTAGGCGCCCTCTAAATAGTGATTCTAAAAGAGGAAGATCACTTTCCGAAACTAAAAAGCCTTTTTTAGTCACTTCCTCAGAAAATATGGAAGCCAAATCTTTAAGAAAAATATGGGCCTGTCTCTGATCGTTGACCCGCCCAAAAACATGTACCGTCCCTTCTCCCGGAGAAGAAATCGACACCCTATACTTTGAGCCTTCTTTATCGATATTAAAACATTGCACCGATCTCAAGTGAAATTTATGGGGATGAAAACTAACCTGATGCCTTCTAGGATCTTTAGATTCATCAAGGAATGCGGAAAAGAAATTGTGGTGTGCTCGCACTTTTAGGGAGTGCGCTCGAAGAACTACTTTCATCAAATGCTTGGGAAGCGTATGCAATTGTCTGAGACTAAAGACATCGCGTTGCAAATTGTAAGAAGATGAGAAGAAAAGCAACTCTTGATTGTGGTCAAAGAGATAGAAAACTCCAGGTCCTTTCGGAATATTTTCAAGGTCGGTTTCTTGAACCCCCCAGCCCAAGCGAATCGCTGATTCTGTATCTCCTTGAAACCGAACCGCTTGCTCTAAGGTCGTAATCTTTTTAACGTCGATTCGAGCCATGAGTTCTTTAAAAAGTTTAAGTGTCATAATGGCATCAGCTTCTGCTCGATGGCTTTCCTTTTCAGCGAAACCCAAAAAACTAGCTAATCCTTTTAAAGACTTGTCGCTGGCCTCAGGGATGAGCTTCTCCGCAAGAAGATGGGTGCAGAGAAAGAAGTTATCTAAATTATGTGCTGAGACTTCACCCGCAAAATGCCTAAGAAATTTTAAATCGCCGATTGTATTATGACTTACGAGAACGTCAGCACCAATAAATTCAATAAATTTAGGCATGACTTCATCTATCAACGGCGAGTCTTTAAGCATTTTATTGGTAATTCCGGTCATTCGGCGCACAATGCCTGGAATGGGAATCTGAGGATTTACTAACGTATAGAAACGTTCGACGATCTCACCGCCACGAAACTTTAAGGCTGATATTTCAGTAATGCCATTCTTCTCTGGATTGCCTCCCGTTGTTTCAATATCAAAAACGACGGCATTTAAATCTTTAAGTAAAATCGTTAAGAGATTATGATCAAGGTCAGAAGAACTGACAAAAGGGCGTGCCGCTTCTATCGCTCGATAAGGCCTAAATTTTTTTCCCCTCGTCGGCCTGTCCATCTAGGTCCCATGTTTAAAATACCTAGAGAGTCTAGGCGCCTATTAAGTATCATAGGCTGCCCACCTTCGGAAAGAGAATTGACCTATTACCACAGTTTTTCATGGCAGAGAAGGCAGGGCGGCGGCCCACTGGCCCCAGTTCCTTGGAGACTCAAACCGTGGCAGCTTGCACAGTTATCCTCAGGAGACATAAAACCAGCCGCATGGGAGAAGCCTCCCTTGACCTCCGTATGTGACGAAGGAGAACGGGTATCCAGAAAGCTGCTATCTAGCCATGCTTTTCCATGGCATGTGTAACAACTAGGCTCAAGCCTACTTCCACCAGCTAGCCCGTTTCCATGGCAGGAGGAACAAAACCTCTCGCCCCTATAATAGGGAGTAGCATGGGCCACTCCCTTAATCTTTTGATCATGAATGCGTAGCAAGCGCGAGGGTTCTTTTTTCTCGACGGAACAGCCACTCATCACCATTACTGGGACAAAATATAGAAAATAAAGACCCATTCGCCACATAGTTAAATCCTTTTGACCTATAATACCGTGATTCCTTGCAGGTATCTAGATTCCGGCCGAAGGATTTAGTGCTCCAGCAATAGGGACCAAAACTATTATATAATGACTAAAATAGACCTGGAGACGCCGTGAGGTTATTCGTCCTTTTGATATTGTTCTACTCTCGCAGTGCCTTTGCGACGCCGCTCATCGCCATTCGAGAGTCTCAAAATTGTGATGGTTGCCACGACGGGGGTCGCAGTCAGCGTCCTATCTTGTGGCGCAGGTGCACTTTAGATTGCCAGGGCTGCCATATCGACCCCAATGGGGCGGGAGCAAGGAATCAATGGGGTAGCTACTATACCCAAAATGAAATGGCCGTGAAAAGTTTCCTCAAGCAGCAAGACCCTCTGAAAGACATCTCTAGGTTTGACGTACATTTTGACGCCAGAACGATTTCCAGAAGTAGCTCTAGTGAGACGAGATGGTTTCCCATGGCCTCCACCTTTACCCTACGCGTAAGGCCCATGATCCAGTGGCTTCATCTCGTTTATTCCCCCACCGTCTTTGGCCGTATCGGGGAAGAAACATTTACCTTAAATCGTTCTGATACAAGACGATTTCGTGATTCCTACTATGGGATGATCGACGGACTTCCCATGAATTTATATCTTAAAGCCGGCCGCGGCCAGCCTCTCTATGGCCTTCGAAGATCCAACCACAGTCTTTGGATTCGAGAAAAAATTGGCTTGGATGAATTTGCGACGACCGACAGCGTTAATTTCGGCGGGACCCCAAATGTTCCCTACTTTCACATTTCGAAAATGTTGGGAGATCCTTACATGCCAGAGGAAGATAGACAAAAAGGAATGAGCTATCATTTTGGCCTTCGGGGTGTCAGCTATGGCTGGAACATAAATGCTTCCGGCTGGCAGACCAAGTCAGAAAAAGCTGATGTTTCAATGACTGCTTTTGGGGGCGGGCTACATGCCTACGACATCCTCATTTACGGAGAAAGAAATTTTAGAAAAGTCGAAGCCCTAAATCCCGAAGGCAGCTTTAGTTACCCTGGCCTCATGACCCAGCCTTCTTCCCAAATCAGCGAATACTCTATAGCATTTACGGGTTTAAAAGGCGTCTCCATCGCAGGTTATAGAGAATCCCTTAAATCAGATAGCGCCGATTCTAAGCGATTTTCAGCTTCCCTAGATCTTCATCCCATTCCCTGGATTCAAATGGAAGCGTGGCGCCGAAGGGAACTCGGAACTAGGGAGGTATGGGACACACTTTTTGTGGCTCATATTCTTTACGACTTTTAGTCCCAATTAGAAAGTCATGGGTCCCACAGGCCAGATCTCAAATCCTAACCATAGAGAAACCCATGACTAGTATACGTGGAAGTGCTTTACGTGGAAGTGCTTTACGTAGAGAGCAAATCCTATTAATAATCTGAAATGAGCGAAACCCATTCTGGATGAGATACAAAAGGATTAGCATTTCCCTGAGCCTGCTGAATAAGAGAGTCTCTTTTTAGTTCATAGGCATTCGGTGGATATTTTTCATTCCACTTTCGAAGGACCACTTCTTCGCTATTATCTACCGGAAGGCCATACATAATCGACATATAAAAGACAGCTCGTGCCGTCGCTCCTCTTTGCTTAACAGGAGGCATAAACGAATGACCACCCGGACAAAGTATCCCTTGGGTCTCGTCTTTAGCCTCACATTCTCCAAACGGGTAACTTCCTCTAATACCATTTATCTTGGAGCCAGCAGGAAATAAATGATGAAGGTCAGCCCGTGATAGGGCACTTTCAGGATGTGTTTTCAGATAAGACTGGGGAACGGTGTGCTCAGTGTTAAAATAATTGGAGTCGGGAAGGCCTTTAACGGGCTCTTCAATACGGTCTTTGGAATAAACGCAATCTATATAATTTGTGCCATTCTCTGTATAAACATCAATCTTATGATAAATCTGCATTCTTGCTTCGTCATAACCAAGGGACTTAAAACCTTTTTGTTCCAGCAGCTGAAGAGCACTGGCATTACACTTCGTCGAACCTGCACAGTTAAAGGGATCCATTTTCGCTGGCCCTGGTTGCCGCGCAAGGGCACTACTTCCTAAGAAACATAAAGAGAAACCTAAAGACAAGACCTGACCGACAAAGAAAAAGTGCTGAACTCCCTTAAAAAACTTCATACCCAACCCCTAAGTTTTGTTCCATTTTGTTTTTGAGATAACCCAAATACCTCAAAACAATGTCATTATGGTGCCCGGGCTCTCTATCTTGAATCTTGTGCAAATGTCAATTCCAAAAGAGCTAAAAAACAAATAAAATCAAACCACTACGCCCGCCGACCCTAAAATAGGCAGAAGAATTCTTTAGTTTCGATAGGTTAACGGAGCAGCCGAAAGAGAGCTGAAAAACGCTCTAGAAACAGCTTCCATGGCAGCAGTTTCACTCTGGAATACTCCGAAATGAAGCCCCAAACCCCTTCCCATGCTATCAGTTTTTAGTTGCTTAGAGCCTAGCCCCCGCATTAAGTTGAAGCCTTACCTAAGGAGACACCATGCTGGATCAAGAATTAACGGCTAAAATCGAAACTTTACTAAAGCAAAACCAAGTGATGCTTTTCATGAAGGGCAATAAGGCACAGCCTATGTGTGGATTTTCCGCTCAAGTGGTAAGTCTTCTCAATAAGAATAAGGCTTCCTATGAAACATTCGACATTCTTGCGGATTGGGACATACGCGAAGGCCTTAAAGAGTACTCCCATTGGCCGACATTTCCCCAGCTTTACGTCAAAGGTGAGCTCATTGGCGGCTGCGATATCGTTATGGAACTTGAACGCAAAGGTGAATTAGTTAAGATACTTAACGGATAAATCGCCCTCTTTTAAAGGTACCCTATGCCCATTAATCCCTCTGATTTTACTCTTGTAGTTCACCCGGGCACTGGTCCTGAGCCCGTTACTGGGGCCATCATGACCCCCATATTTCAGACCTCGACATTTGTTCAGCAAGCGCCGGGCGTTCACAAGGGATATGACTATTCCCGTGCGGATAATCCCACTCGAGAAAAACTTGAGCATGCATTTGCCCTTTTAGAAAAAAGTCGGTTTGGACTCTCCTTTGCCTCCGGCTTAGCTGCCGAGCAAGCCATCATTCAGATTCTAGAGCCAGGCACCACGATTCTAGTCTGCGAAGATGTGTATGGTGGTACGGGAAGACTTTTTAGAAGACTCTTTGCAAAATATGGATTTGACTTTCGCTTTGTTGACATGAGAAATTTGGATGAGATCAAATCCCATATAAATAAAAACAAAACGTCGATGATCTGGGTGGAGACTCCCACCAATCCGACTTTGCGAATTGTCGACATCAAAGGCGTAGCAGCTATCGCCAAAGAAAATAACGCGATTTTGGTGGTGGACAACACTTTTTCCTCTCCCCTATTTCAAGCGCCTTTAGCCCTTGGAGCAGACATTGTAGTACACTCCACTACAAAATATATTGGCGGGCACTCAGACATCATCGGAGGTGCTGTGATGCTTAATAGCCAAGACCTTTATGATAAGCTTAAATTTGTTCAGTTTGCCGGAGGAGCTACGCCAGCCCCTATTGAGTGTTTTCTTCTTCTAAGATCAATCATGACTCTCGGTGTCCGCATGGAGCGTCATGAAAAAAATGCTATTAAGGTCGCCGAATTTTTAGAGTCTCACAAAAACGTACGCTCGGTCTATTTTCCGGGTTTAAAAAACCATCCCCAACATGATCTTGCCAGATCTCAAATGACTGGCTTTTCGGGAATGGTTAGCTTTGATCTTAAGGGTGACTACTCCCATGTTTTAGCCTTTTTAGAAAAGCTTAAAGTCTTCACGCTCGCAGAAAGCTTAGGCGGAGTTGAATCCTTAGTAAATCATCCCGAAAAAATGACTCACGCCTCCGTTCCTGAGGATCTGCGCCGCAAACTCGGAATCAATTCTAACCTTCTGCGCCTTTCTGTGGGCATCGAATCGGAAGAAGATATCATTGCAGATCTCGATCGCGCCTTAAGTTAATCAGATGGATGTAATGCTTGATCTTGATCCACTGTAAATATTAGAACCCAATGACCTTTTCCTATGACGACTTGAATGGAGCCAAGTTAAGTTGTCATAGGATTTATGGTTTAAGTGATACAATTACATAACTTAATAGCTCTGCTACTTGCCGCCTAGTTGGAAAGCTGAAGATCTTTAAATAAACATTTTCTAAAAGTAGTGTTTTCTAATGAAAATATACTCTCGGGCGAAGGCTCCAATTTCTGGCTTCCAGTTTTTAGGTCATTCTATTGATATGCCCCTTTGAATCGAAAGAGACTGAGACATTTTGGCGTCTTGCCTGAAAAAGTGGCGTTGGAATTTAAAGTCCGAGTCCCTTTCCTTGTAACGGGCGCTCATAATCTCACCAAACTATGATAGACTCTAAAATAGTAAAATCCAAAAATATCAGCTCAAAAGCAGGAAGATAACTGATGGAAGCAAGTTTGATTTCTAAAATAGTTTCAAAACGTATGTTAGTTGCTTTTGGCCTAGGGATTACTGGTGGCTTACCCCTGCTATTAGGCGGCTCTACACTTCAGGCTTGGATGAAAGACTTAGGTGCAGACCTAACTACAGTCGGTGCTGTCAGCCTTATTGGACTGCCATATACTCTCAAGTTTCTATGGGCGCCACTCTTTGATAGATATGTCATAAAGCCGTTTGGAAGACGTCGGGGATGGCTTTTTGTAACACAAGCACTTTGTGCCGCAGCTATTTTTTATCTGGGTACCCTTGGTGGCATGTCAAGTCCTTCCCTGCAAGTAATTGCTTGGGGAGCTTTCGTTCTAGCTTTCTTTAGTGCCTCTCAAGATATCGTCATTGATGCTTACCGCAGAGAGTCTCTAGCTGACGAAGAGTTAGGGCTAGGATCTTCCCTCTATATTTCGGGCTACCGCATCGCCCTCCTTATTTCTGGTGCGGGCTCCTTAGCGATTGCGCAAATTTATGACTGGCAAAGAGTGTTCTACGTCATGGCAGCTATCATGACATTAGGAATGGGACTGACATTTTGGGCAAAAGAACCCGAAGTCTCGGATGCTCACCCTGTCAATTTTAAAGAAGCGGTCATCGATCCTTTTGTTGACTTTTTCAAAAGACCCGGCGCTTGGCTTTTTCTTGCTTTTATATTCTTCTATAAAGTAGGCGATCAAATGGCCTCTAATATGACCATGCCGCTCTACTTAGACTTAGGTTTTTCAAAGCTAGAGATCGGCGCCATTGTTAAGGGCATTGGCTTTTGGACGACCCTTATTGGGGGATTTATTGGCGGCGTGCTGATCTTAAGATGGGGGCTCATCCGTTCGCTCTTTATTTTTGGGATCTTACAAATGGTATCCACTGCAGGATTTTCTCTTCTTCATATGATTGGAAAAGACAATCTTGCTTTAGGTATGGTCATTGGCTTCGAAAACATCACCTCCGGAATGGGCACATCAGCTTTTGCTGCGTTCCTAGGGAGTCTCACCAGCCGACGGTATACGGCGACACAGTATGCACTTCTTTCCAGCTTTATGGGAATTCCACGGGTAATTGTCGCTGCACCAGGTGGCAAAATGGTGGAAAGCTGGGGCTACTTTAACTTTTTTCTAGTTTGCACCTGTGTTGCCATTCCTGCTCTCTTTATGATTCCCAAAATGACAAAATTGATCGAAGCAGACAAAGGTCATGCCTAAATTTTTGAATCCGCTAAGTTTCAGAATCATCGGACAAGGTGAATCTCATATCATTTTTAAATGAGTGCCTCCAAGAAGTCTTCCCCGACTTCTTGAGGGGCCTATCATTTTTTTCACTCCCCACACCTTGCGTCATTTCCCACTCTTCGCCTCTAAAGTACATCTCGCAAGTGGCGAGATCGCAGGGTAAAATCATCTTAATTCCCTCCCCTCAATACTTTCATTAGGTATTCATT
>JBAXBA010000108.1:0-10804 GCA_037142195.1 Pseudomonadota bacterium
ACAACTTTTTTATCAAAATTATTGTTTTCTTTTTAGATACTTAACCAATCAGTCCGTCGCCAGGAGGAGGTTTATAGGGTAATTCTCCTGTGGTTACAAGAAGAAATTTACATAAAATTAAAAAAAATAAATGCCCGTGATAATATCCACTTAGGACCGCATCCGCTGAGCAATATAAGTGCAGTTATAACTCCGTTGAGCAAATGCAGTTAATGAATCTCGTATTCATAACCCACTAAAATCATTTTTTGACCGTAACCTTGATGATCCCCATTGATCCAAACTATCTTTTCATCCTTCAATCGCCACAACGCAAATAACTCAGATTCTTTTTTTAAAATGGAATAGGGAGAAAACTTCTCGTCGAGTTCTAGTTTCATCCGATTAAACTCTTCATTCCAAACACTTGGCTCGGGACTTCTTCCATAGAGAAGTCTGTCAAATGCTTCCGTATCACCCTTCTGATAGGTAAGAGAAAAAATCGAAAGACCTAGGGATGTAGCTTCTTCAAATGAGAGCTGAACCCGTTCCCCTGTGTCTTTGTTTCCAGAGTTTATTTCTGTGAGAGAAACACCAGCAGCTGTTATGAGCTTTTTGGCATCTAAATAGCTCAAATTTTGCGAAACAGCTTTAAAAATGAAGTCTAATAGAAACGAATTCAGATCGGTTTTCGCTTGAACAATCGACATTGAGGCAGACTTAGGAGGAAAATTGAGGGGTGCTGATAGGCTCTGATTTTGGAGCGTTCCATTTGACTGAAGAGACTCGCTCTTTGACGCCCCTGCTTCAGCATCTGAATCAGCGCGTTCTTCTCCAGCTACCACCTCGCTCTTGCTTGGCAAAGACTTACTTACGGTACCAGAAATGAGCCAAGCCAGCACACCACCGAATAATACACATATAAAAACAAATGTTTTTTTAATATGCATCCTGGCTCCATGAATTTAGACTTTAGTATGCATTAAAGAAGACGGGATCCACTAAGAAAAAAATACCTATGACTTTATGCATTATTGCTAAACGTCACTGCTGAATTAATATTGTAATGAGGTCTACGCATGATTAAATTAACCTTGTTCCGAATATTCACTATTTCTCTATTGCTGGCGAGCTGGGTTGCAAGTAGGTCTTCTACCTGGCAACAACAAGAAGATTACTTTGACAATATACTTTACCATTTTCTTAAAAAAAACAACTTTGACAGCAAAGGCATTTCTAAGTCTCCTATCACTATTTTAACAGTAGATTCAGAAACCATTAAGAAACTTGGATGGCCTGTTCCTAATGAAACTTGGAATAAAGTATTTAAATATATTGAATCCCAAAAGTATCAGGTCATATTAAATCTTCTGCGCTTTAGCCAAAAGGACAAGGATGTTCTGTCTAAATCTATGAAACATCTAAATGTCATAGGTTCTTCACTTAAGCTTGATAAAGAGTCAGCTGCCCTTAATGGCCCTGAAGAAGACTTTGTAAGCGACAAGGGGCTTATATATACGGACAGCTCTAAGGGCCAAGAGCTCCCCATAATGCCCCTTTCATTAGAAGAGGACCTTGAAGTCGCGAGCAACTATCGAAAAATAGGCATACTTCCATTTTTTTCCGAAAGTCAGAGAAACAATGGCTTTCGAATGTACCGAGACCTATCAACAAATACAAAAAAGTATTCTATTCCCTACTCTAGTTACTGGGCTCTCGAAGATTTGCTAAATGTCTCTTTCGAAACTTCTTCTGGAGGAAAATCAGACAGGTTTGTCCAAACGAAAAAAATATCCCCACTTCTTTTCTTTGGCAATCCTTACCAAAAAACTGCCGACTACCTCGTGAATCAAGGAATTGAAAAATACTACTTGATAGACATTATCAATGGAAGTCAGGAACTGCCTAAAAATAAGCTTTTGATATTGTCAGCTGATGGGATGGACCAATTCTATCCAGGGCCAAGTAAAAAAACATTCCCCCCTCACATTCAAGATTCGCGAGGAGACCTTGTAGCTCGCGCTATTTCTGAAGTATACCAAGAAACAGCCGTGAATTCCATTTCAGGCTTTACCACTGAAAAGCAAAATCTAATTATTTTATGTTTGATTTTGATTTTGATTGTTGGCACTTTAACAGGCAGAGAATGGCTTGTTTTTATTCTCGCTTGCTCTTCTTTCGCCATCCATCTCTATTTTGCCACAAACAATTCCCATGAAATCGATATAGCTTCTATTTTTGACGTGAATTTTTTCGCCATAACAATCATCTACCTTATTTGTCTACTTACGACTGAAAGTTTAAGAAAATCCCTGATGGAATCCATTAAGCTGGAATTAAGCGCAAGCTTAATTTCCTGCAACAAAGTGACTGAATCTGAAGATGTTTGCATAGCGAAGTTCAAAAAGAAAATGCTTTATTTACCCTTGGATTTGCGGATTTACCAAGACAAAAATGAAATGCCACCGACCGCAAGTCTTCTATTTCGCTTAGAGCGCAGTCTTTTCAGATTCTTCCGTACTTTTGACAAAATCTCACACCGACAGGCTAGCGAGCTTATTCAGGACTTAACCTTCCGATCCATTGATCAAATCAATCGGCGAGAACTTGAAACTGAAACCCTCATTAAAATGAAACAAATCAGCGCAAAAAGCGAAATACTAGGAAAATTCTTGTCTGATTCATTAGTGAGCAGATTCTCCAAATCAGAGGCATTAGAAGCCTCCCTAGCAGAAATCATTCAACCAAAACGACAGTATGCAGCAATTCTTCAAGCTGATATTCGAGGGTTTTCTAGATTGACTGAAAAGATGTCACCTGAGGAGGTAGTCATCATTCTTCAACGCTACTACAACGACATTGTAAACTACTCCCAAGCATTTGCTCAGGTCAAACTGATTGGTGATGCGATTTTTCTTTTTACAATTGAAAGTTCTGATCAATCCGCATGTACCCGTGTCTTTGAAGCAGCAAGAATCTTAATTGAGTCAACAAAAAGAGAAAATAGTCTTGTCGATGTCAAAGATAGACTTCATTTTGGCATCGCTTTGAATTACGGCGAAGTTGTAGCAGGAAATGTGGCAAGCAACACCTGCATTGACTACACGGTTATTGGGGTTGAAGTAAATAAGACGGCACGCCTGGAAGAATTAACAAAAGATAGTTATGTTAGTTCTCAAATTGGAAACTACTCGCTCTTAGTTACCCGCGCTATGTATGAAAATTTGCCAATATCTTTAAAAACTCAAGTGAAATGGTTGCGCCTCGCAGAAAATCGTGTAAAAGTGAGGTCATTCCCAGATATTGAAGAAATTGGCTACGCAAGTTTTAACGGAGAATAGGTTGCTTTCTGAAACGAAATACAATCCTGAAAAACCTACCAAGTTTATAGTCTTAGATCCCCATGGCGCAGATTTTTCTAATTTTTTGGCTTTGCATCCTGAAATTCTTGAACATGCGGAAGTTCAGAGGGATATTGATCTATTTAAAAAATATTTGTCCATCGAGCGGGATCTTGGTGCCACGGATTTAGCACATTCATTAGCCCAAGAAATCGCCATTTCCTCAGGGAATGGAGTTGAAGTTGTTTCTATTGAATACCCAAGAGGTCTCCTTGATGGTGGACGCGATGAAAATTTCGCGGTGAGGTGTGCTTTACCAAAAAGCCTTTTACAAAAATACTCCCCCCAATGGACGAAGCTCCATTTAGATACTATTAAGAGAGTCGAAAACAAAATAATCGCATCAGATCAAGATTGCCTCGTTATCGATGTGCATACCATGTCAAAGTACGATTTCTTGCGTTTTGTAGACGGAAAGCCAATATCAGAGTATGTGTCATGGGAGAGCCTCGGCGATTACGTTAAGGCATTTACTGAAGCTAGAGAGACTACTCGGCCCTTTAATATCCTTTGTCGAGACGAATCCAATCAATTTACATCGTGCCCAAAAATTGTAGGGCGTCTTAAGGAGCAACTTGCGACTGAGGCCGTTAGATTTGAAGAAGATGTTCCCTATAGAATTATGAAGAGATACAGATCCCATACTTATTTAAATATTCGCAGAGGCATCGCCATTGACCTACCAAAAACCTTTGTCGCTAAAGATCAAGAGTCTTATAGCCTGGAACATCTTGAGGTCGACGAAAAGAAAGTTAAATACTGGGGCCAACTGTTAGCCAATGCTTTCACATGATGAAAAAGTAAGATAGATTTAAATCTTATAACTTTCTGAGATAATACGTATTAAGCTTTCAACTGACTCTTCAAAGGTCAATTTTGAGGTGTCAAGTAAAGTAGCTCCCTGACACATAACGAGGGGAGCAATACCCCTTTTAGAATCTTGTATATCCCTCTGCTCAATCTCTCGCATCAAGGTTTCGAGTTTTAGAGATGAATCGGCAGATCCTTCTGCTTCCAGTTGACGAAGCCGACGCTTAGCTCTCTCTTCTAAACTCGCAGTCATAAAAACCTTACAAGCACTATCAGCAAAAACTACGGTGCCAATGTCGCGGCCGTCAACGATGGCTCCTTTTGGCGAAAAAAATGCTAATTTTCTTTGCACAGGAAGCAGTGCGGCTCTTACAGCACCATTCTTTGCCACGAGGCTGGCATTAGCTCCGGCAGTATGCGAGTTTAGACGTAAGGTTAAATCGTCAGAACCAACATAGAGCCTTCCCGTCGCTGGGTCCCAAGTGAAGTTTTTTTGAAACTCTTCCACTAGCTTAACAAGCTTCTCATCGTCATCTAAAGACACTGATCGTTCTGCTGCGATAAGTCCAACTGCACGATAGAGAGCGCCTGTATTAACGTAAGTCCAACCCAATCGGCTCGCTACTGCCCGGCATATGGAGCTCTTCCCAGAGCCTGCAGGCCCATCTACAGCAACAATCAAGGGATTAGACATTTAAAGCACCCTCAGAAGTAAAATCAATGGATAGAAACCTAGATATACGCTGAGATCTGAGTTCGTCTCCAGATAGCTTAGACAACTCGTCAAGATCCCTATAAATTCTTTCTTTTATACTCATCGCCGTCAATTGAATAGATCGATGAGCTCCTCCTAGAGGTTCTTCAATGATTCCATCAATAATCCCAAGCTTAAGCGTTGGCTTTGCCATCAACTGAAGACTCGCAGCAGCAAGGTAGGCCTGCCCTGAATCCTTCATTAAAATTGAGGCGCAGCCTTCAGGCGAAATCACTGAATAAGTTGCGTGAGACATCATGTAAATTCTGTTTGCTACGGCAAGTGCCAAAGCACCGCCCGAACCGCCTTCGCCAATCACAATACTTATGATCGGCACCTTTAGCTTAGCCATAACCATAATGTTCTTGCCAATTGCCTCAGATTGCCCTCGTTCTTCTGCATCCACTCCAGGATAAGCCCCTGGAGTATCAATGAGAGTGACAATAGGAAGCTTAAATCGCTCTGCCATGGACATCAAGCGCAGTGCCTTGCGATACCCCTCGGGACGAGGCATCCCAAAGTTTCTTTTTATATTTTCCTTAGTTCCTCTACCTTTTTGGTGACCGATCACCACGATGGATTTGCCGTCCATTACTGCTAGTCCGCCTACGATAGCTTGATCGTCCAAAAAATTCCGATCTCCATGTAACTCCACAAATTCCGAGCACATTTCGGAAATCAACTCGAGGGTGCTTGGGCGGCGAGGGTGACGGGAAATTTGAGTCGTTTCATAAGGGCTAAGATTGGAAAACATCTGTTTTCGTAAAGTTAATGCCCGTTCTTCAATCTCTTCAATCTCACGGTCTAAATTAATGGCCTGAGTAGAAGCCGTTCGGCGAAGCTCATCAATTTTTGCTTCAAGGTCAGCTAATGGTTTCTCCAAAGGTATATGTTCCACGCCGATATCTCCTGCATTGCTTGAACGAAACCCAAACTATCCCTGAAACTTTACTTTCACACAAGCTTTAAAACAAAACGAGATTCCCTTAAGATTACAGACCGTTACGGGACAACTTGATGCGTCCTTGAAAATATCAACAAAACGCAGCAATATCAAGGAGTTGCATCGACCCAAGGAAGATGTTTCTTCAACAAAAAAACAGATTAAGTTGCCATAATGATTTAGGTCTTGCTAAAATATAGAGATAAAAACTATTGCCATCACATTGAACAAAAGGGGCACCGAAAAATGGTTAAATCAGAATTGATTGAAAATCTAGCACAACGTGCTGATATCACCTTGGCTAAAGCAGAAGAAATCGTAGATTTGTTCTTTGACGCCATGAGCGATGCCCTATGCAAGGGCGGCCGAGTAGAAATTAGAGGTTTCGGCGCTTTTACAGTGAGAGAATATAAGTCTTACACGGGGCGGAATCCAAAAACAGGCGAAAAAATTGAAGTACCCATAAAGCGACTGCCTTTCTGGAAAACCGGACAAGAATTGAAGCAGAGAGTAGATTCTGCATTTGATGGTAAAGATGCAAAGAGAATCTAGGGTTAGCTCAAAACATACTCATTTTTAGAGTTCCGCTTAGTGTTTAGACACAACGCTATTTTATTTGTAGCTTGACTCTTCATCACTTGGTATGAGTACTATTCGACTGCAGGTACCAATCTGCAGAAACTTTAGGAAATTGCTTTATGCCTATATATGAGTTTGAATGTAAGAATTGCGGTAAAATCATGGAATTAACCATGAAGATGAGTGATGCAAACCCTGAAAGCTGTGAAAACTGCGGAAATGGCCCCCTTCAAAAGCTGATAGGAAGATCTACAGCTTTTGTGCTTAAGGGGTCCGGATGGTATGAAACTGATTTCAAAAAGCCACCACCAAAGTCTTCGGGCGACTCATAAGCAAAATTTTTATTCTTAGAAACAGCTCATGGGCTGTTTTTTTTGTTAAAATAGAAGAAACTTTTAGGGGATCTATTTTGACGCGTCGAAGGGCAATTTTTACGCCACTGCATGAAGTCGTTCTCATAGGAGCAGACCTTACTCACTTAGAAGTAATCAGAAGATTCCAAAAACTAACCATAAAGCCGTTTCGGCTTACACTATTTCATTCCAAATCCTCAACACTACTATTTGGTAGTATGCCCTATGGGTTTTCAAGCGACTCAGTTCGAGACGATCTCACTATAGATTTAGGGCACCTATGTCTAAGCGCGGGTGTGGAATTTATTGAAGAACCCATCATCACTTTTCAAATTGGTCCGCAAGAATTGACCACCGAAAATTTCACCAAGTACTTTGACCTTGCTAGTATTTCTCCCGAATCTGGGTTTGAAAGTCTAGAATTGCTAAAAGCGATAGATTCCATGATTCGCACAAAGCCTTCAGCACTTACCCTAATTGGGGAAAGCCTCGTAGCTTTGGAACTCGCGACCATGATAAAGAATAAAATGAGTAGTAACTGTAAGGTTGTGCTTGCAACAAGCAAATCGAAGTGGCCGCAAGAATCCCTGACTGCTCTAGAAAAGAAAATATCCGCAGCTGGCCTATTGACTTCGACGGAGCCTCCCAAGGATGCAAATTTAACATTGAATCTAGAGCCCACGCCTCAGAAGTGGCTTCAAACATCGGATATAGAGTTGGGCCCTGATGGTTGGCCCCAGCAAAAAGCCGGGACAAGCTCCAAAGCAAACAGCATTATACTTCATTCCCATGACCATATGGGATTCCTCTATAAATGGAAGCCCCTACTTGAAGTATCGATTCACAAAGGCAAGGTCTTATTTGAGAATCTGGAGAATCATTTTAGTGGTCAGCACCATAATAGCCTGGAACATGATAGTTGGGCGGGTCCCATTCTCGACCTAGCGGAACCAATTTGGCAGATAGGCACCAAGTTAGCTAGAATTCCAAAGTTGCCAGTTATGAGACATTCCGCTATGGCTCGACTGGCTAAAACGTTTCAAAAGAAGCCCGAGGCCTTTCGCATCCCGACATTTATGGAATCAGGAATCATTTATGATCAACCCTGCGAAGGCACGGGGGCTAAAATATCATTCTTGGACAACCAGTTTACAGATGTAACGTTTCATCGCAATATAGAACACATGGATGCCTCCGGCGTCACTCAACTACCTGGAAACCTTTTGTTAGTTCAATCCCTAGAGTATATTAGCCAGCTCCACATCGATTATTTTCGATATGGATCCATCGTAGCTCGCCACTGTATTAACCAACTAGAATCTCGAGGCGTCGTTCCACATTCATGTCAGATTGTTTTAACAATACCTTTTGGCACCAAAGGCATGATGTCTAAAGATCTCGAAGCGATGCAACGAGGCATCTATAAAGTTCTAAAAAAAGAAAAAATCTCTGTGCTTTCGAACTATTCGAGGTGCGCCAATAAACCTGCTGCAGGGATTATGATACAAGGGTTTCACAATCTTTCCACGGATGGCGCTCTTTTTTCTACAAAACCGAAACATGGAAAGAAGAAAATTCTACTAACCAAGAAGCTAGGCACTGGACTTCTTTTTGAAGCCCATAAACATTACTATTTGTCGACCCAAACCATGAATGAAATCATAAATGAAATGTTGTATTCCCAGATGGATGCTCTCAAAGTATTTAGAAAACACGGTGTTTCGCAAGTTTCCGGAATTGATGCCACAGGTACGCTTAAAAGATTAGAAGGCATGCTAGATTCGACTCAATATGCAAATATTGAACTCATGAAAATACCAACATGGCATGGCCTATTCCCATCCATAGATCAAGGCGTTCGCACGGCATTGCACGCACAGAATAGATCTTCCTATATGGATCAGTTTATGGCTCTTCAACATTCCTGCTTGCTGCGTGCAGAACTTTTGTTTGACCCGCAAACAGCTGGCGCCTGGATATCCCTGATCGAACCTGAACAGGCCGATGATATTATTGCAGACTTGCACTCCTGTGGATTGAAAGATGCGACCATTATAGGTGATGTTGACAGCACACCCAAACGCTTTAAAATCACTCTTGTATCAGACCGTTAAACGCATTTGAAAGCCGACTCTCTCTAGGTTTTGAGCTTCTGAAAGCTAGGCAAATCGCCCCTTAAATAGAACATTTCTTTCGAACCGTAGCAGATCAAGGAAGCGCGTCGTTTTTTAAAAGCGAGAATAGCAACAACACGGCCTCTTGAAACGTTTGGGATATAGTGAAACAATCGCTTGGGATTCGCATTTTTCTCGATTGAAAACCTTGTTGACGTAAACATTGATTCATGTTTGACTAAATAAAATTCAATATTCGAAAATGAAGGAGCCCCTATGCAACGGAGTCATTTATTTTGGCAAATAGTGGTTCGAACATTTTTCGGTATTCCAGGTTTAAGTTTAGCTTCCCACGCTTTTTCCATGGAATTGGAAATTCAAAAACCTACAAATGTTAATAAGCCAGGATTCCTATTCGCTCATGAAGACGGAAGCGATAGCGTTTTATTGGTTACCAGCTTTGCACCTTTTTCTAAGGATGCTATTTTCGAGATTAAGAATCAAAGCGCGGAAAGTCCCTCTGCAAGATCCATTTCTCTCGTCACTGACGCCATTACCTGGCCTAACGAAGTTAAGGCGCTACCATCCTCGCTGGGGGCCAAAAACTGGGTTAGTGTAGCAGGCGGATTTTTAGTCCCGGGAAAAGGCCAAGGCAACATTTCCTTGTTGAATTTGGAGTCTGGTAAAGTTGTAAAGATAACCAATACACCTAACGTCTTCTACCACCGAGTGGAGTGGTACGACATGAATCATGATGGCCGGCTAGACATAGTTACAGCTCGAGCCAATAAGCCCATGATAGGTGCAGCTACATCTGAAATGCTTTGGTTGGAGCAGCCAGAATCTTTATTTACCGGCGAATGGATCGAACATTCCATGATCAAAGGACCAGATGTTTACTTTAGAGGCTCAGATCTAGATCACGATGGAAATGTAGATTTTTTAGCCGCAGAATTTTTTGGAAAGAAACTGAGTTTTATCCATCAAGACCGAAACACCAAAGAGTGGAAAAGAGCAATTATTGATGACACCATTGGATCTGGCTTTGATCTATCATTTGTCGATCTCAACCTTGACGGAAAGACTGATGTTCTGCTTACAAATCACGAAAAAGATGCAGAAAAGGCAGCTGTGTTTGCCTATGAAATTCCAGACAACTTGGAAACCAAATGGAAACGTCACACACTGCTAGCCCACATCCCAACAACTCAAGGTGGGATTGGACAAGCCAGTCCGGGAGAGGCTATCGCATTTTCGCCATCTAAAGCTCTTGAATCTAGTAAGCCATGGATTGCTATCGCAGGCGATGGATCTCAAAAACTCTGGCTTCTTGAACCGGAATCTCAAGATTCTGATGATTGGAACTATAAAGCTTCGACTCCACTGGAAACGAAATCAACCATTGGGCGGATAGAAATTACGGACTTTAATCACGACGGCTATAGAGAAATACATGTGCCAGCTTATGATGACAATTTAGTATATACGCTGTATTTTCACGAATAGACCATAGTGAGTCTATTCACACCTTGAGCACTTGAGGCTTCCATGAGGAGCCTCAAGTGATAGCAATTTTAAAATGAGTGAAAAAACAAGAAATCACCGCGTTTATCCTTTGATGGCGCTTCGGCACTAACTTCGACGAAGGTCCTTAGATTTTTCTGTGGCAGTTTGCACCGCATCAATGAGAATGGAGCGCAGACCTTTGGACTCTAAAGCATGAATGGCATGAATGGTCGTCCCTCCTGGGGTCGTCACTTGATCCTTTAACACCGCTGGATGGATTTCTGAAATTTTGACTAACGATGCTGCACCGAGCACTGTTTGCACGACCAAACTATGGGATACTGCGCGCGTAAGCCCCCTCTTCA
>JBAXBA010000109.1:0-10498 GCA_037142195.1 Pseudomonadota bacterium
CAGGATAGGGGCCGGGAGTCCGCTGGCTTTATTGGCATCTGCAAAGCGTGTCGCGATGGTCTGAGGGGTGATGTCCGTGTCATTGATGAGTCCAAGCCCGACGCTTGCTGCAAATTGCGTTACAGCAGTGGCCCAAGGTATACCCAGAACTTTTGCTACAAGTTCTTTTCCGGTGAGTGTGGATTGGATCAGTTCTTTGATCTTGGTGCAAGGTGCTGCAGAAGTAGGGGAGCATAGTTTGGAGTGAAGGTACCAGCCAAAGAGCGCTCTCATACCGATTTGGCCATTAATTCCTTCTATGAGATTTCCTGCGGTGTAATGGGAAGAATCTAGATTGCCAGCGAGGGGGATGTAGTGAGATTGGGAGGCGAGATAATAAGATTGTTGTTGCCAGGTAAATGCTGTACCGGCAGCATAGGCACCTCCCAGTAGTGAGAGAGTTTCCCGTAAAAAAGGCTCCTCTTTCACACCTTTAAGTAGTTTTTGATTGTCTAAAATTAGGTTCATAATTTGAGAACCAATGAAGCCATAAGCAAAGCTTGAATTGAGTCCATTGGAACTAGGATAGATGTCATACTCATATTCACCACCAGGACTCGAGGCCCAGAGGTAAACCGTCTCTGACTCATTAGATGTGGGATTCTTTGAGGAGTTATAGGCCGCAAGGTCCATAGGCTTATAGAAAGGATAATAAAGATTTCTATCCACGGTTTTGCTATAGGTTCTTTGAGAGTGGGTGCGGTTCACATCAGGGGATATAAAAAGATTGATCGAACCACTTCCGTCCACGTCACTGATGGCTCCAAAGGCCGAAGTAAGTCGCGCGAGGGAGCTTGCTGTCGTTTCTGCTAAATTAGTAAATTGGGATTTGATAAGGACATCATGATAGCCCCTATAGGAAGTATTGGAGCCTGAGTTGCTATTCCAGAGCGGACCAAAGGGATTCACAATGCCAAAATCCCCTGCAAATCCTGGTAATGTAAAGCCCGTGTTAAATCCGTTGACCCCGGTTGTCGGCGGCTGGCAGCTGTTGGGTGGCAGCCATTCTTGATCTGCCCATACTAGCACTTTACCGTCGGCAGACTTGCTGACGAGGGTTCCAAGCTTTGTGGAAACTTTGCTGGGATCTTGGGATTCTCCCAGGGGATTGTTGGGCTTATTAGGAAGCTTCGTCTGCATGCGAAAGACGCGACTTGAACAAAGTGTATAATTGGGAGGCGTAAGGCTAAAGGATTCTATTTTGGGAGAAAATGACAAGTCAGATGAAGCACTCGCTGCTGGTTCTGAAGAAGTTAGAGCTGTTTGAGCAGGGGCTTCACAGGCGCCGAAGTCGCTTTCGACATCTGGAATCTTTTCGATGTCGGTTCCCGGTGTAATGTTGGAGCCCGGTCTTACGGAAAGACGCACGCAGGACCTACTGCTAGAATGTACGACAAATAAATACTCATCCGTGTAGCGGCCTTCTACCGGAACCGATCCTGTTTTAGTCTGAAGGACAAAGTGCTTTAATTCTGGCTTATCTCCGGTAATCACGGAAGATCCACTCGTGGAGGTGACAGGGGGAACCTCTACGCCCACATTGGGGTCTACAGGAGCTGGTGTTTCAGTTGTTGGCGTCGGAGTCGACTTAGGAACAGTGCCTTGATTTGTAGACTTTCGAATGCCGTTTGATTTGCTGCATGCTGAAAGCAGCAAGTAGCTGAAATTTGCAGTTAACAACAGCAGACCAAATTTTTTGAAAAAGCGGCTCATCGTGGCCTCCAATGGAAAGACACCCTTTAAAAGCGTACCGATAGAATCTATCGGCGCGAGCTTAGAAAAATAAAGGCCGCGACTTTTTTAGAGGAAATAGTCCATCAATTCATGGGGTTGTATGAAACGCCTGCCAGCCGTCCGCCTGTTCCTGAAGCTTGGAGAGGCTAGATTCCCCAATCCATTCCAGGGGGCGACGGCTGAGCTTCAATTCGTTGAGCTTTCGGTTGTATTTTTGAGCCGCTCGCGAGGAGCCCATCCCTTCAGGTTTTTTGGAGTTCTGAACCATGGAAACCCATAAGGGTATGGCGCGGGCAAAGGCAAAGTCGATGATCAGAGAAAACTCTAATGCTTTTTCAGGCAGCCAAAGCCGATCTACGGCTTCCACAAAGAGGATGTCACAGGAACCGTCGAGCGGGTAGAGATCCGTATCTTTAAAATGTAAAAACCTGATGACCCTTGCTTTAAGCCCACCTTGCCAAGAAGCTATGGCTGCAATTTCCCAAAGTGGACTAGGACCAGAGGGTGGGTGGCTCATCATATATCCCTTTTGGGGTGATAGAAGCCATTTTTGAATAAACTCTTTTTGTTCAGAAGAGAGAGAAGGCAAGAGATTGCTGTTGTATTCGGATTTATAGGAGTCAAATAGTGCTTTAGAGTTAGAAAATCTCTTCTCTAAATCACAACGGCTCACATCTCGGTTTTGATCCATTCTACAACCGCTTCCATGGCAGCATTTCAGAATCGACAAATCTTTTTCTAAATCACCTTTAAGTTTAAGTCCTAAAAGAGGGTCAGGGCCAAGCTTAAGGGCAGCACTTTCAAATAAGCACGGCGTCAAGCTTCACCCTTCATGCGGCGATAATTTTGGCCGGTCAATTCCAGTTTCAGACAGCCTTCCAAGAGTCGGGAATAGATTCTCGAGCCTACTCGCAGTTCCAGGGGACCAAAAACGTCTGGTGAAAAACCTGCGTTTTCTCCGCTTGTTTGAGTGAGGTCCATGACAGTGGCCTTGCTCGATTCCTTCAATTGATAATTCGTAGTGGCAACTATAGGCTTTTCTTGATTGTAGCGGCCCATCACAAGCTGATCGATGATGGTAAGTTCAAATTCCGTATTTCTGCCTTTTCCCAGTTCATCAATAAAAAGGACGTCCACTTCAATGAGGGGTCTTAGAATCTCTTCATCCGACTCTTTTCGCGAATAAGCAGCTTTGATTTGGGCTAACAGTTGAAAAAAATCCACAAAGCGAACGGTGTAGGATTTCTCGGCGATTTCCCGGGCCAAACTGGCTAACAGGAAGGTCTTTCCCACCCCAACAGGGCCCGATAGGATGATGCTAGAGTTTTGATCTAACCGGAAGTCTTGGCTCCATTTTTCGAGACTGTCCCGAATTTTGACCCCATTCCCCGTAAAGTTTCGAAAGCCTTTTAGGGTGGCCTCTGCGTACCGAGCGGGAATCGTCGCTTCATTAAGAATCGCAGCGATACGAGAAGGAAGCGGTTTTTTACAAGATCTCGAAACGCCGCCTTCATGGGTCTTCATCATGGCGCCGAAACAGGTTGGGCACGTTTTGACACATTGGCAAATCATGGCGGAAAGCCACGGACCTTTGCGCTCCGTTACGTAGCCTTTTCCGCCGCAACAAGATTTGTCATATTCCAAAGCACACTTATCTCGAACTGTGGGAAGTTTTACCTCAGTCGTGAGTGCATCGGAAAGTCTTAATCTCGACATAGTGTGTCCTTTTGAATGGGCCTATATTAGGAACGTCTCTACCAAGTCTTCAGGAAGGAAAAGGCAAATCCATAATCAGCATAAAAGCGCCTTAGCTGCTACCTGCTGGGAAACAGCAAGCTGTCTTCTCTGTCCTAAGGCTTCTTGGGAGATGCCGAGTACATACTCAAACATTTCTTGTCTTTTTGACAAAAAGCCAGAGCATTTTTACGAGCTTCTACACCATTTGTTCCTAGATCCTGGATGACAGCGGCCACCCTTTTGTGAGCGGAAGCATTGCGGCCATCAAACTTATCACTTTGGTGAGTTGCTTCCGCAAAGAACTCAGAAATCGTAGCTGCAATTTTGGCATCTGACTTTTCTAGAACCCTTGCTTTTAACGCCACATCTTTTGAAATCCACTGGAGTTTGGTTGCCGAGCCCTTTGAGGATACTTTTGCTTTTTCGCTCCATTCCAAGGCTTTGGTTTTATTCCCTAGAGTGTTTTCCAAGGAAGAAAGCATGGACTCAAAATACCAAGGTGTTTTAGCACCTGGGATTTTAGATTCTAGAAAAACAACAGCATCTTTGGGCCCAGATAATTGTTCGATGATCGAGGCCACTTCTGGATAGGTGGAAGCCATTTGATGGCTCGACGTTGTGGCTTGTAAAATAGAATCCATGATTTGCTGCGTTTCTTTATGTAAAATAACGAGATTTGGGGCCGGAGCCATGCTCTCTAAATCTAAATAACTATGGAGAGCCATGGCGCGTTCAATTGGGGCACGAGCGGGGCTAGTGGCCAAATCTTTAACATAAGTGACAAGTCTTTGTCTGACGCGCTCTTTGTTTTCTGGTTTTAAGCTTCCTATTTTCTTTTGAGGCTCGTTCATTAAGGAATTACGGGCGGCATCCATTGTCAATCCTGAGGCTAAAATTTGCTCTAGGATCGCGTCTTCGTTCGCTTTAAACGGCTCCTTAAGAGTGGATTTCTCTTGAAGGGAACTATCCCATAGCCCAGCGGCAAAAGTAGCTTTGCCAACTAAGAAATCAGAAGGGCAAAGACGCCACGATTTTTCGATGAGTTTCTCAGTCGTCTGATCATCGAGGCCAAGGGCACCCTGATCGATATAAGTAGTGGACAAAGTTTGCCAATCTTCTAAAGAAAGCTTTGGTTGCTTGCTCTTTAAATTGGAAATTAGAGATTTTACGTTTTTCCCTGAAGCTACCGCGGCACCGATGGCCTTTTTAAACTCCGCAAAGTCCATTCCCGAAGACAATCTAAAGAGTTCTTTTCCTTTTGGGTCCATGAGAACCACAGTGGGGTAGCCAGAGACTTTCAGTTTTTCGCCCCAGGTCTGGGCGCCTTCGGAATCACCGTCCAAATAGACCATGATATATCGGCTGGCAAATTGAGGAAACTCAGAATGGGAAAAGACCTGATCCTTAAGATCATTGCAAGGAGGACACCACTCTGCTCCCCAGTAAAGGATGATGTGTTTCTGCTGCTTAGCGGCAGCAGCAAAAGCCTCGGAAACGGAACCCTGAAACCAGTGCTTTTGTTCATGGGAAACTTCTTTGGAGGCTAGGGCCACCTGAGAGCTTAATTCCTCTGCCTTTGAAAGCACAGATGGTACTAGTAAGCTTAATAAAAGGATTACTTTCTGTGCGTTCTCTTTATATTTCATCGTGATACTCTTTCTAATGTTTGGGCGATTTTTTAGCTTTGATATTAAGAAACTCAACAAACAAGGAAAATGCCATCGCAAAATAGATGTATCCTTTGGGGACTTCAAAGTGCAAGGACTCGGCCACCAGCATGGTGCCAATCATAATTAAAAAGCTCAAGGCCAATATTTTTATGGAAGGATGCCGTTCTACAAAGTTTGCGATCGACTTAGCGGCCAAGAGCATGACTCCTAAGGCGATTATGTTGGCAAGCACCATAATCGTTAAATTATGGGTCATACCGACGGCCGTAATGACGGAGTCCAGGGAGAAGACGAGATCCATGACTAAAATCTGAACAATTACACTCCAAAAAGCTTTCCCGGCCGCTCCTGCTGGAGAATGATCGGCGGCGCTTTCCAGCTTGTCGTGGATTTCATGAGTGGCTTTATAGATGAGAAAAAGGCCGCCCAGCAGAAGAATAAGTCCTTTTCCCGACAGACCAAAATCAAAAATGGTAATAAAGGGCTGGGTTAGGGTTACAAGCCACGCCGCAATAGACAAAAGTCCAAGCCTCATCACTGTGGCACCGCCTAGGCCAATTTTACGAGCTTTGTCCTGAAGATGAGGAGGCAGCTTTTCTACGAGCAGCGATAAGAAAATAATGTTGTCAATGCCAAGTACGATTTCCATCGCGGTCAATGTCAAAAGACTGGCTCCGAGTGCGGTATAGGATTCCATGGCGCGCCCTTTGTTCACTTTAAAAATTGGCTGGCATAAAGGTAGGAAGTGTAGCAAATTGTCGACAAATGAAAAGCTCTCCTTTTTCGGAGAACAGACTCCTAGAATTTTCGGCATAGAAGAGGCACGTATGGATATGGAAACAGGCGGAAAATCATACCATCATCACGATTTACGAAAGACATTGATTGAAAAAGGCCGTGAAGAACTTATAGCTACAGGTGTCCACGGATTAAGCTTAAGGCAAGTGGCCCGACGATCGGGCGTAAGCCATACGGCTCCTTATCGGCATTTTAATGACAAATCAGAATTGTTGGTGGCGATTGCTAAAGACGGCTTTGATCAGCTTCGAGAGGTTATCAAAGAAGCCCGAATGGCAGGTGATGCGATTCAACAAATTAAGGCTGCAGGCAAAGCCTATGTAAAGATGTTTTTGATGTATCCTGAGACCATGCAGCTCATGTTTGGTGGTGTCTTAAACGGCGCAACGGGACTCGATGAATTAGAAAAAGCAGGACGAGATACATTTCAACACTTGGAAGATTTGATGGCCGAGGGAGTCCAGATGGGGCTTTTTCAGTCTGATGTTTCCACTAAAGAAATGGCTTTAATGGCTTGGTCGACAACCCATGGACTTGCCATGTTGCGATCCGCAAATCAGTTGTCACACACCTGGCATACGGAAGAAGAAGTTGTAGAGGCCGGTGAGATAGTCTCACGAGTACTTCTAAGCGGTATTTTGAAGCGAACATAAACCCTAATCCCCCTTCATCTCACTGAAGAAAGTTGGGATGAATTCAATTTTCTGGAGAAAATATGCAGCCACTGTCCCATCATTGGGCCGACATTACCGCCGTGAAAGTCATTAAAAGTCGTGGCGCCGAACGAGATACCTATACTGTGGCTTCAGGGATTACGCCTTCAGGAATGGTGCATATTGGCAATTTTAGAGAAGTCTTGACCGTCGATTTGGTAGCAAGAGCCCTTCGTAAGGTGGGAAAGAAAGTTAGATTTATTTACAGCTGGGACAACTTTGATACCTTTAGAAAGGTTCCTAAAAACGTTCCTGATCAAGAAGCTTTTGTAAAGTATTTGAGGGCTCCTATTGCTCGTATTCCAGATCCATGGGGTGAGGCAGAATCCTACTCAGCAGGTCGAATTCATATTTTTGAGAATGAATTGAAAACCGTAGGGATACATCCTGAATTTATCTACCAAGAAAAGAAGTATTCTGCGGGGACTTATGCCTTACAGATCAGGCAGGCTCTTGAAGGGATTGACAAGATCAAGGCGGTTTTAAATGCCCATCGAGGAACTCCTCTTGGAGATGACTGGCTTCCTACTTCTATTTATTGTGAATCCTGTAACAAAGATGAAATGGTCTACGAAAAGTATTTAGGCGAGTGGAGCTACTCCTATAAGTGCGCGAGCTGCGGACATGAAGCGGTTACAGATATTCGTGAGACCAAAAACTTGAAGTTAGCATGGCGGGTTGATTGGCCCATGCGGTGGGCATTTGAAAAAGTCGACTTTGAGCCAGGTGGTAAAGATCACTCTTCACAGGGCGGTTCTTTTGATACAGCGAAAGACATTATAAAAGTCATTTGGGGATCAGAGGCACCCACTTATTTGCAATATGATTTTGTGATGATCAAAGGTGGCGCTGGTAAGATGTCCTCTTCTTCAGGAGAGCTTTTCACTTTGAGCCAAGTTCTCTCAGTTTACGATCCGATGATTGTGCGGTGGATCTTTGCAAATCAGCGGCCGAATACGGACTTCTCGTTGGCATTCGATGAAGATGTTATCAAGACTCATGAAGAATTTGATAGGTCCGAAGCCCTTGCCTTTACAGAAGCGGTTGATAATGGCGGCAAGTGGCAGCTCAATCGTCGCACCTATGAACTTGCTTGCGTAGAAGATAAGATGCCAGAGCGGGCACCTTTTAGGCCAGGGTTTAGACAACTTTGCGATAGACTCCAAATTTCCGACCGAGATGTTGAGAAAACTATGAATCGCTATTATAGCTCTTTTATCAAGTCAGAAGCAGACCGAACTGCTTTCGTGACAAGAGCAAACTGCGCCTGTCAGTGGCTTGCTACCTATGCTCCCGAAAGCTTCGTGTACTCCCTTCACGCCTCTCCGGTGGCTGTTTCCATGAATGACAAACAGTCCCTAGCGATTGATGCATTGAAGAAGTGGCTTGGAACGACTAACTTAGACAGCATGGAACTCAAAGCCATCAACGAAGAAATTTATGAAAAAGTCATTCACGCCGTCGATGCCGACCCCAAAGAAGTATTTACAGCAGTCTATCAAAAACTTATAGGCCGAGACCAAGGTCCAAGGCTTCCTATGTTTTTAAAAGAAGTAGGCAAAGAGCGTGTTTTAGCATTACTTGCGGACTAGATTTAAGGTCGGAAGTCTTTGAGGTTTAGAATATCTAGATCCTAATGACTTTTGAAGCATGGTGCTGAAAACCTTGCATTTCTGCCTAACCTCGCTTCGAAAAGGGCCCACGGTTATATCCGATAAATGGGAACATATGTTCGAGTGAGACCTCTCGTGACAGCTTTGGTAGATGCTTTTTAGATGGTTTGTCTTTTAGAAAGTTTGTCATTTAGAAAATTTGTCTATGAGAGAATCTATTGCGACTTTAAAAACTGGAAACGGCTTGCCATGAAAGCCTTGGCCTGAAACTTAGCACTGAGCCGCGAAATGGGGATGTTTTAGATTCTAGGTAAAGACAGCGAGTTACGGAGAGTTCTTGAAGAGTCCAGAGATTCCTTTGGGAAGCGTGTACTCGTTTCTAGTTCAGCGCATTTTCTGGATCCCTTGGGGTTCCTTGAGCTGGAATCTTTGAAGATAAAGAGGGAGAATATTTGTAAAACCGGCAGATTTGCACACAAACCTTCCTGATTCCCCAAATAAGATTCCGATAGAAGTTAAAAATGTCTTAAAAAATAGAACTGAAAAACTCGAAGCCATGGTTCTTTAAAGCTCTTGGATTTTCAGCATTCCAAGAAGCAGTAATTTATCTCATGTTCTAAATGACAATCTATTTGCGGTCTAATCAACGGGTATACTTGTGACCCACTTTGACCTTAGCTGTTCTTTTTCGAGATCACTCATCGCATCGACGACGTTTTTTTCAGGGAGCTCATTTTTTTGAGCGCTTCGGTAAAGGTTGATGTAGATTTTGTCTTTGGTGATTCTAATGCCGACAGGGCTCACAAAAGCACCGTCCAGTTCGGCAAATAGATCAGGCCAGGTATGGGTTTGAAAAGAAGGTTTTGCACCGGTCTTCGAGACGATGGCTTTGGCTTGACTAGATACAAGTGCAGAATAAGAACCGCCAGCAATGGACTGTATGGATTTTTGAAGGGAATCTGGAACTAACATGTCGACATCGGAGTAACTGGTGTCCATTCCTTGCAACACCGAATCTACTATGTTCTCCAAGGGATTTCTCTTAGCAAGGTTAGCTCTTCCCGTTGGCAAACTTCCCTTCAAGAGTATTTCTTCTCCATCTTTGCCCCTTGCTCGCAGAAAGTTTTGGACGTATTTTGCGATGCTTAAGACATCATCGCCCGTATAGACCCCAAAATCAGTTCCTTGAAGGGCATCGTCGTGTTGCTTAGCAATAAAGCGATTTAAAGCGCTTCTGGCTTCTGCTTGGCTCTTTACATTTACAAAGAAATCCTCGGGTGGAAGAGTGAAGCGGAGTATGACGTCGAGGGCTCGTTTCGGAGCCATTCCGTTTCCAAACGGACTTTGATGTTTATTTTTATAGGCAATGGGATACAGATTTCCTATCTCTTTCCATAAGGCTCCTTTAGTTTTGGCGTCCAAATTCATCATAACGGGTACAAGATGGTTTGAGAGGGATTGATCTTGAACTCCATCTTTGCCAATTTTTCTGACCATACTTACCCAGTCGGCTTCAGATCCCACAACTAAATTTAGAGCTGTACTTGCAGATCCCATCTTGGCTGGATTCTTTAAAATATAGAATTTTAGCTTCAAAAACTCCTGATTATTTGTTTTTGCCAGTTGCATTAACTTGGTAACAAAATCGTTGGATGCTTTAACTTTGCTGCCGAGAGAGAGCCATTTTGAATCAAATTCGGCAAACTTCCCAATCGATCGAAGGGATTGTAATAAAGAAATGACACTCTGCTCCTCGGAGTTCGACTCTTCTATGCTCGCCGACTTGCAGTTTGATAAGCTCAAAAAAGCAAATAAGATGAAAATGGTTCGAAGTGATTTCATTGTTTTAGCTCCTGTTATTTCAGTATTAATATTTACGTCACAATTGGCGACGTCCCAGCACATTTGTGAGGTGATTTCAGACTATTAGTGTAACTGTTGTTTATATAGTCTCACAGCAGGACTTTCAGTCAAGTCAATTTGTGAACCTGTTAAGAGTCACGGTCGTGCTTTATAGAGTCGGAGGCAGTCGAAAAAGTAAAGGTAAGCTATGTAGCTAGTCTCTATCTATAGCTAGCCTCCACCTAAAGCTAGGCTCAATAAGCGTGCTTGGTTTAAGAACTCCGATTCTTTGGCCATAGAGTACATTCGAACGGGTAATCAAATCTCATGTCCCTAGCTTCTCTCACGGCGT
>JBAXBA010000110.1:0-10161 GCA_037142195.1 Pseudomonadota bacterium
GGTGACATCTCGCCTTATACGCAAGGAATTTGCAGAACACATTGAAAAATATTATTGGAAGCCTATCTTTTGGAGCAGGACGTACTGCCTTTTGACTGTCGGTGGGGCTCTGCTCTCAGTGCTCAAGCGGTATATTGAAAATCTTGCCGACAATCCGATAGATAGCAATAGTAAACAAACCCAACCATAAGCAATCCGTTTTCGATCCCTTTACCATCAAGAAGGTATCGGATTTCTTTAGCGGGAGAGTGTTTTTCGTCTTTATAAAGTTTGTATGATGTATCATAAAATACGCTCTTGCCTCTATGCAACTTAACTTTTGCTGCTCTCCCGAGCAAAGCCTTAAAGAGACCTAAGTCTGGTAAGTTCTCTAACTGCCCGTTTGTCTCAGTCTGACGGAATCTTTTTTAGACTTGAGCCGAAAAGACATCTCATCCTTGATATAAATGCTGTCTGCCGGTAAAGTCTGAGCTTCACTCCTGAGGGGAACCCATGCAAGACACCACGGAGCCTTCTTACACCAGCCGTTCCATTCGCCTGCAGGGTGCGGCGTGGAAGCAGCTGTTACGGCCCATAGATCCTTATAAACTTCATTTAAGATCCCTGAATCCTGGCTTTATGCTTGAAATCGGCTGTGGAGTGGGAAGAAATCTAGGATTTACCCATGGAAACTGTGTGGGAGTGGATCATAACCTCAGCTCCATTGCCCACTGCCGGGACATGGGCTTTAAAGCTTTTACAACCACAGAGTTCCCGACCTCTGAATTTGCCCGCGGTGCTCAGTTTGACAGTCTTCTGATGTCTCACTTATTAGAGCATATGGATCATCCTACAAGAGTCGACTTGCTTAAGACTTATTTGCCGCGCCTAAAGATAGGCGGCAAGGTGATCATGATCACTCCCCAAGAAAGAGGCCAGGCCTCAGACCCAACCCATGTGGAATTAGTGGGCTTTGAAGAGCAAGCTGCACTTGCCAGATCCTGCGGTTTAAAGCCCCTTAAATCCTATTCATTTCCCTTTATGCGTTTTATGGGACCGTACTTTATCTATAATGAATTTATTTCGGTCTGGCAAAGGGAGTCCTGATTGGCATCGATGGATCAAAAACCACTGGTCTCGGTAGTGATACCCCTTTACAACGCCAGTGCCTTTATTTTGGAGACCTTGAGGTCCATCCTGAGCCAAGATTATCCTAACCTCGAGGTTATCGTTGTCGATGACTGTTCCCCTGATGGATCCTTTGACTTGGTGGCTGACTTTATTCGCAGTCAAAAAGAGACGCGCGTTCATCTGCTTAGAAACGATAAAAACCTTGGGCCGGAAGGCAACTGGAATCGCGCCCTCAGTTTAGCCAGCGGTACCTACGTAAAACTGGTTTGTTCCGACGACACCCTGGAGCCTGGCGCCCTTTCCAAACAGGTGGCTATTTTTGAGAATCCAGCAAATAGAGGTCTTGCTTTAGTAACCGGGCCTCGTGTGGTGATCAATTCCGCTGGCAAGCGCATGGGCATTCGAGGAGATTTGCACCAGGGAAGGATATCGTCTCTGATCGCCATCAAAAAAGTCATTAGATCGGGAACCAATCCCCTTGGCGAGCCCGCGGCTGGAATGTTTAAAAAAATAGATGCTGAAAAGATTGGCGGTTATCGCATATATGCTCCCTATGCCATCGACGTCGATTTTTGGATCCGACTCCTTCAGCTAGGAGACTTGTGGTTTATGTCTGATCCCGTCTCAACGTTTAGAATCTCGAAACAAAGCTGGAGCTCAAACATTGGACTTCGGCAGTCCTTAGATTTTAGAAAGTTTATCGCGCGGGCTAAACAAGAAAACTCCCTAGTCATTAGTTCCCTAGATGTGTTTATCGGAAGCCAGAAATCCGTGATTTTAGGATTTCTAAGAGTCCTTTACTTCAAATTTTTTGCTTGATAGTACGAATTGTCCCTGAATAGCTCTCACTTCAAGTAATGATAGATGAAAAAGAGGTATTTTTGATCAAAATTTCTGTAATCATTCCCATCTATAACGGTGCGAAATTTTTAGACGACGCTTTTAAAGGGCTTGAACTCCAAACCTGTGATCCCCAAAATTTTGAAGTGATCGCTATTGACGATGGCTCCACAGACACCTCCTATGACTTTCTTATGAAGTACGCTAAAAACTCACCTAAATTCACATTTCAATTTCATCGACAAAAAAACAGTGGGGTGTCCCACACGAGAAACGTCGGTGCCTCACGGGCTACTGGCGAATTCCTTGCTTTTTTAGATCAAGATGCGATTCCAAGGCCCAACTGGCTTGAAAGTGCCTTAGACTGTTTTAGGGATTCTAGTATTTCTGTCGTCGAAGGGCGCATCCAGGCCATAAAAACCTTTGAGGCGACGCCTCTCACTCACATCCTCGAGAATGAAACGGGAGGCCGATTTATGACGGCCAACTGCATCTTTAGAGCTTCCGTCTTTCGTGAGGTTGGTGGCTTTGATTTAAATTTTCCTTATTTTCTTGAAGACTCTGATATTGCCTTTTCCATTCTAAGATTAGGTTATAAAATTCATTGGGCTCCGGAAGTTGTTGTCGATCACCCTTATGTGCAAAAAACCATGTCCCAGCATGTCTGGCAAATGACCACACTTGCCGAAAGAATTCCTATTCTTCTTCATAAGCACCAAGTGGATTTCAAGTTTTGTAGGACCCATGGCATACCTTGGCACACCATGACCGCATGTCCCCTTTACTTCTACGGATATTTTGTGGCCCTTGTCGGCATTGTGATTTCAGGGCTTACTTTGAACGCGGTTTCTCCGGTCCTCTCCTATAGCTTGCTGTTTTTGTTTGCATGTCTCTTTGGGGTGAGCTTTTTGGTGACTTTATATGCTCGATTTAGAAATCGAAAGGTCTCCCTCAGCGAAGGATCTTTGTTTTTTCTTTGGTATCTCATCATTCCCTATAAAAGACTGTTTCATCTCATCCGAGGAGCTTACAAATACAAAGTCCCTTTGCGGCTGATTTAACGAGAGACCTTTCTTTTAGGGAAGGCGGCCCAATGGTGTGCAAGACAAGAAAAAGGTGCCTCTTAAGACAAATCCCAAAAACTAAATTTTAAGCTCCCTAAGGCTACAAATCACCCCGTAAAGAAAGTCTCAACATGAATTCCACCTCGAAAAAGAATCCCATCCCAGGAGAAAATAACTCTAAATCTTTAGACGGCTTAACTTGGAACTCCCTTGCCTCCGAGCGCATGGCTTGGTTTCTTCTAAGTGTTGTGGTCACGGTTTTGGTTCTAACGAACCTAGCAGGACTTGGAAATCCCATAGTGGAAGCACACGGCTTTAGGCAGACCCAGACCGCTATCACTGCTTATTACTTAAAACTAAATGGTTTTAGACTCGACTATGAAACCCCTGCTGTTGGTTATCCATGGAGCATCCCTTTTGAGTTTCCGATCTATCAATATATCACTGCCGTCATTTCTAAATACACGTCATTGCCTCTAACTAATGCAGGTCGCTTGGTAAGCCTCCTCTTTACTTTACTCTCTGCGTTTCCAATTTGGCAGGCCCTTAAAAATCTTAACTTTTCTAAATTTACCCGTCTTCTAGGACTGACTCTCTTTTTGAGCTCGCCTGTTTATATGTTCTGGTCTGGAACCTTTATGATCGAAAGCGCTGCTCTATTTTTCACTCTATGCTTTATGTATTTCACCCTAAATGCCCTAGGGGGAAACAAGTCCCTCACCAATCTCTTCGGAATGGGAGTCTTTCTCCTTCTGGCAGGTCTTCAAAAAATAACCACGGTGCTGACTCCTCTCGTGATTTTAGGAGTGGTCTATGTCAGTCAGCAGGGCTTTAGAAATATCTTTAAAAATCTTGCCTGGACCGTAAAACTTGTCCTAGCCCTCTTGATTCCGCTGGGACTTTCTTACCTTTGGATCCGGTATTCTGACCAGGTGAAGTCTCTAAATCCCATTGGATTAAAACTAACCTCCGCGTATCTCAGTCAATGGAATTACGGAACCTTAAGTCAGAGGCTTTCCTCTGGACTTTGGTATGATGTGATCTACTACCGGAACATCCTAAAAATGTCGGGGCAGTTTCTGGGACTTTTGACACTTATCTATTATTTTAAGTGCAGCAAAAATGTGCCTCAAAAGAAAATAGTCGGGATCTCTCTTTCCCTGTTTTTAGCGCCATTTCTTGTCTTTACAAATCTCCATATGGTGCATTCTTACTACCAAGTCTCAAACTCTGTCTTTTTCTCCCTAGGATTGGGCATAGCTCTTGCTGCTTTATTAGACCAGGCTAAAACGGAAAAAGGGAGACGATACCTTCATGTTTTGATCTCTTTGATGATCGTCTCAAATCTGTACTTCTATCTCAAAGGAAGCTTTAACGATAAAGTCACTGGGGTAGAGGAAAGCAGCCACAGTGTTTTGACTTTGGCTAAGTACATCAAGGACCATACTCCAGCGGATCGTCCCGTGATTTGGTATGGACAGGACTGGTCTAGCGAAGGACCATTTTATTCGGAAAGAAGATCTCTTGCTGTTCCTGCTTGGGTTGACCAGTTAGATCCCATCATCCACATGGAGAGATATCTCAAAGAGCCCCCTTCTGCGATTGTACTTTGTGAAACTCCTGGAAAAGAGTCCGTGCGTCAGGCCATCCTAGACTATGCAAAGAATGTCCCCTTAGCTTCTCAGACAGAAGTTGCTAAGTGTGAAGTGTTTCAATTTCTCTAGATAACATGAAACAAACGACCCTATTCGCCTGCGACATCTGTTTCGCTGAGATTAAGTGCCTTAGCGATCTTGTAGAGAGTGGAGCGTCGAGGCATAGATCCAGAATTCAAAAGCCTACTAAGTGAGGGCTGCGGCATACCCACTTTTTTAGCAACCGCAACGGGACCGCCGTGACGATCAATCAGATCTTTAAACTTCGCCTTAAAACCGACTATGTCACTCGCTAAAGAATCAAGATTATGGAAAGAAATTTTAGATGCTTCCGCTGGCTTACCATCTCGAGGTAACTCTTTGTCGTCATCAATATGATCCTGAAGGTCAGCAATGATCTCGGCTCGTTCATCCTTATCGCTTTCGTCAGCCCAAAGTTCCATAAGTCCAAGAATGGAGTTGTCTTGACGAGCTAGAAGACACACATCAAGAACGAATGAGTTAGGAAGACTCGCCCGGTTCATCTCCTTCATGATACCCATAATGCGGTCATCTCTGGTTTCCATTTTTCTTGCCGTATTTTTCATAGGCTCCCCCTATCAACATATCGACCCTGGCAGATCAAGGTGATATAGCGCTCCAGGTTTAAACACTCACGCAAATCATTCTTGCCTTTCTTAATATATGCTTGGCAAAGGAAGGCATTTGGTCCCATGATAGCAACGCACAATCTCAGCTCATTTCTTCCAGGACCCACAGAATCCCATTTCATTTTATATCCGTCAGAGACGTTTACACCGTTACCCTTGGTCGCTGGCCCCCAGAATCCTCTTACTTTAAATTTGGGATCATTTGGGAAGACTTTGAGCCTTTCGGCATCTGGTCGAAAGTTTTTCTGGTACTCTTGGTCACTAAACTCGTGCCTATGTTTCAAATCGAGATAGGACTGTAGCGCCCAACCTGTAATCACAATCCCCATGTCAAACTATACCTTTCCATAATATTACATAACACTAATCGGAAAAATTGACAATTACTTGAGATGTTCGCCCTGTTCCTGGCGGCTTTCGATCGTAAGGCATTAATATTATTCTGAAAATTCAAAAAATGCCGAAGAGATGAAGGCAAAATAACAACTGGGACAAAACTGGGACGATTTCTATGGCCCACGATACCAATCACTACCCGAATCACTACCCAGAAAATAAACAGGGGGATATTCGGATAACCAATAAAAAATACGCGCGAAAATAAGGACACTACCCGAATCACTACCCGAATCACTACCCGAATCACTACCCGAATCACTACCCGAATTACAACCCAGAAAATGGTTGCAGACAAAATTGTAGAGCGACAATGAACGACATTGAAGAACTAACTTACTAATGTTCTCGCTAGAAGTGACTAGGATCTCAAAAAAAAATGGTCAAAGAGTTTGAGTCCCAAGTGCGATGTCAAGACACATAAAAAAAGATGCTCCTTCGTTTAAGCGTTATGAGATTAGAAGATCGGGACTCTGAAATGCCGAAAGAATGTAAATAATCTGGCAATCAAATGCCTTTAAAAAACATTAAAAGCCCATATTAGGCGCTAACCCTTGGGCTTGGAAGATAAATGCGATTTGATCGCACCAAATGAGATTCTCAGCCAATTAAAGTGAGGCCCAGATAAACCGATTGACTTACCCTTTATAACTTAACCATCAAAAATATGTTCGCCGTAATATCCGGCTCCTGAAGAAGCCCTTCTTTTTACACGCCAAATGCTAGGGAATATTTGCGATCTCGCCACAAATCACATCTGGCCATCGTACGCTCCTCAGAAAATATAGAGTTGATTGGGCCTTAGACTTCAAATATCAGACCACTTTAAAAAAATTTTTACACTGTAGAAATCCTAGCTAAAAGTTCAAAACCGACCATAGGAATCAGTTTGGCACATCATGATTCATTTTATGATCGCAATTTTTTAATACATATGATATAAGCATAAAAGGGAAGATTAATGCCGACGATTGGTCAACTTGGAAAATATAAAGTTAAGATTCACGCACGCGATCATAATCCACCTCATGTTCACTTTGAATTTTCTGACATTGTCGTACGCGTCGACATTTTTGAAATCGCTGTTATTTCCATTGCAGGAAGACCGACTCGAAAGGAATTGTGCATTATGCTAGAATATGTTGAAAGGTATTCCCATGAGCTTATGGAGGGATGGAATGAGTACCAGAAAGAAGATTAAGAGGACCTCTGGAATTCGCCATGATGAAAACGTAGATATCGCTAGTTTATCCGAAGGCACTGACGATGATGTTTCCGAAATGCTTAAGAAGGACAAATCCAAAATTCGCATTACAACTTTGATTGATACGGATTTACTCGATGAGCTGAAACGACGCGCTCATTCAGAAGGTGATGGCAGATACCAAACCTATCTCAACCAATTTTTGCGTCAGGCGCTGTTTAGAGATTTGCAGTTTGATGAAAAAAGAGTGATTGAAATAGTAACGACTCTAGTAAAACCTGATGCTCTGAAGCGCCGGCGGGCATAGGGCGCTGTCTGAATTTGTAAAAAGTTATAACGCTCCCGCGGTGCGGGAGGCTTAGCGGTTTGGAGCAGCCCCTAGGGCTGCTAAGTTAGGCAAAGGTCTATTGCTTTGGCATCGGATGGACTCGAACACAGATCAATCGCACCTGCTACGCAGGTGCTTGGCGGTCAAGATAAGCCCTACTCATGCTCTGGCATCTACTACAAGCGCTTTGATGGAGTCACTAAAAAATTAATCGGAATGAAACCAAGACCATTTTTAATGTAAATAACAAATCCTATTTTGATGAAAGTAAGAATTTAGATGCGAACACAGATGACATTTCACTCGCTAAAGTACGCGAATTCTATAAATCAGCAGGAATCAAATACGAAGTCACAGAGGAAAATTTACCGAATATATTAAAGAGTTTAAACCTCATGAAAGACAATTCCATAAACAATGCTGGAGTACTCTTTTTTGCAGAGAAAATGGATCCATTTTTCCTTCATTCTCAAACTATGCTGCTTGCCTTTAAAGATTATGAAGGAGTCACTATATTTGATAGAAAAGAAGTTCGTGGTGACCTCATCTCTCAGTTCCAAGAGGCAGATTTCTTCTTAAAAAAGCATATGAGTCTTCAAGGAGTCATAGAAGGTACGAAAAGACGCAATGTTTATGAAGTCCCACAAGAGGCCTGGCGAGAGGCCATCGCCAACGCCATCATTCATAGAGACTACAGAATGACCGGAACAAGCATGCAGGTGAGAGTATTTCCAAATCGAATTGAAGTGATTAGCCCTGGGCGCCTGCCAGAGGGTATAACTCCAGAAAATGTTGGCGATATATCTTCCCGTAGAAATGAAATCATCGCGGACATGTTTGCAAGACTGGATGTCATAGAGAAGGCAGGCACAGGAATCCTCCGAATTAGGAAGGCTATGCGGGAAGAAGGACTTAAGCCTCCCGTATTTGAAACTAAGGCGGACTTTTTCAAAGTTACTCTATACAGGCCCCATGGAACACAAACATCAGAGGCCCGAAAAGCAGAATCTCCGACAAAAAAGGCCAAGAAAGATATAGCAAAAAAGACCAAGATAAAGACAAATCAAGAAAGTGCTGCTGATAAAATTTTGGATCTCATAAAAGAAAGACCCAAGATCACTAGAAAAGAAATCGCGGAAGCTTTGGGCGGAATTACTCCGGATGGCGTCAAATACCATTTAAATAAATTGGTGGCCGGCGGAAAGATCAAAAGAATTGGGCTCACAAAAAATGGCCACTGGGAGGTCTGTAGTTAGATCCTATAAAACTTTAGGTTTCCGTAACAAATAGTATTTAGAGCCACTGCCTTCCGTTGGGAAGGTATTTGGAATCCATAGTGGGCATGAAAAAAGATAATTTGTCGGCGAATAAGTTAAAGTAAACAATATGTCTTACCGCCGCTACGCCGTCTTTCCAGGTGATTTTCTTTCCTTCGAGGTAGTTTCTAGGGTAGTAGGAAATGGGATACTCATGAACTTTAACCTTCAGGCGCGCTATTTTTGCTGTTACCTCCGGTTCAAAACCAAATCTGGAAGATTCTAGACGAATGTTTTTGATAATGTCTGTTTTGAAGAACTTGTAACAAGTCTCCATATCGGTCAAATAGAGTCCGGATAAGAAATTGCTGAGTGTGGTCAAAAATCGATTGATTAAGTAATGAAACGTCCTGTGAACCTGGGGGGCGCTTTTTTTAAACCTGGATCCGAAGACTACATCTACTTTTCCTTCAATAAGCGGCTCCAAAAGGCTCGCTATATCGTCAGGATCGTACTCAAAATCTGCATCCTGAACTCCGGTAAAGTCACCACTCGCCAGTGCAAAGCCGGATCTTAAGGCGGCACCTTTGCCCTCGTTTTTAGACTTAAATTCCATTTTATATTTTGACTGAAAGGAAAAATTCTTAAGGATCTGGGGCGAGTTGTCTTTTGAGCAGTCGTCCACAAAAATCAGCTCTTTCTCAATGGGGAGCTCAAGACTGTCGATTTTCTTTAAGAAATCTTCAAGGTGGCCAGCTTCGTTGTATATAGGAATAATCAAAGAGACTTTTTTAGGGGAGCTAGTTGATGGATTAGACAAAAAAACCTCAAAAAATGAAATTATAGACTCACTCACATATCCAGTTCTATAAGGTCTCGTGGATCTTAAACAGATTCCCTTCAGGACCTACCTGGGTGGCATGCCTTCTCAGATACTCTAACACTTCAGGCTTTTTACAGTAATCGTTTTTTAAATGGGCATAATATTTGATATGAAGACCAGAAATCATGCTGGAAATCGTCTCGTCAGGGTAGGGCGAGGCCGCTCACTCGTCCAAGAGATGTTTTTTTTCAGTTGGGCTCTAGGGACTTTGTGTCCTCAATTTCTTGCTTCCCTATGCCGTGTTCCTCAAGTGAGTCAATTAGGTTGAGAGTGACGGATTGGGTTTGATCTTCGACAAAGCGACAGCCTTCAACCTTCAAGCGAATGAGCCCAGAGTTTTCCGCCCATTGTATCAAGGTAGTTTGTGACATCTGCAAGTCCCATCAAGGTTTGTGCAAGCTCAAACGGCACACCGCCAAGATCACTATTGTCGCTGTAAAACCATTCCTTAGCGTTTTCGGCGTCTCCGGCAAGGTGTATTAGCGAGCCATACATACGCAAGAATATGAGTAAAATCTCGCGGCTTTTCTTATCTGAAGGTAGGCTTCCATTTTTCATCCGAGAAATTGAGGCTTCGCTAAAACCCGTAATTTTTTCAATATCCGCTCCGCTGAGCCCAAGGTTATTGGCGGCGCGTAGAAATGCCTTATTGAGAACCTCGTCTCGGGCGGTGGTGGCTTCTGACTGTGTCATTTTCTACCCTCCGTTTCATGTGATAGATGATCTTACCCGGTAAAAACGGACACGAGCCTATTCAACTATCATAAACTCTTCT
>JBAXBA010000111.1:0-9993 GCA_037142195.1 Pseudomonadota bacterium
GAAGAAGGGAAGAAGGGAAGAAGGGAAGAAGGGAAGAAGGGAAGAAGGGAAGAAGAGAAAGCAGAGGGAGCCACTTTCTATCAGGATTCTACTGGGCCTACGCTATCACTCTCTAAACCTGAAACCTCGCCAAGCCGCTCTCTATTTACATGGAGCACCAACGCATGGAGAAGTTCGTGCTAAAACTCAAATTCATGGGCTCTCTTTGGATTCGCCCCATCCCTAAAGCCAAAGCCCTGATAGCTTTTCATTTCATGAGGGACCAGATCCTTCGAAGTGATTCCTAGGGGCATTCTAATTAAGCTTGCCTCTATTTAAGCTTGCCTCTATTTAAGCTTGCCTCTATTTAAGCTTGCCCCAATCTCCCATTCCCACTATATTTGGGCAAAATAATTTTAGGTTAAATTTTATGATCAAGATTTTGGTACCATGTCTCCTATTTGTGTTAGTTCAATGCCGACATCAGCAACAGTCCTACCTCAAAGATAGACCTATTGAAGATTTTGATGAGGCAGAAGTTTATAAAAACCCACAATTTAAGCAGCTTGTGGATAAGAATTTTTTTGCATCACAAGATTCTGATACCACTTGGAGTGTCGATATAAGAGCCTATGGTCCGAAGAATGAAAAAATGGTTTTGTACACCTATAATTCTAAGACTTTGGTTCGCCCTGCCTCTACAAATAAAATTTTAACTCTTTGGGCGTACTTTCACATCTTTCCTGAAGTGATCCACGGAGGTCCGCAGTATGAAGAGCTCAAAGAAATGATGAAATACAGCGACAACTATTTAGCTGAAAAAGCTTATCGATCTGCAGAGGCTAAAGCTGGCGGCAAACAAGCAATCATGGCCATTTTTAGGGATCATGGAATAAACGGGGCTTTTCCGGTTGATGGTTCAGGTTTGAGTTACAGCAACAAAGTGAATGCCTATTCCTTAGTGAAAGTTCTCTCCACGATTCGGGATGGAATCTACCAGAAAGCGTTTCGAGATGTTTTACCCATTGGTGGCGTCGATGGAACACTTCAGCACAGAGACTTGCTATCTAAGTCACAGTGTGGCGCAACTGTTACAGCAAAAACAGGCACCTTAACCGATGATCCTGAAGCAGCTTTAGCAGGATTTGCTAATATTCCAAATGGCTGGACCTTGGTGTTTACAATGTTAGGCGACAGCGTCAAGTCCGTTGATAGTGGCCGAAACTCCATTGATCATGCACTCTGTGACGCTGTAGACGAAGTTAAAAAAATCGCTAGTAAATAGCCATTTACACTTGATCCCAAAATATACCTCGGGAATTCCTAAAAAGCGCAAGGACTCGCTGCTTGCGGTTTTAAATCCCTAAAACCTAAATTTTCTCGCTTCGAAAGTAGAAATTCCAAAAAAAGAATCCGACAGTTAAGATATTGGTGAGGCACTAAATTTTAAATTTTGTAGGAGCTAAAATTTCATTCTAGCTCAAATGTGCTGTAGATTTCGAACTGATTTTTCTCAATAGCAGCAGCCACAACATCTCGGATTTGGTTTCATGCATCGCCGATCTTACTGCCTGCTAATGCTTTGACTCTGTTGTCCAAACCCAATCAGGCAAGACCATAGATTTTCATCTCTAGAAATAGAAGCCAATCCCTGGAGGGCGAACCGTAAATCCTTGAGGCAGCAATAGTGAGATTGAAAAAGAAATGTTTTAGCAAAGGCCCTATGTTTCTAACATGGGGCCATTACAGGTAAGCTATTTTTTCTTTTCTTTGACTACGGAAGCCTTGGTCTTTTTGAGTTCTGCTTCTTTGGCTGCGGTCTTTGATTTGTTGAAGTCTGGAACATCTAGCTCCGCAAGGGATTCTTTGGATAAAACACGGGCATAGTCTGCCGCAATTTGAATCCCTTCATTTAGGGAAATATCTTTGTAAAGATCTGGTCGCTGACTGGACATATTGGAAACCGCATCGTCGGATTCCTCGGCCTCTAGCTCTTTTCGTTCTTTTTCTTTCGTCTTATCTTCTTTCAAACTTACTTGAGTTCTCAGCTTAGAATTTTGTTTGTATTCGTCGATGGTCTTCTTAAGTTTGATAAACTCTTCGCTCTTGCCCACTCGTTTTTGGGAAGATTCCGTAAGTGTCTGAAGATAGGGTTCTACCAAATTAAGTTTGGTATATTTTGCGGCGTCGATTTTTTGCCATGGAAGAGCATAATCATAGTTCTTCTCACCAATTTCTAACTCTTCCCACATGCTGGGCAAGGTGATATCGGAGTCCACGCCTTTTAATTGAGTGGAGGAACCGCTGGGACGGTAGAACTTTGAGATCGTGACCTTTATAGCTCCCATTTGAGCATCTAAGTCATTTAAATTTTGAACGGTTCCCTTGCCAAAGGTATGGGTATCACCGACAATCAATCCACGCTGGTAGTCTTTTATCGCTCCCGCAAAAATCTCACTCGCGCTTGCGGACTGCAAGTTGATCATTACGACAAGGGGCCCTTTATAGTAGATATTTGGATCTGTATCATCTTGCGACATCGACCTGTCTCCGGCCGCCTTGATTTGAACGATAGGACCTTTGTCAATAAAGAGACCGGCTATTTTTACCGACTCATCTAAACTGCCACCGCCATTATTTCTGAGATCTAGGACAAGGGAATCAATTCCTTGCTTCGTTAGAGAATCAATTTCCCTGAGCATATCTCTTGAAGAAGACTTAAAGTCATCCTTGCCGCTTTGTCTTCCCTGAAAGTCCATATAAAAACTAGGCAGACTTAAAACACCAACTTTTAAAACTTTGCCATCCTTGGGTTTTACTTCATAAACCCATGACTTAGCAGCGCGATCTTCCAAGTCGACTTTTTCGCGAATAATAGAAACGATCATCTTCTCGTTGCCCGTTTTCGTTTCCCGCATAATTGATAGCCGAACCTCTGAGCCACGCTTGCCGCGAACCAGGTTTACGACATCTTTTAAATCCATATCAATCACATCAACTGGGGCAGCGGAACCCTGAGCTACGGCAATAATGGTATCGCCTGCTTTTATTTTGCCGGTCTTTGCAGCCGCACCACCAGGGACCATGCTTAAAATCTTTGTGAAGCCATCTTCGCTTCTAAGCACCGCACCTATACCTTCTAATGAAAGTCGTGTTTGTATTCTGAATTCCTCTAAATTTACTGGCGGGAAGTATTCTGTATGGGGATCTAAACTCGTGGAAAACGCATTAAGATACATCGTATAGATATCGTCAAGTTTGGTTTCTCTTTGGCGTTTTTCAGCCAGCTCAAATCGCTTTAGTAGTTTTGCGGGTATCTTGCTGTCTTCTACCGACCCCTTTAAACTAAGCGCCTGAAACTTAATACGCTTTCTCCAGCGCTCCGTTAACTCTTCGGGCGTCTTAGCCCACTCTAATGTTTTCGAATCTATGGTTAAATATTCATCTATGGTGAAATCATGTTTCGCCTGAATAGCAGCCTTAATTCCAGCCTGACGATCCTTGTATCGTTGATTAAATGTGTAGGCAATATCATCGATAAACTTACAATCTGCTGCTTGAATTTTATCAGCTATTTTTAGCGCATATTCGTTTTCAAAACGTTGAATATCAGATTCTAAAAAGTAGACTTTCCCTGGATCCCAAGATTTAAGAAATTGGCTCAAAGACCTTTTACCAAGGGTTTGATCAATTTTGTCATAAGAGAAATGAAGGTGTACTGTATTATTTGCGATGAGTCGAACATCTCTGCAGCCTAATGCAAATCCTTCTGCGGCTTGCATTGCGAGCACAATACTAAATCCTAAATTCTTAAAAAAAGACAACATCGCGACTCCAAAGCCATTTAATATAGTTAACCACTACTTAAGTCTAGCTGGCAATGGAAATCTATGAGTCGGAAATAATAGCCCTGCTTAAAAGCTTAGACTTTTTATCTTGAACTTCCCTGGATGCGAAAAAAATGCCTACCTCACCCGATTAGGGCAAACCTCTTTAAGGCAACGGGCATAAAGTTCCAATTTATGTGAAGAGAGTGAGAAACCAAGGGTATTAGCAATTTTTACCTGAAGTGCTTCAATTTCTTCATTCTCAAACTCTTTTACAACACCGCAATCAATGCAAATCAGATGATCATGGTGCTCATCAGGTATTGCCAGCTCAAATATAGCACGACCATCAGTAAAAGATCTCTGCTCAACTATGCCGGCTTCTCGCAAAAGACCAAGGGTTCGATAGATTGTGGCAAGCCCTATATCGAGCCCCAGCTCCTTGACAGCGTTGTGAAGTTTTTCGGCATCGACATGTTTTTCGCGCATGGCAATGAGGGCATTTACTATATCTTTGCGTTGATTGGTCTGGCGCAAGCCATGACGGGCTAAATAGGCATCGAGCTGATCCCATAGCCAGCTATGATCCATTTGACTTGACGACATATTCCCTCCTCCAACCTGAAACACTTTTGTGGCACGAGCTCAGAGCTGAGTCAAGCAAAAGGCCGCACGTTTGCGGTGCGGCCTCATAAAGTATGACTTAGTTACTGATTGCTTACGTTCAAGGCCCAAGATGTATCATCGCCTGCCATGGAAAAATCTTCCTTAATCGACGGGTCCGACTTATCTTTTGCGGCTTTTTGGATACTAGATTTTTGAGATACTTTCACCTGTTCTTTTTCATTGTCAGCTGAAAGATCGAAGCTGGAATATTCTTTGGCTTTAGATTCCTTTTTCATCGGTAGCTCACTTGCAGCTTCGGAGGTTTCAAAGGAAATGGGATCAAACTCTGGGGTTGTTTTGATTTGTTTTTTAGCTTTCTTGTTTTTGTGAACGTCTTCAGACATGCTTACCTCTGCTTCGCTTAACGCTAGGCTACTTAAGCTTTCTTCGCCCGTATCTACGTCATCGTAGAGGCCAGAGAATCGACGGCGGCGAGCGACCTTAAACATAACCAAGAGACCTGCGATAACTGCCACGAGGGAACCCATCGCTAGAGGTTTAGTGAATCTAGAAGGAGCCGCATCGCTTAAATCAAGACTCATGATAGACTGCCAAGCCGATGCCATTTCCGCACTTTCTGGAAGAAATCTAGAGGCCATATCGGTGTAGGTGAGCATGTATTGTTGATTGTTAGAGCTCATCAAGACATTCATTTGCATCATCTGGATATCACCAGCCATCCACGAAGAGTAAGCTAATATCGCATCTTTCGAAGACTTCCAGTCGGCAAATTTGGTTTCGATCACCTGAAAGTCTTTAGTCAAAGCATTTTTGCCATAGGTATTCGCCAATTGGTCCCTAAAGGACTTCTCTCGAAGGCTATCTATGGGACTCGCTTCCTGAATAATAGCCAAGGTTATATTTCTTCTAAAGATCGGCGCCAACGATCCCGCGACCATCTTCGGAGCTGCTTCTTGCATAACGAGCGTTGGTCCTAAACCTTCATTGGAATAAGTGACAGACCAGCCTGCTGGAGGCACAATCGAAAACCTGGGAGCACTGCTCATCAATCTGGAACCATCTGCTTCGACAGTTCCATTAGTGAGCGCCTTCCCTTCCGAAAAGAGACCCTTCAAGGAGCTTTCAACACCCGCTGAATAGGCTTTTAAAGAACTGACTAAACTGATCACATAGATTGCGCTTACAAGATTCCAGGTTCGCATAGTAGACTCCGTGAGATGTGACCAGTCAGAAGGAATGAGGCATAGCTATCTGGTCAATAGCCCTATGTGCTTATTTATAGCACAGAGCCATTAACATTAGCAATAGGATTTTAAATGATTTTAAATAATTCTATAAAACATCAATCGATATACTGTATTGGACGTAACTATAAGGCTCACATTCAAGAGCTTGGCAACCAAACTCCGAGCGAACCCGTGGTTTTTCTTAAAAGTAACGCAGCCTTACGGGGAGATCGTGGGGCCGTAGCCTTTCCCCATGAAGTCTTTCACCATGAGGCGGAAGTCGTTGTAAAGATAGGGTCTTTTGCACCTATGGGCACGTCCCCGGGGCTTTCTGTTGCCTCAGAAGTCGCCCTTGGACTGGACCTTACAAGGCGAGACAAGCAATCAAAACTTAAGCAAGAGGGCCTACCGTGGACTCTCGCCAAAAGCTTTAAGGGCAGCGCAATTTTAGGCCACTTTGTAGACTTACCTGCCCATATTCAGTCTTTAGAGTTCTTTTTATCTATAAAAGGAGAGTTAAAGCAAAAGGGCAACACCGCTTTGATGATCCATAGCTTTGCCCAAATCATCGACTACTTATGTTCGTTTCAGGATCTTTTTCCAGGAGATCTGATCTTTACAGGAACCCCAGAAGGAGTAGGCCCCATCCAGGTAGGCGATCCCTTTGTTTTGAATATTCCCAGCCTCGGGTATGAGTTTAAAGGAGTGCTCTAAATACATGAGGAACGACAGCCTTGCTGTATCAACCGCAATAGGGCCTAGAATCTTAGTCTATTCTGGTCTCTTGCCAGAAAGTTATTTATTTGGCGAGAGTCGCAGCACCCGCAATGGCCTTAATATCATCATCATTAAACTCTAGACCAGCAGCAAAGAAAGGCGAAAGCTTAGTCTTAACCTTGCCATCGACATCATATTTGGTAGGGTCGTTAATTCCACCGATGGCATATACGTGGTTAAACAACAGGTAGGAGGCGTAGGCCTTACCGTGCGCAGTCCTACGAAGTTTACTTGCCTTATCAAAGTCATAAACCTCAGCAGTGAACTTAAGTTTATCGCTAAACAAAAAGAAATCGGTTCCTATACCGCCGGTAGATTCAAATAAGCCAAAACGTACGACCAAATTGGACCAGCGCTTACCAAACTGCAAGTTGAACCTAAGATTTCTCTTCTCTGAAAAGTTTTCGGAGGTTTTTGTGGTGGTCACACCATCTTTAGTCGACTGCTCCGAAGTCGTAACCTCATCCCTTACGGAATTGGCAACGTCGGTAAATCCTAACAAATAAAATTTATCGGGTCTGGTTCTGAAATAAAGGTTGAAATAGTGCTGTGTACTGCTTTCGTATACTTCACCTCGATAGCTCACAGTAACTTGCAGCTTATTAGCTGGAGCTAGCACTTGCCTAATATCTTTAATGGCACTCTGAATGTCCGTAATCACCGCGTCATCATTTACTAAACGACCAATGGTACCTTCTCCTCGTTCGATTTTTTCAGACACCAGTCTTACATTGGAAGCTGTGTGTTTGACGTCGTCCATAGTTTGATCGAATTGGGCAATGATACGTTCAATTTTTTCCTTATTCTCATGATCAAGTATTTCACTTAAATTATCAGAGAAACCGCGAAGTTTTGCTGTCGTCTCTTTTATATTTTGAACCACGGCCTTGAGATCTTCTGGCCTATCTCCAATCGCAGTGCGAAGAGACTCAGATGTCTTTTCTAGATTAGAAAGCAAGTTACCTACCTTAGCCCGATTGTCCTCGAGCATCCCTCTAATCGTAACTGTGGAATTTTCGATATTATCGACAATATTCACTAATTTGCGCTCGCCATCCTTATTTCCAAGGGCCGCAGCCAAAGATGTCGTGACTTGCTTTACATCTTTAGCAATAGCACCCAAAACGGAAACCAATTGGGTCATGCCTATGGTGTCTTCGCTCAAAGGAATCATGCCACCGTTTGCAATGTATTCACCAGTATCTGGGCCTCGAATCACTTCCAGAAACGTTTCCCCTAGAAATCCTCTAGTTCTAACTTCAATTTTTGATCCCACTGGAATTTTAACCGATGTATCAATAGAAAAGATAAGTTTAGAGCGTGATGCTTCCAGAACTACATCTTCAACCTTACCAACGGAAACACCATTGGTTCTGACATGAGTTTTGGGAACAATTCCGGCCGCATCTGTAACTATGGTGTAATAGGAGCTGACACTTGAGCTATTGAAAGCTCTAGGCGAGAGAACCACGAACATATAAATGAGGACAACAATCCCTACTATTGTAAAGATGCCAACCTTCATTTCCGTACCTAATTTCATATACCGCCTTAATTCGACCCGTTCTCTAAGATTTTACCCCAAATGAATTCAACCTATCCTAGGTAAGGATTGCCTTGCACGAAAACAGCTGCCCCCAAGGAGCCCCATGTTCTAAAATCACCTAGAACATAAAGCGGAAGCCCGCGTTAATCTGGAGTCTGCCTGCCTTTTCGTCAACTTTTGGTCCTAATGTAGAATATAATCTGAAGAGCTTACCTCTTGGGCAAGCGAGAATATTTAACTAGATAAATCTATTGAGGAAAGGAGTTACAAAAACTCCATGGGTCCCTCAACATTCCCTGAAAAAAATTGTTTGACCACCGCATCGTTTGTCGCGGCAAAATCAGCGGGTGTTCCTGCCAGCACACATCGACCTTTGTAAAGCATAATTATTTTATCGGCAGTTGCCATAGCTGCTTTTAAGTCATGAGAAATAACCACAGATGTGATACCTTTTACTTCTTTTCCTACTTTGACTATGAGCTCATCAATCATTTCAGAAACCAAAGGATCCATGCCGGTTGTAGGCTCGTCATATAATATAATTTTTGGCTTAGCCGCTAAAGCCCTAGCTAATCCAATTCTCTTTCTTTCACCCGTGCTCAGTTGACCTGGAAATTTATTATGGGCATCAGGTAAGCCCACTTGACTTAATACTTCATAAACTCTTTGTTTTTTCTCAGCCCATGTAAGATCCGTGTTTTCATTCAAAGGAAAAAGAATGTTCTCCTGCGCTGTCATGGAATCAAAGAGAGCCGCATTTTGAAACAACATCCCAAACTTAAAACGGTGAATTCTAAGCTGCTTCGGATCCATCTCGGTCACTTCGCTGCCGTCTACAAAGATACGACCCGAAGTCGGTTTCATCAGTCCGATAATATGCTTGATGGTAACTGATTTGCCTTCACCAGACTTTCCGACTATAAATGTAATTTTACCTTTTTCTACATTGAGATTTAAGTTGTCAAGAACCGTATAGTTGCCAAATTTTTTAGAAACTGAATGAAATTGAATCATTTGCTCATCACCTGAAAAAAGGTAATTAAAACATCACACCCCAAAATCATCAGAAGTGACAGTACCACCGAATCCGTAGTTGCCACACCTACCCCCTTGGCCCCACCTGAGGCATTGAGTCCTTTATAGCAGCTCACTACCGTAAAGATGAACCCGAACACAATGGACTTTTCAAGCCCAGCAATGATGTCTTTAGATTGTACAAGCCAAACTAGTTTCTCTTGATAGAGACCTAAATCCACATCATACATGTAGACCCCGACTAATGATGCCCCTATCATACCAATCAAATTAAAGAGCCCACAAAGCAAAGGGGTCATCAGCACGCCAGCGATAGCCCGTGGCACGACTAGATATTGCACAGGGTCTACTCCCATGCATTCTATGGCGTCGATTTGCTCGTTAACTTTCATCGATGAAATCTCGGCTGTAATGGAGGAACCCGCCCTACCAGCCAACAAAAAGCCGGTCATTAAGGGCGCAAGCTCTCTAGCCAAAGCTTTGCCAGTGGCACCGCCCATCATGGCTTCGGTCTTAAATATTTTGAAGATTCCACCTACTTGAAGCCCAAAAACTAGACCCACAAAAAATCCAGTCAAAAGAATAACACCAAATGAGTGATTTCCAATAAACTCAAGTTGCTTAAAGATATCTATGCGTCTAAACGGTCGTTTACCAACCTTACGCAAAACTTCAAAGGAAAATATGAGTAGTTTGCCGAAGTCTTCTATCGTTGCCAATAGCCCGCTCATAAATTGGCGTACCCAATTCATCCAAATTTGCATAACAGGTAAAAACTCTGCTTTAAGCCGGTCCATCAGTGCCTCCGACCTCCATTTTACAATAATTCCAGCTGTTTGTGTAATGGATGAGAAATTGTTGCCGTTTCCAAGCTAAATTGCTTTGTCCGACAGAGAGCGGCACTGCCTGCAAGCCGCCCATGGGGCTGAAACAGTTAGTCGAAAACTTATGCAATCTTGATCATTCGTCTTGTAAC
>JBAXBA010000112.1:0-9897 GCA_037142195.1 Pseudomonadota bacterium
ATTCCCCAACTGTTATGAAGTGTTTCAAGCCTTTTAAAGGGCATTCCATAAAAATGGTGAGTTCTCGTGCGCGTTTTAGTAGATTGTCGGGGATGCGCTCTGTCCGATGCCGCTTCGTTACACGCCACTCGTCGAAAGCCCTCCGAAGTGCGTCAATGGATTGCTCAGTCATAATATTCTCCTCTCATTAGGGATGTCGGTGAGGAAAATATTAAGCTGGGAATTGGGTTATGTCAGACACATTTGCCGGAACAGTAGGTTTTAAGTTGATTTTTTTCCGCTTCAAGGGAAGCCTTAGCTCGTGCTAAGTCGGTCCAATTCCTATAAGATATATTGCCTTGATAAAGGATAAAAACGGTAAAAAACATAAGTATGACAGCGAATATTTTGGAGTGTTGATCTGAAGAGAGAAGTAGTGAGATACTTCCTGGAATGAGCACTGTTATGATTTGACTAAATAGCAGATATTTATTGGACCGAAAGCTAGTGATCATGCCGGTAGCAAAAGTAGTGAGTCCTAGAAAACATATATAGCCAGTAATGTTAGTCATACCATAGAGCTGAAATACGACAATGGACCTGAAGGCCATCGTCGCTGTTCCTAACGTTGAAATTAGAAAGAATAGCTTGGCAAGTGTCCAAGGATCGCGTAATCCCAGCTTCATTTGCTTTAGGATGATCGCTCTTCCGATAGCGACCATAAGAAAGGCAACTGTAGTAAATAAGGCTACTCCAGGAGAATCTTTTCGAAAGGGAGAAAATAGGTGCATGACTAAAAGGTCAAAAATATACAAATAGCCACCCGATAGCGCGTCTTGGGCCAGCGCCATGTTGCTGGTTACGAGGCGCCAATCTGGCCTGTTTAGTTTTGTGTCCATCGGCATGGTTAGAGAGTCCTCTTTAAGTTTAAGGCCTGGAGGGCTTCATCGGTCATCCCTAGGGTGACTTTAGACATTTTGGACATAGAGACTTAAGGAGTCGACGTAATTGGGATGGGCTTGTCTAACCGCATGATATGGCAAAAGAAACGTTTAGGCATAGGCCCGAGGCGGGGATCTGAGATGGAACGTCATGTCGTTTCCGCCTTCTCCAAAGCGGTAAGCGTGCTAGATTTTTGGATATTTGAGCTAGGATGACGAGTCTCATTTGGCGCTTTAGCCGAAGAATTAGGAGAATTGTAAGTTTCCTCTTGCCTTTTGCCGGGTTGCCTATTTAAGCTGGTTACGTATATGGCAGATTCTAGGCTTAAATCACTGGGGGACCTGTGCTTAAACTCATTTCCGTAGTTTTGATTGCTTGCTCAGGGCAGAGTTTTGCATCCTCAGTACCTTTGATTCAATATGTGACTTCTGCAGGAGCAGAAGACCGCAAACTTATTTTTGTAAATAATCCTGAGGAAATACGTTCTGAGGGCAAATATTGTGACCTAGCCGATGGGGGTGTAAATCAAGAGGGCGGTAGGTGCGCGAAAGTCCTACATAGGCTAAATGGAGTTTCTGGGAATTTCAGAAATTGGTTTGAACATACAAATAAGACGGCCTCAAATATAAATTATGGCGTGCGTATTTATAATCCAGGCCCGGGATGTGTAGAAATTTATGTAAAAGGTAAAGGAAGTGTTACTAACGCTGTTTTTCTGGGTGGCAAAGAGTTTGTGGATTTGTTTTCAAATTCCAAGCCTTTTTCAGCAACTCTTTGTCCTAATGAGCAAACGTTTGTGTCTTTGATTCCATCGATTCCCTCCAGAAACTTTTTTGCGGGCGTCGTTGATTTTGATATTTCAGGTGGGGGAGTCGTCATTGATAACATGGCCTTTATCAATCGTCCGGCGGAAGTTACAGGATACGCCGGCTACGACAGAAGGGTCATTGGCGGAGTTCATGAAAGTTTTGTTTATAAAGGATTGTCGCCCCATTCAGAAGCAGTAGCGAACGATGTTGATTTTACCTTTGGTGATGAGGATCCAGACGGGGTTCTTAAAGTGGCATATAGGTTTTTTAGGCCGTTTGCTCAATCTCCTTCAGAGGTTCAAAATGCTGGCCGATGTGAGTTGGGTAGAAGTCCTGCTTGTTCGGGAAGTGCTGGTAATTTTGACAGTTCACCTTCGGTGGTGGACAATTGGGTGACGCACATTGTAGTGGATCCATTTGATAGTAATCCACGGCGTATGAGAGCTGTTCAGTCAGATAACGTTACATTATTTATGCCTGGCTACGGAGTAGGTTGTTTAGGTAAGGGATTTGAAGTTGAAGGCTGTTTGCCCATATCGAGTGAATATCTTCATTATTATCCTGATTTTTCTAAGTGGCTCTATCCCAATTGGGCAAACTGGGGCGTTGTTTACCGAGTTAAAGGAATTATCAAAAATAACGGACTAAATTCCAGGGTCTTTAATTTAAGTATACGCCCTGATGCTCATACGTCCATAGCCTATAGAGGATCTGACAATCAGTGGCGCCAAGCTAGACTTGAGAAAATAGATTATAGCAACCGTAGCTTTACCTATTACTCTAAGGTATTAGGGCCAGGTGAGACGTTTAACTATGAGGCTATGCTTGTGCTGAGCGGCCCTGCGTCCGGAACTCTTGAAAACCAGGCATCCCTTTCAGGTAGACAGCTTAAAGAGCCTTCTGTAGAAACGTCCCCTAAATAGGCGACATTTTTCTTAGTCTGTGATCACAATAGATATTTGCAGTTGTTTGGATTGATCCATTCCGATGTTTTTGCCGTCGGGCTTTAACAATAATTCGCGATGTTTAGGCGACCACCACAAAATATCTTTAACCTCTTCTAGAGATTTTCCTAAGGCTCTATCTTCAAAAAGGAACTTAGTTTTCTCAAATTTGCTTTTTTGTTTGAGATCCAACAGTGCTTTTTTTAAAGACGCTCTGTCATGGAGGGGTGTTGTTTGTTGGTTGAGTTGCTTAGCGACTGAATTTAAATCGTGATCTTTAGCCAAAGGAGTCAACTTCAGTGTCTGTCTTTTCAGATTGATCCAGCTGAAAAGGTCGCCTTCTTCAGTGGTTTTTGTCCAGTTTGAAGGGGGCAGTAAAAACCATTCTTGAGTGGTATTAGCTAGGAAGCAAGTTACGGAAACACCTTGATCTTTAATTTGCTTGGGTGGCAAATCTATAGCTGCCACGAGATGGGTTTCTGTGGTAGCCGCTGCTTGAAATGACAAACAGCTCTCCTTTAATTTCTTTTCCAGTTCAGTGGAGTCGATCCGAATAGGCGAAGGCGTGGTGATCACATAATATTTGGAATCTTCACAAGACCCAAATGCAAATCCTCGATGATGTTTTGAGCTAGCAATTTTTTCGGCAAGGGACTTGGCAATATCCTGAGTAAGCTTTTTTTTAAAATGATATATTGAGACAGAAATTTGAGAGTCGAATAGGTTTTTTTTCCAAAACTCATAAGTGTCCGGGGACTGACAAGGAAAGGTTCCTAGGCTCATGAAGTCATCTCTAAGGGAGAGTCCCTGCCCTAAGGCAGGTAGACTCAGCACCGTAGAAATTAATAAAGACCATCTAAACGGCATTTTACTTTTCTAAAAGCTTATAAATCGTTGCTAGCTGCATATTAGAGGTTCCTTCATAGAGCTTTCCAATCTTAGCATCCCGGTAAAATTTTTCAGCGGGGTATTCTTTAATGAATCCATAACCGCCAAAAATTTCGAGAGCTGAGGAAGCAACGCGTTCGGCGACACCAGATACATGATATTTAGCCATGGCAGCTTCTTTTGTAAAGTCTTCGCCGGAATCTTTGAGAGCCGCTGCATTGTAAACCAAAAGCTTAGCAGTTTCGATTTCAATGGCAAGCTCTGCCAGTTGAAACTGAATCGCCTGGAAGGAGTTGATATTTTTTCCAAATTGAGACCGTTCACCCGCATATTTAAATGCGGCATCAAATGCGCCTCCAGCTAAGCCGAGCATTTGAGCGGCGATGCCAATGCGCCCTTCATTTAAGGTTTCAATGGCAATTTTATAGCCCTTTCCAAGCTCACCGATCATAGCATTTTTCGGTAACTTGACATTGTCTAGGATCACTTCACAAGTGGATGAAGCTCTAATACCCAATTTCTGTTCTTTCTTTCCTATAGAAAATCCTTGGGTTCCTTTTTCTACTATAAAGGCAGTGATTCCCTTATATCCTTGCTCAGGATTCAAGTTTGCAAATACGACAAAAATTTGAGCTTCTTTCGCATTGGTAATGAAAACTTTTTTACCATTTAAAACATACCCATCTGGTGTTTCCGTGGCCTTACATTTTAAAGCAAAAGCATCAGAGCCCGAGTTGGGTTCTGTAAGACAGTAGGAAGCCACATCTGTAGTGGCGAGTCGAGGGAAGTACTTAGCTTTTTGCTCATCATTGGCCCAACGCTTGAAAATATTATTTACTAAAGTATTTTGTACATCGACTAAAACTCCCACCGAAGGATCCACTTTTGAAATGGCCTCAACAGCTAAGCATGCCATTAAGAAACTGCCTCCTGAACCGCCAAATTTCTCTGGAATTTCAATTCCCATTAAACCAAGTTCAAAAGCCTTTTTAATAATTTCCGGATCCATCCATTCTTTTTCATCCATTTCCATGACTCGCGGACGAATCACGGACTCTGCAAATTTGGTAATTTCCATTTGGAACATAAGTTCATGCTCGGATAGTCTCGTAATGGATTTCATTTTATTCCTTATTTAATACGGGTATGTCAGTGTATGAGATGCCAAATGGCAAAAGAAAACATTCCTAGTAAGTTATATCTTTTTGCAGGAAGGAAGGCAAAGATTGGTTTGCCCAAGAATGCCAACCCTAAATTTATTTGCAGTTGAAGCGGCCCGTTTTTCTAGTTTGCTTGTAAAACACTGTTCAAGAAATGAGCGAAATTGTTTAATACGTCATCATGGGGCTTGGGGGGGATTTCGACGTCATTTTTCTCTGCTGTGGGAGGGGGGGCTACGTCCGACTTTACAAGGGTTTGAGTCCTTGTATTAGCAGGAGGCATTTCCAAATAATCCACAGGTAGACTTTCGGGCAGACGATTCTTTTCCTGGAAGGGTTCATTTTCTGGAACAACCCTGCGGTCGCTCAAGTGGAATGTCAGCAGCTCCAAGGGATCTTTCGGAAAGGGGCCCCTAGAATGGAGTCGCATGCTTGGAACCATAAGGGATGTGTCCGAAGGATTGCTCTCTCCTAATCCGTCCATGGACATCATATTTTCAAGGGTCACCGATTTTTTAACTTGAGATTGCTGCGTCTTGTAAAATCCCTTTTTAAGGCTCTCAAGAGCTAATTTGCAGTCTGCTTGTTTTTGGGCGAGGAGGTTCCATTCTTGGCAGATGAGTTGACAAAATTCATCGGCAGTTTCTACCTTTCTTGGAAGAAGGTCGCCTAAAGCCCGAATGAGCGCGATGTTTTTTTTATTTTTTCGAAGCAGCATTTCATTTTCAAGGACTTGTTTCGTGGTGGCACGGATCCAAAAAATACAGTCACTGGGGCCAGGCGTTTTGGACTCGAAATTTTGTGCCATGTCCAAGATAAATTGCTTTTTTCTTTGAATCTCGCTAAAGAGCAGATCCGCTTGCTTAAGAGGGTGAATGCGATTTCCTCCTAACCCTAGAATTCGGCCCATTTGTGGCGGTAGCAATTTAAGATTAGAAAATAATGTCATTCCTGTCGCCTTTTCTCTGTGCCCATAACACTATTGATTTTAAAAGGTCGATCAGCAGTTGTTGTGCTATAAGAGTCCACAATATTATCTGAAACGGTCAGAGCACCTAAGGGATCTTCTTTTTGAGTAAGGTCTTGGATCTCTTTTTCCATTTGAAACAACTTAGCTCGAGACTCTATCCAACTTGACAGTAAGGATTCGAGTGAGGGCAGAGATTTTTGACTCAATTTTGCCACGATTTTGTCCACATGCTCGGCTTCCCACTCTAAAGTGTTGCGGCGGGCCGCTTCTGCTTCTGATAACTGACTTAATCTTGAAAGGACTAGGTTCTGCTTAAAAGACGAAACTCCGGGTTGGATCACATCACGGAGTAACTGGCTGATTTTGTCAAGATTTTTCAAGCTAGCCCGCGATTCATGGAGAAGATTTGAGCACTCTTTTTCAAAATATGAGATTTGTGGCCTAGGTAAGGGGGCGGGATTTCTTCCGGCATCTTGTCCAGGGCTAGGCTGGAATTGGCGGCGTGTTGCGCTTAAGTGATCCGCTAATGTCTTTGCTCGTTCTTTCAAGCGAATATCCCCCATGATTTATTGATATTGCCATGTCAACTCTTGAGAACAAGGTGAGAATTTTTCCTAGGTACTAAAATCCAAAGATTTTAATCCATTAAGCTGTCGACCTAAGACGCACGAGAGGTTAAAACTACCTAGCGAGCAAATTTACTGGTGATAACTGGAGATAACTTGGGAGATAGAGAGATGTCTAAGCGCCGCGTTTTAACGGTAATCATGGATGGAGTCGGGGATTCCAAAGTCATTTTTGGAAATGCAGTAAGGACAGCTAGGACTCCCCATTTAGATTGGCTTAAAAAAAATGCCATTTACCGGACTTTGTTTGCCCATGGAACTTATGTTGGTCTTCCTTCTGATTCTGATATTGGAAATAGTGAAGTTGGCCATAACGCATTAGGGGCCGGTAAGATTTTTGATCAAGGCGCTAAACTAGTGTCTAAAGCCATCGCTTCAGGTGCCATTTTTAAAGGCAAATCCTGGCTTGAGATTAAATCCCGCTGCGCAAAGAATCAAAATTCTACTCTTCATTTCCTAGGTCTGTTATCAGATGGAAATGTCCACAGCCATGAAGACCATCTGTATAAAATGATGGAAAATGCAGTGAATGAAGGCATCAAGAAGATTCGCGTTCATACTCTCTTCGATGGAAGAGATGTAGGAGAAAAGACTGCTGAAATCTACGTTAAGCGTCTAGAAGCCCAGATGTCAAAATGGAACGAAAAAGGTGCCGATATTAAAGTGGCTTCGGCTGGGGGTAGAATGCAGCTGACTATGGATCGCTACAATGCGGACTGGAAGATGGTCGAGCGGGGGTGGAAGATCCATGTAAGAGGGGAAGGACCCTTGTATCCTTCACTAAGCGAAGGTCTCGCGGCTCTGAGGATGCAGACGGATGCAGGGGATCAATATTTGCCTGGAATCGTTATTGGAGACAAAGGAACCCCAAGTGGCAAGATAAACTCAGGTGACTCCGTAGTTTTTTTCAATTTTAGAGGCGATCGAGCCATAGAGATTTCGAGGGCATTTACAGAGTCTTCTTTTGAGGAGTTTGACCGGGGCCCGCTTGGGGATATCTTTTTTGCGGGGATGATGGAATATGACGGGGACCTTCACATTCCTGAACACTATTTAGTGTCTCCCCCTGAAATCAGCAACACTCTTGGTGAGAGGTTAGCAAGCTTAGGAGTTCGCCAGTTTGCTTGCTCTGAAACTCAAAAATTCGGACACGTGACTTTTTTTTGGAATGGGAATCGATCGGGCTATTTTGATAGAAAATTAGAAGAATATCTTGAAATTCCGTCTGATAATATTCAGTTCGATTTGAAACCTTGGATGAAAGCATTTGAAATTACCGAAGCGACGATTCAGAGAATGGCCGATGCATCGTTTGAATATGGCAGAATTAATTTCGCGAATGGCGATATGGTAGGTCATACCGGAGATTTTGATGCGAGTGTCATCGCCGTGGAAATTGTCGATCGTATGATCGGGCGGCTGGTTCAAGCCGCCAGAAAATACAACGTCATTCTTATGATTACCGCTGACCATGGAAATGCAGATGAGATGTTTGATGGAAATCCCAAAGACTTTCCTAGCGATTGGGAAGACCTGCCCATAGATCGCCGCCCGACGCCGAAGACGTCTCATACCTTATCCCCCGTGCCTTTTATCGTCTTTGATCCCAAAGGTGCCGGAGATTGGACTTTAAGTTCCGTTGACAGTCTGGGTCTTGCTAACGTCGCTAATTCCGTTTTGACTTTGCTGGGTTTGAAAAATTATGAAGATTTTGCGTCGTCGATTGTGGGGGTTAAATGAGTCAAGTTTTCCCCTCCATTGACAAAGAGCAAGCGTCTCGTCTCTTTATTGATTTTTTGACAACGGTCTCCGCTCTGCGTCATCCGGTCCATGGGTGTCCCTGGGATTTGGAACAAACTCATGAGTCTTTAGCGCGATTTATGCTGGAGGAAGCTTATGAGGCATCAGAACTGCTCGCATTAGGCGCGAGCTCTAAAGAGCTTTGCAGCGAATTAGGCGATGTATTGTTACAGGTTGTACTTAACTCGCAGCTGGCCATGGAAAAAGGCGGATTTTCTATTGTAGAAGTCCTGTCAGCCATTGATTCTAAAATGAAGCGTCGGCATCCTCATGTGTTTGGTACGGAGGATGATAAAAAAATAAAAGATTTGAAGTCAATAAAAGACAATTGGCAGGCTATTAAGAGCCAGGAAAATGCAGGTAACCCACAAAGCGGCTCTCAAAATAGTCCCAAGAAATCCCCCGGCATCTTTAAGCAAAACAAAATCGACCGGGTCTTTCCGGCTGCTTTAAAGGCACATAAGATCGGCGAAATAGCCGGACGGATTCAGTTTGATTGGAAAGATCCCTTTGATGTTTTGGCCAAATTGGAAAGCGAAGTCTTAGAACTTCGTCAGGCCATGGAGCAAAAAAGAGATGCGGCGGGGCATGGCGATCAAATTTTCGATGAATTAGGAGATATATTTTTCACCGCCAATCAGCTGGCAAGGCATTTAGGTACAAATGGTGAGACGGCAGCAGACCGCGGGAATACCAAATTTCTAAAACGTTTTGAGCTTTTGGAGTCCTTGGCTGAGTCTCAGGGGCTAGATATTCAAACTCTAACCGCAGCGTCGCTGGAGAAGCTATGGTTACAAGCCAAAGGGCTATCTTAGACTTCCTAGGCCCCGATTTTTGAGTGGATTCCTCTGGCAGGAGAGAATTCTAAATGTTACATAACGAAATACCTATGGAGCTATGGAGGCAATAATGAAACTCGGTAAGATTTTAATTTCATGTGTGGGCATGTATTTGACTTTATCCGCAGGACTTGTGAAAGCAGAGACTGGATTGATTGTTCGGAGTTTTGATAATTCGGAAGCCAAAAACAATTTTGCCACTATTGTGCAGACACAGTATGTCGGACAATGTCCAGGAGTCGCTTATAGCTATCCTGAGGCCTGGTTTGCATCTGATACAACCGGTGTCGCCCCTGGACTTCGTGTAAAAATTCAAAATGTAAGTCCCGGTATGAACCCGAATCCCTATCCTTATACAGATAGGGGCTATTCTTCAGGTGTGGTAAGCGAGCATACCTTTTTTGGTATCGACACAAGACACCATGGCCAAACTTTTTCTGTGCAACCTGGAGACAATACCCTTAAGTACAGCATAGCCAAGGGCGCCCAAGTGGTAGAGGAAGGGACTTTTTCTTTGAATGTGGAACTTCTATCACGCTTTGAAAATAGGCCTTACGAATGCAGATGGGAAAGAAGGTGTTACCCAACTCCCTCCGGAACTCAATGTGAAAGCTACTTAGATTGCCGCTGCCCTCTTTAGCGGATTGGGAATTAACCTACGATAGGTTCAAGTCATGGGCTCTGAAAGAAATTTTGGAGCCCATTTTTTTCATTATTCAACTCCCTAGCGACCAACATGGGAAGTCGATCCCTCCAAGCTTTAATGAAAGTTTTCTGCGGGAGCTTACCGTCGAAAGATATACATTCCATTTAATATTCGAGGCGACTTAAGCCTAGGCCTATGAACAAATTTAGAACATAGGTTACTCCACTCTAATTGATAGATCTGACGGATCTTCCCCCACCTGAAATGCATTAGATAGGCAGCATCTTATTGATT
>JBAXBA010000113.1:0-9861 GCA_037142195.1 Pseudomonadota bacterium
GTTCGAGTCCTTCAAAAAAAAGACTCGGCTTGCTCCCTACAAAGTGCTTGATGAGGGTGCTCTTGCCAACCCTCCGCCGGCCATAGATAGCTATCAACTGAGCCTTTGGATGTTTATAGAGGTTTTCTAGCGATTCTAATTCGCTCTGTCGGCCGTAAAACATCATCACTCCCATTCTGAAGAGCGTTTATCCGCAAACATGTTTATAGTATTTGTCTTTGCGGATTACAAGGTCTTTGTAAGTGCTTATCCGCAAAGTTGGTTCTGCAAACTGTCTTTGCGGAAAAGACTTTTTCTCAGCACTGAGCCATCTCTAGACATTGTAAAGTAAACTTGGTGAGCATTCGGCTGGATTACTTTATGTATTCTGAATTAGGTCAGGCCTGAATTTATCCACATTTATTTTGCTTTTAGCTTTCCCATAAGACAGCCCGGTTAAAGGTTGGAGTACACATTTTGTGGATACAATTGAAAGATATCTATCAAAATTGGTGGTAACTGATCACACTCGCATAAGAGCCTAAACTTCTAATTTGATTGTAAATTGTTGTTTTTATTAGAGACGCAATATCCCTTGCGCTGGCTTTGGGAGCATGAGGTCGTAGGTTCGAGTCCTATCACCCCGACCATGCTGAAAAACGTAAAATAATCATGTGCTTAAGTCCGATAAAAAAGCCTCCGCGAAGGGCTTTTTTTTCATGAAAAACACCAAAAAGTGGTGAAATTGCGGGCCGCGGGTTTAAGCCTCTAGAAGTTTTGGCTCCTCAATTGAGTTCACGAGAGACAAAAGCCGGTCATCCGTACGATGGATATACCTCTGCGTTGTCTCAGCGGACTTGTGGTTAAGGAGGCGCCGGGCGCTGTCTCAAGACTTTGTAAATTAAACTTGGTGAATATTCGCTAGGGACACTTTATTTAGTCCGAAACTAGCGCACTGCACTGTGTTGAATAGTAGCTCCCCATTGCATCTTAAATTGGAATTAGAGCAGGCACAGGAAATACTTGTTCCAGCAAAACAGACAATTGCTGGTCTCCCCAGGTTTCTTTCTATTAGCCATCAACTCAATCGACTACTGCGCGGCTTCGCATTTTTTCTTCCAGTTGCACTGAAGTCCCGGAGCGCAAACACTCTCCGACCCAGGGTCGCCACTACAAGGCTCGCCAATGCCACGACTCCAAGCTTTATCGCATGCCCAAGGCTTTAAGCCAGAATTACAAACAAGATCTCCGGCGCACTGCCTCTTATCTACGTAACAGAATTCGCCGAAGCTTGCAGGCGGTTTGCAATTAAAGGGTGGCTTTCCATTATTATCCCGACCGCAGGCAAGCCCTTCCTCGCAATCCTGATCCCATGAGCAAGGCCCTTCCAGTTTTTGCGGTGGCTGGCACGAAGACGAAAACTCCGGGTACGGTGCCTTAGACCCAACACTGAGATTGCAAGTCGTCCCAGCTTCACATTCTTCAGAATAGCTGCAAGGTGTCCCTGTTTTACCAGGCGCCGCCACGCATTTATTTAAGACAGAATGACAAAAGAGACCCTTTATACAGGGAGATCTCCAGTATGGGTCGTCACTAGAAAAAGGCCTCCCCCAAGAGCAAGCAGCATTCTCAGTCAGGGTGAAATACGGATGGCAGGTTCGATTCTCATAATTGCACCACATCTCGCTCCCACAATCCTTGTGACCCAGTTTGCCGTTGTCCCAGCACTCTCCCTTTTCCGCAATTGGCGTCTTCGATAAAATGGAACAGCTAGAGCAAAGAAAAACTAGGGCTGGTATGAAAAAAGATTTAACAATGACCTTGTTCAACTGATGCTCCCTGTGGCCAATCTTAGTGGTGGCACTTTAAACTAGATTGACAAAAAACTCACTTGCATTGTTAGTAGCATTGCGCTTTGTCAAAATAATTTAGCAACTCTCCACCGAATATTCATCATTTTAGTTTTGAAATCTCTTGAAATCACACCCGGCGCCCAGTGAATATTCTTTCACTAAGCAGTTAAATGTCCTGACTCGGTGCAAGGCGTCAATTCAGAACATTGTAAAGTAAATCAACCGAATATTCACTCTGATTAATACAAAAAGTCCTGAATCACTGCAGGGTGATTAGCGCGGCAAAATTTAATTGACACGAATTTTCTTTTTTTCGTAAAGATTAAAAATTGAGTTACTTCTGTTGGATAATTTTGTGGCGGTCAAACCATTCGATCATTTCTTCTTTGGTAACCTTGCCGTCTGCACAGCGTTCAATAATATCGGCAACGGCAGTTTTACCGCCAACATCCATAGGGTATTGGAGGTCCCACCCGTTTAAATCAAGAAACGTCAGGCTCGCAATTAACGCGGTTCGTTTATTTCCATCGTAAAAAGCATGTGCTTGGGTCAGATAGAAGCAAAGCGCGCCTGCAAGGCAAGCCACACCGCCATGCTGAAACGGATAATCACCGGGATAAAATGCAGAGTGCAAAGCGCTTTCGACCTTACCAATGCCATAGCACTGGTGGCGATTGCCCCCGTCGGCGCAGATAAGTTGGTTGATCTCGACGACCGAATCAGCAGTAAGAGTGTGGACTATCATCATTTGAGATCGTCTACCGCCTTCTTATGGCGCTTCAACATCTTTTGCGCTGAGGCTGCTGCAGAATGTATGTTTACTGGTTTGAGCTCAATCGTCTGTTTTTTAAAAATGAAGTCCCGAAGCGCAAGGTCAACGAGCTCAGCAAACTCTAGCTGATTGATCTCTAGCCATTGCTCAACTGCTGGCTCCAGGTCATGCTCCAACCTTACGGAACTCGGTTTGCCTTTCATAATCTTCCTCCAGGCCCCAATAGTGGCCGATGAACACATTGTAATACATCGGAATACAGCTAGCAAATCTTTAGTTCTTCGAGTGATCTAATCGAAATTACTGCGATATATCAAAATAAAGTGTTGTAGATCCCAACTAACAGTGGTGAAAATGTGGGTCTAAGTGACAATAACTGATCGAAATTGAACAAATTTGGTCACACTCGAATTGCCTCTAAGTCATTAAAAATACTGATAAATAGTTGATATTACAGAACAAGTTAAATGGCATTCTCGAGATTTGGGAGCATGAGGTCGTAGGTTCGAGTCCTATCACCCCGACCATTTTTCCTTATTAAAATCAGATACATACAAAGCCCTCTATTTCCTCCTTGTCAAAAATTACCCCTCAAGTGCAGCAAAAGTGCAGCCGGTTTAAAATTTGTTCCATTTTAGCTTGAGCGAGCTATGGCTTTAGCAAGAGACAGGAGGCGATCATCGGTACGGTGGACGTATCTCTGGGTCGTCTCGGCATTCTTGTGCCCAAGAAGCCGCCGGATATCTTCCAGGGAAGCTCCCAACCTAAACCAGATCTCCGAGCAGGAGTGTCTAAGTTCATGGGGAGAAACCCGATTGACTCCAGCTTCATCACAAAGCTTGCGCAGTCCACCATGCAGCTTTTTATACTCTAGCATTCCACCTTTTAGTGCAGGGGCTGCGAATGCCATAGGAAAACGATGCTTGAACCCTAACTTCCTAAAGATTCTACGTAACAGCAATCCCCAATTCTTTGAAAATGATCTGCGATGAGCGCGGCACTTCCGCAGAAATCCACTCAGTACCAATTCGTATCTTGGTCACTCGCATTAACCTCATGAGAAGGTCTTTCGGGGAGTGCTTTCCTAATTTGTTTTTGCTTTTGATGACATTGAAAATTTTGTAGTAGAGCATGATCGCTACGTGATTGAGGAAGACCCAAGCCTCAAACGCTTCATCAGATTGCATGTAGGACCTGTCCGCTTGAAGAAGATTTTTGTATGTATCAAAGACGGTTTCTACTTCCATTCTTGATTTATATTTTTCGTAGATTTTTTGTGCCGATACTTCAATAGGATTTCCGTCTTTATCGATTTCGCTGCTTTTTAAGCTATAGATCATGGCCATGGTTCCAAAAGCAATCTGCTTCTCTTTGAAGCCGTCCATCGTATAGTCAGGACTTCCGTTTTCAGTTCGTCGCAAATAGGAAGTTTCTTCTTCATTGCGGAGCCTAGGATCTTGAAAGATTACGACGCTCCGCTCTTTCATTTCGCCATTTTTTTCTTCTTTATGGATATATTTATAATAGAAAATCGGCCGGTCATGATGCATAAAGTGTCCATCAAATGCCTTCTCATATTCCCTTGCTGCAAGCCTTTCGTAGTTTACAAATCGGCTATTCCGCTTGAGCGGCAGAACATATTGAATATCTTCTTCGTCAAACAAACTCATGTTTTCATCAGAAGAAAATCCTTTATCTCCCACCATACAAGCATCTTTTATTCCGGCCTCTTTTATGGTCAGTTTAAGTGCCTTCATGCCACTAATGTTACCTGGGAAAATTCGGTAGTAAGCCGGCATTTGCTGTTCAGTTGCGAACATGTAGAATAAATTTACCTGAGGTTCGTAGGAGCCCGTGGAGTTATAGCCAACCTGATTTAGCTGCATTTTCTCAGACTTAGAAATAGAGTGAGTGGTATCAAAAACTATATTGCTAGTGCCTTGGACAAAACCTTGCATAAAGTCGGCTATTGCAGTTCGATCACTCCCAAGTTCTTTCATAAAAGTAGTAAGTCTATTTTTTGACAAGTCCAAGTCTTTATAATGCTCACTTAACATTGAGCTCTCATAAAGAAAGTCCATATTTTTAAGAGGTGCCTGATGTAGCAGTCGCCCTAGAGCTAAGGCGAAGATCTCGCGATAGTTATCTGGAAAATGCTTGCGTAGTCCTGATATGACATCTTCAGAAATCCCTGTTAAGTAACTGCTAGCGCCTGACTCCCTCGTGCTAATATTTGCCAAGACTTCTGATGACAAGGTAGGTTTTGCTTCTTTTGGTTTTCTTGTTCCTTTGGGGATGAGTCCATCTTCTTCAGTAATCCGTCCAATCATTTCATGGGTGATTTTTTGAGTTACCTTTCTTTCTTTGTTCCACTTTGAGGAAACTCGATAGAGATAGAATCTCCCACCAATATTTCTTAGTTCTGTGCCTTTAGTTTTATGTTTTAGAGCCCACTCTGGATGCGCCATTTTCAACCTCATTACAGTGTTACGTATTAAAATTATATAATACGTAACAATTTTCTGCAACAAAAAAAGCAACGATCCAAAAATAAAAGATTTATTCGGATCGTTACGTATTTAGGTCAGGAAGTTAGGGCTTGAAGCGATCTAAAAGAAATTCCATTAAGACTCCGGGCATCGGCACCATCAACCAATCTTTTTGCTTTGGGTAGGGTTCGATCTTCCCAATGGTTCTCTCATAGGCCGCACAAACCAGAATTTGACCTTTGTCAAAATCTACCGCTCACCACTGCAATGCCTGAATCTCTGAGGGCCTAAGACCCGAAAGAACTGAAATCCAAATTGCAGGGGCCAAATAGTGATCTTTGCAATGCTCAACTGTCTCGTATCAAGACATTGTAAAGTAGAATGATTGAAAATTCGCTAGCAAGACAATAGAATGCCCTGATTTGCCGCATTGCCACTAATAATCAACAGCTTAAGCGAACATGAAAACATATAGAGCTAAATATATCCCTTAACTTATGATCATTATCAAAGGTAAACGTTAACTCTTCGAAACAAAATCAAGATCACCCACGAATCTGGATCAAAACCTTTCCTTGTGCTCGGCCTTCAGAAACATAAGCTAAAGCTTGACCCGTCTCTTCCAAGGAATATCGCCGATCGATGATTGGCCTTACAAATCCAGAATCGACCCAGGATGCAAGATCTGCGAGCTGTTTGCCATCTGGGCGCATAAATAGAAACTCATATCGCACGCCGGCTTGCTTCGCAGCCTGCTGAGCCGATCTGGCAACCAACGCGAGAACGAAGGATTTGAACCTTCCAAGGCCCAATTCGCGGGCGGTTTGGGACGTAGGAGGACCCACGATCGAAACTAGAATTCCACCTGGTTTTAAGACCTGAAACATCCGAGTCTGTTCTCTTCCTCCCAATGTGTCATAGACTGCGTCGAAGTTTTTGAGGTGAGTTGCGGGATCAATTTTTGTGTAATCGAGGACTTGATCCGCGCCAAGAGACGCCACCCACTGTATGTTTCGAGAGCTGGTTGAAGTGGCTACAAAGAGGCCTTTCCGTTTCGCAATTTGGATTGCATGACTACCAATTCCCCCGCTTCCTGCAGGAATGAAAACACGCTGCCCGGGCTGGAGATCTGCCAATTCAAAAAGGGCCTGAATCGAAGTCAAAGATACGAGAGGAAGCGCAGCAGAGTCGACTAAGGAGATTTTGGTTGGGGCCATAGCTAGCGCAAACTCAGGGATCCTGGTAAATTCAGCAAAGGTGCCATCCTGATTCTTGGGAATTCGAAAGTAGACTTGGTCTCCAGGTTTGAATCTTGTTACGTCCTTTCCTATGTCTTTAACAACTCCTGCGCCATCACTACCCAGCACCAGAGGAAAATTGCGGCTAATAAGAAAACGTAAGTCGCCATTGCGAACTTTAAAATCAATAGGATTTACACTGGCCGCATGCATCTCAACTAGAACTTCGTCACTATCAATCCTTGGTTCTGGAATGTCGCACATAGTACCTTTGGCATTTCGGCCATAAGACGTAAAAGCAAAAGCACGCATGCCTACCTCAAGGTTACAGTTAAAACATATATTAGCAGCAGTGCGCCCTGTCAGACAAAAATAGCGATCTCCTGCTTAACATTTACCAGCCTTGCTTTAGAATCTCTTGAGATCAAGCGAGGCATTTCTATACAAACTGCTTCCTTTAGGTTCCCGTCTTTTGCCAGTTGATTGAAGGCTTTTTTTCACTTGTTGCACAGTCGCGTAAGTACAGGTTTATAAGGTTCTGATAGGAAATCCCCGTTTCCTCGGCTAATGCTTTAAAGTATGCAATCGTTCCCTCATCCAGATTTATTGTGACCTGTCGCTTGGTCTTGCCGTTGTAGGCACCGCGTTTTCCTTTTGAAAAATCATATTCCTTTCTCACTTCAAACCTCCTCGTATTGCTTACGTTCAGTTTTGGTCGCCTTGCGAGCTGAAATGATGCGGATCTTGTCTTCATCAACATCAAGGTGCACAACAACAAGCACACGCGATTTACCGCTCACCCCAATCAAGATCAAGCGACCCTCATGAGTTGAGCTTTCCGGATCATTGATCAATATGTGCATTGGGTCATAGAAGCAGGACATAGCTTCTGCGAACGTGACTCCATGCTTCTTGTCATTGGACTTCGCTTTAATTGGATCCCAATCAAATTTCAGCATTCGTCCTCCTGAAAAACGACGGCCACGAATTATGCATAATTATAATATAATTATGGATCTGATGCAAATTTATGTTTTCCATATCGGGCGACAACCGGTTGTTCCATTTTGAGGTGCAGAAAAAGTGCGGAAGGCAGGTCAAAAACCATCAAAATTGGTCTTAATTGAACACACCAGATAAGAGTCCTAACATTCTGTTATTAAGGTTAACACATTGATATTAAAGCACTCATTGGGCAACCCAAAATCTGCTTTGGGAGCATGAGGTCGTAGGTTTGAGTCCTATCACCCCGACCATGCTGATTAAACTGGAAAAATCAGGCACTTAAGTATGACTAAAAAGCCTCGCCAAAAGGCTTTTTTTTCATGTAAAAACCCAAAAAGTACACCAAAAGCACACCGCAGGTTTAAGCCTCGAGAAGTTTTGGTTCCTCAGTTGAGTTCGCTAGAGACAAAAGTCGGTCATCCGTTCGATGGATATACCTTTGCGTCGTCTCAGCTAACTTGTGGTTAAGGAGGCGTCTGATGTCCTCAATGCTGGCTCCCATCTGGATCCAGATCTCGGTACAGGTATGCCTTAGTTCATGGGGGCTGACATTAGGGATTTGAGCCTCCTCACAAAGCCTGACTACACTGCTCCAAAATGCCTTCTGCCCGAGCATGCCACCCTTTACCGATCCCACGACAAAATCCTTTGGAAACTTATGTTTGCTTTTGGCAATTAAAAAAAAGTGCAAAGCTTCAGGCACGGCAGCAATTCAGAACATTTTATTCATTCTTAATCGAAAATTCGATTGGTCCAGCTTATATTGTGCGAAATCAACGCCGGCCGATGAATCCGATCTATCAGCACTTCAACAGAACGTTGATGATGTGGGCCATGAGGAAATACAAGAAGATTAGGGGACGCAAAATTGTAGCTAGCGAATTTCTAAAAGGAATCGGTAAGATAAGGCCGCAATTATTCAATCAGTGGAAGCGAGGATTAGTATGGTTTGCTTGATGGGAGCGGTGTGAGCTGAGAGGTTCCTGCCCCGTTCTACGAGAGGCTTGGGGTGTAATTCCCCTTGCCTACTCACTCGCAGTGCTACTATTTTTCAACGCAATAAATGCGGGCTTTATTACTACAAATCAGCGTACTTTCATTTTTGTCTGGCCCCCAGCTAGCAGCAGCCCATAAGCCTTTACCGGCGTCATTAATACCAGCGAAACCGCCAGTTACCCAAATTTGTGAGGGACCATATAAATAAGAACCACTTATAGAGCTTCCTCCTCCAACTGATATGGTCCAGTTATTGCAAATTGCCACACCAACGATCTCTCCAGTCTTCCAATATAAATTAGTCCAGACCGGAGCAGCAGAAACTAATTCTCCTTTTTCATTAAAATTTGCCCTTGGAACATCGGAAAGAGACCAAAAAGGATTTTCACTAGTAGTTCCAAATATGTTTTTACCTTTCATGTCTGATATCGCTCCAACCGGGAGACGATCACGCCCAGTAACTCCCCCTCCCCCTAATAATGCTATCCAGTTCCCACTTAATCCAGCTGTAATTGCAAGTCCTTGGCACTTCGAATCTGCACCCTGGATGCCTCCTAAGTTGCCAGTATAGGATTCGGAGGAGACAAAAATCCGCTTTACAGAAGGTGCTCCAGGAATGAGGAGGGCACCGGAATTGCCAATGGAAAAGTTTTTATCGCTTGCTGCAGCGTCTATTGCATGAACAAATATTGCCTTTCCTGGATTTTGTGTTCTTAAAGCTTCAGGAATTACAAAACTAAAACGGTGCAATGCTGCTGCAGTTGAACACTGCTTGGCAAGATTTTGACGATCAGTCTCATCCGCTGGTGCTAAATTTGCTTTGGTTCGACCTGCAAATATTCCCACGCCAGAAGCTCCGCCAAGAAAAATTTCTACATCTACTGATGCTTCTTGGCCATACTTGCATGCGAAGCCTTTAACGGTGCTATCAGCGAAAGTTTCGATCAGTCCTTTTGCAGAAGCAGTCGCAATGTTTCTCACAAAATTACAGTTTCTAAGCAAAAATCGCTCGGCACCATATCTAGTTTGAAGGCTCTGAAATTCAGTAGTATAGTATGACAAACAACCAGCACCAAATGCGGGAGCTAACCCTGGTTGGCGCGATACCAAGTTTCCTGAATCCGCCTCATAGAACTCCGAAGCAGAGCTCATTCCCGTAACTTTTTTAACAAGCTGGTAGGTTAACTGACAGTTGGCGTCTCCAAGTCCTGCAAGATTAAAGTTGGGATCACTTTATTGCTCCGCTGACACATTTTGCCTTTGGCTTCTATTCATGTTTTTTACTTCACCGCAAGCAGCAGTGACAAGCAAAGAAAATGTAATCCCAAAAATAGCTTTGTTATTCATATTCAGTAAACCTCCTATTGCGTTGCTATTTTCGGCTAGCCTTATCTTTCCTTTAGGCCTTGGAGTAACCTGCTTTATTTATTGACTTAAACTATTACTATGCGAGTCGAGTGCACTTGCTGTGACTTGACTTGACTTGACTTGACTTGACTTGACTTGACTTGACTTGACTTGACTTGACT
>JBAXBA010000114.1:0-9853 GCA_037142195.1 Pseudomonadota bacterium
CAGCAAGGACTACAGGGATTTTAGGGGGTGTTTTTTGGGGGGAAGGTCCGTCTGAATTAAGCTGCTTGGGGTTAAAAGTAATTTCTAGTGGAAAAGTAAAATATATTTTTTCAAGTCGAGAATCTAGCTGTAGAAATTTATTCAGTCCAACTTTAATTTTATACTCTGAAAAATCGTAGTACTCTGTGAAACTAGAAGGATAGCCAAAAAGTCCACGCTTAACTTTTGCATCTAGCCAGGTAGCCGGAGGACGAAAGCAGCTTGGAACTGGCACTATTTTAGTAGATGAGGAATCCTCTTTAATCGTGGTAGGCTTCCAGGTGAAAGAAGAAACTCCACTTTCAACAGCCTTAACATTGCCGTATCTATTCCATTCATTGGTTGCTTGGTCAATTTTTTCCGCCAATGCTTTTCCTAATGCAGAGTTTTCACTTAACTCATTTTGTGTGTAAATTGTCGCATCTCCTAGCTTAGGAAAATCTTTGCACTCGGATGTTTCAACCGTGGTATACGTCTCAGGTGAAATGCAGGAAAAACCGGTAGCCACATCCATTTGGGAAAGTTCTTCCAACATAATTGACATGAGATCCTGATATACTTTGTCTCTTTTGAGTGAGCCTTGTCCGATCGCCCTTACGAAGCCTGTTGAGTCCAGTATCGGGGATCCAGAGTTGCCTTCAACTAGGCCACATTCTGCCATAAATATTATGGGCTTATTCGTCTCTTCTGACCTGGGAGATAACAAGTTTCGTCCAAGAACTGGACAAGTTTTAGGCTTACCAATTTGTCCCATAGGGGAAGATCTCGACGTCGGCGTCATGCTCACCACTGAAAGAGCTTCTCCTTCTGATGACTTCTTAGTTGAAATAGACAAAATCGGACGAGGCAATTCTTTTGATAACTTAAGGACTGCAAAATCTTGAGAAGCTATAGTTCCTTCAATGGTATGCTTGGAGCGCCTGGTAACCACTTTGCATGTCGTTCGCATTTCATCCAAAGTAATCGTCTTCGGAAAGAGTACCCCTATGATTCCCTGGCAACTGTCGCCCTCTTTCATCTGCTCTGGAAGGCAGTGGCTATTTGTTAAAACGGTGTCTTTTGCGACCAGGAAGGAAGTGCAAACCCCCACGGAGGTGTCATGACGCGCCACCAGGAGCCCTACACTTGGATTGCATTGCCCTAGATCTTCACAAGTAACTTTAGCTTCATCAAATAGCTTTTCTGCAATCTCTGAAGTTGGAGCGTCATAAAAGCCGTCCGGTTGTTTTTTGTGTGATTTCTTTTCAATGAGCCCACATCCATAAATAGATGTGATAGTATAAATTGCAAAAAGGGACTCTTTAAAACCTATGTACATAATCAGGCCTTTCATTTCGGGTGGGAATCCCCAATAGCTCACCAACTTATGCAATATAATGGCCAAGCGTAACTCGACGAAATATTGCATAAAACTCAGTTTTTTATGAGAACCAAAAGCTCACCATGTCAAGATTTTAGTCGGACAACAATCCCAGGTACTTTCCAATAGAGAGAAGGGAGATCACGGCTCTTTTCGAATTGTTACCTTTTGGATCCAAATTTATATATGCGCAACTTGGGGTTGGAAGTAGTATTTCAAAATCACTTTGGACTTTAAAAAGTTCACTTCGCTTGTTCCACAACCTTTGAGGAACAGTAAAGCGATTTGATCATTGTTTGTGGATTCCAAGATCAGACTTTGGCTTCGTAGGAAAAAAAGAGACGTTGTCTAAATGCGTCCCTTTTTCTTTAAGAGTCTTGGCTAAAGAATTTGTTCCCAACGGACAAGTCAAACTGGCGTTTGCAGGCAAATCAAGACTCTTTTGAAAGTATTAATCTTTATCCACCATCAGTATGAATTTGCAGCATCTGCGAATAATAGTAAGTTTTCCTGGTGATTTTGTACTTTAGAAAGTACATTTCTTATGTTTTGCAGGCTTTGCAGGGGCGTTTATTTAGCTAAGACCACCTGGACTTAGACTTTAAACAAAGCTCCGCCTTGGCTGCTGTGATCACTGGCTTATGAAGGCCAAGCTTTCCTAGAGATCTTCTACGGCGCCAAACTAAAAAGGCCCCTCGCCTAATACCCGGGTGGTGCTCAGGCCGGGGCTTCGTGCTCCATACCAAGATCTTTGAGGTGGAGGGCTACTTCACTGCGGTTGGTGATGGCTGCCAGAATAGCCGGCCATGTCGCCCTTGCAGTGCTGACACTTAGTCTCATCGATCCTAAAGACTTTAGCGAGCATTTTGCTCCAGCTCGAGTTTTTAAGATGAATGTCCTCTGTGCAAGTGTTATTGGGTGGTCTGCCCTTTTTTGGCGCCATAGCATGTTTCCCCCTTAGTTATTCAATGGTCAACCGATGGTCAACGACCATCCGAAACTACCCGATCCCAACCGTAGTAACCCGATGCGCTAAAAGGCGTGAATCGCCTGCTGTGTATGGAATTAACAAATAAAAACGAGAAGTTGCAAAACAATATGCATCGCACTCATAACCCGAAGGCCGCAGGTTCAAATCCTGCCCCCGCTACCAACGCAAGTCCCGGCTCTGATTGAATAAATCAGTGTCGTTTTTTTTGTGCGGTGTCTTGGAATTTACCTGATGGTTAACCTGCCAAGCGCAGGTTTGCGTAAGTTTCATGTAGGGGCAAAATGGCGAGCAATTGCGCTACGCAGACAGTTTGCGTTTCAAAGTAGCAACATCCTTCTCCAAGCGGTCAAGCCTGGCTGCTTGGTCGCCTTGGAGCTGATCCGCAATGGACGCCCGAAGTAGCTTGTTCAGAAGGACTTGATAAGGGATACCGCTTTCCTCAGACCTTAGCTTGAGAGTGCTCAATAGGTCTTCGTCGACGTTTACGGTGATCTTGGTCTTCTTAACCTTTGCCATTTTGGCTCTCATTTTATCTGTGCCTTTGAGGTCAATCTTCAAGTCTTTAATTTTTGGTTGCTTCACTGTATATTCTCCTAAATTTTCGCCAATCGGCACTTCCAATGATTCTAATGACATCGCCACGCAGCGTAAAACGTGTTGTCGATATACGACCGCTTGATGACATTTCGAACCAAAAATATCGCACCTCGGATTTTGAATGCTCTGCGTCCATCAACTGAATACCTTGAGGGTCAGAAAAACAAGTCGCAGCTTCCCCAAAGGTCACAGAGTGCTTTCTGATGTTTTCAGACTCTTTTGACAAATCCCATTCAAACTCCATAGAGTCTCTAACATATTAGTATGTCAATGACCCTATCAAACATATTTGTCGATGGTCAACCGATGGTCAAAGCAATTCGTTGGCTAATGCAGAGGGCCTTTTTTAAGATCAATTTTTGATGCTGGTAGAGTTGCAAATGTTTTAGTCCTAAAAATCCAGGATATCTGAGTAATTTCTTTGTCGCTTCTCCCGGCAAAGCATGACCCATGTGATCCATTGATGTTGAATGAAGCAATGCGCAGCATTTGGCGAAGCCGTAATCGATTTATGAGAGTTTGCATGTAGTAATCTTTGATCCGACACGAGTACAAGTAGTAAAGGCGCATCACCAATCATTTCTTGTTTTTTGTATCGTCCATGGTTGAGAGGATTTTGAAAGCCTAAAGGGTTTAGGCTGCGACAGGATGCCCTAGCTAATGATCGTCAGGCATTTCAATGAGGTTTTGTGTTTAAAAATCTACTATCGGTACATTTTTCCGGCTCTCTATTTAATTCACCTTTTTTTCGTTCCCTACTTCGCAGCAGGACGATTTTTTTTCCGGGAGATGTATTTTAAATGCTTTTTCCGTGGATAGTCGGAGCCAACCTAGGGCTGCATCTAGCCGGAATCATCTTTACTCATTTTTAAAATCTCGAGAATTTTACAACCTCCTGGAAACGCTAATAATATGCTCAGGCTTATAGAAACTTGCTTAAAATGGGAGATCCCAGCAATTAAGAAGTGTCCCATACCTTTCTAGTCGAGGCCATTTGTAATAAAATAGGTCCTATATTCAATTCTATTGGTAAAGGTTGGGGAAACATGAAGAACAGAAAAGAAGAAGTTTCACTTACAACGGGACATTCCACAAAGAAGATTTGGAATAAACCTTTCTTTAAAACACTCCGTCTCGGTTTTGAAATTACTATGTATTTCTGGACAAAATAGCCATGAAACTTAAAATTTTAGGGTCTGCGGCTGGGGGAGGATTCCCCCAGTGGAATTGCAATTGTGTTCAATGCTCCGGCTACCGCCATGGTAGTATTCAAAGCATGTCTCGAACTCAGTCTTCCGCCGCCGTTAAGGGACTAGGCAACCAATGGGTTCTGCTAAATGCTTCTCCTGATATTAGAAGTCAAATTGAGCAGTTTATTCCCCTTTCCCACGAGGATGGCATTCGCGCATCACCGATTTCTGCAGTCATACTAACAGACAGTCAGCTTGATCATGTTTCAGGCCTACTTTCTTTGCGCGAAGCTCGCGAAAAGCTCGTAGTCTACTGTACAGATCAAGTCTATCAAGACCTCATGGCCGGTTTTCCAGTTTTAAAGATTCTTGAGTCTTACTGCGGAGTAGAGCGTCGAGTCCTGAGTATTGTAGGAGATCATTTTGAAATACCTGAGGCTCCAGGTCTAAAGTTTAAAGCCATTCCGGTTTCAGGAAAAGCTCCGCCTTATTCTCCCCATAGAGGGAATGAGGCCCTCGGTCACAATGTCGCGCTAACTATAATGTGTTCGGCTTCTGGAAAAACGGCATTCTATACCCCCGGTCTAGCCACTTCCACCGTGGCAGGAATAGACCGGGTGTTACGAGAGAGCGATTTGATATTGGCTGACGGAAGCTTTTGGTCGGAAGACGAATTGATTACTGCAGGATGTGGGAAAAAGAAAGCATCTGAAATGGGTCATTTAGCCATTGCGGGAAAAAATGGAATGGTTGAGTATTTATCAAAGTATTCAGAATCCCGTAGAATTCTTGTTCACATTAACAATACCAACCCCATACTTGATGAAAATTCTGAAGAGCATAAATATTTGGGAAGCCGAGGCATTGAAGTTGGGCATGACGGGTTAGAAATCGAGCTTTGATTCGCTTTTCAACAGGAGTAAGACATGGATTTATACGCAAAAGATGCCAAAGCTTGGAGCCCTGAAGAATTTTACAACCAAATGTTAGCAAAGAGGAACTCTTATCATTTAGAGCATTTATTTGAGAAGAAACTATATGCAGGCGAATTGAGCCAATCTGATCTGCAAATCTGGGTCGCAAATCGCTTCTATTACCAGGCCAATATACCTAAGAAAGATGCCGCTATCTTGGCGAATTCTCAAAGCGTAGAATTTAGGCGAATTTGGATTCAGCGCTTGATGGATCAAGATGGTCCCTCGGAAGGCAAAGGCGGCATTGAGGCTTGGATTAAGTTAGGTCAGGGACTTGGAGTATCGCGAGAGGTTATGCTAAGTTTTAAAAATGTAGTTCCTGGCGTTAGATTCGCGGTTGATGCTTACGTCAATTTTGCTCGGACAGCTCCCTGGCAGGAAGCGGTTTGCTCGTCTCTAACGGAGCTTTTTGCAACTACCGCCCATGAGCGACGTTTAGAAGCTTTTTCAAAGCATTATTCCTACATTCCAAGCGAATGCTTAACTTATTTTCGCGACCGTTTGACTCAAGCTAAGCGAGATGTGGATCATGGACTTACTGTGACCATGGAATACTTTAAAACTCGCGAAGCTCAAGAAAAGGCATTAAGTATTATCCAATTTAAGCTAGATGTGCTCTGGTCTATGGCCAACGCGATTTCAGGGGCCATGATGGAAGGAGTTGGGAGATGAATATGGAACTAGATGCTTGCGATATATCTCTAGCGAAAGGTTTTCGCCTCCAGTATGAGCCCGTGCAAAATTCCTATGTCCTTCTCTATCCAGAGGGAATGGTGGAAATGAATGATGAGGCGGCATCTATACTCTCCTTATGTGAACGGCCGATTGATTTCACGAAAATAGTAGCTAAAATCCAAGAAAACTTTGAAGGTCAATCTTTGTTAGAAGATGTCAAAGAATTTCTTGTGGGGGCCTATGAGCAAGGTTGGATCGAACTTACAGCAAAGTGATAGAATTTTAAATGAGCCCCAGGCTAAACAGGTGCCTCTATGGCTCTTAGCAGAACTCACGTATCGCTGTCCTTTGCGATGTAGCTATTGTTCTAATCCTATGGAATATGATCAAATTCGCGATGAATTGAATACCGAAGAGTGGAAAAGTGCGCTGGAACAAGCTCGCAAACTAGGTGCAGTGCAGCTGGGTTTTTCAGGGGGAGAGCCCCTTCTTAGGAATGATCTCGAGGAACTCGTGCGACATGGTCGAGACCTAGGGTATTATACAAATGTGATAACTTCTGGGATTGGTCTTACCGAAAAACGTGCCGAAAGTCTCAAAGCATCTGGTCTTGATCATATCCAACTTAGCTTTCAAGCATCCTCCAGAGATTTAAATGATGCTATAGGTGGAGGACGTTCCTTTGAACGCAAACTCGAAGCCGCTCGATGTATTAAGGCAAGCGGATATCCCATGGTTCTCAATATTGTCCTTCATCGACATAATATTGAGAGAATTGATGATATTTTGAAGTTTGCGATTTCACTTGGAGCTAATTATGTCGAACTTGCTAATGCCCAGTACGATGGTTGGGCTTTTTTTAATCGTGATGCTTTGCTGCCCTCTGCAACGCAAGTACAACAAGCAGAAGCAGCCGTAAAGAAGTTTCGAGATTCCCCTTCAGGGAAATTATTGCAGGTCTTTTATGTGGTCTCTGACTATTTTGAAGGTCGTCCTAAGGCATGTAGTGGGGGGTGGGGAAAGTATATGATGTTAGTCTGTCCTGATGGACTTGTACTTCCCTGTCATGGAGCGCGAAAACTTCCTTTAAAATTTGATAATGTAAAAGATAGCGCGCTTGAAGACATTTGGAAGTCTCCTTCTTTTAGCCATTTTAGAGGCGACAGTTGGCTACCTGAACCCTGCAGATCTTGTCCTGACCAGTCTAAGGACTTTGGTGGCTGTCGCTGCCAGGCCTTTCTACTCACGGGAGATATGAAGGCGACCGACCCTGCCTGCTCAAAGTCGTTAGACCATGCGCTGGTTGCCTCAGCAGTCCCTAGAAATACCGAAGACTTCCCATCGAATCCTCAGCTCTATTATCGAGGCGGCACCCCTATGCCCGATCTCTCAGCGATTCCCTAGATTTTGGTTTTTTAATATCGCTGCCTTTGACGAAAAATGGTTTTGCAGATCAATCGAGGCCCTTTACCTTTAAAAATCGGAATGGTTTCTAATTAGTCTAAGAAACAGTCAACTTCAGCGTTCTTAGGATTCAAATCGCGACTAAAGGGAGCGCTTTAGCAAAGTCGATGCAAATCTATAAAGGTGATTGGTAAATGACAACTCTTAGAGAAGAGGCTCTATTTGCCAATCAGCCTACATAAACTTAGGGTCGGTAAGTTCACTAATATACCAGCGAAAGAAACTCGTCGCAAAGCTTCCTACGACTTCGTTTCCAAACTTATCTTGAAATTTCTTTAGTTTGATAACTGCGCTACTGTAAGAAAGAATGCCATTTTTGTAGGGATAGAATTCCATTTTAAATTGCAGCCCATAAGGATCAGCAATGACACCGACAAGTGGAACAGAAATAGCCACTTTGTTGTACATATATGCAGAGACAATACCGGCTTTTTCACTGTAAGAGATCTCCATTCTGGCATCTTTTACTAAACTTTCAGATAGAGGAACCATTAAGATCAACTGCTTAGTCTCTATATCACCTGTTACTTTACCATCGACGGTATCAGCTACTTTTTGCCAATCTTTATTGGTGGAATAGCTGTCCTTAAATATTGGTTTGCCCTTCTCATCTAGCATTTTACTAAATCTCGAAGACCTTTCCAAAAGTGAGATTACATTTTTTGCATCAGAAGGAGTTCCCAGATTTACATAGCCATAGACCTCGGCAATCACATCCCCCGTTTTCCATTCGTCGCGTAATGCTTGGGGCGCTTCATTAAACTTCCAAACGGACCAAAGGGGAGCTTTGGAAAGAGGAATCGTTTTTCCGCTTTCATCTACTTTCGAATTTTCTGTGTAGAGTGCAGCAACTTTGCACCCATCAAATCTTGGAACGGCGATGGGTGCGCAGTCATTTAGAGGAAGGTGATCTGTTTGGCCCTTAGGGGTCTTGAGGTCTGTTCCGCAACTGACTAATATTAATGAAATAAATGCAAGTTTCATAGGTTTTCCTCCCGGATTGCTTTGTCCTGCCTTGCTTATCGGAGTTGTTTTCTCTAACTCAATGAATAGCTACAGATGGGTTCTTGGTGGAAACCAACCTAATTCCAATGGTGCTATTAAGATTATGGTGTTATGAAGATGGGAGTATTAAACCCTGCGAGTACGATTTTCAATCTATTGAAAGCAGAAGTGGAGAGATAGTGCCACCTATTCTACATTTTAAGTATGAAATGTCTTACTTTCGTTTTGGGGTGAGAAAAGGCTGAGACCTAGTCCTAACTATATTGAGCCATTTTATGAAACGTTTAAATGAGAAATCCCTAGGTTTTCTTTATGCTGTCGGGGCCTTTGTTTTCTGGGGCCTCGTGCCGTTATTTTGGATTTTACTTAAATCCATTCCTCCACTCCAAATTCTTGCCCACCGCATCGTTTGGTCTTTTATCTTTTTTATAGGACTATTCTTTTACAGAGGCGAGATTGGGGTTCTTGCGAGAAATCTTAGGTCTAAAAAAGTATTGTTATCAAATTTCCCGAATGCCTTATTTATCGGCTCTAATTGGGGACTCTATATTTACGCTGTCAATTCAGGCCATGCAGTTGAGGCGAGTTTAGGCTATTTTATTAACCCTATATTAAATGTTGTGATTGGGGCTTTAGCATTCAAAGAGCGAATTTCAAGAAACATTTGGATTGCATTTGCTTTTGTTGTATTCGGTTTACTTATCATGGGCAGTGGTCATAATAGGTTTCCTTGGATATCGGTTTCACTGGCCTCTACATTTTGTTTGTATGGAATTTTTAAGAAAAAAAATCATCTCTCAGGCCTCCAGAGCATTTCTGTGGAATGTGCTCTGCTACTGCCCATTGCCTTGTTTCTTCTTTTTTCTCCCCAAATGGGGCAAGTTGATATTTTAAGTTTAGAGAGAGGCCTGACCTTTTCTATTCTTATCTCGATTGGTGGAGCCTTGACGGCTGTTCCTTTGATTTGGTTTTCTGAAGCTGCAAAGAGAATCCCTTTTTCTACCCTGGGATTTTTCGGTTATCTTTCACCCATGCTGCAGCTTGCTATCGCCATTTTCATTTTTAAGGAAGACATCAATTCTGAAAGAATATTGGCACTTTGTTTCGTTTGGATAGGACTTTTAGTTTATGTCATCGATGGAATCAGGAAAAGTAGCATAACTCTAAGAAAAACGGCCAAATCTTAAGTTTTAAAAGCTTAAATCTTAGGATGGTGATCAGATTTTGCAGGTCTCTTCATTTTCTTTTGTCATACCTAGTGCAAAGGCTCCCAAAAGTCATTTTATGGTGCCGAGCTGAGATATATATTGGTTCTGTCTTGAAGGAGATTCTCGCAATTTACCTAGATGGTTTTTGAGAAATAGCGCAAACCAATTTTGACCCTCGCTAACGTCAATTAGAACGTACTTTTTTCTCAGTAGAAGGGTCTAAGATCACAAAGGTATCCAACCTTGCATTCTAAAGGCAACATGCCCATAGGTGCTACTAAAAGTGAGCTTTCGGCACGGGTGTCTTATCTAAATTGTTAATGATTTCAAATTGGTAAGTTTGTAAAATA
>JBAXBA010000115.1:0-9639 GCA_037142195.1 Pseudomonadota bacterium
TAACTGATAAAGACTACTTTATGCAGTTGCGGCAACTTTCTTCTCGTGTCCCAAAATTCACAGAGAATGTCCAAGAGGATGAAGAAGAGGAAGACGGAGTAAAAACAGCAAAATCACTTCTTCAGCCGATCGAGCAGAAAAATGTCAGCAATAATGCACTATCTTCAAATAATGCTGTCTCTTCGAATAATGTTACCCCCTTACAACAGACTTCCGATCCTAGTCTTTTTGTAACTAGTCAGCAAACGGATGAAGGTACATCAAAGTCTCGATTGCCAAAACCTGGATTTGGCAAAAAAATCCCTGAAAATATCAAAAAAGGCGCGGCAGAGGAACTCCTTTTACAGGAAAAGAAAGCCAAACCCAAAGGTCACTTACTAAAAGGAACTGTTGTTATCCGAGGCATTGATAATTATCACAATTCTTCAAATCAAATATTTGATTTAAAGGGAGTCAGAATTAGGACGAACTTATTGGATGCCGCAGAGCAAAAAATGATCCAGGCTTCGCGAGGAGGGAATGATATGATTGATCTGAAGAAGGTTTTTGATAAAGCCAATGGAAGGTCGGCGGAAACTGATGCCTTGGAGATGGACATGGAAAAACGATTAAAGTACCTCAATCGGCAAATAGCAGAGCAGGGCGATCTTGTCAAAACTTTGCGGAAAGAAACGAGTCGGCATACTACAATGAGACGCAGCAGCTCTGCTGGGACGTTAAATCCACATAGAGAACATTCCAGGGGAAGTAACGGCAGTAGGTCAGAATGGGAAATCTTGCAAAAAAAGACGCGGTCTATACAAGATTTATTACTACATGGCTATCAAGACGAAAGTAGCAGCCTGGAATCTACTAATGATGATGCTTCTCAGGAAAAAGCTAACACAAAAATAATCGAGGCTTTGGCTAGAAAATTACAATTAGAATTGGACATGATGACGGAAAAAATGAAAGGTATCAAATCATACCAAACGAAAAAAGCTTTCATGCTGGCATCTTTCAAGACAAATCAGAACATATTCTCCAGAAATATTCGTGACAGGAAAGGGGCAATACCTGGTCTTCAAAATAAGGAGCGAACACTCAACCACTACCTAAAAGAGACTTGGAAATCTCTTTTTGCAAAGGAAAAGGCGAGAAATCAAAAATTAAGACATTCAGCTCTGAGTATTCAGTCTCGGTATGAGCGGCATCACACTGAACTGCACCAAAACCTTGAAGATGTGGCTGCGGCAAAAGAGGAACTCTCCAAGGCCTCGGAATATCTCAATGGCAATGCAAAAATAATTGCATTTGATGTTCGTAAACTGACAGAGGATATTCAATATCTCAAAGACAATATGGAGAAATTATCGGTCAGAAAAAATAATTTAAAAGTTGCAAAGAATTACAAGATTCAAGAAATGGTCTTGGTTGATTCCAGCAATCATCAGAGGGACGCTTCTCTCATGGAAAAAGCTCTTGAAAGACGCAAAGCCATGGGTGTAGACGTCAAGTCTGTGAAAGAATTGGATATTCTTGATTTGCAAGACTGTGAATTAGACAGGGTATTTTTACATTTTCTCCGAAGTCAAAGCTAAATTTTCTTGCATTATAGATTCCTTTATCAGGGGTGAGCCCAGATTTTGTTCGCCATCTGCTCGTCAAAAATAACAAGCTTCCCAATCTATACAATATGGATTCTCTAATTAATTTGGAATCCATCGATGCTTCAGTAAGTGGCGTCCGAAAGCTATTTTGATCTAAGACGTGTTTTGTTCTTCAGGAAAATTTGTTAGAAATCATGGATTTTCGGGATATGAAGAAATTGAAGTGCATTAAAATTTATTCAAACAAAATCCGCGAGTTGAAGGTAACCGCTACTACACCGTTTTCCCTCCTTTCACAAATAATTTGTATTAGGGAATTGGGGAAAGAGTTATTTCCTTAGATATATCCAAAAACATGTTTACTTCTCTGGAGGGCTTAGAAAATGCAAACTCTCTGTGTATCTTGCTTATGAATAATTCTTGTATTAAGGAGATGACTACGGCTCGTCATTTCCGAAACTTAGTCTATCTAGATATCAGTTCCAGTCACTTGGAAGATAATATCTTTCGGGATATTAGCCAGATTCCTCTTTTACAATACCTCGATGCTTCTAATAATTTGGTCCGGAATTTTCCTGATCTAAAAACTGAAGCTTTGTATGAGTTAAAATTAAATGGAAACCTTATAACGAGTGTTAAGACTGGGACAAACTGGCTATTTAATCTGCGATTACTCAACTTGTCTCAAAATCAAATTACAGATGTTGCACCATTCTCATTTTGCCCCTTTTTGACAGAATTGGATTTAAGTGATAATTTGCTTAAAGGTGATTTAGTAGATGTTTTAACTCGTCGGCAGCTGATTCCCTGCTTTTCTTTTACGAAACGTAGATCGAGCTGCAATCTTTAATATTGCCATATGCAAAAATCTGAAATCATTGAATTTATTAGAAAATACGATTAATCGAGAAGACTTTTGTGGCCCTTATGTTCGAGAACTATTCAAATCTATGGAAGTGAGTATTTTTTTTTTCAAACGAAGGCGGAACAATCCTAAACCCTCTCTATTTCTATTAGGTTTTTAATCAAGTTCAAATGAAATCATCATCATTTTCAAAGCAAAGGGGCTTGATTGGGCGACATTTTGCGCTCCTATATTTTTATAATGACATTCTTAAGCAATATGAAACTTATCAAGAAGACTTGAATATGACACCATCTCAGAATATAGAAAACTTTGAATTGTGGGAAAGATTTGCTGATGCAAAAGAAGAGGTGCACTTAACGACTCTGACCTATATGTATGACTCACCCCCATCTATACTAGACCATCATCAACCACCATGGAAAATATTTTGCACCATATCTAGCATATATTACTACGTATGGTGATGGGACAAATGACTTGTCGCAGGCTCTCTCAATCCAAGAGCATCGCCTCAACTGGTTGCTAGAAGCAATAAGGGACATGAAGGCAGAGTCCAAACTAATTCCTTTCATGGATAATGATGAATCAATCTATTCTTTTATTCGGGATTTAAAGCAAACAATTAAGTCACATCGAGTCTCTTATATTCAGGCTAGGTGGAAGAGTCTTCAGCAGAGGAGAGCGTTTCAACGAACCCTGATTGCAGTTATTACGCTTCAAAGATTTTACAGAACTGCTAAAGCTTGTAAGCCAGCAAAATTAAACTTGCAAAATCTGAAGAAAGAGAAAGCAACAGCTTTCGCTCAGAGTGCGGCAATGGAAGCAGCAAGGGCCAAAGCCGCATTTGCAACCAAAAAATTTAGCCCTCTGAAAAATACCAAGCGTAACAAACGCCCGCTCATCGTATTACCTAATGGTGAAACAATCGAGTCTGATTTTGATACCGACGGAAACGAAGATATTGACGAATGGTTGCTACGAGAAAAGGATCCAGGAGACATATTTGATTCCAAAATGGGAAGCTATCTCGCAACTGAAAGGTTGTCGCACTATAAAAGTAGAAATCACAAGAAAAAGATTACACCAAAGTTTAAGCCCGAAATGCTACAAAAGCTTGCTGCATATGGCGATGACTTACATAAATCTCTGGATGATGACCTATCCGACAGCGATAGCTCCGAGTCAGGACCTGAAGGGAGCCACGCGGTAGATAAGCTAAATACTGGGAAATTGGGCAAAACAAGAAAAATGATCATTTCAAAAGTCACTGACCAAGTAAGTTCATTCAGCAAATGAAAAAATTAAGTCTCTGACAGAAAATTATCTATATGTTTGTTCTCTAGTACTTTCATTTACCAGCTCCTAAAAACTTGCCCACCAGTGGTCATTTATCAAATACAGAGGCTGTTTTGATGAAAAGTAACCAATTTCGTAAATATCTTATGGAAAAGAAAAGCGCAGAAGCATCAAAAAAGCAGCAAGACGACGGGCTCGACGATTACTTCCGAGAATCCCAATTTCGGATTCAACGACCATCTACAAACACTCATAATCCCCGCCAATCGACGAAGATTGGTGAAGATCACGGACAAGAAATTTCTAAAACCTATTTAAAAGCAGCCGTAAAAGCACAAATCCTGTCAAATAATGTTCCGATAGTATCGCAGGCTTTTGTATCCAAATTTGAACAAAACCAATCAATAGAAGAGTCTCTTCGACAAATCGAAGAAATTCGTGAAAAAAGACGTTCCACAGTACCACCACAACAATCTACAGCTCTCCGCTCTGTTTCGACAAGTAAAGAGTATTCTTCAGGTGTCGGTAGCGACGCTAGGTTTCCTGCTAAAATAGACAAAACTGAAAAATATCTATCTATTGAAGAGCCAGAACGACAAAGTGAAGGAAATCGAGAAAAATTGCGAGCTTCTCACACCGAGGTCCCAAATAGCGGGATTGACTTGAATACGAGGAAAGATTCAATCAAATCGAAACAAATACATCACGACAACGCAGCCACAGTAACGGGCGCCGACTCAAAATTTGAAGCAAACAGCGGGTTAAACGTTCATATTAGCGCTTCTGACTCCGAAGAGTTAATCACCCATCCATCCAAGCAAAGTATACCAGAAAAAAGGTCAGAAAGAAGAGAAAATTCATTCGAGCAGCAGCAATTGGCATCTAACGATTCAGGAACCAAACGATCTATTCTAAACCAGCCAAGCTTATTACTAGAAGTTGCCGATGATGACCAGCCATCTTTTGGCGTTGAAAAAAAGACGCCATCTTTTTTGGAGAATAATGTTAATGTTGGTGATATCACGAAACTCTTTCGAACTGCAAGCACTATTCAAAAAACCAGCCCACATTTACGATCAAGCTTGTCCTGCTCTCCTCTATCGAAATTGAAAACACTTCATGAAGCAGGTAGCAAGATTGAAGACATTCAAACCGTAGCCAATGATTGCTTTCAGTCTTTGTTTTCTGCTGACTCTGAAACAAATGCAGTACCTAAAGAACAATATCCTGATCGCCCCTCAGTCAGTTTTATGGATAACAAAGAAGTAGAGCTCAAAAAAAGATTAATGGCGAGTAGCCGCCATAGTAGAAGATCTTCACTATCTACAGTTCCACAGATTGTAGTACCTCAGGCAGAAAGTAAAGGAAAAACTATCCTAGACACTCTGTTTGAGGCTCTACCATTTCAATCAATCGTCTCTGTTAATGGAGAGAGCGTGGATGGTCTCTCCGGCTCACATATGATTTTGGCATCGAACTCGTCACCATTTCCTGTGAAGCAAAGTCGGGAAAGGAGGCCGAGCAATTTGAAAACACCATTAGTAAATGTTGGTCGCAACATACATAGCAGAGGCGCATCAACATCATCCTTGTACACCTCTTCCATTATTTTCGAGGCACATGTGTCTGATCGAGCAGTCCCAATCCGAGAGGAGGACGAGCCCGATATTGGAAGAATTAAGAAAGCCTCTGAAGTTTCTCATCCCATTAATGCTAAAGAAACCCCGGATCAATTTGATATTTACATGTCTGAAGCTGAGTACTCTTTGAAGGAAGTCGCAGCTCTGCAAAATTCTAATTGGGACACTTTGAGTCACAGTACCATCAAAGATTTTGACTATAACTCGAAAGAAGGTCCCATATTGAATATCCAAGCGGCAGAAAATGACATTGGCTGGGACCAATACAGTAAGAAAACTCTCAATCTTTTACGTAAAAAGGCATTGCGCATCAAAAAATTAAAAGCTGTCTCATTGGAAAGAGAAAAAATGAAGGGTACGCTGTGATTTCGAAGCAAGTATCCCATTCTTTACTCACTGCATCATTTCTAGATCCCTCGAATCGACTCGATCACTTTCAGGCTTTAAAAGAAAAACTGGAAAAAGAAGCAGAAAAGCAAAATAATGCCAACAACAAAGACACATATATCGGAAGTGGTGCAGGAGGATATGCGACTGTAATGGCTAGACGAAGGAGAAAGGGGCCCATCACCATTCCAGCAGTTTATGAATGGGACATTCATCCTGGAGATGTGTCAAAAAAACTATTGCCAACACCTCCATCTAAAGACAATGCACTTATCTCTGGACACATAAGCACAATTGGAGTAACTGGAACCTTTTCAACATCTGCAGGTACTCCATTTTTACAACACGACCATCGAAATCACCAATATCCCCCAGAAAATGACTATGCTGGTAGCTTTGCTCCTAAAGAGGCAGTATACACAGATAGTGTCTATCAGCCAAAAATCACGCTCCTTATCAACAACTTTGTCAAATCAAAAGTGCTACCCCCACAGGGTAGAATAATAGATCCAAATAGTATCCATAGGGTCCCGTCTAGACAAGAAGGGAATAGTGTTCAAGGAGATTACCAGAGCATTCTCAACTCTGTTCAAGCAACCATTCCCATTCCAGAGTATGGAACATATGATCTCAAACGAAATCATCCTCTTCCCAAAATTGTCAAATCAGAATTATTTCAATAGTCTCCTGCCGAAGCTTGCTTTAATCTGATGCTGTTTGAGGCTTCCCTTTTGGGGTCCCCTTTAAAGTTATTGGGGAAAGGGTATTGGCGTTCCGGGACTGGCATGAGAGTCTCCCTTCGTCGCTTCCCTCCTCTTCTCTCCAATCTATTGTAGATATGATATTGACGACTTAATTGGAATAAAATGGCTTTACCAGGGAAACGTGGCGGCCAAAAATGCCAACGCCACTTTCCAACAAAGAAATCTTAAGCAATACGGTTAACCGTAAGTAAATAAAATGGACGGAATTGCTGATATTTTTGAAAGAGTCAAGTCTGGTTGGGACCGCCTAACATCCACCGTCTTTACCGACCCCATGTTTTGTCTCTTGACCATTACTTCCTATGCGCTGTTTGTTTTTTCAATAACAGGAGTCAGTGGAGGCTGGGTCACCTACAAGACTAGAGATATTCGCAATAATAGTGCTCAAATTAAACTGGGTCTCTTTAATGCTGCAGTAAACAACTCCTGGCACCAAGCTCCCTATTCAGCATGCATTCAGCAAATAGACACCAGCTTAAGCCAAGAGTCAGTCCAAGAACACATCATGTTCTGTAATGGGCAGCTGACCAGCGGTGTCATGATGCTCGTCTCTCTCTTTCTTGCGTTTGCTTGCGCTGCTGGCCTAACTATGATTCTCTCTTCCTCCTTAGACCAAGGAAAAGTTCTTGGCATCAAGCCCATTCTGATTGGCCTATTTTCTCTTTCTGGTAAGGCGCTAGTCGAGTCATTCTCTCTCAATCTGATCTTTCTGCCTCCTCATCATTCTATCCATCTCTAGGTTTGCTCAACTTTATCTCGTTCTGTATGGGAGCCGGTATCATGTATAGACTTATTGAGCGAGATTTCCCTGGTTCCTACTATGGAGTTGGGTTTGGCGCCTCTGTGGTTTGTTGGCTACTAGCAGCGGGGTGTGCGATCGGCACTTGGTACATGATCGATGTGAACGGCTTGATGAGAACTATTCATATCTTTCGTCTGCGTGAGCCAGAGGTAGTCCCGGAACTTGTGGAATGGAAGAAGTATAACACACTCTAGCCCCGTTGGCTAGGGTCACGTTCTCTCACAACATTTCTCTTTACTTGTTTTCTTACATAAATGTCTCTTTTCACTTAATTTCTTTATTAGGATGAGTAGTAGTCAACCTTTCAACCCTTCAATGCGGCAACCTTTGCAATGTAAGCCTTTTCAGCATCTTCAGAAGACATTCCTTTCTTTGCAATCCATGCATTCCATTTAGCCTTTCCAGTGAAATCCAGCATTCCTGGCTGAGTAGTGGTGTTGTCTCCAACAGTTGCCTGCTTGAATAGAGAGTACAATTCAAGAAGGTCATCGTTGCTAGGCTTGGTTGCCAATGATTTAACCTATTAGGAATGATAATTAGAATTTCATGGTTGTTTATTCATTCATGAAATACTTACTTCTTCTGCAGCTTTAGTAAATTCTGGTGAGTTCGCCATGAAAAAGGGTTCGGTGAAATGTTTGACAAGTTTGCAATATGACAACATCAGAGTTTCTCCGTCTTCGCAGATAGAGTCGAAAGATTGTTATCATAAGTACATACGACCGCCATATTTCTTGGAGATTCTCCTGGATCACAGATAGAAACCAAATCAACCGAGCATCCGCTTTCCCTGACCCTCAAGCAACGATCTACTAGTATCAGGGTTTCAACTACATCTCCAAGCATACATCGAAGTGCCCATACTTCCGCTATTTCTTCCTTTGCAGCATTATGCCATTCAAAAGTACCCATAATAACACCATTCGTCAACTGATCAGGCACACAGCAGCCAAGCCTCTTGAGGGCAGCATGAGTGTATGTTACAGGATCCACACACTCCTTTACTCCCATTTTTTTGATTGCTCTTTCTCCTGTAGCAGTAGCTTTAAGAGCTTCATAAGAGGAAAGATGAGGAGGATGGATATTGTACTCTTTCATTATTCGTTCCAGGACTGATCGGTAATAGAGTCTTCGAATGGATCCTAGACCTGCGTTTGCTTTAGAGGAAATATCTGCTTGCCATTGTTTTGGTGCCTGACAGGCGACCATTCGATTGTTGAGGCCTAACGTGGAATTGTCCAAGTAGCGAGACATGGGATACCCAAATGTGTTTTGGGGGGTATAGGCGGTGGTAGGAATGGTTGATTCAGCGCTGCCCTTATTAGATGGATTTTCTGCTAAAGAATGGTCATCCTGCACTTGCTGTTGCTGATGGGTATCTCTTTCAGTTCCACGATCTGTCCAATCCAGTCCGCCCTTTTCAGTGAGCAAATGGTAGCAACAGCCAAGATTTACCAACGAGACCACTTGGTAGTCGGCATTTTCTATATTCTTGTTCATGACATTGTCGTTGCAAAATGCGGAAATCATTGTGGGGGAAAGATTTCCGCAACAGTGCAATCCGCAAATAAGCCATCTTCTGCCTATTGATGAAAAAAAATTGATTTTAGCTTATGAACCTAATCACTACTTTGCCTTACCTTTGGCTTCAGGAAACAATTTAAAGATTTTAGCAAATATTGATGCCAAGTCATCCCACTCTATTCTCTCTGTCATGAATTCCAAGCATCTGATACGATAAGTTAATCCTTGCTATTTGTTGCTCATCTTACCCATCAGCAATTTGGTGGCCATGAAGAGATAAGAGATTTGCTATTCTTTTAGCTCTTTGTGTAGCACCACTTGTTTGATGAGGATCAGCATCCCAGCCAATAACACTGTACTTGAATTGAAAAGCCAAGACTGTGGAAAGATATCCTTGACCGCAACCCAAGTCCAGAATATGTGTAATATTGTTGTTTGAGCAAATATCATGAATCAGTTTTGATAATTGAGCAGTTTCCTTTACTTTTTTGACATTCATTCCAATCATAATGTCCTTTTCCAACTTGTTTTCGTGCAGCGAGTAGTCTGCTTTCACATTTCTATCCAGCCCCAGAGCATGTACACGAGACACATAGGACTTCAAAGAGTCTGGCCAATTATCCTTGATGGTCCCATCTTTGACAGCGCTGCATAAATCCTCGATAGTAAAAGGGATTTGTCGTTTCCACTCGGGAGGAAAGTATTTTTCATACCAATCAGTAGTGAGAAAGTCGATGGCGAAAAAATCACTCAACCTACGTTTTAGGAA
>JBAXBA010000116.1:0-9338 GCA_037142195.1 Pseudomonadota bacterium
CTAAAGTAATTCCCATGTCTACAGCCTGAGCATGGAGCAAATGAAGAGCTTTCTTGCCTGATGCCTTGTCATAGGGTCCGCACATAGTTTTGCCATCCAAGGCAATATGCCTACCTTCATTTTAACCGCAGAGGGCCGCTGTATATTTACGAAAGAAGCTCTCAAAAGACTTTGGCTTCAAGATAGAAAATACCCGGCTAATAGTCTGATGGGAGGGAACACCTTCCTTAAAAAGTAAAATTTCCGAAGGAAATCAATTCTTTCTTTACCCACAAGTTCGATGGCTCGCCAGCTTTCTATTCCTAGCAATGCTGCAAAAAGTGCGAAAAAAATAATCTCTTCGATCGGATACTTCTTCGTTCGATCTAGCCGTGGATCTTCGATCATATCGAAGCTCACAGCCAGGTCTTCCTTGACCAGGCTTCCCATCATTTGCAAACACTCCAAATGAGTAAGTAAAAAATATTTTACAAACTTACCAAATTGAATTCATTAACTATTTAGATAAGACGCCCGTGGAACGAACTGGAGATAGATAGCTTTTCCGCTTAAGTTCTGAAAATCGAAGTCGATAGCAGGTCGCGAATGATCTCTTTACAGGTATAAAATTAATTTAAAGAGGGTTAAGTATGAATGTTCCATTTTCAGCTGGATTCGGCCTTTTGGCCTTTGCTGCAGCATGTTCCGATTATGAACGTGGCTCTAATGCTCAAGAAGACGGAAGGCTTGCCGCTCCTTTGCAACAGGGAGCGAATCTAACGGCGTCCACTAACTATTGTGCATAAGGGGCCAGCGACAATTCAAAGGAATGGATTGATTCGGTGGCCTTTAATGGTAAAACCGTTAGCTCGGGTCGTACCACGGGTTATTCCTATCGGGACTTGTCTGCCAGTGTGGTCCTCTCAGTTGGCACACAGTCTCTTAGTTTAACCCCGAAGATATTGCTAAGAAATACGTTTGTGGGTTGGAGCGCATGGATCGACTTTGATGGAGATGGAACTTTTTCAAGCTCGGAGCTCGTCGCTAGTTCAGGCACTGACGGGAAAATGGTGACAAGACAGATCGAAATACCTTCCACCGTTGTCGGCGGAAAAACACGGATTCGTTTTGCGATGCAGCGGAAAAACTATCCCTCTTCCTGCGGAACATTCACATATGGCGAGGTTGAGGACTACGATGTGACTATAAAGCCGGAGACCTGGAGTCAGACTGTGGAATTCGAGAACGTCTTCGGCCAAGCCGCGGGGGTCACGTTGTCCCAAGCGGAGGAAAGTCATTCTGTTCGGATCATCGACGGTGTCAAGTTCGACGGTCAAATGTTTGACAACTACGATCCACTCGTCTACAAAGATTTTCCCTACAAGAGTGACTGGATTTGTTTCAGCTTGATGACTGTTACGTTCCCGCGGCCAGTCCTGAAGATTGCTTTCAGTGCAGGACATCGGTGGCTATCTGGCGCAAGTAATGTCTATGTGATCGATAACCAAACGTCTTCGACTCTGGCTTCCTACCTTCCCCAGGAGTCCCCACTGCAAGTAATCGAAGCGAAGGCGAGTACGATGCCGTTTCAAACCATACGCTTTGCCTCAATGTTCCCCACACGTCCTTGTATAGATAAACTCCAGATCAAGTACGCGCCTTAGAAAGATGCCAAAAAACTGAGACTGTCTTCGGTGGAGGCCCTGGAATCCCAGGGTCTCCCCGCATATTACGCTATGGGATCGTCTGCGGTCTGGTCGCAGACTCGGATAAGTTTCTTGTCTGAACACGACTGCCGATAGACTTGTGTCTTTTAGTGCAAGAGACAGGAATTTTACTTATCGTGTGGCGTAAAGAGATCGGCCGAAGCTAGTTTTTTTGGTGGTCTATTTTGCTTGCTTTTGATCCGATAATTCGAGATGCCGTACCCACTGCCGTATATATTTTAGGTGATGGGTTCTAGATGGATAGTAGTAACGCCAATTCGATCAAACTAGGCTGATATCGTAAGTCCTTGAAATGGACCCGTGCCAATCAGGAAGCGGCACATAAATCTAAGGGACATCGCAGTAATGGCATTTTGCATCACCTCTCACTTTATTGGACCACCAAGGGGATTTGTGAAGAAGGCTAGCTTTAGCTTTTTCTCTCTTAATATGTCCCATGCGTCGATCAAAATCCAATGCTCATCCTTCGGTTCATGTCTCCTTGTATCATAGTCGGGATCCCATCCACAAGGTATCAACCTTAGAGTTTCAAGAAACGTCTTTAGAATCATGGATTTTTGGATGCTTAGGTCGTGTTTGATTTGCAAAAAAAAGCCTTTTTAGGCCTAAAAGTTGTTTTTTTCAATAAAAGCCGAGGAAAGAACGCGAGATATCAGGCCTCTTGATGCGTGATTCGCTATCGGCGAAACTTGACCCGATCTCGGAATGAAAGGAAAACGGAGAATCTGCCCTCATTGCGTCAATGACTCCCGAGATTTCAGCAATGGGCGAGCAGCAACTTATGGTGCCTTTTTCTAAGGAGCTGTAGGTACTGGAGCTGGCTGTCGTTAGTTCGGATTCTAGGACTCTTTTTTGGGCATCTAGGTAATCTTGGACTCTTTTCATGACATTGCCCAGTGCTGCGTACATCGTCCTTCTACCCCGTCGTCCAATGCGCGTTCATTTAGCCTCCTTTGAAAATGCAGGTTACCAAGTGGCCTAAGTCACTGATTTCTATGCTGGGTGAATTTGGCAAGAGTTGTGTTCGTAATTCAGTAGTTTTTTGAACCATGGGGTTTTTCATTCTGTGTTTAACTCGTTCAAATTTTTGTACTCAAAGGGAGTCAAAACGCCGGTACTCTGATCTTTCCATTCAATCTAATCCTACTAAAATGCATTAAAAGGCTTATCGGATTGATCGAGCTGTTTGTTAGGATCAGGGGGAAAATTCGCCTAAATTATGGGAAGATGCGTGAATTTGGCGCAGGGTAAGATTTTTATCCTGCCGCTGCACGCAATAAAGGCGCTTGTTGCCGAACTGGAGTAGATAAAATGCGAAAGAGATTAGTCGACGGCAATATCACCAAGAAAGGTATGAACGTCGTAGCCATTTACAGTCAAACAACTTCGGAATGGTCGATGTTTGACACCGCGATCGGTGTTTGCGGCGTTGCGTACCGAGAAGATGCACATTCTTTATTCTTGCTCCCTGATAAGACAGCATCAACACTTCGAAAACCTTCTGCCAATTACGAAAAAGTCCAGACTGAGCTCTCGACCAAGGGGCGCTTTATATTAGCAACTAATCAATTGACCATTGAAAAATAAGCTGAGATTCTCAAGTCTTATAAGCAGCAACAAAACGTAGAACAGGGCTTTCGTTTTTTGAAAGACCCTTGGTTTATGGCCGACACAATGTTCCTAAAATCGCCACTTAGAATTGAAGCATTGATGATGGTGATGACTCTTTGCTTAATGATTTACAATATTTGACAGCATCGCATGAGAGTTGCCCTGGAAGAACGAAATGAAACAATTCCAAATCAGTTGGGAAAAAAAACATCAACTCCAACACTTCGATGGGCATTAAACTCATGTAGGGGATCATTGTTGCTAGAGAACTTCGCCAAAATGATGAAACTCGAACAACCTATTTCAGCCTGAACGCCTTGAGAATCAAGATTTTCCGGCTATTTGGGCCTTTGGCGTGCGAAATATATGGAAGCGCTTAAATTTTAGCGGGAATGAGGTTATAGCTCTTACGGATTCCTTTTGCGCCGGCTTTGAATTTCCCTAATTGGAACGCGATGGCTGAGGAAAAATAAACTTTTCTGAAAATGAACCTTATTCTACAAGGTATTGAACCTGGTCATCTTTGAAGCTCTCTTTTGCATACCTAATGAGACTTGGTCTAAGGTCTTCAGATGGAAATTCTAATTCCACCGCTAAATGAATTGAGTATGCCTTCCACTCCTGTAATCGTTGTATCTCCACCGGTGCGTTTTATGGATTCAATACTAGAGTTGGCTTTGCCGAAAACCGAAATGCGAGATGACATATAATGGTTGATACCAAACGTATAGAATCTCGAAGTTGAAAATAGGCTCGCTGAAGTTTCTTTTGTAGCGTAGTTAAGATTGCCACCCGCAAGGCCTCCACCTACTTCAACATTGAATATGGGTGCCGAAAAAACTAATTTAAATTCGCTAAAAGCTCTTGCGCCTTCCATTACATCTGAAGAGGCGTCTTGCTTGGCAAGTTTTAGAATTTCAACGCCGCCAGATATTTGGAAGAATTTCATGGTTTCAAGGCCGAATTCGCTTCTCGAGGAAACGCCTCGCCAGCTGGATGGTTTTGATTCAGAGTTCTCTGAATTAAATGTGAAGCTTGAAGAAGACACACCATAAGTTTGTGAAAACCAAAGGTCAGATTCGATGCTGGAGCGGTTTATCATAATATAGTCGTGGCTAAAGGCAGAAGCCTTAACCGAGAAGCTCAAGGCACTCACAAGTAATATTTTTTTCCATAGCGACCACATCATTTCTTTACTCCTAGGGCATAATCCCTCATGAAAGAGTTAGCAATCGGTTTGCCAGAGGCTAAGTATCTAAATCTAGGGGAATCCAGTGAAGATAGGGCTAAAAAGGTTGTAAAGAAACTAGACAGTTTGCTCTCAAAAATTACAATCTGCTGTCATTCTTTAAGAAAGCTCGAATTAAGGAAGGCTCGAGTTAAGGAAGGCTCGAAGTCGGACGCGAATTCGTGAGTTATCTGAAAGCCATTGAGGGGCATTTTCTGGCCATCTATAGGTTAAGCGGCCTGTATGGAGCGCCTCCAAACGCTTATCTGGTAAAGATTTGACGTGAACAGATACAATTGCGCTATTAAAAGCTACTTTTTTACCGGTTCTTTCCATTTTAGACATCGTCAGGCCCAATAAGCCGTGATTTTTAAGGCCATTTTGATTGGCACAGGATGTGCATATAGATCCCTGTGAAGAAACAGCCAATAAGAGCGGCTCTGTGTCTCTTAAAAGTGAAAAGCTTACCTGTCCCCTGATCGCAAGATCAACTCTCAATGTCCTACCTCAACTCTCTCCTCTATTTTTCTTTTCCTCCCATAGCCCACCCTCAGGTAAGTGGCTTTTTCTTTTGAAGTGAAATTCATTTTAAAAGGCAAGCCATCGGGGTATACTCCGCTTTTGCGCGGAGATTTAAGTTGAAAGAGCTGTATGATGAAATGCGAGAATGCAGCGATAAAAAGACGTGGTCCCGTGGTCTTGAGCTATCCAGACAAAATGGCATTTATGTTGTAGGTTACTCTGGCCAAATTAGAAATTTTGTGGTGAGAGAGCAGGCTAAAGCAGTCGATTATGCCATTGGTCTCAATCCCGTGGACTTAGATTGGAGCTGTACCTGTTTAGAAGCTGAAAGCCCATGTTCCCATGCCGTCGCAGCTCTCTTGGCCTGGAGGCAGGAAGGCGATGGTAGATCGATCCCCAAACTTCATGATGCGAAGTGGTCTCTTAGTTACAAGATAGAGCCTACTCGTGGCGCCCTTCATTTAAAGAGATATTTAGTTCGCAAAGAGGAATCTAAACCCTTAGAAGTTTCGCTTGCTAGTATCAAAAGCTTGGATTTGGCAGGAGCAGAAGTCTCGGTCATGAATGCAGATTTTGAACTGGAGCGACTTTTGGCGCTTGAAACGGCTGAATCTCACCGCCTTTCCGTGGCCCACTTCCCAGTGCTTAAAGAATTGGAAATCAAGTTTAAAGAGCAGGTTGTCCATTTTGATAGGTCGCCACGTGGGGCCCGCCTTGTCATAAGGAAGGAGGGAGGTGGCATTTTTGTCAAATTGGAGAATGAAGAGGGTGTTTTTTTTGATCATTTTTTCTTCTTAAATTCTGTTTTCTATCCTTTGGTTAAAGTTCCCTTTTCCACTGCAGACGAACAACTATTGCGGACAGGCAAATACTTGGGTGCCAAAGAAGCGATCGAATTCCTGGGACAAAAGCTTCCACGCCTTAAACTTGTCATGCCGGTTTTAAATGAAGTTTCCGAGCCTATGCGAATGCCCGCTGTAATTGCCTTACAGTCTTGGGAAGAGGACTCCTGCCTTTGTTATCGATTTTTGCTCGCATACGGCGATCCTGTTTCCGCTTGGCTCGAAGGTGATGAGTTAAAGATTCTAGACAAGAAGATTCCGATTCGTTCCAGAGACGAGGAGTTAAAGGCATTAGTGGAGTTTGAAAGGTCTACAGGACGTAGTTTGAATAGGACCTATCGCACCGAGATTCCAGAGGCTTTTGACGACGCAAGGCGTCTGTTTGCAACTCGTTATCCACTTTTAGGTCATGGGATTGAAGATTTTGCGAATATCAAAGATGTGATGCCTGAGCTTATTTGTCAAGGCGATCGATTTGCTCTTTCGATTCATGGCAATGTTTATTCATTAAGTCAGATAAAGGCAAGTCGGGATTCGGGAGGAGCCCTGAGACTTGCGGAGGGTAGCTGGTGCCAAATATCCAGATCTTGGTTTGAAGGTGAAGGTAGGAAGATTTTAGAAATCCTGCTTATGAATGGGGATAAAGTTACAAAGGGCGGCATCCTTTCTTTGAGCAAGTCCTTGTCATTTAAAGATAAGACATCAGATTTTTATCAACTTACTTTAGATTGGGATAAGGATTTTTCCTTGTTTCCATCACCCATTGAGTTGAGGCCCTACCAAGTCGAAGGAGCTAAGTGGCTTTCCAAATTGCAAAACCTTAAATTGGGCGGAATATTGGCAGATGAAATGGGTTTGGGTAAGACCTATCAGACCCTTTTAAGCATGCAAACCCCAAGCCTCGTGGTGGCTCCTACCAGTCTTCTTGGAAACTGGGTGAGAGAGGCGAAGCTTGCTAGGCCTGAACTGAAAGTTGGAGTTATGCATGGGACTTCAAGAAATTGGGATATTCCATGGGATATCTACATAACATCTTATGGGACTGTAAGATCCGATATCGATCGAATTAAAAAGATAAATTTTAAGACGTCAGTTTTGGATGAAGCCCAGAATATTAAAAATCCCCACGCTAGGATGAGTATCGCGTGTTTTGAGATTTCTTCAGACTCTCGTATAGCTTTATCTGGGACTCCATTTGAGAATAGTGCAGTAGATCTTTGGTCGTTAATGAACTATTGCATGCCAGGACTTCTTGGTAACTTTGATTATTTTAAAACTCATTTTTCTAAGTCAGGCGACGCCGCACGCCTTAAAGAGAATATTTCCCCCTTTATACTCAGGCGGCTCAAGTCAGACGTTGGGAAAGATCTACCAGAAAAGTCGGTTCAAATTGTTAGGTGCACCATGGAAAGCGACCAGAAAGATTTTTATCTCTCTTTGCTTGATAAAATTAGGAGTGATCTTGCGGGAAGTGAAGCGACCATGAGTATCTTGACCGGCCTCCTTCGGCTACGTCAAGCAGCTTGCGATCCCTTTCTTGTAGATTCGACCTCCTCTGCGAGCTCTACAAAACTAGAGTATCTCATAGCCTCTCTACAAGAGATCCATCAAAATGGTCAAGCAGCCCTGATCTTTAGCCAATGGACGGGTCTACTCGATAGATTAGAGTCTAAGCTCCGGGCCCTGGGCTTCAATTGGTCTCGCCTGGATGGAACGACCACCGACCGCGAAGGGGCAGTCCACGAATTTATGACAGCAAAAACAAATCTCTTTTTAATTTCCTTGAAAGCAGGTGGTACAGGCCTCAATTTGACCCGCGCCGATCATGTCTTTATCTTAGATCCTTGGTGGAATCCCGCTGTGGAAGAGCAGGCTATAGCGCGAACTCACCGCATGGGTAGATCTGACAAAGTTTTTGTCCATAGATTGGTATGCGAAGACACTGTTGAGGAAAAAATTGTAGATCTGCAGATGGATAAAACCGAGCAAGCTCGCTTCTTTTTGGAAGATTCTGATCTTTCTAGCCAGCTGAAACTGGCAGATCTTAAGAACTTACTTTTTAACGTCTCTTAGAGAAATTGTCTAATTTGCCGCCAAACGCCCAAGAGTTGATCATTTTTTTGCCGTCTAGGAAGGGGCGCCTTAGAATATCTATTTCATTTCGATGGGTTAGAAAGGTGTAGTTCGGCCCCTGATTTGCATAGGTTCCTAGGTCACCGCAAGGTGATGGTCAGAGCAGCCACCTTGCCTGGGATACCAGGCTATTTAGATCCCCCCCCTCTTTTATTAGAGATTTAATTCTTCCAGAATTCTCTTCCAAAAAGTCTGCCTTAAGAAACTCTCTGACCGCTTTTTAATCATCAAAATCCTAGCTCTGCTAGGATTTTTTTGTTGTCAATTGTCTCGGAACGCTTAAGACTTCGATCATTAAATATGACGGGGAGCCTATGCCGCTTACATATCATGATTATCTAAAGCTCGATGACATTTTAGGAGCCCAAGACTGCAAAGCAAATGGCGAGCATGATGAGATGCTATTTATAGTCATTCATCAAGTGTATGAATTATGGTTTAAGCAAATTCTACATGAAGCCTCTTATCTCTCCAAAAGTCTTGTTTTGGCAGACGTGGCAAAGTCAGGACATGCATTAAAACGCATTTTAAAAATCATGAAGACTCTTGTCGGCCAAATAGATATTTTAGAAACCATGACTCCTCTTTCTTTTTCTTCATTTCGAAATGTTTTAGAGACCTCTAGTGGGTTTCAGTCCCTACAGTTTCGACAATTTGAAATTGCCATGGGAAAGAGGCCTACTGCTATTCTGAGCCACCTCCATTTAAATGAAGTGCAGCGCGCGCAATTAGCAGATCAGTTTGCCAAACCTTCGCTCTACGACGATTTGCTTCGATGTCTACATGTGCGCGGTTACGATATTCCGAAAGACGTTTTGAATCGAGATTTCCGTTCTGAATATACCGGAGATAATACTGTGCAAAAAGTACTTTTAGACATCTACCGAAAGGAGTCGTCTGAGTCCCTTCTTCTAGAACTCTTTGTGGATTTGGAGGAAGGCGTACAGGAGTGGCGCTATCGACATGTGAAAATGGTCGAGCGAACTATTGGTGTTAAAATGGGAACAGGTGGCTCGCTGGGTGTAGAGTATTTGAAGTCCACGTTGTTTAAGCCGCTTTTTAGTGATCTTTGGTCTTTAAGAAGTATGTTTTGAGGCATCAAAGCTGGTCTTTTTATCTGGGCTTGAAAATAGCGAATAAGGTGTGTCTTGAGCCTTTTAGGTTGAAGCCGTGCTCGATAATAACCTCTTCGATTTGTGTCCTTCCATAGATCCCCTGGCGCTAAGAGAAGATGGGATGTGCCGCTACATGAAACTTATGCAAACTTACTCACGCAAAATCGCTGTTCATTTCCCA
>JBAXBA010000117.1:0-9291 GCA_037142195.1 Pseudomonadota bacterium
CTCTTCCTAAGAACCTATTCCAAGGCATTCTTTTTAAACTTATGGCGCCCCTTCTGACCTGGATGATTTTGTTGGGGGTGAGTGGGGCCATCGTTGCTCTTGGGGATACCCTCTTTCCGTCAAGTAGCTTTAAAGAAGGAGCGTTGATGGACCTGGATCCTAGCGCACATTTTTTAATCCAGTTGAGATTTATCCATCCTCTGCTCGCTATGTTTTCGGGACTCTATGCCATGGGTGTCTCCAACTGGCTGCTCTCAAAACTAAAACCTGGCGAAGCATCTAGGAAGACGAAAAGAATCATCATTTTGGTTCTTCTTCAACTGAGCGTCGGGGTCATAAATATGCTTCTCTTAGTTCCCATTTGGACTCAAATGCTCCACTTGCTTTTGGCGAATATTCTTTGGATATCGGTCGTAGACTCCTGGCTTTCAGGGAGTGCTGAGTTAGAGTTCCCAGATACAGGTGCCAGGGCCTAAAAAAATCTTTCAAACACGCACAAAGCAGGATTTGTTGGGATTTCTACGGATCCATTGCTTGCCGTTGGGAAACAAGAGTCTCAAGCCTGACGCCTTGGCGCAGGGATGTCCATGGAGCGCGGAAAAGCGTCTTATCAATCAGCGAACACTATTTTTTAGTGGGCGGTGGTGCCAGCGCAAAGTAGTTGTGGCCACTTTATTGCGATAGTATCGTTTTCATTTTACTTTTACTGTGGAAGCGCCCGAAAGTCATAAAGTCCTTTTTGAGCTCTTTAGCTGATATTGAGTATAGAGCGGGATCTTCTTGAAAAGAGGCTGAAGTGACCCCGAAAATGTACACTACATTTCGATCTTTGGTGAGATAATCTTATTAATACTGCTTTGCTGATTTGACAGTGCATTTACCAAATGCCTAATTGCTTGGGCAGCTAACACCAGATGCAAGATCTTCATTTCAAACATAGCAACTCCAAACTGCAATTGCATGATTTATGATTTAAATTCAGCCATTTGCAACACTGAAGGGCGTGGGGCCTCTATTTAGTGACTTAAGTTTTTAAAAGTTTATAATTTGTCGTCAAAAGACCAAAGAGCGGTTTTACTCATAACAAATAAGAACAGGGATTTCTTCAAAATGGAATGGAGTAAGTATCATGAATCAAACAGCTAAGAAGTTAGAAGAACTTTCCATTATGAAAGTCGAAATCACAGAGGATTTTCTGACGGCAAAGATCAGCGATGGCCGGGAGGTGTCGATACCAATAGCATGGTTTCCTAGGCTTATGAACGCACTTCCAGACCAACTATCAAATTATGAAATTTCACCTAGTGGTTATGGAATTCATTGGCCAGATCTTGACGAAGATATCAGCATTAAATCTTTTATTTACCCTTAATGATTGGATGTGATTTCCAACAAAAGTTTCCAATTCTTTAATGCTAGTTTAGTCGGTTAGCTCTCTTTTGACTTTTGGGGTTTCATCAGGTTCCACAAAATGAGTTTTCTTCCTAAAGCCAATCACCTAGGAGGATTTGCAGGTTTAAGCATTAAAAAATATATTTTTTAGGACAAATACCTTCGTTCCAAATGAAGTTTGTAGTGGCGATCTGTAAGGGCCTCACCGGTGCCGTCCTTGATAAGATCTAAGGGGTGGTAGAAGCTGCCTTTAGACCAAATGTGAGTTTTTAGCCAGCTGCTGATGGCAGTAAAATCACCAGATTCCATAGCTGTGTCGAGATTTTCATGGTCTTGTTTTAAAGCTTGAAACCATTGGGCGGCAAGCATAGCGCCGAGGGTGTAACAGGGGAAGTAACCAAAGGATCCTCCTGGCCAATGAATGTCTTGCAGACAGCCATCTTTGTAATTTCCTTTTGTATCTAGGCCAAGATAGCTCTTCATTTTCTCATCCCAAAGGGAAGGGATATCCGAAGTGGAAATGTTTCCTTCAATCAACTGCTTTTCGATTTCATATCTTAAAATCACATGGGCAGGATAAGACACTTCGTCGGCATCGACCCTAATGAGTCCAGGCTCCACATGCTGGTAAATTTTTTGCAGATTGGCTGTTTCGAGTGAAGGATCATTTCCAAAATGTTTTTTGACGATGGGGGTTAAAAACTTAAGAAACGGGAGGCTTCGCCCTAACTGCATTTCATAAAGTAAGGACTGGCTCTCGTGAATCATCATGCCGGCTGCATGTCCTGCGGGTTGAAACTCAAATTCTTGGGGAAGTCCCTGCTCATAGAGGCCATGGCCCGTCTCATGGATGATTCCCATAAGACTCTGGGTGAAATCATCTTCCGAATATCTAGTCGTCATGCGAACATCGCTTGATACCCCCCCGCAGAAGGGATGATGAGACACATCAAGGCGGCCTCTTTGAAAATCAAAGCCAAGGGCTTTCATCACCTCGAGACCTATATTTTTTTGGCTTGTAATAGAAAAAGATCCGCTAGGTGGAAGAATCGTTGACTTTCGTGCCCGGGCCTTGTCCAAAAGAGCAGGATGCCAAGTTTTGATGCCATCAAATACACGATCAATAAAATTAGAGTCTAAACCCGATTGATACTGATCAAGAAGAGCATTGTAGGGGCTCAGGCCAAAGGCATTTCCTCGCGCAGAAGCGGCTTCTTTTGTAAGGGATACCACCGGTTCAAAGAGGGGTAGGAAGTTCTTCCAGTCGTTGTTTTTTCTGAGATCGCGCCAAGCGTGCTGGCATTTCATGACCGCTAGAGTGAGCGCATGATTTAACTCGCTGGGAACGGCGGTGGCCTCTTTGAGCTTTTTTTGAATTTGCTTTAAATTGGCTTCTTCCTTCGGGGAAAGTTTGCCCCGGGAAGCTTCTTCTCCAGCCTCCACGGCCCAATCTTGAAGTTCAGGTTCGAGCTGAAGTTCTTGTATCATCAGATACCCTTCAGCCATGGCCTCGGCTCGCGATTCACCAGAATCTTGGGGCATATTTACCTGCTCGTCCCAACTTACAATGGATAGCAAATGGTTGAGTTTTCCAATGCGATCAAATTTTTTTTCGAGTTTTTTATAATAGGACATGGAAAACCTCTAAGATTTTTAAAATGAAGTAACCATTTAAGTTACGGGCAAAGCGTTGTCTGTTTTTTCACCAAGTCGAGTAGTCGTGCTAAAGAGCCAGGCTAGGGCAATCATGATGATCTGCCTTGCTTCAGGATGGGCCCAAACATCACTCATAAAAGCACAAGCTGCCAAGGCGAAAATGGCCTGTGTGTAGCTTCGGCGCATGAATTCGGATTTCGCTTCGCGCCAAACCACTAAACAAACCGTGAAGAGCCACATCGCAAAAAGCCCAAGCCCCAATAGGCCGCTTTGAACGGTAATAGAAAGATAGGAGTTGAAAGAGCTGGCAGCTGCGAGAGCTCTTTGTTCATCCAAGATACGAAGCTCCAAAAAATCTGGAGAAAGTCTGGGGCCAAAACCAGTAAAAGGTCTTTCTCTAATCAAATTCAAGTAAAAATCAAATGATGTGGCAATTTGTTGAAAAACATCACTTTCCAAACTAGCAGGACCGAAAACTTTAGGAAAAATAAGTCTCATGAAAAACCAAGTGAACAAACCGAGAGAGCCGACCGTCAATATTTTTAGTCGTGGTCTTCCCGTGAAATAAAACCAGGAGTTGGCGAGCCAAACCAAAGTGAGAATCAACATGAAAGCTGGCTCAGCGACGAGGATGAGTCCCAACCCAATGAGATAAAAGTAGTTCCAACGCCGAGGTTTAAGAGGGGCAGCTGATAAAATAACCATGGAAAATGGAAAGAGTGTAAACAAAATAAGCTGAAGCTCAGATGTAGGGAGTTTGGGGACGGCTCCAGGAATAATTCCTGAAAGCTTCCCCCCCAAGGCAATGATCACCCAGGCCAGCAAAAAGCCATTCACTAATGTCGAACGATTGGTGATTTTCTCCCAAAACAGATGACCTCTATTTAGGGCAAAAAGAGGTGGAATTGTAACTAAAAAGAGAGATTCCAATAGAAACGTGGTGAGATCTGATTGACCTATCTCAGCGCCGCTCACGTAGCTGACAAATAGAAAGCCCATTAAAAAGATCCACGAAAGACACAGGGTGGGGTTTAGGAAAATTCTTTCATCACGCTCAAACCTCAACCAGTTCCAAATTAAAATCAGGAAGCTAAGACCATTGACAAGTAAGTACATGCTAGTAGGTAAAGTAATGAGTGTTAAAAGGACTACAAGTTGGGTCGATCTTGAATCATGGTATTTAGAATCAAGCATTTTGCGCCTCTACGAAAGAGGCTTGATCATATATGATAACACTCAGAAATCGAAGTTTTAATTGCTTCTTGCAGATCTAAGCCGGCCCTAATCTAGCGATTTTAGCCAACAAGTTGATAATCTTTAGGCATCAAGTGAGAGTAGTTGCATTTTGCGGCGCTCCTTCCAGCGGCCTGTCAGTCAAGGCAGACCAAGTTCTTCCTTGAAATCGTTAAGGTCAAGGAAACTGAAGCCTTTGCCGACGGTCTTTCAAATGCGCCTGCACAACAGCTCTTTTTAGGACACATTTCTCTGCCTGGCACTCTGCGAATTTGTATTCGAATCCTGTCGTCAAACTCGAGCTTGCCCCAAGCAGTAGTGGTTGTGCATTATTTAACAGATATTTCAGCACCACCTTGAGCTCGTGCCGTCCCTGTTTTTAAAAAAAGCATCTCAAAAAACAGGGACTGTGGTGAAAAAGAAAAAGGATTTCTTCTTAGATTTGCGCTTCTTTAAGGGCCTTTTGGGCGCCTTCCAAATCGCCTAATTTGTAGCGAGTGCGTGCCATCAATTGCCAAGCGCGATTCCTCTGCTCAGGAGTTATATCTGAGTTTCCCATGGCACGCTTCGCCCAGTTTTCAGCTTTTAGATATTGACCCATTTCAAAATAGTACTGACTGTGCCTCAAAGAAATCTCAGTACTTTGGTTGTCAATGCGAAACGCCCGATCTAAAAGCGCTAATGCTTGCTCGCGCCGCTGGCGCTTCCATTCTTCACTTGCTTTGTCGAGTAATCTTTGGGCGGGGCGGCTCACCGGCCCTGGGGCATAGTCGGGCAAGGGGGTTTCATAAACGTTCAAGACTGGTGTCGCTCCTTCAGTGGGGGCGACGACGGGGCCAAGTAGCGGAGGAGTCGGTAGGGCAGGAGTTGGCACTGGCACGGGGGTGGCTGTAGGTTCGCTGCCGCCGGTAATACATCCCGTGTACATTTGAAGAGTTACTAAAATGGCGATTTTCTTCACGAGGTCTTTTTTCATGGCTGTTTTCCTATCATGGGATGTGTTCGCTGATATTCATGAAAGTTTGTAATCAAAGGATCTGTAATGGGGCTTACACATTCAGGAGAAGTGTCTAGGTTTATTTCCGTGTTCAAGGGAATTTGAATGGCATCTGGGCATGCGGGATCTGTCGGTTTGCCAGTCGTCATACTTATGGATTTTACCTCCATTTTCGGGAAGTTATGGAAGACTAGGCCTTTGCTATTAGAGTCTTTCATGAAGTTGGTCCAGACCTTTAAAGCCCCAGTGGCCCCAGTTAAGTGTGTTTTGGCATTGTCATCGCGGCCAATCCAAGCCACTGCCAGCAAGTCTTGACTAAATCCAGCAAACCAACTGTCTCGATAGTCATTGGTTGTTCCCGTTTTACCAGAGGTTTCAAATCCACTTGGTAGAGCAGCTGTCGCGCCTGTTCCCATGTGCATGACGGCACTCATCGCATACTGGGTGAGAAGCGCTTTATCTTTATCAAGCAATTGTTTCATATCTTGTTCAAATCGCTTCAGTGGGGTTCCGTTAGAATCTAAGACGGCAAGTACAGATTTGGGCTGAATAGAAAACCCTCCCCCCGCAATCACTTGAAAGGCCTGGGCCACCTGAAGTGGCGAGAGTTCAATGGCTCCCAAGAGAAGGGACGGATTGTCGCTAGGGATTTCACTGTTACTAAAGGAGCTGACAATTTTAGCAACCTTTGCAACGCCGATTTCCATGCCTAGACGGACGAATGCCTGGTTATAGGATTTGGCAAGCGCTAAAATCAGGGGGACCTGACCGTGGCTTTCTCCGTCATAGTTTGTGGGATTCCATGTTTTCCCACTGGAAAGGGGTATGTTAATGGGATCATCACTCAGCAGTGTGGCCAAATTTTTGCCTTCCTGCAAGGCTGCCAAGGTAATAAAAGGCTTGATGAGCGAGCCGATAGGTCTTTTAGCTGCCAGGGCGCGATTAAACCCAGCAAATTGGGAGTCCTTTCCGCCTACCAAAGCGAGAACGTCTCCGGTCTGGGGAGACAGTGCGACAAAAGCACCCTCGATTTCTTTGTAATCTTTTAAAAACCGACGCACGCTATTTTCTGCTAATTCCTGAGACCTAGGGTCAAGTGTAGAAAAAATTCTTAATCCAGCAGATTTCAAATCGCTCGCGGAGTAATTTTCCATCAATTGTTGCTGAACCAACTCTAAAAAAGCTGGATGGGTGAGGTTGGCTTGGCGGCGCTCGACTTGAGCGTCCAAGGGAGCCGCCATGGCGCTTTGCATCTCTGCGGAAGTAATAACCCCTTGGGCTTCCATAAGTTGAAGGACCATATTTCGTCGTCCTTTGGCGCGGTCGGGGTGACGAATGGGGTCGTAATAGGAGGGTCCATTTACGATGGCAATGAGCAATGCCATCTGGGGAGTCGTAATCTTATTCAACTCTGTTCCAAAATAATGAATGCTTGCTAAACCAAAGCCATGGATGGCTCCGGCACTTGTCTGCCCGAAAAAAACTTCATTGAGATAAGATTCCAAAATCTCTTGCTTAGAAAAACGGCGCTCAATCAGAAATGCCATAACGATTTCGCGAAACTTTCGAACATAGGATTGCTCTGGACTTAGAAAAAGGTTCTTTACAAGCTGTTGCGTCAAGGTACTAGCGCCTTGAGTAATCTTGCCAGCCTTCAAATTGAGCCACATGGCTCGCGCAATACCTTTGGGATCTACCCCATGATGGCTATAAAAATTGCGATCTTCTACCGCAACCAATCCCTTTACTAAGAGTTCCGGGACCTCGCCGATTTTCACTAATTGACGCAGCTCTTTTCTACTAGGGTAGATGTGGCCGATTAATGGTGGTTCCAATCGAATGATATCTATATTTTCTCCAGAGGGATTCTTAATGTCCTCTATAGACCCGTCTTTAAAGATAATCACAGCCTTTTGGCTCGGTTCGACGCCTTCCCAATGGGTAAATTCTCGGGTGAAAACTTCTATAGTGGAGTCTTTTATCGCATATTGACCAGCGCGGCTTGGATTACTATCCTGTTTATAGCCGAGCCTTTGCAGCTCATCTATAATCTGAGATTGTCCTACCGGACTGCCCGAAAAAACTTCCAGAGACCTGGCATAGATGGATGACGGCAATTGCCACAAGCCTGAAGAAAAAGCTTCCTTTGCCTCTTGATCCCATTTTCCAGCAAGGCTGATCAATAGAGCTGCCGCTGTCAGTGAGGCGATTAAGGTTATCGCTAAGACGCGTCTTGTATATTTAGAAATGCTCACGCTTGGCCCTTCACTTCTAGTCAGCTAAAGTCTTGGAAATTAAAACTTCCATCTAAAACAGGTTTGTCATTTGGCAGACTAGTCTCAAAGCACTAAAATGACAAGAATTCTCAGATTTATTTCTACCCAAAAGGCCCCCAATCCCGAAGAGATTCAGAGTTGAAAAAGATCTCTTGCTTCAACGCCTAAGTGTAAAACGTTATTATTTTCAGACTATATGATATTTTTGGCATGTTCATGGAAGCTTCAGCCTATCTTTAAAAAAGATTTTTCACTCTCTTGTCCGATCTTTCTTGCCATTTCACATAACAGGGATTGTAGGCCTTATGATATCGGTAATGTTTTGGTTTCCTAAGGTCATTCTCAATGACATTCTTCTGCAAAAAGGCAGTCTAGGATAGGTCTCTCTCAAGAGTTTTCCGTTAGACAAAAGGTAGTAATTTGATAAGAAGTTTGTCTTTTCTAACGACTCAGGATCAAGAATGGACCATTCGACGGAAATGTTCATCTACAAAGTCCACAACCGACTGAGCAAGTTTAAGGGCTCTCAAAAATTCAACCTCTGTCACCTCGTTTCCCCAGTTTGGGTATCGAGTTACTACGGCGTAGTCGTTGAGTTCTACGGAAAGTCTCACTTCCTCCGGAATCTCAATAATAAACGACTCCAAACCCTCTAAGAGCTCGCCTAGGTCGTGAGTTAATGGAAAGCGTTTTCCGTGCAGCACAAAGACCGCCTTAATGGCTTTCTCGGCGGCTTGCTGTGCATCGAAACACAGGTCTTCAAAATAGATTTCTTCTGTTTTCGTTTGACGACAGCGAGCCAAATTGCTGTGCGACCTCCTCAGCCATTCCTCAGCAATCTTTCTTATTCTAGGCGACATGATGGAGCTCCTTCCCCTCTTTTAGGGCATAAAAGACTACTGATGATGGATCCCGTGCCCGTTCTTGAGCATCAGACTCGGTAAGTACTAAAAGATCAAGCGCAATACCTCCCCGCCGTATTCCTCGTTGAAGGCGCGCTGAAACTTCGCGAGCATTGTCCTTGTCTGGGACAATCACTAAAAGATCGATGTCCTGAACATATCGTTGGTCTCTAGAAAGTGAGCCAAATAGAAGCACTCTTTTGGGTTGAGCTAAGGTAACTATTTGCGCCAGAATATTTTTGACTTTAGATTCATGAAGCATATGTTTCCTCTTGGCAACAATTCTAAAAGAATGCAAAGCAGAATTCAATAATTACTTGCTTTCCGACGGTTTAGGGCAAATTGAGCTTTTCTTATCTAAAATGAAACCTTTGTATTTCGTTGGTAATTTCTATGTTTGAAGTGAAGATCTTGCGTCTCGCGAAGGTAGCTGGATCGAAATACTGGGTATTTGCTGCTGTAAGTAAAAATGAGGACCTCTCCAGGAAACTTATGCATGATTCTATAAGTTTCCTGGAGAGGATGCGAAGCAATAAGAACAACTAATATAGCTATTTTCCATTAGCAATTTTGGAAAGATTTAAGCAAGTGGCCACAGATTTAAAGCAACCAGATTTTCCAGGTCTTCCGCCTGCAATAGTGAGACACTGCGTAGTACCTATAGCGTGGCTGCTATCCGGAGCATTGGAATCATAGGATCCTCCGCTAAACCATTGGGAATGGTTGTAGCCGCAAGAAACGGCTATCCAGCCATCTGGGCATGTAGCAATAGATGGCGTCCCGCTACATGAAACTTACGCAAACTTGTGCATAACAAGTTGACTGTTCATTTCCC
>JBAXBA010000118.1:0-9246 GCA_037142195.1 Pseudomonadota bacterium
GAGAGCTTTTAAAGAGAGCTTTTAAAGAGAGCTTTTAAAGAGAGCTTTTAAAGAGGGCTTTAAAGAGGGCATCCCCCAAAGGATTCCGACAGGAAAAAAAATTAAAATTTTGCTTGCGTTGGAGTTACAATCCCGATAGCGTGTAAGTATATGATAAATTATTATTAAATTTCGAAGAAAGGATACTTCATGAATCGTGCAGAATTAGTGGATGCGCTTTCAAAATCAACTGGCAACACCAAAGCAGATAGCGAGCGTTGGCTTGCAGCTTTTGTCGACACTGTTTCAAAAAACATCAAAAAGAAAGAAGGCGTCAAGCTTGTTGGCTTTGGGACCTTTACCGCCGCGAAGAGAAAAGCTCGCACGGGACGAAATCCACAAACTGGCGAAGCTATTAAGATCCCAGCTCGTTCAGTTCCTGTTTTCCGCCCAGGCAATACTTTAAAGGAAGCTGTTAGATAGAGTTTATCCAGTTTCGTGCTGGTAGAACTCGTTTAGATACTCCAAGAGAATTAAAGAGCCTTTGCAAAAAGGCTCTTTTTTGTTAGGATTTGGGTATGATCAATTCCATTAAAAGGGCGCTTTCATGAAATATTTTCTGGGCCTTATCCTATTAAGCCAAACGGTACTTGCTTCCAACATCGGTGAGCTCACCTCTACTTGGAATGAAATCGTAAAGGCAAATATTGCGATAAGCGGCGGCGTTGATTACGTTAGCATTCAAAAGGACATACAAAAACTTGATAATTTCTTAGGCGCCCACAAGAATCTGACCGTTAAAGGACTAGCTGACAATGAAAAAAAAGCGCTTTTCATAAATTTATATAATGCTTTTATGATCAAGTCGATCCTAGATTACGCAAAAGACGCAAAAATTACGGTCTCATCTCCTGACTTTTTAAAGATCAAAGTGAATGAAATTAAGTTTAGGGGCAGCAATATATGGAATGGACAGAATAAAGTTAACTTAGCGGGAGTGGACTTAAATCTGGACGAGATTGAACACGGACTCATCAGAGGTGAAGGCAAAGGAGCGCTTGCTGATCTAAAAGTCTCAAAACTAGATCCAAGAATACACGCTGCAGTTAACTGCGCCGCAATAAGTTGCCCTCGAGTTCGCGAGAAGGCCTACCTCAGCGAAAATATAGACGAGATGCTCGATTCGAATTTGCGCGAATTTATCAACTCTACGAGTCAATTCCAAAAAGTAGGCAATAAGCTGGAAGCGAATTCTATAGTGCTATGGTATTACGAAGATTTTGATCATTTCGCCAAGGATAGCCTTAAACTCAAAGGAGCTGGGGATTACTTGATTAAATTCCTTGATGCCTCTCGCTCCGATTCCAAATGGATCGCTCAGCACCTTACTACGAATTTTAATGATCGAAGCAAGTTTTCTTTACGTCTTTCTTCCGATTTTAGTTTTCAATATAATTGGCAAGTTAATGACAAGAGAAACAAATGAAATCTTACGACTTCTTTTAAAAGAGACCATCTCCTGCTAAACTTAAATCTATGTATTGTTTGGGAGACCCATCCTTGAAATTCCATTTTATTACCTCATTTGGGATCATAGCATTTTCCACCCAGGTACTCGCAGGGGGCGTTAACGCTTTGCAAGCAGGTTTGTCTGGCCCAGGCTATCTTTGGAGCGTGGTAGATGGAGTTCAAAGTGAAGCGCAGTTAAATATTTCAAAAGTCTACGGCTCGTCAACGTGGAGCGATTCCCCTACTGAGCGGCTATCTGCAAAGACACTTTCCACTGATATTTCAGCGGCAACGGCCTTTAAACCGAGTAAAGACTTTCTTGCTATAGCAGAAGCAGGGGTCAAGTCCAGCAGCCATCAACAGTCCATGAGGGTGGAAAATTCGTCTTACTCCTCCTCGCAAAATACCTATCAAATTACATTTAAATCCATTCTGGATCGAAAAAAATGGGTAGCTGGAACATCTGTGGGCATATTGACATTAGGCTCGGAGAAAAAGAGTCTTACCTATAATGGCCAACGTCGATCTGTTGACCTTGAAAGCATCACTTTACCTATTTTTGAGGTTGCTGGTGGCGTACGATATTATGCCTTTGAAACTATGGCTCGAATGCGCCTTTACTCTTCAGATATTGCGCAAGGCAGCTCTCATGATCGCTATGGGCAGACTCGGGAGTTTGATGTTGTTCGTGCAAGTCCTGCCGCTTTTAATGTCGCCACTTCTTGGAATGGAATTTCCCAGTTAATGCTTATCGGCGAAGTCAATTATGAGGCGTTAGGTCAGCTTGGAGAAACCACCAATCAATACAGTTCCTCTTATCTTGATAACGGCGAACGAGTGACAGGCGGTCCCAATAAAATGTCGGGAGCTTGGTCGTTTACGGCCGGTGGAAAATTCTTTCCAAGTCAGGATTTTTCCCTTAAAGCCTCCCTCACCTGGCAGTTGGCAAGCGCCAAAAGCTCTCAATTTGCATCTCATGAGCTAGATAATCTAGGTGGCTGGGATCTCGAAGGTGGATGTGATTTCATTCCAGAAAGCAACCAGCGTTTAGGAGTCACTTTTGGATATACGATTCCAAAGTCATTGACCTTTCGCACTCGTTCCATTGATCCTGATAAGGAACTGGAAGTTCCAAGAGCTCCAGGATCCAATCAAAAAATGACCTCTGCAAGTTGGCATGCAGCATTGGCATCTACTTGGACCTTTTAACTCCAGGCACTTTTTGAATTCTTAGACCTCTTGAACTTCACTCATCAAAATATTGTATAATGATTCACGCTCCAATTCCGTGAGTGAGTCATAAGAAAATCCTAAAACCCATCCACCATTGTCTATCACCGTCCAATGTATCGTGCACTTCACTCCATTTGGCAAGAGCCGAGAGATTTCCTGCTGTAGATCTTTGCGGGTCGACGAAAGCACAAGCAGGGAATGATCCCCTTTTACTAATTTTTGGGATGTTCTTATACTCATCCCACCAATGGAAAAATTCATAAAGGTGACGGGATGACCCGCAAATATTCCAGAAAATCCGTTTGCATGGGAAAACTCGTGGCGTGCAGATTTCCGTCTCTTCTTCAGTACCTGTAGACCCAATGATATTGCCTTTTTATAGTCCGCCTCAGATACATCATAAGGTCTTACTTCAATGGCGGTCAAAAAATCATTGTGATGTTTGAGGCGAACCTCTTTTTTATTACTTTTTACGTCTTTGAGTTCAGAGGCCACCAGCTCCCAAGTTAGGGTGCTCATAAGTATGTGATGAGGCTCTGCACCTCCTTCAAGCCTTTTAGCTAGGTTTACTCCGTGTCCCACAATGGTAACGTCAATATTGGTTTCATTGCCAAGGTTCCCAATGAGGCAACTCGTCGTATTGACACCAATTCTCATGGGATAAATCCGCTCAGTTGAGGGCATGGCTGCCCTTAAGATACTGTTTTTTTGAATTTCCAGTGAGGCCTTTACTGCATTCAAGGCATGGGTTTCAGTCGTCCGCCCACCTGCTACAGAATAGCCAAAGTACGCCAGTAATCCGTCGCCCAACGTTTTATCAACAACTCCACCATGCTTATGGACGATGTCACGCATGTCATTTAACAGCATTTTAAGGTCCTCAAAAGCTTGCAAAGGAGACAGCTCTTCGGACATTGCCGAATATCCCACAATATCGACAAAGATAATCGTGACCACATGTTCTTTAACTTCAAGATCAATCGCTACTAATCTTTTTGTCGCAAGTTCCAGCTCTTGGTCTGAAACCTTTCCTGACAACGTCATTTTTATACTCTGAATGGCCAATTCTTCGATTTGTACCTTTCTAAAAAATAGGACGGAAGCGGCTGCCACAGACACAAAGAGAGGATAGACGGTAGGAATAAAAATAGAAAACAAAGCAAAAGCAACGAGACTTAGTAGCGCCCAAACCAATAGAGCAAGCATAATGAGATATCCTGCCGAAGATATCGGGGCCAATAAGACCAGGACAATCAAGAGAAAACTAGCAACCAAAACCGGAACGACCTGCCCTAGGGGCTCACTAATCCACTTTTTTTGTAGACTTGAATTCAGAACGGAGAGCACAGCTAGGGAACCATTCGTGATTCCAAACGGTGTCCATACCTTGTCTGTATGCCCTGTCCACATTAAGGGAGCTACAAACACATAATCACCTTCTGAGATCCAATCTACTTTTTTGCGTTCTACCATATTGAACAAAACCGCGAGCCCTGACTTTTGAGCTTTTGAATAACGATCAGGGTGGACGTAATTAACCATCATCCCTAAGGGCGACGAAGGGATGACGCTGTCCCCAATCATAGGACCTTCGGGACCCATATGCCAGCCTTCCACAGATCCAATGCCTAAATGAGGGATAATTCCCAGATCTTGTACGCGATAATAGGGCTGCGTGCGGCGGTTATCGTTGTCATACTGAATATGACCTTTTGCGACCACTGCATTATCCCAGTAAGGAGAAGAAAATAAAACCCTAGGAAGACCCTCGGTTGTATCTTGATGGGGTCTAAAATCTTTACCTGCAATTCCATTGAGGATAGCTTCTGGCGCAGAAAGGGCGTCTTTAGTATCCGTAGCATCATTTTTTTCATAGTCTTTGAAGGCAATTCCAGAATATACCTTTATGCCTCCGGTCAGCTCATAAGACTTCCTTTCCGGATACTTCCCCCACCGCCAACCTTCTTGAACTTTCACGGTGCTGAGTAAGCCGTCAACAACGATGGCTTTGGGCTTAGATTCAGCTATTTTTTCAAAAAAAGCATTCCAGTACTCGGATGTGAAATTTTCATAGCCGCCAAACACACGTACAAAATTGTCTCCAAACCAAATGATTTTGATTCTAGGATCTATTTTGATCCCAAGATTTAATAGTTCCCGCACCTCAAATTGCACCCTCATCCATGTGGAAGCTTCAAATTTTTGAACAATGGGATTAGCCGCAAAAACAGCCCCAATAGCTACGAAGAGCAAGGAGACTAAATTCGCTTTAGTTCTTACATCTCCGATTTTTAATTTATTCAAAAACGGTAATTTCATGAATGACTTAAAACCTTTACTTGTCAAATATATCAACTAGCTCGAGATATTCTTAATCCATTTATTACGTTCTCACCTAGGATTAAGAATTCCCAACTTAATCGTCATGAAGCCCTTCTCATATAAAAAAGAATGTAAGCATGATTTGCCCACCTTCGAAAGAACTGCTACAACCATCATTTCTCCAACAGGCGGACAAGACTTCTTTCTTTTGGCAAGTGACTATTTCATCATTTAAATTAGTGCTTGTGGCACTTTTAAGAATATCAAAGAGGCAAATCCTCTAGGGCCATATTCGAGAAATGAGAGAAAAGTTTGGCAAAAGTGCGGGAAAAGTCTGAGAAATACAAGCAGGCAAAATAAATTAGGTGGAAAAGATTTTCTAGATCATTCTCAACTGATGCGGTCGCAGTCGCGACTCCCTAACAAAGATTACAAAAAACAGAATCTAGACGGCAAATGGCACATCTGAATCATCGGAAAAGTTTCCGTACTCTGGATTTAGATCTAAAATTCGAGGAACAAATGGCCTTTTTAGAAGACGCATCCCAGCTTGTTTGGGGTCTCTAGCTCCTTTTAGGCGGTTGCAGGCTTCACAGCAAGTCACGAGATTTAGAAAATCACTCGAACCACCTTTGGACCTTGGAATGACATGATCTAAAGTTGCATTTCTTAAATTCACCTTAATGCCACAATATTGACAAAGATACTGATCTCTTGCAAAAACGTTTCTGCGGGTACATTTAGCGAGTCCAAACTGCTTTATCTTATCGACATAGCTAAACAGTCTAATCACTTTAGGAAGCTTGACCGATCGGGAAACGCTGCGAACTAAGCTATGATACTCTGCTACAACTTCTGCTTTGCTCGCAAATATCAGACAAATGGCTCGTTCCCAGCTCACTACGTGGAGCGGTTCATAAGATGCATTTAATACTAAAGTTCGCATACTCACTCCTACATCGGCTTGGACAAAGTTAACTGCAAATCTGTGCCCGTTTTGGAATAGACGTTTTTCGCGCCACTGACAGAAAAGACTTCGTTTACTGAGTGACGAATCACGCGACCACCTACAAGCATTCCTAACCAAACAGATTCCACTCCTGCTTGGAGTCTAAAAGGGGACTGTCTTGGCGAATTGACTTCCTTCCCTGGAGGATTCGTCAAAGGAGAAAGATTGAATTCGATCTCGTCGCGAGAAAGTCCAAAGAGCAGTTTGGTATTGGAATTCCAGTTGTGATCATAGGAAAGACTTAAACTCGATAGCAAAAAAATAGCATTTTGGTCCAAATCAAGACCAATGGCCTCGATGGAAGTGCCTCCTCCGTTGGGCGGTTCCGAAGTCAAATAACGCTCATCTCTTTTATAGAGGATTCTGGCCAACGACACGCCCAATCGTCCACTTGAAATTTTACCCGACACGCTGAGTTCCGTCTGCCCAGGCTCTACCATGACCACTTCTTCTTTATATATGGTAGCTTTTCCTCGCATGGGATTGATGATAGCTGCAGACAACAGAATGTCTGAGGGAGTATTTAGCCGGTAGAGAAGTCCTGCTCCAGAGCCAAAAAGACTTCCCGTAAAGTCAGTTTGAAGGGGGATATTGTAATCTCCAAAAACATGGCTTTTGTGACTGAGCCATCTCAACATCACACCGAAGTCAAGATTATCAGCTAATTCCACAGACGCTCGCGCTTCTGAGAGCTGTTCACTAAAAGATTCGATTTTTGATTGACGAGAATTCGATGATTTATTAACGTTGGAAATAAAATGTCTTTGATGGGTCACGCCGCCATAAAGCCCAGCACCCAAGTCTTTTCCGTAACCGATGCCATAAGATTCCACCATGGAGGTTGTCGACAATACGGTTTTTTCGTCGTTTTTAGTATTTTCCAGAGAAGAGCTTCGTGACAACCTAGAAAAAAAGACCTCTGCAGCAGAAGGCTGAGAGATCTTGGAACTCGTCGCAGGGGACACTTGGAACAAAGACTTACGATTTCCGTCCGTAGCTAAAGATTTCCTTTCAGCTAGGGAGGCTTCGTACCCTAGGCACTGAAAAGACCAAAGCAAACTCCCCCAGGCAAGGGTAACTTGGTATAATTTGGTTCTTTGTCTCGTTCTAAAAATCATTCCCACATCCTTACTTCCATGTTACCATAGTTATCGGCTTAATATGCCCTTTTCCTAAACCTTAACTTTTGTCAGCGCTTCAATCGCTGTCAAATAGTTCCTATAGGTTAGGTAGTTAGACCCTAAACAAAGGCTTAAAGCACTACCCGCCAAATGGGTGGGATTCAGGGTGGCCAGCGTGGAACCCCCAGTAGCTGTGGTAACGTCGCCCGTTATAGAGTTTACGCTTTGGGCCCTAAGGTTTGAGTCGGTTCCACCAACCACGCGCCCCCCTGCGATACCGCCTCCCAACATCATAGCCCCTCCCACAGGCCAATGATCTCTGCCATTGGAGCCATTAACTTTAGGTGTCCTTCCAAAATCGGAATAGACGACGATTAAAGTTGAGTCGAGCTTGGAAGCATCCCTAAGCTCACTCACTAATTTCGCTAAAAGAAAATCAAATGTTCCAAGACGAGACTCTAATTGCATCGATTGATTGGAATGAGTGTCAAATCCCCCAAAACCTAAATTGATGCAGTCCACCAAATCTTCTTTTATGAGCTTCAAAGCCAGGGCAAAGGTGTCCGCCATATTGCCTTGCATTTTTGCGGGACTTCCCGTTAAAAAAACTTGTTTTTCATCACTCGCTACCACGAGCTTACTACCCACATTTCCTTGAAATTGTCCTCTCACCTTTTGCTCGGCTGCGGCTAGGTTATCCATGCGATCATTTTCTGTATTTGCCCCTGCGGTCTTAGCACGGTAGTTGGCAAGTGAGGACTTTAAATGATCTAGAAGTAAAAGCCTTCTTGTGGTGTCCGTGGAATTTTCAGGATACATCCCTCGATATAATTCGAGGTTTCCAGCCCGAATCGGAGATACCGGGTTAAGTAGTCCTCTGTCGGTGAGAGGATCCGCTCCCCCATTTAGTTGAATAATGGGGATTGTCGCCCCCGACTCACTTGCGACAATCGCTGGAATCGAAGCGGCATTAAGAACTCCGTTGTTAGACAAAATTCCGGTATCCATATAGAGGCGTCCGGCAGTATGGGAAGTCGTTCCCATATCGATCCCCCGCACCACCACCATATCTTGCCCTTGCCCGGCTAAAAGGGGCAGCCACCTGCCAATACGCACCCCAGAGGATCCCGCCAGAGTTCGAGCAAGTCCGTAGTCGTAGATCATATCAATACCTGAAGTGGATCCAGTTTTGGGGTCGACGGATTCTAAAATATCCCAGCCCCCATTCATCTGAATCCAAATGAGTTTTTTCTTAACCGGAAAGCTGCCGCCAAAAGCCTTGCTTCCGGTGAGCTTTGAGCTGCTCATCCAACCGACGAGACTCATGCCCAGCCCCAATAAGTTTCTCCTAGAAACTTCCTCAGCCTCCCAGGGGTAACTCAATATCGCTCGTGAACTATTTTTCATGGCGTAACTCCATCCCAACAACGCACCAATTCTTTAAAGTCCCATGCACTACCCGAAAACGGCGGCCCTGAAAGTCCAGGAGGCATAGAGCCAGAAGACATCATCGAAACTGATAGAGATTTTAAGTTGGCCCAGTCAGTTTTTGTAACAAGTGGCTGCCTTTGTGACCCCGAAGAGTGACAATTAGAGCAAGAACTTGCTTTGGGGCTGATATGAGTCGCAAAACTGATGGTTCCATAGCTCGCACAATCAGGCAGTTGAGTGGAGGACCCTGGCGGTTGTCCCAGAGGTGGTGGCGATAGAGGCGTTGAAACCAGGGCATCTGCTCGGCTCCCCTCGCGAAAAGAGGGATGGGTGACCACGGCATATACCAGCTCCTTAAAGCTATAATTGACCTTAAAAAAGTAGCTGGAAAGTGCAGCCCTGAGAGGCGCTTCGTCGTCGTAAAATCGCCGCCCCATGAGCCATTCCCATACATTTTCTACGGTACATGATGCAAAAGCATCATCCAACCTGATGATTTCTGAAAGTTCCGAAACAGAACTCCCCGTTTGTCCGGCAAAGGTGGAAGTAATGCCAGGCTTTTGACCGGTGTAGAGCTCCCCGCCTTCCAATGGCATTCGGTTAAGACCTGACCGCATTCGGTTAAGGGCTCGACGTAACCCC
>JBAXBA010000119.1:0-8908 GCA_037142195.1 Pseudomonadota bacterium
AGAGCCTAAAAGAGGCGTTTATAAAACCAAAGTAACCAAACAAAGGTGCGCAGGAGACTTTGCTGAATTCCTCAAGGACATATCGGACGCTTACCCAGGAGTCGCAAAGATAGATCTCATCATGGATAACCTTTCCACACATAAGAAAAAATCATTGGAAGCCCGGTTTTCACCGGAAGAAGTAGAGGTCTTATGGGCTCGCTTTGAAGTCCACTACACACCAAAACATGCAAGTTGGCTTAATCAGGCGGAGATAGCCATCGGTATGTATTCTAGACAATGCCTTGGAGACGGAAGGGTTGAAAGTTTAGAAAAATTAGAGAAAAACACAAAAGCTTGGACCGAACACAAAAACAAGAAAGAAACAAAGATTGAATGGCGGTTTACAAAATCGAAGGCAAGAAAGAGTTTTAGTTACTCTGTCTTGCCCGATTCAACATCCGGAAAAACTTAATTGCCGGAGTACTAGGGAGTTGGAATACCTTTCTTAAAAAGTCTTAATATGTCCTTGCTACCTACGGGAATTACTCAATCAACTGTTGCCCACGGAACGAAAATTCGCACGCCTATCAAACAAAGCTCGTGAACTGACGCAGGGCACACCGCACAGGTTAAGCCACCCACTTTAGGGAAATCTTTTTCTTAGATTTAACACAGTCTAGTAAATATAGATCAATTAATTTTTGATAAGGAATCTGGCTATCATCCGCCAATTTCTTAAAGTAGTCAATAACTTCAGGGCTAAGGTTAATCCCAACTAACTTTTTCTTGCGCTTAGGATAGGTGTTTTTAACCTCTTTCATTTTGGCAAAATCATACTCTTTTTTCATAAAAATTCCTTTCTCTTTTAGTAGCTTTTCGAGCCGAAATAATACGAACTATTGAATCTTCATTTCGATAACAGTGAACAAGAACCAACAGTTGGGAACTCTGATTTGTACCAATCAAGATAAATCGATCCTCAGCATCTGTGCCGTCAGGGAAGAGCCTGCCTAATGGATCATCAAAAACTGACAATACCTCCTCAAACCATATCCCATGCTTCTTGCGATTTAATCTATTTTTAGCTTCATCCCATTCAAATTCTATCGACATTTAAACCTCAAATCCAAACTATACTATCTAGATAATATATAGATAATTATACCTTGATATAAGAATAAATGTACAGCTTAATTCACTTATTCCAAGTAGAAGCTGAGCCTTAGCGCTGCGTCTTGTCAGCATAATATAGCAATTTTATACCGAATTTTCGCCAACCTCATTTCAAAATCTCTTGAAATGAAGCCCTGAGACAAATATCGAAGAGTCTACACATTTTCTCTTTGTTCCCAATCAAGCCTATTGTGTCCATGTTCCTCCCCCGCCAGCGAATTTGATGGTCGAAGTGAAATCGCGAGACCCCGTCAAAAATAAAGAACTTCAGGGTCCTATTTGGCTTGAAGGATTTATTACCCTAGAAAACAGTCAAAATAAATTTGGCACAGCGGCTTGGCAGTTTAAAGGTGTAAAGCATTACGCTTATGAACTCCCCAAGTAGTTTCTTCCATGAACGTGCCGTTGTAGGTTTTTCGATTGATCTGCCGACAAGACAAATCTCAAGACCAAAGTCTGGAAAACTTTAGTATTGAGAATAGTCCAGGCGCATTCCATGGAATTTTTCTAGTGGATCTCGCGCAAGAAAGATCAGCGCAGGAAAGAACAGCGCAAAAAAGTTAAGGTATGGCTTCGATGACTTTTGACGCTATTTTGGAATGTCCCACAACACTAAGATGAAAACAGTCCTGAGCGATATCGGCAGCGTCCAGAGTAAGCTTTGATAGCTCTCGAATATACTCAATGCTGAACCCTTTCGTCTTGCCTGAAAAGGCCAAAGCAATGTTTGCCAGCTGATCTCTATATAAGCCAGCAGTCGTAGCAACTTCGGAAATTTGATTTTTCATTGACTTTTCTGGCGCAAAGAGATTCGGACACATCAGGCTGGGATTTGGCGGAAACACTTGCGAGAATTGCGCAGGAATAAGATATTTCGCCGGAGTCCCCTCGGGTCGAGCAAAGCTCGATTCGCGCAAGTCACGGCAACTTACTTCTTTACCATGGGCCTTAACTTTCTTATCCAATATTGTTGCCGATTGATAGAGTTGAGTGATGGGAAGAATTCCAGCTAATATAAGCCGCGTTCCCTCAGGATGGTGGACTGCACTCGCAAGTAATTTGATTGCTGCTTCGATATTGGAATGAAAAAGCTCAGGGCTAGTAACACCATCGCCATAGGGTGAGCACAGGTCATTGCCCGTAAACATGACAAAGATAAACTTCGGCAGTTTTCCCCCAGAAAGACTTAGAAACCTCTGCACCTGAACGGAAAAGTTCCCGCTGCGGGCCCCATTACTGGAGGCAAAGAAAATCTTCTTTCCTGGAACGCCTTTTTTCCTAGCAACTTGATAGCCCCAAGAATACTCCTCCGTATTTAGAAAAACACTGCCGAGGGTCTGCATGAGAATTTCAGACGAAGTTATCATAGGATGATTCATAACCTCAGATTCGGTAGGAAGAACTACGCTGGGAGCATCTAATTCCATGTCACCAAGAAAAGGTACATCGGCTTTTTGGGGAGAAACCGACTTTTGCCCACTCAAAATCTCCCAAAGAACATCCCCGTCAAATTCCATAGCAGGGTGCGTGGCAGCACCACTGGCAATGCTATCCCCAAAGACTACCGCTGAAGGTCCCGATACATCGACAATTTCTGCAGATTTCGCATCCAAGGCAAAAAAAAGATAAATTAGGATCGAGGCTAAAATTGAGTTATAATTAGGCAAGTAAACTCCTATTGAGATCTCACCACGAAGGTGGGCGGATGATTTAGGCCCCAGAGCAAGGAGACTTTAGCGAATGAAGACAAAAGATGAAATAGTAAAAAATTGGCTACCTAGGTATACCGGCTGCCCTTTGGATCAATTTGGGGAGTTTATCCTTCTCACAAATTTTCAAAACTATGTCCACAAATTTGCAGAGCGATTTTCTTGCAAGGTCTATGGGATGGACCGTCCCATGCAAACCGCGACCAACTCATCGGGGCTCAGCATCATTAATTTCGGCATGGGATCAGCAAATGCAGCCATAGTGATGGATCTATTAACCGCTATCCACCCTAAAGGAGTTCTTTTCTTAGGAAAATGCGGCGGTCTTAAGCGCTCTTCTGAGATTGGACACTTGGTTCTACCCTTAGGTGCCATTCGCGGGGAAGGCACGTCCAATGATTATCTTCCGCCAGAAGTCCCAGCGCTGCCTAGTTTTAAGCTTCATAAGTTTGTTTCTGAGAAAATATTAAGCAAAGGTTTGGACTATCGGACAGGTATCGTTTACACCACGAACCGCAGAGTATGGGAACATGACGACTCCTTTAAGGAACGCCTGAAATCTTATAAAGCTATTGCTATCGACATGGAGACAGCAACATTATTTAGCGTGGGAATTGCTAATGAAATTTCTCGCGGAGCGCTCCTTTTAGTGAGTGATGTGCCGATGGTGCCTGATGGAGTTAAGACCGAGGAAAGTGACAAGGTCGTTACTACTAATTTTGTGGACCTTCATCTAGATATCGGCATTGAAGCTATGATGGAGATTGGTGCAAAGGGCGAAAAAATCAAACATTACCACTATTAACAGCGACTTCCTCCATGCCCATTACACTCCCCTGTTTTCTAAAGCAGGGTATCTAAGCAAAAACGGCACTCTTTCGGTTAGCAAGTTGCTGATAAAATAGATAGATCATGGAATCTGGGGGAGACGCTTAACATGATTCAAGACCTTCTTGCCGCTTCAGCCTTTGGGCTTGCAGCCTGTGCTTTTGGTGCTTTGATCTTCGTTTTAAGACGTTCTGCACCCGACCAAAATCATTTGGAAAGCCTCGTAGTAGCAGATATGGGGCCTCCCTCCAAAGAGGTGATGAGTCTGCAAAGTGAAATGGAATCACTTCATTCCCACATTAGAATATCAGAGGAACTCCGAGGAAACCTGCAGGCAAAACTAGAGGCAAGCTCTGAAGTAATAGCCCAACTGAATCTAAACTTAGAGAACCAAAAAAAATCCGTAATCTTCAAAGAAAACTCTTGGCTACAAGACAGAACCCATTTAGAAGCAAAGCTTTCGGCAGGAAACCAGGAAGTTCTATCTCTTACGGAAAAAGTGAAGTCCTTAGAAGATCAAATTGTTAGCCTGCAATTAAAGCCGGTCCCCCCTGATTCCTCATTACAACGGGCAGAATTTTCAAAAAAAGTGCTCGCTTCAAAAGCCTCCTCTCCTGCGAAAGCTCATGAAAGACCGGAATGGTATCTTCAACCAGATAAAGAACGGGGAGCCCATCAGACTCAATGGGCTGTTCCTTTCCCAGAGGTCACACCAAGGTTTACAAAAACCTTACATCCTGTAAGTCAAAACACAATAAGTTCCCGTGAGCATTCCCATTCAGATGACTCTCTTAGGGTGGAACAACTGAACCTCATGGTTAAAACTCTTCAAGGTAAAAAGGCAATGCTTGAGGAACGCAACCAAAACTGGGAAGTTGCCCTTCGCTACCTTTCTGAACATATTTTGCGCAACTATGGCAAAAACTATTCTTCCTTTGAAATTGGGCCCCTTGTAGCTACAGCCCTGCAAAGCATCAATAAGTCACTGATTATGAACGACATGTTTCAAGCCAACCATGACGAAATTGACGACTTGAATGTACTGAGCGAGTTGCTGTATGAAGGGAAGGAACCGTCCCGAAACACGCTCTAAAAAGAAAGTATCCACTCATGACCAAAGAAATCCCCGAAGATAGTTGGGATGTTCTCTCAGAGATCCTAACTCCCCATCGCCGTGAAAGACTCACAACGGCGGTCCAAAAAAGAACTCATCATGTACGCCTCATTCTGCAAGATGTTCATAATCCTCATAATATTTCAGCTTGCCTGAGATCAGCCGAAGCTTTTGGAATCCAGAACATCGAAATTGTGACCCTTAATGAGCCCTTTCGAGCCTCCACCTCAGCCCGCGGAGTGGCGGATTGGCTCACCATTCGCAAATGGAAGTCCATCGAAGAGTGCGCCTTAGCTGTCAAGGCTGAAGGCTATTTGATAGCAGCAGGGATGCCGGCGCCGGATAGTGTCTCCCTACACGATCTGTCTCTAGAAAAACCCATTGCGATTCTATTTGGAAATGAGCATGCCGGGGTGAGCGAAGACTGGAGTCGATTTGTGGATGTCTATTTTACCATCCCTATGATGGGACTCGTCGAGTCCATGAACATCAGTGTTTGCGCTGCGATCACCATGCATCACCTGATTTATAAACTTCAGATCAGTAAGCACCCTTCCCAATTTATCAGCAGCTCAGTTCAGAAAAAACTGCTGGGCATTTGGTCGCGAAAAACCTTAACGGCGCCAGATCTCACCTATGAGAGCCTTAAGAAAAAATAAGGTAGGCTTCTTCCAAGAAGTCCCCTCAAAACTTGCCAGAAACCATGCTTCACGCTTTAAAATCGCTGGAAGTACTCGGACGTTTTTTTTAGGACTTCAACTCGAACTTGATCCCGCTCAATATAGAGTTCATGCATCCCTTCTGACATCATAATACTTTTGCAATCTTTCGCACTGCGGCAAAAGTGGTCGAGGGATTCATTTATCACAAAATGATCGTCACCAGCTTGGAACATGAGAATGGAATTGGTAAGTTTTTTTGCAGCGGAACCAAAGTCTTCTGTGGCTGCAAAAGCACGTTCCACCCAAAGATTGGTAGGAGGGCCGATATAGGCTGACTTATTCTTCATTCTCTGAGCTAAAGAGTACTCGCGCCTTATGGTGGAGGTCGTCACCGTATTTTTTTCATGGGCATCCGGCTCGTCTTTTTGCGTAGGGGGTAAGCTCTCTCCATAACCCATAAACACCATGAATTGAACCAACCATTTCGCTAAAAAATGGGGGATAGGACTGGTTTTAATAGCTAACATGGGAGACTGGAGAACCGTGCCCAAAAAATGATTGGGGTACTTCAGCTCATGCATCACGGCTACTGCTCCACCCATAGAATGGGCGTATAAAAAAAGCTTTCCTTTATGTCTAGGTACGACCACCTTTTCCAAAAACTCTCTCAAATCTTCTACATAAGTATCAAAATCATCAATATGCCCATAACTGGGCTTACTAGGCACTAAATGATCAGAATTTCCCTGGCCTCTAAAATCAAAAGCGAAAACCGTAAATCCTAAACGATGCAGATCATAAATCCACTCTGCATATTTAAACATAGACTCCGTGCGGCCCTGCATAACCACAATGGCACGATCGCTTAATTTATTTTCAAAAACCGAATAAGCCAATGACTTACCATCTCGCAGTTTCAATTGATCAAAATAGCCAGAACTATAAAAGGGTTGAACCTCTGCCGCTTGAAACTCTGCATAATGATCTTCATTGCCTGAAAACCCAAGTTCAGCCCAAAAAGTTACGCAAAAGAAAAAGCAAAGCCGGAGAAACGTCATGGAAGTCCTCATGAATCATCCTATAGAGCTACATATTGGCAAAAGCCGGTCTCGTCAAATTCTCTACCCCAGCCCCTGAAACAAACAAGTTGTCTTCAATTCTAATTCCGCCACAGGGAAGCAGCTCATCGATAAGTCTCCAGTCCACGACTAGAGACGGAAACTTGGATTTAAGTTCATTTAAAAGCATGGGGATGAAATAGAGTCCAGGTTCAATGGTAAATACATGACCTTCTTCAATAGTCCGGTAATTTCTTAGTGTGGGGAATTCTTGATTGCGCTCAAACATCTTGCCACTCAGATTAAACTGGTGGCCTCCCACATCATGAACTTGAACCCCAAGCATATGTCCTAAACCGTGAGGAAGAAAGGTCCGTGAAATGGCTAGGCGAGTCCTCTCATCCCCACCCACATCAGAGACCAGTCCCATCTTTTCAAGTAGGTCCGTGATCCATAGACTAGTTTGTTTATGTAACGCGGCAAACGCCATTCCCATCTTGATTTCAGAGCAGATCCTCAATTGAAGCAAATCCATCTCTTTTAAAATGGCGCCAAAGCAATCTAATCCTTCACGAGACACTGCTCGGCCTCTTCTTGTCTTCCTTCCGCTGTCGCCGACATAGGTGCGAGTGATGTCAGATCCGTAGCCTTCGACACGCGCGCCAGCATCAATGAGCAGAACAGAACCACTTGAGCCTTGTTCTTTGGACTCATAATGTAAAAACCCTGCGTGCTCATTCAATCCGACAATGGTTCCATAAGGAAGTTCATCATCAGTCTGTTTCACCGTATAGATATAGCTCGCATGAATATCAAATTCCGATCCCCCCGATAAAAAACAGGCTTCCGCTGCTTTATGACCGCGCGCTGCGATGCGATTGGCACGCCTTAACAATTCTACTTCCCAAGGTGTTTTGTAGGAGCGGAGCCAGTCCATAGCTTTTGTTAGAGGCTCTGGATTGACTTCAAAACCTTGTGGCAGATTGCGATCTAAACCGATAAAGCCGATCTTTCCTTTTTGATCGATTTGATCAAAGCGATGGTTCACATCTTTCACGATAACAATGTCAAAAAACTCGTTCCAAAATCCTTCGACACTTGCCGGCTCATGCCAATAGTCGTCGGCTGCGAGAAAAACAAGCTTAGGCTTCTTTGCTGGCCTGAGCTCTAAAAGGTGGCCTTCGCCTTGAGCGGGACACCAATGTATAAAATGAGGGGTTCTCTCAAACGGGAAACTTTGATCATCTGCAAAGTAATAGTCCTTTCGACCTGACGTGATCACCAGACTGTCATACCCCTGCTCAGAGACATTTTTCCAAAGCCTAGTTTGGAGATGATTTAAGTGCTCAGAAAACAAATCTTTGTCCGACTTAACAATCATAAATTATCCTTAAAAAATCGAGTGATACTTGCATAACAATGAACCCGCATGGGAATAGAAGATAGGGCATGCTTCTCGCCGGGATAAGCTTGAATCTCAAAAGGCTTACCTAACTTTTGCAACTCTGAATAGAGCATCGTGGAATTGACATAGAGCACATTATCATCAGCCATCCCATGAATGAGTTGCAGCCTCCCTTGTAGTCCCTCCGTCCAAGAAAAGACGCTGGCCTTGGCATAGGACTCTGGGTCGTCCTTAGGGAGCCCTAAATACCTTTCTGTGTAGGCCGTGTCATAAAGAAACCAGTCTGTTACTGGGGCGCCACTGGACCCAACTTTAAATATCTCTGGGGCCTTGCACATCGCCATCAATGTCAAATAACCACCGTAGCTCCAACCATAAATTCCGATACGGTTGCCCTCGATAAAAGGTAGAGACTGTAAATATCTAGCTCCTGAAATTTGATCTTCTAAATCAATCGAGCCGAATGCTTTGGAAATAGGAGATTCAAAGGATTTACCGCGATTAGCGGAACCACGATTATCAAGTGTAAAAACCACAAACCCTTGACTCGCCAAGTAATGAGCATAGAGATAATACATCCCTTGCCAACCATGGTTTACCTTTTGGGCATGGGGACCACCATAGACGTAAACAATGGCAGGATACTTCTTCTTCGAATCAAAATCTTTGGGCCGAATCATTCGATAATAAAGGGAATAGCCCTCGCACTCTAAACTACCAAATTCAGGAGAGGAAAGTTTCTCTAAAATATGGGGTTTAATCTTAGCTTCATGAACCACCTGGGTCACAGAAGTTTTAAGATCCATGATGTCGACTCTTTGGGGAAGATGGGTCGAGGTTTGAACGATCGCCACCCACCTTTTATCTTTACTTGAAATGCATCCCGCTACACCTTTAATTTCAGATAAAACCTGCTCTTTACCCTGCTCTTTACCCTGCTCTTTACCCTGCTCTTTACCCTGCTCTTTACCCTGCTC
>JBAXBA010000120.1:0-8773 GCA_037142195.1 Pseudomonadota bacterium
GGGAAATGAACTGCAAGCTTGCATGCGCAAGATTGCGTAAGTTTCATGTAGCGGACTAAGTCGTTCTTTGGAAAAGATCAAAAGAGTTATCGGCCAAAGAGCTGAAACAGGAAAAAAGTCAGAAATATTAATCCCTTCTAGCTGTCCAGGTCTGTATCATGGTTTTTAAAAAGGAATGTTTAAGAAAATTGCAAAAAGCGTGATTTTGGTCCATATTCAGTTTTCAATGACGAATTCCCTGGGAGCTTTATGGGCCACAATGTAGAGCTGCTGGCACCCGCCGGCAATATTGAAAAGCTTAAAACTGTACTTCATTATGGAGCGGATGCTGTATTCCTAGGTGGGAAAGCATTTAACCTTAGGGCCGCATCTCATAATTTTGGAAAGGATGAGCTGGTTCAGGCTGTTAATTATGCTCATGCATTAGGTAAGAAGGTCTACGTGGCCTTAAATATCATTGCTCATAATCGAGAGATAAACGCTTTACCCCAGTATATTAGATTTTTGGAAGAGGCTGGAGTGGATGCGGTTATTGTCGCAGATCTTGGAGTGATGGGTTTAGTAAAAGAGCATTCTCAATTGCCGATTCATATTTCAACCCAAGCCTCTACGGCAAATTGGAAATCGGTTGAGATGTTAAAGCTTATGGGCGCTAAAAGGGTTGTGTTGGCCCGCGAAGTCACTCTTACAGAAATCACTGAAATCAAACGTCGAGTTCCAGATGTGGAGATCGAAGTGTTTGTTCACGGCGCTATGTGCATGGCCTATTCTGGTCGCTGCATGATCAGTCAGTACATGTCCTCTCGTGATGGCAATCGTGGAGCCTGCTCCAATGCATGTCGATATAAATACGAAGTTGTGGAAGAGAAAAATCCAGGAGAGTACTTTCCTGTTGTCGAAGATGAATCTGGATCTTATATGTATAACTCTAAAGACCTTTGTACTATCGAGTTTATCGATCGACTCATCGAAGCCAAGGTCGACAGTTTTAAAATTGAAGGTCGCATGAAAACTTCGTTTTATGGCGCCTCAGTAACTAGAGTTTATCGACAAGCTATCGATAGTTATTTTAAAGGTGACTATAAATTCCATCCAGAATGGCTTAGTGAGTTGGAAGCGGTTTCTCATAGGGGCTATACTTCTGGGTTCTATCTCGGTTCCCTGGATAAAGATTCACAAAATTTCACTGGGCAGATGCTCAGAAGTAAGGATTTTGTGGCAAATGTGGTGTCAAGAGAGGGCAGAAAGGCTGTCCTTGATGTGCGTGCAGGAAAGATAAAGCCCGGTATGTTGGTCGAGTATCTTTCAAGAGACAGCATTATACCATTCGTTATTCCTGAATTGCGCCATGCAGACAGTGGCCATATTCTAGAGGAAGCAAATCCTGGGTCGAAAGTCTTGATCGAAACGGATCTCGAGCTTAGTCCTTTTGAAATCATTCAGAAATCTGTTCCCGTAGGCACGGCGAATTCTTCTGAGACGCCTAGCGGTTCTCAGCCAGAGTCTTCTGAGAGTAGTTTTGATGTCGCAGAAGTGTAGGGGTCTCAAGTCTAAGACGACCTGTTTTTGAACAGATCCGTGATTTGGTTTCCTTGTAATTTGGTTTTTAGACAACGGCGTGGGTCGTGACTAGAACTGTCAGCACTGTAAAAATGCTAGATTTTAGCGGTCTTTTTCAAAATGTCCAATATTGTTAGGCTTAGATATTCCATTATATGATGGGATTTCCATTGTGATTATACTCGTTGCAGGCCTTGTAAGAGTTAAAGCAGCTTTTTTTAAGGCGTAGAAGGCCGACTTAACTGAAAAGTCTAGCGCTTTGAAAAGCGCTAGACTCTCTGCAGTCTCTCGAGACTAGTGCATATTGGTAGATTCAAATATTTTATTGGCGTTGTCGGCGATAAAGTCTGGGAATTCCTCGCCTGTGGGTAGTTTGTGTCGGAATGCAAACTCATAGTAGCAACTTGGGATTTCTTTTTTGCCTTCCTTGAATTCGACCAGTTGTTTGTTGGCCATCGTCGAAGATTGCTCTAAAAAAACTTCCGGGCTTCCTTTGATTTTGCCGCCTGCCTGATTTAAGACGATGCCATTTTTTTCGAGGAAATCATTTATTTTTAATACCGAACTGTATTTTTTCAGGTGATTGATTTTTACGGTAAAGTGATTGGCCATATAGCCCCAAGCATACATCCATGCAGCGTATTCACTTTCAAGGCGTAAGGCCTCATAGGTCGAAAAAAGTATCGGCTTCCAAGGCCGCCCGGAGTTTACGAACAGCGAATCTTTCGTCATTGCGGGTGTGACAAAATCCAGGCATGAGCTTACGGTTTTTCTCAAATCCGAAGAAAAATGCTCGAGTTCCAACTCGCTAATAAATACCTTTGGCATCTTGGCATCAGGGTGGTCGTAATGTTTGGCTTTAAGCTTTTTGTCGGAAAAGTGGTATTCTTTTTTTTCTTGATACCCATTTAAAAGAAAAACTTTAGCTAGAACATCAACGGAAACCCTGGGATCATTAAAGGTCCTTAGGGCGATATGGTCATTGATGACCTCTTCGCCTTCATTTATGAGAAGATTCCTTATGTCTGCAACTTTAGGGTTGATATGGACATAGGTCTTCCAAAGCTCGTCAAAAATGGAACTCATGGTTCGGTCTCCGTAAATTGATTGCTAGATGTAATTTTAACTTCCTGACCTCGAAAGTCAGCAATTAAACATATGGATTTATCAAGGTGAGCTTGAAAGGCTGCAGATACGCTTTCATTAGTTGCGCTGAGTTCGTAAGTGATTAGGTCTTCTTTGGGTTTAAAGTAGAAATCGTCATTCGTTTTTGTGATGATACCGCAAAGAGTTTGATTTTTAGGCTGGATCAGATGCTCAAATGTCAAACGGACTGGTTTTTCTGAAAAGTCAGAAATGATGCAAACTTCCTTCTGGTTCAGACTTTTAAGTTTCTTAGTAATAAGATCGTCTATTGGCTTTATAGCAACCCTTGTATGGTCATCTGTCTTAAGATAAGAGCCTTCCTGGTTTTCCTCTAAAATGCCACATTTTAGACTCGATTTTTCAGATAGCATGAGGTCATTTTTGTCCTGAGGCTGAGGAGCTAACCTACAAGAACCTAATGAAATGATTGCTGCGATCCTAAGTGCACGATTAAAAAAAATCAAGTTTAGCCCTTTCCAGCTTGCCTATCTAGCATAGCACCTGTTATTTCAAAGTCGTAGCAATTATTGGAAGAGGCCTTTTAAGGAGGAAATATGTCAACATTTCAACCCATAGACTGCCCTCCCGAGGAATGGGAGTCCACGGTTTATTCAGGCTTAGAGGCTCTTTTGATAGCTGATGATTATGGTATTAGCCAATTGGCCAATGCAGCCAGCTTTATCATGGACGTCATGCCCCATCTAAATTGGGCAGGTTTCTATATATTTAGGGGAGGGGAATTAGCACTGGGGCCCTTCCAAGGCAAGCCCGCCTGTACCAGAATATCCCTCAATCGCGGGGTATGTGGGGAAGCAGCCAGAACCCTAAAGTTGATGAGGGTGGGAAATGTCGACCTGTTTCCTGGCCACATTGCTTGTGACTCGGCTTCTAAGTCAGAACTCGTCATTCCTTTGCATCAGGAAGGGCGTTTAAAAGGAGTTCTGGATCTTGATAGCCCTATTTTGGAGCGGTTTCGTCATGAGGACGAAGTTTTTTTTGCGAAGGTAGGCGCTCTCCTGAGCTCTCTTGTGCGCTGGGAAGATCTTTCTAGTCAAAAGTAGACTAAAAAAGCAGCCCCAAGGCTGCCTTTTTCATAGGTCATTTTTTTTCTTAATCTAACATGTCTTGCAAAACTGTCTTTAACTCTTGATTTTTAGCAGTGGTTAATACCTTTTGAAAGACCTTCTTAATTTCTACTGCAGGTGCGCCGTAGGACATTTCACTCCAGATAAATTCTGCATTTCCATTTTCTGCTTGGCGGATGTAGTCGGAAGATTGTGCGTTTTTGTTTTTAGGGATGCGGCCTGTCCAAATGATTCCAATAACCTCACCATTGGTTCTGTCGACCATAGCGGAACCTGAGTCTCCATGGGAAACATCACACCCGTTGGCAAAAGAGAAGACTTTGTAAGGTCCCGGATTCAACTCATCGGGATCCGCTATAAATCGAATTTCCTCTGATAGAACTCGACAATCATCATCGAATCCTCCCATCAAACTGTGATTAGGATTCGAAGCTATCCCAAAGCCAAAGGTCATAATAGGAAGATCTAGGGTAAGTTCGCGTTGGAATTGGAAGGGGCGTGCATTTTCTCTAAAGAAGTCCACATATTTGCTTGGGACAGTAACTGAAAAGAGCGCAATATCAGTATCAGTCCAGGAACCGTAATAGGCATCCACAGTTAGGGTAATATTATTTAAAGGAAAGAAGACTTTACTTCCTCGCTGGCATCCGCTGCCCCCATCACATACGTGATGATTGCTGGCCATGATGGCCTTGCCACCAAAAAAGCCTAAAAACCAGCCTGTACCACCGCCTACTCTTGCTGTAACTTGAGCGATTTTGTCCGCATAAGGTGGAAGTTGATCCAGTCTCGAAATCGGGTGTTTGCCCCAGGTGTCGCCCACTTGATAGTCGCTGACGGCACCATTAAGGGCAGTTGCGGTTTTCTTTCCACCTAAAAAAGTAGGTTCAAAATTTCGAACTACCGAAAACCGAAATCTGTGGAAGGATTGCAAATGCAAAAATGAGGATGGACTTAAACATACAGGAATCACCTCTAAAAGCTCGGGTTATAGGGAATCAAAAACTTGGGGTGCGAACAGATGGCGAGAACCTACCATAGTTTGGAAAAAGTCTACAATCTGATTTCTCAATCTATCGCGCAAACTGTTCCGGCAGCGCTTTCTCACAATTTGATTTGAGAAATTATAAATCGCCCGCCAGGGGGGCTTTGTGACCTAGAAGTGGGAAGGGGTATGCTGAAACTTTAACCAATCAAATAGGTCGCTGCAATGGCACCTGCCGCAAAAAAAGAAAATCCGACAATAAAGGCAATTTTGAGACGGGTTAAGGTATGCATTGGCCCTCCATAAGGTTTCTTTTTCTACATATTATGACATCCTAGCAAAAAGCCGATCCTTTTGCTAGGATGCCGGCGGAATAAATATTTAGTGAGAATCTATGAATCAAACCATGCCTGTGCGTCGAAATTTCCAATTTATCTCTCGCTTTGGTACGGCGATGTTCGACGGTTGTCTGGCATTGTTTATCGGAGTTTATGGAATTCTGCTGGGCTCTCTTGGTATTTTAAAAGGTCCCTTGAAGTTAGATCGATTTATGATCTATATCGCAGTTTTAATCCCTAAGGGCTTGCTTTCTGAGTCCATTCGTTCGGCGATTGAATGGAGATTAGGTCATTTTGGGGATGCCATCATGAAGTTGGAAAATATTATTGTTTCCATCGAAACCATTGCTTCCGAGCGCGGGAAAGTAGCCCGAGAGCATGTGCTTTTGGTTGATTTCTATACCTTATTAACTCGCTGTTATCTTCATACGGGACGAGTAGATGAGGCCATGGCTGTGGTGATTCGTGCGAAGAAGTTTCTGAAACGTGACTATTTGAAAGAATTAGTGGGCTTAGACGCTAAAACAGCCCAATTGGTAAGAGCAGGCTTGGCTGCAGGACGATTGTTAGACGGCGAGGGGTTAGCCACTCTCTTTGTCAAAGCAGATACTTCCCCTAGTCAGTCGGCTCAACCCAGAAAATCGGAACCAACTCAGGAGCGCCAAGGTGCCTCTGCGAAAAATGATCTCGATTTGAGTAATGTCATTCCTTTTCGGAGACCTGAGTGGGAAAAGAAGTAGTTCGTATTTTAGATCTTAGATCAGATACTTTGACCGCTCCTTCAGATTTAATGAGAAAGGCGATGTCAGAAGCTCCCGTGGGCGATGATGTTTACGGAGAAGACCCCACTGTAAAACGCTTAGAGCAGCGCACTTCCGAATTGATAGGGACTGAAACTGCCCTTTTTGTACCTTCCGGTACGATGGCGAATCAAATTGCCCTTTTACTTCACACCAGGCCAGGAGATTCTGTTATAGCAGAGGCGTCGAGCCATTTGGCTTTATTTGAAGCCGGCGGCGCCGCAGCGCTTTCCGGTATTCAGTTTGAAACCGTATCGAGGGATTGGGCGGTTTCTGAGCTTAGGGACGCTTATCGCGGCCATTCCATGCATTTGGCCTCTAGTGCGATGTTAGTTTTTGAAAACACTCATAACGTGAGTGGAGGAGATGCTAGATCTCTGGATGTGAGTTCCCGGGCCCTAGAGTTTGCCCAATCGAAACAGTTGAAAACCCATTTAGATGGGGCCAGACTTTGGAATGCCGCTGTTGCATTAAAAACAAGCGAATCAAATCTGGCTCGAGGCTTTGACACGGTGTCCGTATGTTTTTCAAAGGGCTTGGGTGCGCCAGTGGGGTCAGCCTTATGCATGAGCCATCTGAACAGAGAGCGAGCGATAAAGCTTAGAAAACGATTGGGCGGCGGGATGCGGCAGTCTGGTATCTTGGCAGCGGCTTGCTTAGTCTCTTTAGAAAATAGACAGCGGCTGGCTCAAGATCATCAGCATGCCTCTCAGCTGGCTCAAGCTTTAAAGAGTTCTGGTTTTGATGTCAAATCAACGCAGTGTGCCACCAATATGGTCTACTTTCGTGATTCTCGGAATCTTGATCGAGATTTGGTCGGAGAGTTTGAGAGCATGGGGATTCGTGCTTCCTTTATAGGCCGTGGGTTTGCCCGCCTTGTCACCCATTTAGATTTAAGTTCAGAGGATATTAAGGAAGCCTGCTCTCGAATTAGAAACTTTAAATTTTAGGCTCAGCGGGTTTAATGCTTGCTCGCTTTTTTCAAATAAGCTGGTATAACTGTATCCCCATTAGTCTTTTTTAGCGTATTTAGGATCGTGCCGATGATTCGCGAGATTAATAGTATTGAATTCATACAAGATTTGAGGAGATAGCTATGACCATGAGGGTGGGAATTAACGGATTTGGAAGAATTGGTCGCACAGTATTTCGAGCGGCAATGAGTGCCCAAAATAAAGATTTTGAAATCGTACATATCAACGATCCGTCAGATGTGAAAACCAACGCACATCTCTTAAAATATGACTCCGTTCATGGGGTGGCTCCTTTTGATGTTAAGGCGGGTAAGGAAGGGATTGTGGTCAATGGCCGTGAGATTTCCGTTTCGGGAAATCGCAATCCAGAAGAGATTCCATGGGCAGCTAAAAAAGTCGATATTGTTTTTGAATGCACCGGTATTTTTACGGAACGCAGCGGAGCCGAAAAACATATTAAAGCTGGCGCCCCGAAAGTTCTCATTTCAGCTCCCGGAAAAGATGAAGATATCACTGTGGTCTTTGGTGTTAACCATACAAAAATAGACCGAAGTATTCATAAAATCTTTTCTAATGGCAGCTGCACCACGAATTGCTTGGCACCAGTTGCTAAAGTTATAAATGAAACCTTTGGAATCAAATATGGTTTGATGACGACCATTCACAGTTATACCAATGACCAGGTCATTCTTGATACCATTCACAAAGATCTGAGAAGAGCGCGCTCAGCTGCTATGTCCATGATCCCAACATCAACCGGTGCCGCAAAGGCCATAGGCCTTGTGCTTCCTGAACTCAAAGGAAAATTGAACGGTATCGCCATTCGCGTTCCCACTCCCAACGTATCAGTAGTAGATGTTACCTTTGAAGTGGCACGACCAACGACTAAAGAAGACGTCAATGCAGCTCTTAAAAAAGCTGCTGAAGGTCCCCTGAAGGGAATCCTCAGCTTTAGTGAAGAGCCACTCGTCAGCTGCGATTATAATGGAAATCAGTCTTCCTCGACGGTTGATGCCGAGCAGACGGATGTTATGAATGGCACTATGGTTAAGATTCTAGCTTGGTATGACAACGAGACAGGGTTCAGCCATCGTATGCTTGATGTAGCGCGATATATTCTAGGATAAAATACTTTATTTGAGGTCTCCCATGAATCGTGACAAAGGCGAAAAAATTCAGACCCTGAGTCGTAAGGAAGTTTTAGAAATGCTTTCCGAAAAAAGGGATCTTCACGGAATCGATATGCGAAAAGCAAATCTTGTAAAGATGGATTTTTCAAATTGTGATATGCGAGAAACAAATCTTGCTTATGCAAACTTGAAAGACTCCAGTTTTAAGGGTGCGGATTTGCGGGACGCAAGTCTTTGGAATGCGAACCTTGAAGGTACCGATTTTACGGATGCTAACTTGGAAGGGGCCGATTTAGATTATTCTAAACTTAGGGGCGCTTGTCTTCTAAGGGCGAATATCCGTCGCGCCACCCTGCCTACAGAACTCATTCCCCGAGAAGATATCATGCGGTCGGTGGAGCTGGGTTGTAAGGTTGGTCAAAGAGGTTAGATCGTATTTTCTATTTGTAAATTGCTGGGCATCCCTTCGGGGGTGCCTTTTTTTGCGTTCTCAAAGCCTAATTCTAAAAAACATAGGACAGCTTTCCCGAATCACTAGCTTTTTAGGTAAATTCTTCAAAGATTTAATAAAAAAGTAAAAAAAGTAAAAATTCTCCCTATGAGGATTCCTAGCGTTAAACCCAAATGTGAGTGCGTTTTGGGCTGATTTAGCGATCTTTGGTCATTGGCGCGTTCCTAAAATCCTATGGAATTGTCATGGAACGGATCTTACGCAATATTAGCGGCACATAAATCCACCAAACCCATGGGCATCA
>JBAXBA010000121.1:0-8694 GCA_037142195.1 Pseudomonadota bacterium
AGCTCCCAGTGTTGAGCAACCTTCTAGATCAGTAGCTCCCAGTGTTGAGCAACCTTCTAGATCAGTAGCTCCCAGTGTTGAGCAACCTCTTGGTTGCGCGATACAACCAGGACGATTCAGGATTGGTGGGGCAATTTTTTATTCTAACGGTAGCGCCTTTTGTGTCTACAAGTCTTGGGACGACTACAAAGCAGCAGGTGGAGGCGATGACACAAGCTCTATTCCGCTGCTTCCCAGCAAGCCGGCGTGCATGCGCGATGATGGTGCTTGCATCGTAAATAAATGACAGCCGGCCTCGATGTGTTTCGGCTTTGAAGCCCGCGATGGTGCGGAGTCCATTTTATTTTTTTCCTTCTTTGTGTATCGAGAAACTAATCGCACTTGTTCGTAGACCTTTCCGGCAACTGGCCCCCCCCGGCTGGGCTTGAGCTTATAGGCCCACAGACATAATGATTAGACTTTCAACCATTTTGTTAAAGACCCCACTTCTTTTAAGCCTTCTTTTAAGCCTTCTTTTAATTCTAGCACAAACAATCGACGTTAACCAACTGGATTTATTGTGATTAAAAATGTTCTTTAACGAAACAAGCAATGATGCCGATACATAGATCGTACCCAGTTAGATTGAGGTAAATATGGCCATAAACTATCTTCTATTGATACTGTTTGTTCTCAGTTCTTGCGGAGGCGGCGATATGCCTTCAGCTCCTGCGTCTGCAGATTCTTCAACCGCGAGCTCAGCTGAACCCAGCAAGGTCGATCCCGAACTTAGCGTTGATTTGGCTAAATTAAGCTTTCAAGAGCTACAAGAAATGGCAGAAACCCTTAAAAAAAGAAACGAAGACGAGAAAAAAGAGATCTTAACTTTAAAAGCCCTGAATCCAAAACTGTGCGCCCGTCTCAAAACCCTTCGTAATACCTGTAAGATTGCCGTACCGATTATAACAGATGAAGCGACCTCTAAGCTTGACTGCGGGGATGGTACGATTACCCCACCCAACAAGATCAGCATCACTATTGATGCTGATGGAAAGTATGAAATGATCGCCGACAACCTTTTAAAAACTCAAGTTTTTGAACGGGGTACGAGCGATCTTAAGTTTTCCCCTGTGGCTGGAGGCAGCGTAACATCAAACCCCAAACTCATTGACGTAAGAAAACTAGTTTTACGGCGTACTGACGGAGGAGCTCCTAACCCAGGTTTTCCCCTTAGTCTAAAAGTAAATGGCGGGGAGGTTCTAAATGGTTCTGACATCACAGGAGCCTCTGCCGACACCTTACAGGTACAACTCGTAAAATTTATGAATTTGACTGACTCCTGTCACATTTCAGGCGCTGAGCTTCAAGCCATAAGGACTTCCGTTTCTGCGTCTACGGCTAGTCCAGAAAAGAAAACAGAAGGTGGCGCAGCAAATCCTTCCGTAGCACCCGCAGCTAATGAGGTAAAAAAATGAAAATTTACTTACAATCCCTTTGCATTGTCTGGACAGTCTTTGCCTGCAACTCAGGAACTCTCCCAAGCATAACCAACGGCAGCAAAGACGATGGCTCATTGAGGTCTGAAATTACTAAGCTTCAGGGCGAAATCAAGATTCGTAGCGCTGAACTTGCAAAATCTCGAAACACAGAAGATAAGCTCACAAAATATTTAACCATCGATTCCAGCCGTGGCTGCTTTGTGGAACAACCTCTAAAAAGCATCGAAATCCTCGTAGATGGAAACCTACCTGGACCAAGAAGCCTGGGATACGGCGATGCTAGGAAAGACGATGGGGATTCTTCTAAAATCGCCTTCGAATTCGGAAATGACATCACGATCACTTCTGACATTGGGATCATGAAAAACAAAGGAAGTATTACAAGTACAGAATTCAGTTCCAAAAAAGTCGCTGATATTAGCCAGATTTCTGTAAAGAAAATGGGTACTAAATTCTTTAATGACAGGCAGTGTCATCAAAGCTGTAGCGTATTTGTGTTCTGTAAGTCCAGTTGCAAAACTGCCATATCCGAACTCAACACTTTCGCTTTGAACTCCCTAGAGATCAAGATAAACGGCCAAACTTTCTACAAAAATAGGAATATAGGAGAGTCATTTACCTTCGGCAATAGAAATCTGGAACTTGGAGATTACAAAAATCGCGCTGAGTATTTAGATGTTCTAGCAATTCAAGATTGTGCGGCAAAATAACATGAAACACTTTCTAATATTACTAATTTTTATCACTTCATGTAATTCTAAGAAAGATTTGGCGACGAATAAATTCACGCAAGCCAATAGCTATCCCTATACACCGGCTCCTCTAATTCCTGAAAAGATTGATGCCTCAAAGTTAATTCTTTATGGCCTATCGACAGTTAATGCAGATATAGCGGGGGTTACATCTGGAAGTATCAGCTTTGATGCCAGCGATTTTACGCAGTGGATTGAGGTGAAATCGTGTCCAAGCACCGGCTCTTGCTCCAGTGGAACGTCTGTCACACAGAGAGTCGACCTTCCCCCCTTTGAGCCAGGCCCCGTGGAAGTATCCTTGCGGGGCTGTGTCGAATCGAAGTATGCCCTGGATCCTAATACTAATTGCGGAGAATGGACAAGCGTAAGATACAACCAGCCCGATACATCTTCTCCTTTTAAAGCTCAGCTCTTAAGAGAAGAGGCCGCTAGAATTTCGGAAATAGAAGCTACCGTCGCGAAGCTTAAAGTCATCTCAGAGTCCTTTGCTCGCCAGATGGAGACATGTGAAAAAAATGCCAGTAAAGTTGCAGAAACCCGAGCCAGAGGCAATCTTATCGTTGGCCTTCTTGGCATTGGAGAAGTTCTTGCTGGGAAAGCCGTATCGATGTACTTCAAAAAGAATCCTATTGCTCCAGTAAGTTCAGGAATTGAAGCCTCTAAGGGTGCCGTAGATCCCGCTTCTGCAGCTACAGCCAAAGAAACCCCAGTGCCAGCAGGATCAACTCCCAAACCTAGTACCGAAGTTAAAGCTGCATCACCTTCTACCACGGAAGGAGCAGCCAAGAGTGCCTCGACTCCCGCATCACCAGCAGATGTTCCCAAAAAACCGTCTTTCATTGACAGCAGTCTCAAAAATCAGCTCGGTAAGGTTGATATTAAAGGGGCATTTGCAGGAATCAGCACTGCCAGCGACAAACTTGGCGGACTGGCTTCACCTATCGCCTATATAAAACAAGGTGCCTCGGCCGCAGGGCTTTTTCAAGGTGGGAATCCTATCAGTGCTTTCGGGGCCATTGGAGGCGCGATTTTTGGGGCATTTAATGCCAACAACTTAGTCCTGGAAACTTGTACCGCGAGAGAACGCTATGAAGCGAGTGCCCAAAGCCTCATGCTAAAATTAAACTCCGAACGCTATTTGCTACAAAGTATTTACAAGCAGTTAGAAAAGGAACTTCCATGAAGAGATTATTCACATCCTTTTTATGGATTGTAACTTCTGCCTTACTAGGTGGGTGTCCGGGTGATCCTTTTTCCAAAGTAAATGATCTCAAAACCGCTTCGGGAGAATTAAAAGTTATTGTTCGTCCCGTGGTTTCTGCCTACCTGCTTGATGCCGCAAAATTTAAGGTAAACGGAACCCAAACAGGGCTTCAATCCTTTCTGAACTTTGACACGCCTTTTGTCGCTTGGATGATGCCAGAGCAGGCCGACTATGTTGAGATTCTCCGATGCAAAGGGGATGTGGCTATTTCGGGCCTAGACAAGTCCCTTTCTGATGTGGAAGTAGGGACGATGACCAAAGACGAGGAGCTCCAAGAATTTAAGGATAATGACTACTGGAAGTCTTCTGAGCAGAGTGGCGCTTGTACTCTCATTGGCAAAGATTTCAATGAAAGACAGCAACTTTTGGACATGGCTGCTCCCTCAGGCAATTGGCGCTATATCGTCAGGGCATGTGTCGATCAAAAAAGACTAGCCGACGCGAAACAAGCTGGAAACCGCAACTGTTCCAGACAGCTAGGTGTATCCAGCATTCTCACATACTTCCAAAATAAAAGAGAAAAGATAAAACTTGATGCATTACAAGCCGTAACCGATCAAAGGTCCAAAATAGATGCGCTTTCAAGAGAGATTTATGGAACGACGGTCGACTTCAATAATGCGCTGATCGAGTGCACAAAAAAGGAAAAAGACCGTCAGGTTTCCTTAAAACGCCGTACTGCAATCACACAGCTGGTCGGACTTGGCGTTTCCTTTGCTGCTAATATCTATTCTGCCAGCTCGAGCGCTGTATCTTCAGTAGATACTTTTAAAAAGGTATGGGATGGCAAAGACGCTATTGCTGGAGCCTCTGTTCCCATTGGCGGCATGCTTATGGACCTTACCGCAAATGAAAACGACTTTCCAAGAAGTTGTACTTCAGCAACAGAGGCAAAAATTAAACTAGAAACCCTAGTTATAGCTTTTAAAGCTGAGCATCTCGTATACGCCACCAAATTTGATGAGTCGAGGTAACCATGATTCACAGACTTGCTATATTATGTAGTTTTTTCATCCTGGCCTGCTCGCCCAAGCTTGATTTTGCCCCGAAGGCGGCTTCTGATCCGACACGAGAGCTCAAGGATCCCAAGAAAGCGCGCTTAAACCTTGTGAACCCGAAGCCCCAGGAATCGCCAGCATCTGTAGGCTCTAGGCTTAATGTACCAACTTTAGAAATTCAGCTCGATCGTGCAGACTTCATTCAAATTCTAAGATGCCATGCAGACTACAAGCTCATCACCAGCACTGGGCAGGATTTTGAGAGCCTGGACACTTCTTCTGACATAGAGCGGTTTAAATGGATGTGGAACCGAGCTCAAGGAGATTATAAGTCTTGTAAGTCCGTCGGACTTAGAGTTCCTAGGACCACGATTCAGGACCTAGCAGCGCCATCAGGCAGCTACTATTATATTTTAAATCCCTGCGTGCTGGCAAAGAACTCCATCACGGAAAAAGAAGAATGCTCCCACCATTTGGTCAAGTCGGAGCCGATCACCTACCAAAGCGCCCTCAGCCAAAAATTTATGGAGGTCTCCCAAAAAGTAGGCGAGCAAGAGGCTGATATCGCAAGCGACATCAACGACCTCATCAACTATTCCAAAATGATCTCAGACACACAAAAGTCTTGTGAAGATTTTTGGGCTTCTAAAGAAGCCAATAAACAACGCCTGAGAGGCTTTCTGAAGCTCGGCGCCATGGTCCTAGGAAGCGTGGTGGGCGGCATCATGACCGGCGGCATGGGCGCTGTCCAAGGAGGTCAAACCTTTTTGGGATTAGCTGGAGGTTTGCTAGATCGAACCATGACCGTATCCATGCCCCAGTGCCCCGTAGCTGAAAAGTACCGCATAGAAGCTGCCAGCTCATTTCAGAGCCTTCAGCCAAAAATTGCCCAAATGATTGAAACGAGAAAGATGTTAGCCACAATAAACAGCGACTATGCTGTCTTAAACGATGAAATCACAAAAGACACATCTACGGGAGATATAAAGTAACGGCCAAAGACTCCTTCATGTCATGCTGCCGTTACTTTGGAAAGCTGAAGGCAGCACTAAATTTGGTCTAGAAAACAGGAAATGTCGTCTCAATGCGAGGTCTTATTTATCTTTTCGGATGGAATCCACTAGTGAAATCTAACCGAGACACTGCTCATCCTTTTTCGCCTTGAGACAACCACAAGCAAAAAGGAAATAGCGACCTTTCTTTAATGGAATATTTCGCAAGTGCATGAAAAATCTTTCACGAGACGAGTGCCTCTATATGAGAAAGCTCTCAAATAGGCTTGGGCAACTTGGCGGAAAACTCCTGGATAAAAATCGCGGATTGATTCGGCGGGTTAACGTGCAGTTTCCCGACGTACCCTATAGTGCCTTTTCCCAAAAACTAAAAAACACTTGTCTTTAACTTGGGCTCGCTTAAACTTTCTCCCATATATGAAACTGATTTCAGCTAACGTTAAGGAGTCTGAATTGGGTTTAAGTGAGCAGGTAACAGATCTTTATCAAGAAATCCCTCTTTTGACGGAACTACCCCTCCTATCCGTAAAAGTTTTAGGCAACACCGTTCAGTCTTGGGCTATTGCCGTAGTTTTTGGGACATTTCTAGCCGCGGTATTGGTCTATTTAAAGAACATATTTAGTCAGCGCCTTCTTATCAGAGCTAAAAAGTCGTACGTCAAGTGGGATGATGACATATTCAGTATTTATGAGCGGACAAAATCAAGCTTCCTATTTATTTTGGCTGTGTATATAGCATTTCAAGGGTTAAGTCTTTCTAAAAGCTTAGAACATTTTATAGACGTGGTGTTCGCAGCCGCTTTTTTTGCTCAAATGTTTGTCTGGGCAGATCGAGCCATATTAGTAGCCATCCGAAGACAAGGGCGAGTTTCTGCCTCCAAGCATTCTGACTTCAAAGACCCTAAAGATATCATTCTAAGCTTTGTGGGTAGATTTTTAGTTTATACAATTATTGTTTTAATGTTTTTAGACAATTTAGGGGTGAATATTACCGCTTTGATCACGGGACTTGGTGTCGGTGGTATAGCGATTGCTCTTGCGGTACAAAATATACTTGGGGACCTTATAGCGAGCATTTCTATCGCCATGGACAAACCTTTTGCAGTAGGTGAAGCCATTGCCGTGAACGGGGCTGCTGGCACTGTCGAAAAGATTGGCTTAAAGACTTCTCGTATCAGATCCGTAAATGGCGAGCTCATCATTTTACCCAATAGCGACATCCTAAAGCAGTCCATTCAAAACTATAAGCACCTGACCGAACGCCGCGTAACACTTCGCCTCGGCATCATCTATGAGACTTCGGAAGCCAAAGCCAAACTTGTTCCCCTTCTCATAAAGCAGGCTGTAGACCAGTCGCCAAAAACTCGTTTTGATCGAGCACACTTTTGCGCTTTTGGCCCTTCCAGCCTTGATTTTGAGAGTATGTATTGGGTTCTCGATAGTGAGTACATTGCCTTAATGGACGCACAACAAGAAGTTAATTATAGGATTTTGAGTCTATTTAAGGAGCATGAAATCAAGTTTGCTTATCCGACGCAAACTGTCTTCTATCAGCAAAATAGCCTTTCCTAGTTCAGACTAAATTTAAATTGGTTCGCCCGAAAGTTTCGCTCTATTTCGATAACACAACTCATGACTGGCCCTCTTTCCATGACACTTTCATCCATTCTCTACCCTATCGTAACAAAAGTCGAAAACATTGGCCCCTATTCTCTTGAATTGGCTTGTGTCAGAGATCTAGACGAGGCCATCGATATCCTTTGTCAAAATATCGAAAAAGATCAAGATGTGTTTTCAGAAGATTTATGCCCTTATTATGGATGCATTTGGCCCTCAGGTCGCGCCTTAGCCCAAGTCTTAGCTCAAGCACCAAAACAAGAGGGAGACATTTTGGAAATTGGTGCTGGACTCGCACTCCCCAGCTTGGTTTTAGGTAAAATGGGGGCAAACATTACCACAAGCGACTTCCATCCTGATGTGGCTCTTTTTTTTGAAGAAAACACACGTCGCAATGGTCTTAACTCCAAGTACCTACGACTCAATTGGATGGATCCTCCCTTACATTTAAGAAATTCTTACGACATCGTTTTGGGATCAGACATCTTGTATGAAGGGCGGCATGCCAGAGATGTAGCTATAGCCTTAGACTCTTTAGTGAAATCTACAGGTGTGATTTGGATTGCGGACCCAGGACGCACCTATTTGCAAGCCTTTCTTGATGAAATGAAAAAACTAAAATGGGCAGAGGAAATAACCTCTGCCTGTGATAACGATCAAGAAATCTTTATCTTAAAATTTTATAAAACGGAATCTTAGCCTAAAAACATTTTGATTTCATCTTTGAGCTTGAGAAGCGCTTGCACATCAACGAACAGATCTACAGGAAGCTTCTCAATAACTTCAAGAATACTTAGTTTGTTGTCGTCTGCGAGAGATAAAATGATCGCAGCTCTTAGAGATTGAACTTCAGTTCCTTTGCCTTTTGCTGGATGCATAGCCGTTCCTAGTTTGGTCAAAATAGCCATGCCGATTTCCGAGTTGAGAGCACGGTCCATATCAAGAAGATCTTTTACAGAAGTTTCCGTAAGTCTACTTTGAATCATGGATTTATCAAGTTTCGCTAAAGCTATAAAGTTACCAATATCGCCATCGGCAACGCCTGTATTCGCAAATTTCGTGAGCTGCGCGAGTGTAATGCTTCGTTTAATGGGCCCGAAAATAACGCTGATCTGTCTTGAAGGAGTGACGTTGGACTCACGCGCAGCCGATTCTGTGGCACGATTTGATGCCTCACCACCGCATCCGATTAAAGCACTCAAAATCAATCCTAGGCCCAAAGCTGCAGTTTTCATATGATCTCCTGAAGTAAAGAGGGTGCATCACCCCATAGTCTTAGTCTGCAAAATGTGGGCCTGATGTAACCCACTAATATCACAAGACCCTCTTGCGACGCCTTGTAAAAAGAAACGTCAATAGTTTACCAAATTTTGAAGCCCGGCAAGTGATCGGGAGATAAAATGAAGGCATTTACAGGAGCTAGGCAAGGCATTGCAGCTCATTTAGAGTCTTGCCCTAGAGAGCGAAGATCTGATCTGCTTGGCAAATTGCTGGATTCTTGGCCTCTAACAGATACTTGGTAGTGTGTAAAAGATTGTGTCCCGCCCCTGCGAACTCGGATATGTTCTCAGA
>JBAXBA010000122.1:0-8601 GCA_037142195.1 Pseudomonadota bacterium
GGCCTTTGGCGCGCGAAATATATGGAAGCGCTTAAATTTTCGCGGGAATGTGGGTAGAAAAACATCACGTAGCGGGGCAAATCCCATGGTTTGAAAAATCCCAAAGAGTAATAAAGTCTCGAGAGATTTCTTAAAAAACAAAGAAAAGATTTTTCCGGCTTTAGAGGTTTCTGACAATTTTAGTGGGACTTCCCTGAGCGTCGGGCATGATGAGGATTTCATCGATATTTACATGGCGCGGCTGTTTGAGTGCCCAAACAATCTGACTTGCGATGTCACGAGCTGTTAACGGTGTGAGTCCTTGGTAAACATTCTTGGCACGATCTCGGTCCCCTCTAAACCTTACTTCACTAAACTCCGTCTCCACGAGTCCTGGGGAAATGGCTGTGACGCGAATGCCTTTTCCGCAAGTTTCAAGGCGCAGTGCTTTGGTAAATGCCAGAAGGGCATGTTTCGTAGCACAGTAAACACTGCCACCCTCATAGGCATAATGACCTGCAACGCTCGACAGTTGAATGATGTGTCCCTCGCCATGAGCGAGCATATGGGGGAGTATGGCTTTGGTAATTCTAAAAGCTGCCGAAATATTGGTTTCCACCATTTCATCCCAGTCCCCAAGAGATGCTTTTTCGATAGAATCAGCCCCCCGAGCTAAGCCAGCATTATTGATCAGTACAGAGGATTTTAAGGCTCCAGCTTTTTCCAGAGCGATTACAGTGTTGGGATCTGTAACAGAGCCGCAAATGAGAACTATGTTTATCTCCGGAAACAAGTCACGGAGGGAACTTTGAATCTCTTTAAGGCGGTCTTCTCGTCGGGCTAGCAAATATAAGTCCATACCCTCGTTTGCCAGCTGAACCGCCGTCGCAAGTCCAATTCCTGCGCTAGCGCCGGTGATGACCGCCTTTTTGCCTCGAAGATTGGCAAGTGAGTCCGGAAGTAAAGTGTCTAATTGGTGATTAAGCAAAGAATACCTCAAAGGCGAAAGTTGACGCTGGTTTCATAAATATCAGATGTCCCATGGAAGTCAATCTTGAAGGCCTAGTATTCACGGGATTGAGTTTTTTCTTCAACTATTTATGGAAGTTGCCGATGAAAATGCAAATTAGGAGTATGCTGTGGCGAGATTTAAACTTCTTATTCTCCCTTCGCTCATTTTTGGGCTGGTATTAGCTATTGCTCTAAAGCATTGGAGCCTGATAAGTTCCCCTATTTCCGATGAAGATCTACTGTTGCGGATTCTCAGTGGTAGTCTCGAGATTAGTTTGATTTCTGCAAGCGCTTTTTTCTTACTAAGACTCACCAATGTTTTTTTCTGGTACGGAATTGTCGGCAATCTCATGGGAAAAAAAGTTCCTAAATTAGCCACAGATTTTACTGCCATATTGATTTTTTTTGGAGCGTTTGTCTATACACTCTCCAATGTGTTCCATAAGTCCATCACCAACGTAATCGCTACTTCCTCGATAGTGGGTATTGTTCTTGGCTTTGCGCTTCGGGCAATTATAGCTGATATTTTTTCAGGCGTTGCCATAAGCCTCGATGAATCCATCAAGGTCGGTGATTGGATTATGTACCATGAACCGCGAAGAGACCAAAATATAGTAGGACAGATCCTTGAAATTAACTGGCGAACTACGAAGATAAAGACTGAAGATGGCAACATGGTGGTCATTCCTAATAGTCTTTTAACGATGAAGACTGTGACCGTCTTTTCTTCACCCGATCCTACGGGCCGCTATGAGCTACCCGTTATTTTAGATCGCGATTTACCGGTCGAGCATGCCAGACGTATTCTACATTCTGCTGCGATTGAGGCCTCTCGTCATCATGGATTTAAGGAATTTCCGCCGGTGCAAGTGCTGGCTCACGGGGGCTGTGAGTTAGGGGTTGAGTACCGGATTCGCTACTGGATTGGTCAGTGGAGTGAAATCTCACCTGGGGCTGCCCGTGACAAAATGATGTCGAGCGTTCTCCATCATCTGCATCAAGCAGGATTAAGTACTGCTAAGCTTCAATATGATCTGCATACGTCTTATGAGAGTGATCTTGATCCCCATGTCAATATCTTAAAAATTCTATCGCGGGTAGATTTGTTTGCTATCTTGACGAAAACCCAAATGGATTGGCTGGCCTCTTCCGTGTCAAAACGTTTCTTACAACAGGGTGATATTGCCATTCGCAAAGGTGACCCTGGAAGTTCCATGTTTATCGTACTGGAGGGTCTCTTAGAGGTGAGAGATTTCACAGAAGCTGGCATAGAAGTACGCTTGTCTCATTTGTCGCCAGGAGATTTTTTTGGTGAGAGTTCCCTTTTAACCGGAGATCCTCGAAATGCAAGCGTGGTAGCTGTTACGGACTCACTTTTAATTGAAGTCAGTAAGGATTCCTTGGCGACGTTAATTGAAGACTCAAAGGGACTTGTGGAGCATCTTTCACTTGTTATGGCGAGGCGGGAAGTGGAAAGCAACCGCGCTTTAAGTGACGTTTCCCTTTCCGAGAAAAGTGTTGTAGCGGCAGGTCTTGCGGATCAGTTTAAAAAGTCCATTCAAAACTTCTTTAAATACATCTTTATGAATGTGGGGTGAATTATGAAAATAAAACAAGTTGCCGTCATGATAGCTCTGTTGTCGGGTTGTAGGACTGACTCCGATGTGTCTAGTCCCCAAGCTTTAAGCAGTAACGATTGGTTCAAAACAGGTGTGGACCGTTTTTACTTGGCTTGGATCAAGACAGACGCTTTTATTTCTCCTAGTCATCAAGAACTTTTTGGACAGCAGTTCTTTTTAGGTGTCGGTTGCTATGGCGAAGAAAAAGACGGCTCCAAAGAGGTCTCCGTTAGAAATGCGCCCCACTCGGATGTGTACATTACTAAAAAATTGAACGAACGTGTCATGCTCCATGAGTTTGATATCGTTCCCAAAAGTTCTACGCCAAAGCCTGGACAGTGCAAAATCTTGTTAGGCGATGTAGATACTGCTCAGCAGATTAGTAATGTCAAATCGATGACGGCTGGGGGGAAAGCTGGCGCGGCCGCACTTGTCTTTGGTTCGTCCGGTTTCGTTTGTATGGGTAGTCTCTTGCAAACCGTAAAATTTGTAGGGTTGGCTGGTGCAGCCATGTTTTCTACATCTGCTACTGCTGGGGCAGCTGCTCCCTTTGCAGTCCCCCCTTTGCTGGGCGATGGGGTTGCGACGGGAGCTTCGCTTGTAGGGTGCGGCGCTGCTGCTGTGGGGGCAACCAATACCCGCTTGAACTACATGACGAGCGAGAATAAAAAGCTTTTTGCTTCCAGTCTTCTCGAGGCGAGCGAATTAGCGAACACAACTCTCAAAGCGGATAAAATTCTTTTTTCAAGATACAATTCCCTCAGACGAGCGTTTGCCACGATGGATGTGGCAGCAGCTATATGGAACCCTATCTTTGTGCGAGAGTTCAATCATAAAGTAAATCAGAGTTTTGAGAATGGTTGGTTTACCAGTGAGAAATTTTTTGATGCCGTTCGTTCCATTCAGACGGAAACTCTGAATTCATTCAACACGGTCCGTTAGAAACCTTTCGTTTAAGCCTCAATTCCCTAAAGGCCTCTTGAGGCCTTTAGCATTTCATGGCGCCATCATGGCGAATGATGGAACCTGCCCAGATGAAAATGAGTCCCCTCTGCACCTTTTTGCGGGAAGGGGACTCATCACAATAAGCTGGTTCGCTGATATTTGGGTAGGGACAGGGACTTTGGTATCATTGACCTTTGACAAAGTTTTTGGCCATGGCGCAAATATAGACTTTAGGCATGTGATCCGTAAATCGACTGGCCATAAACTCGATAACACTTTGCAAGTCGTCACGATCCGAAAGAGTGGACGAAATCTTTTGCCAATAACTATGTTCAAAATCTAGCTCGCCTGATCCCGTCGGAGTCAGGTTGCCATTTTTGTTCATGAGCTGGAAAAAACCGGTTTCGGTGCTGTAATTTATGGAAGTGACTAACGACTTCACGCTCGTGCGCATTTTAGGGTTTGTAGCCGGAAATATATTGGAAAAGTCCTCAGCTGTCTCTTTTGCGGGGGGAACTCGTGAGGTGATGTCTGAATCGAGAGCAATGCGATAAAGTCTGTCGCCAAGAAGGGCTTTAACTTTATGAGCCAACACCAAATTGCCAACTTTGGGCTGCCCAAAGGTGTAGATGGAATTTACTTGGGCTCCTAAGTTAGCAAGGTCGAGAGCTGCGATGACCGCTAACGAGCCGCCAAGACTGTGTCCCGCGAAATATAGGGGTTTATGCAGTCCCCCAAAGTCTGCCATAATTTTGTGGACCGAGGGGCGCAGCTGATTGTAGATGCTTTTCATGCCTTTGTGCATCCAAGCACCTTTAGCCCCAAGATAGCTAGGAGCTTCGGATTGGTAGAACAAAGTATTGGAAGCAAAGTCTTTCTTGGATTCTGTGCCACGAAAAGCGACCATAATATAGTCACCGTGATCTGCAATATACCCCCTCGATCCAAAGTCATCTGAGGGTAAATCCTGCATTCTCTCAAAGCCCCAATTCTTGAGCTGGGCCAATTTCTCATCGGTATTTTTATTGTGGGATAGCCAGGCAGCTTTGAGGGAAAGGTATGCATTTTCGACAGTGTATTCTGGAGAATTTTGAAACGAGACCACCTTTAAATCGTCTTGGCAAGGAAAATCGCTCGTCGAAAGATTGGCCCTCGAAGTCCAACCATTAGCCTGACTGATGGCAGGTTTTGCACATAATGCTAAAAGAATTGCAGACACGAGACTTACTTTGTTTCTAGTTGGAAAAATAGAGCAACCGACAGGAAGACGCGAGCGAACATGCGCTAAAAAATAAGTCATTTTTTCGGCCTCTTTTTTTGTTTATAGCTCATGTTAAGATAGTTTAAAGAATTCAACAAAGGCAGCGCCAACATTAAGATGTTCGCGATGAAAAAAGTCGCAGTTGAGTTCGGTTGGCAGGCTCATCTCCTCCCTTGGGCTGCCCGCCTAGGGTCTCATTTGCGCAGTAATTGGCTTTTCAGCGGGTTTGTAGCGCTCCACGGAGTTTGAATCGCAAATTGGAATCGATTCACGGGCCGGTTTTTTAAAACTGGAAAGAGAAAAGCCTTTTCTTAAGCGGGGGGAACACCTTACCGCCTTGATCCCCTGCAGATAGGAACTATTGGAAATTCCGGATCCGTCTTCCTAGCGCGACTTTATTAAATCGTTATGGCTAAAAACCCGCTATGCATTGTTGCACAGCGGGTTCAAGGGATTCTAAGTGTAGTCACTGGAATTGATGTTTGGCCTGATAGACTGATTGGAGATGTTCAAGATTTTTGCAGTCTCTTTGAGCTCGGGTGGTATGGATTCGAGTTCGTATTTCAAGGAGCTGCTTTTCTTTTTCTTGGTGCATGCGAGCCGTATGTGTTGAAGTTCAGTTAAGAAGTTACTGATATTTCTTTTGTAGCCTCCACGCTCTTTGGCTTTGGTATACGCGGCAGTGGTTAGGAGATATCCGATAACGCAGATCAGAAAATGGGTTGCGATTTTTTGGTCTGTCCAGTGGAACTGGGGACGGACTGCCAGATGCATTGGGTTTTTAAGGGTTCGAAATGCATACTCAACCTTAGATTGGCCCCTATAGGCCAAAATGATGTCTTCGGCACTCCACCCATGCTGATTGGTTACAAGGATCTTCCGGCCCAAGATCTCTTCTTGGAGATGGGTATAGGCATCTCCATCAATGAAGTAAGTAAAGCTGTGGGTCCCATCTTCCAGCTTAAAAATACTATATTTTAGGATCTGGTCGACAAACTGCCCCTTTATGATTCCGACGAGTTTGCTTTTAATTTCCTCTTCTGAGAGAACCTTTCTTCTTTTAGGATTCTCAAGTTGCTGTTTTAGTTTTTCAAGGAGTTTGTATTTGGTTTCAAGATGCTGCTCAATGCCTCTGATTTGACCTTCTTTCAATTGGCTTGATACCGTTACAACACAAGTCCTTTCAGCTCCCCAAACTTTCTTTTTAATCCGATAAGCTGGCACTTTTTCTTCATCAATGACTATGGTCAAAAAGTTTTTATTAGCCTCTTTTATAAGTTCTATGAAATGGGAAGAGACAAGCCCGCCTACGTAATGAAGTCCGGCCTCTGCATCCAGCAATGCAAAATTGTCTTTGGAATTGTTCCCTTTGTCAAAAACGATGGTTATATCTGTGAGTTCTTGAGTAATGCCCCTAAGTCTTTCGGTTAAATCGCTAAAGACTTCTTTAAAAACTGTTACATCGTTCTTGTTGCCGCGATATACCTGATGAAAAAGAGGAAACTGATCTTTGCGAGAGACAAGTAAAGCCATCCCTACTTGCCTTAAATCGTATCGCTTCTGCTTGTTTTTTCCTCGCTGGGGAAGAACGCAATTCTCATTACTGGAGTCGATAAAAGAGAAAAAGTTAGTCGTATCAAAAAAGACGCGATCAAGCTTTATCTTATAAGTTGAAATCAATTTTTTGACGATACTGTCTTCAATAGGACCTATGGCCTCGACAGGCACAGAGTCCATTTGATCCCAGAAATGCTGGGAATCAAGACCCTTTAGAGACATCCCAAGGGAGTAAGGAAGAGAAGTTTCCTTGCACCAGTCGTACCAGCCAAGCTTACTGGTCGGTTTACAAGCCCGCCCTATAGCGGCAAGCACAAGTGAGGCTCCCACCGTCAAGCCATCCCGGAACGGTTTCTTTCCAGAGGAAAGGGCGGGAATATGCCTATTGATTATATTTATGATGTCCAGCTCTTCAGCTATATTCAAAAGCGCTGCTGTATCCCCATGGCTATAAGACTTAATCGTAAATTCGGATTCCCCAGAAAGCCTTTCCAAAAGCGTATCTGCAGTACCCAAATACTCTAAAATAGTACTGCGTGGCTTACCGTCGACTCTTTTTGATTCCACGATCGACCAATATTTTATTCCCCTAGACACCCTTGGCTGAAGTGAAGCCATAGAAACCCTCGCGGCTGAAATAATCCAGTGACTACAATGTCTACATTAAACACCATAAAGCCATGATTTTCAAACACTTTATCTAGATGTTTTTAAAATATAATCCAGTGACTACACTTTTGGATGCGTCAATCCCTTGTGCAGCAACAATTTGGTGGGTTTTAGGTGGGTTGATTTAATAAAGTCGCGCTAGAGTTCAGGGAGGCATTTGAATTTACAGTCCTCTAGGAGTCTTTTAGCCGACTCGTTTCCATGAATACCTAACGGCAAGTTTTGAAACTTTTTTAAGGACCACTTGTAGGGATTGTCTTAAATAAGAGCGTCCTCGGAAATGAAGAACTCCCTTACGGCCTCTTGGGATAATCCCTAGATCTGTATTTCCCAGGAAGAAAGTACTTTTTAGCTTGAGGCTCATTGCTACTGAGGCCCCCGTTTCCCTAGAGCTCAGTAAGCTCCCAGATTGAGGAGAAAACTAAGCAAATGGCAAGATTGTTGACACGGGAGTCCTGTTTGTTTCCGCTTTTAATGCCGCTTCCAGGCCTATTGTTCACGAGACAGCTCCTCTTGGAGGAGTCATAAAGGGAAGATTTTTCAGGTGGTTTCTGGAGTATAAAGAGCTCTAACATCTCAATAGGATGGGCTTATGCTAAGCCGTAAAACGGTCTTTTCAAGGGAGGAGGTGAAGGCTTCACTGGTAAGTTTTGAGGGACCCTATGGGGGTGGTGCTAGTTGGCCTGATACTTGCTCCATGGAAGTCAGATGTTGGTCCTGGTGCTTTTAATCTCCTTAGGGAAAGGTTTCTTATGAAGTTTAGCATGTTGGTATCGCTCGCTGTGTTAGCTGGACTCGTATCTTGCGGAAGAACTCAAGAAAATTCTGCGGAAGCGGAAAAGAAAGCTGCCGATCAGGAAAAGGGAACTTTAGCGCTTACCTGCACTCCTCCGGTAGGTTTAGCTGGTAATGCTGCCAGTGTAACTGGCGTCTTAACATTGGAAATGCAGCCCTCCCATGTATATCTTGCCAAAGGAAATTTAGATGTTTTAATTGGTGGTTCCACTGCAAAAAAGGTTCTAGATAAAAAGGGTATTGCCGTTGCTGGTATTTACGATCGCATTTCAACTTCTCCTGACCGCCCTGCGGTAGAAGAGTATTTAAACCTTGGGGCCGTTGACGTAAAAATCCCCCTTAACATTATAGCTAACTTTAAAGCTCCCCTTTATGATGTCGAGTACAATGGAGTTTCTTACCTCACAGAATGTACATATAAAGTATCACTATAGATTCTTTAATTCGATTTTATAGCGAGAACGCATTTTAGGATTTTTATAAGACAGCTTCCCTTATCTGAACAACGATGTGTTCAGATAAGGGAAGCTGTCTTCTTGTTTGAGCAGCTGTTCGGGAAACATGGCAAAGTGCTTCTGACTTCGACAGGCAACTCCACAATTGAGTGGCTTGTTTCGCGCGACTTCTTGTTTTTTTCTAATAAATATTTTTTCAAAAATGGGCGCTGCCGTGCCGCTACATGAAACTTATGCAAACTTACTCACGCAAGCTCGCTGTTCATTTCCCACTTCATCGATGCTGGTTGGCTCCTTGGAAAAACTCCCT
>JBAXBA010000123.1:0-8356 GCA_037142195.1 Pseudomonadota bacterium
AGTTCTCCCAGGCTACCAAGACTTCATACAAAACATCTTCGCCCACATTCTTTAAGTAACCTTTGTCCGACTCATAAGTACTCAACTTCTTCTTCAGCGTAACCATATCCATAAAACCTCCATGTGTTGTTTACAAAATAAACTATGACACATGGAAATATTTATGGAATGTGGGCCAGAGGTACGATGTACAGACAACCGCAATCAGCGCCGCTGCTATGCCAGCAAAGCGCATAATTAAAACGCGACTGTTGTGACCTGCAACTCGGAATACGATGACCTACTTGAAGTCGTCGTTTTTCTTTATATGATTAGCTTGAGTCATTTCGAGTCCTCCCACACCCAAGCCGTCAGGAAAAGTGGGAAGGGGAGAGATACGATGAATTGTTTTCAATGCCGACGACACTACATTTGTGCTGGAGAATCCAAACATCATACTCTCGCAGGAACGCACAAGCTATCATGCAATCTGTTCCATAATTCTCCCGCGAATCGTCAATATCGGTTGGATCGAATATGACATGGTCTCCGCTTATATAGAGTTTGATCCATTATCGTAGAAAGTGGCTATTGAGCAATGGATTGATAGCGAAGATTCATTTAGAAATATGAACACTTTCGACAAAGATGCCAGCGACTATTGCCTCGTGTCTACATCAAGACGTTCATAACAAAAACCTTTGCAGATTCTGCTGTACGGTCAGTTTAGTAAGCGGTTTTGCTTTCTATCAGATTATCGACCGATACAGAGCATTTGTAACCGAAATGCGGACTCAATCTTCCTTTGATCCCTAACTTCCTCTAGAACCTACGTAACAGCGATCCCCAGTTCCCAGTTTTGATATTTGACAGTCAGACAAACTTGCTCATGAAACCGGCTCTGAGTGGTCCCATAAATCTTGGCAGGTAATGATTTTAAAAAAGTATCCGGATTTAACCAACTCCTGGGACGCAGCATCTTTAACAATGAGTACTTTTTGAATAGTTTTTTTTGATATCTTTTCAATGGTTCTTACTTTTTTTTCGACTTCATCTATGATGTCTATTCCAACTGGGGATCGCGAGTATTTCATTTCACATAATGTAATCACATTGTCTTTTCGGTCAAACATGAGGTCAATTTGAATACCCGCCTCTTCGGTACTCTTTCTAAAGTAGGGGCCTACCCTATATTCAATTCCACTGAAACCAAGCATTTGACTGATAAAGTATGCGTGATTTTGACAAAAAACCTCAAAGGCACGGCCCAAAAAAGACGAAAAACCGGCGGATTGAGTGATTTTGGAAAAAAGATCAGGTTTACCAATAGCTATGTTATTCAAATTGGGTTCAATAAATTTTAGATAGAAGATAAGGTAAGGGTCTACTAGGACATATTTCCTAATTTTTGACTTTTCGTCTTTATCGACTGGCACAAAACTCTTTATAAAGCCTGCGGCTTCAAGATTAAAGAGATCATTAGAAAGATGACCAGAAAGAGAGATGTTACACTTATCCGATACTTGCTCACGCAATAGGCCGTAGCTATGTTTAGATAGAACACGAATAACTTTACTATAATTCTCATTTTTACCAAAATGAGATACAAATATCTTTTCAAACTCAGTTGAAAAATAGGAGTTTTTTATGAATGCAAGTTCTCCTATGCCTAGATATAGGGACGGTGCATTACTAATCATTTTTAGGTACTGAGGTATGCCCCCTAGCAATAACAAAGATTCAAGTGTTTCGATTTTTCCGAATGATTGAAGTAACAGTTTAGCTTCAAAAAGCTGAAACGGTTTCAGATTGATTTCAAGGTCGACCCTTCCATAGAGAGCTTTGGAACGGACTACTTTTTTGATCATGAACGAAGCGATGGAACCACATAGCACGAGAGTTGTTCCCTTGCTCATAGAAAAATACTGATCCCACATCATTTTGAGTTCAGAAATCAACTCGTCTTTGTAGCTTGCCATCCACTGGAATTCGTCAAAAAAAAGTACATAGCTATTTTTTTCAATTATTGGAATGAGCTGTTTTAGGGTTTCGCTCCATGTCTTCGCTGAATAGTCGAGAGCAGCATCGGGACATTGCTGTCTTAATTGAAACAGAAAGTTGGAAATCTGCTTCTCTTTCGACTGACCTTCAAGACCTTCAAAACTTAAAATACGCTCTGCCTTGTAGGCTTCTCTCACAAGAAACGTTTTGCCCACTCGCCGTCTACCATACAATATGGCAATATTTGGACTCGCCACTCCGCGCAATGCTTGGAGCTGTTTTCTTTCTAAGGCTCGGCCAACAAACATAGAGCACTCCTTTCTCGTCCTATCATGTAGAAAAAGTACCATATAGGACAATTAATGACAAATTTTACGTCCTATCATGGATAAAAAGTTAAGATAGGACAACTTTTAACAGTTTTTTGTCCTATCTTTAGGAAATTACTCGATATAGGACAAAAAATCTTTTAAACGTCTTAGCGTCTCTGGCAGCGGGGCAATGGGCAACAAATGGAACGATACTGTACCTCACTGGAACACATAACTGTATTCATCAATTATTTCAGATACATATTCGCAGCCCTAGGCACTGCACCAATTCATGGCCTTTGTTTGCTATGTGGCCGAATTTTCGTTCCGTGAGCAACTGTTGCTTGAGTAAGTTCCCTAGGTTGCAGTTACATTTTAAGACTTTTTAAGGAAGGGATTCTAACTACCTGGTTCGGGGGAGCTTAGGCTAAGCAGGGAGTACAGCAGACTGCTTTATTGGTTTCCATTCTTAACTGTTTGGAAGCCACAATTTTCTCTTTAAGTTCAGTAATTTTCTCTTCAGTCCAAATACCGGTTATGATTTCTTCCGGAGTAGCCCTGTTCAAAGCAGAATGGGGAATACAGGTATTGCTTTCATTTAGGTAAAAATCAGTTCCTTTGACCAGTGATTCAAAGTTAGACAGAAGGATTGTAAACAAGTAACGGTGTTTCATTCGATGAAAAAGCATCTCAATCATGGAGTTACTTTGTTCGATGTCGATTTGGGCCTTCGTCCTTGAAATCAACTCTGAATCGACAAGATCATTTACTTCTGGATTGATATTCTCACTTCCGCTATCGACCAGGACATTAGGCTTAACTTCGAGTCCTAATGACTTAGCTTTTCCTAAAGCAGTCTGAAGAAGTCCTTTCGTTCTGAATCCGCCTTAGTCTTTGGGCACCTTCCAAGCTAGGACATACCTCGAATAGTGATCGATTACACATTGAACAAAGGCCCTACTCCCATCCTGAAGCCTCAGTACTGCTAAGTCTAAATGCCATATTTGCCATGGAGCAGAAGCCCTGATACCTACCTTTGGCTTAGGAGGATAGATTCGAATTCTACTTCTTTTCAGTTCTAGTTCTCGAATCACCCGCGACCAGGTTGAAAGCGAAGCCATCACTTCACCTGTCTTCTTTCCTAACCAACTTAATGCCTGAATACTATAGGGGCTGAATTCTTTAGATGTATCTAGTTCAGGAATCGTAAAGAATTCCCTTGCCCCATTATTCTTCTACTCCTTAAGAGTCGATTGTGAAATTCCATACTTTAAAAAACTCCGAATGTCTTCGGACGTTGCAACAAGATTTTTAAGGCGATGATCATAACGCCGGACTCTGATCTATCTATTAAAAAATGTCCTTCTAAATTTTTAAATTTACCTGTCAGTACCAATAGATACAAACAGATACCTAAACAGTTTGAAACACCCTGAAACTGGCGGCATGGGCGGGATGATGTAGAGTCTCCGCCCGGGAGGTTTTTTCCATGTGCAAAAGGCAAATCTAATCCACATCAGTTTGATGCGCTCCCTTGGCATGATCTCTGGGAAGTCTAGCACTTCCTGCTCCCGAACTCGTTGAGTCCGGGAGTAAGAGTTCTTTAGATAGCTAAATTTTCTGAGATTCTTTAGTTTCTAGCAATTGATTTAGGGCCATTAGCGGGTGATGGGGGGTATAGCCTTCCAGCCTGTCAAGCTGACTTCGACATGAGGCGCCAGTTACTAGAATATTCTGATTATGAGTTCGTCTTTTTTGAAATTTGTCTTTCCAATGTAGGCCGTAAATTCCTTTAGACTCTTCAAAGTGTTTTTTCTCATGACCGAAGGCTCCTGCCATTCCACAGCAGCCCACAGCTTCGACTTCTAGAGTATGTCCAAAGGATTTGAAGATATCTTGCCATTGTTTTTGGTAGCCTGGAGAAGCCGTCTTCTCTCCGCAATGGCCAAAAAGCACAAAGTGCTGGGGAGTTTGGGGCTTTGATTTTTGAGTCAGCTCAAGGTTCTCTATTTTTTTGCTGAGCCATTCTTGGGGCATCCAGACCTTGTAGCCACCGTGTTCTTTACCAAGATACTGCTGATATTCTTCCCGGTAGGTAAGCGCAATGGCAGGTTCTATGCTAACTAAAGCCACCCCGAGGGAGTTCAGAGTTTTAAGAACTTCATTTTGGCGCGAAGCCACTTTTTTGAATTCCTTTAAATATCCCTTCACATGTTTTGCTTTGCCGTTTTCCATATAAGGCGCGACAAAAACCTGAATCTTTAATTTTTTGCAAAGCTCGACAAACGCTTCGACAATTTCCGCCTCATAGAGTGCCGTCATGGGATCTTGAATGAGAACAACACAGTTTGCGAGTTGTTCTGGTGTCAATTTTTTGAGTCTTTCAAGGTCTAAAACCTCGGGGTGCTTTGTCTTTAATCGACTTAAGGTTGAAGGATTGGAAAGTAGGGGAGGATCGATCATACCTGTGGTTCTTTCAATCACATCTTTAGCAAAGGGTATAGAAAGCCCTAAGTTATAAACTGCTGGTGCCCTGCTTAAACGCGCATGTAGGTTTTCTGCTGTAGCCACGAGCCTGTCGGAAACCGGGCGTCTATAGCGAGTATGGTATTTCTCAAGAAATCGGGATTTTAGATCAGGAATGTCGACTTTGATGGGACATTGGCTGGTGCAAGCTTTGCAAGATAAGCAACCCTGCATTGCGGAATACACTTCATGGGAGAAATCATAGGTTTCGCTTGGATCTTGAAGAGCTATTTTTGTATCAGGAATACTGGGGTCATACCCTGCCTTAGCCAGTTGTCTGAGCCATTCTCGCATCATTCCAGCCCGACCTTTCGGGGAATGAATTCTGTCTTTGGAATACCTAAATGACGGACACATCACATCATCTGGGTCGAAGTTAAAACACTGACCGTTTCCATTGCAAGTAATGGCGAGTTCGAAATCGTCCCGAATATGTTTAGGAATCTGTTTGTCTAAATGGCCGCGTTTAGTGGGGGCGTCGATTTTTGTGACGGTGTCTTTGGAGCCATAGGGGGTGCAAAGCTTGCCTGGATTAAATTTATTTTTGGGATCAAACGCACCTTTTATTTTGCATAGTTCATCGTAGAGTTCCTGGCCAAAAAACTCGGGCATGAACTCTCCTCTAAAGCCTTTTCCATGCTCCCCCCAGATAATGCCGCCATATCTGATAACGAGATCTTTCACTTGGGTTGTTATCTTGCGGATGAGTTTTTCATCATTTTCATCTTTCATGTCGAGGGCTGGCCTCACATGCATACATCCTGCGTCGACATGACCAAACATTCCATACTCTAAGCCGTAGGAATCTAACAGTGCGGTAAGCTCTCCGATATAGTTTGCGAGTGACTGAGGGGGGACAACGGCATCTTCGATAAAGCCGATGGGTCTTCTGGCGCCTTTGACATTGCCCAGCAAGCCGACGCCTTTTTTACGAAGTCCCCAAAGATTGGACATATCTTCAGGAAGAGTGGCCAATACAAAACTATTAGCTTCTCCTTCTTTGCCTTGCCGTTCTTTGAGTGCTAAAAGTAAAGGCTGGACTTGGCGCTCAACCTCCTCGGTGGTCATACCAGAGAATTCAATCAAATTGACACACTGGACCGTTTCATCGCCAGGGTCTGAAAAATACCGACTCACCTTGCCCCATATAATATCGCCGCGAGCCAATGCCATAATTTTGCCGTCAACGGTTTCAATGGCGATGGGATTAAAATCAACTAGAAACTGGGCACATTTAAGTCCATCTCTAAAATTTCGGTATTTGGCAACGACGAGCTGCTTTACTTGGGGAAGGGGTGTGAGTTTCAATCTCAACTTTGTTACGATAGCTAACGTCCCTTCGGATCCAGCGATAATAAAGTTTAAATGAAACTTTCCCTCAGAGTCGTAGACCATATTGAGATTGTAACCGGTCAAAAATCGCGTCAACTTGGGGAATCTGTCTTGGATAGCTTCCTTTTTCGAAGTGACGGTTTGATCCACAGTGCGAAAAACTTCGCCTAGGATACCAGAGGAAGTTTTTAGGTTTTTAAGTCTTTCTGGGTTCAAAGCTTCGGATGTAAAAGAGGTGCCATCGCTTAGAACGAGGTCAAGTGAAATGATATGGTTGGATGTCTTGCCGTAGACTCTTGAGCCCATTCCGCAAGCATCCGTGTTACACATCCCCCCTAAAGTAGCCCGGTTGGATGGCGATATTTCAGGGGCGAAAAAAACACCTTTTGGTTTTAGAAACTTATTGAGCTCATCCAATACAACCCCGGGCTCTACATCCACATATCCTTGTTCCAAATTGACTTCAAGAATTTTGCACATATACTTGGACACATCAATAGTAATGCCATCATTTAAAGACTGCCCGTTAGTTCCCGTTCCGCCTCCACGCGCAGTTATCTTAATACTTTGAAATTCAGGCTTCTCACTACATTGTAATATTTTTTGAATATCCGAAGCATTTCGTGGTTGTATGACAGTTTGTGGTATAACTTGATAGATAGAGTTATCGGTTGCAGTTATCAGTCTATACCCATAATCTTGGCGAATGGTGCCCATAAATTCAGGGTCTTGCTTCAAGGAATTAAGAAAGTCTAAAGTCGTTTGACTGATGGTGGCAGATTCGCCTAAAACAGGGATCATTAAAGTCTCCTGAAAGTGAAAACTAAGTGCCCATTCATATTAGAAATATTGTGGCGGAAGTGCAACCGCCAATGGCAACAAAAGCACGGTCGCTTGTAAGACTTCGACAGTGAGCCTAAATCCTCAAGCAGGGACCTTGACTAGAAACTTTTAGAAAGATTGATTACGGCACATGCAGCGATATCGGCTGGAGAGGCTCCGCGACTAAGGTCTGACCAAGGTTTGCGAAAACCTTGGAGAAGCGGGCCCCATGCCTCAAAACCGCCAAGTCTCTGTGTTATTTTATAGGCTATATTTCCGGCATCTAAATTAGGAAAGACAAATATATTGGCTCTGCCTGCTACCTTGCTTCCAGGAGCCTTGCGCAAACCAACGGTTGCATCGAAAGCAGCATCAAACTGCAGTTCTCCGTCAGCCAGGACATCAGGATATCTTTCCCTAAAAATTTCAAAGCCAGACACTACCTTTGCCTGACTCGCGTGCTTAGCGGAGCCTTTGGTGGAATAGGACAAAAAGGCAACTATGGGCTCATCTTTAGAAATGCGCTTCCACGTTTCAAGAGAGGTTGCCGCTGTATCGGCAAGCTGTTCTGCGGTCGGTTCAATGATGACGCCGCAATCCGTGTAGAGCCATAGCAAAGGATGGGATCCAGGTCGATGCATCAAAAAAGAGCTTGAGATGGATCTGATTCCTTCTTGAAGGCCGATCACGGCCAGGCCGGCTCGAATGACTTCCGCAGTGCTATAGACAGCCCCTGCAAGACCTGCATCAGCGTGGCCAGCTTTTACCAGCCAAGCTCCTTGGTAAAGAGGATGTTCTGCTAAGTTGGCGGCAACATCTTGATCGAGGGTCTTGCCTCTCGACTCTGCATGATGAATCAGCTCTGCTCGGGTTTGAAGGGATATGTCAGAGATTCTATCGCATGCAAGGAACACTCGACTATCATTAGGGCTGCGAGATTGCCCTTGAAGTCTTCGCACCTCGTCAGCATTCCCCAAGACCCAAATTTTAGCGACTAAATCTTCTTGTAGGAGATGGTCGATGGCTTTCCAGGTTCTTGGATCAGCTCCCTCGGGGAGTACAAGACTCTTTTTGTTTTGGCGGAGTAATATTTCTAAATGAGATAAAGGCATAGGGTTAGAATCCTCATAGGGAGTAAAGAAATAGGAAGTAAAGAAAACCAGTAAAGAAAACCAGTAAAGAAGACCAGTAAAGAAGACCAGTAAAGAAGACCAAAGCTCACCTATAATACGTTAATTTTGAATAAACTTTTACGCCTAAGGTGGCTTGGGCCAGTTTTTTTATGGCTATAATATCAGCATGTTGCATTCTTGCTCGGGGTGCCTGGCACTACTTAATTCTACCTATAGGGGTTCGCGCCCCCCTTCCTAGTAAAGGTTTCCCCC
>JBAXBA010000124.1:0-8243 GCA_037142195.1 Pseudomonadota bacterium
GTAACATACCGTTTGCTCAAGTTTGCATAAGTTTTAGGTAAACAGCTTTAGCCCCGTGGGCTGCCTTGATTGCATTGGGGCTGTCCGGTCCAAGGATGCCACCTTCACCAAAAGCGACATCGAGAAAAGGCGCCTTTTTTTGAAGTAAGTGACCATAAAAAACATTTGAGTTCGCAAATTCATTGGGTAGTGGTTGGGGGGCAACCCCGAATTCAGAAATCGTAAAGGCATTAAGATGACGCTCATAGGCTTGTGCGTAGCTAATCTTTTCCTTTGCCGCTAGTTTAGCGACGATTTGTGCCGAAAAACGTCGAGCAGAGATTTTTCCTGAAGAGTTCCCTTCCAATCCATCAAGAAGTACCTTAAAAGCCCGCTCATACTTCCCTGGAATGCCCCCAGGAAGTGAAGTTAATGGAAACTTGTTCAATTTGTAAACCCCATTTTCAAGGGCAGCAAGTTTAGCAACAAAACCAGGAAGCTGGCTCTTATTTTTGTCGAGGATCCTACCCGCTTCCGCCATGCCTTCTGCTGGAAGGAAGGGTTTGATTCGACTAGCTAACCCCACGTCGTTTTTCCATCCTCCTGCCCGACTAAGCAAGTTGGCAACGTCGTCCGCATAATGGCTAAACCAATTCCAAAGCTTAGGGATATTGACGGCGTCTACCTCGCTGATGCCTTCCTCTTTTTCAAATAGATTTATTTCTTTGCAGGAAGTGGAAAGGCAGATAAAAAGACAAACCCATAGAAATTTACGATACAACATTTAGGTCTCCTCAGCGCTGACGCTTGATCCTGTCAAGTTCAATTGGTGTGCTCATGATGGCTTGCTAGTGCCTATTATAGCCAAGCTATGGCTAACGTTGCAATAACCGGTATCTCTTCGCGGCTATTTTGAGCTAAATTTAACGATGAGATCCACACTCTCCCTTAGTTGCTTCTAGGATAACGATTGAGTTCGCAATTCTTTAAAGCAGAGGAGATCGTGAACCATCAAATCTTGAAGTCATTGCTGACGAGGAAGTAGAAGAGTACTTTGTCGAATTCAGGGAGCGGCAGCGATTCGAGACATTTTTCGGCATTTCTAAAGAATTTTTCACTCCCGCTACATGAAAATTAAGCAAACGTCGCATGAAAACTTGCGGTTCATTTCCGTCTCCTCGATGTTAGTAGAATGCTTGGAAATTCACCACAGATTAAGTGCCGTCAATTCCCTGGGCATCAATTTGGACCTAGCTGGTCCTGTTTTATTGAAATTTTCTAGGTTCCTAGATGCATTTAAGTCTCGGTCAAGTGAAATACCGCAGTCGCATGTGTAAATACTTTCTTTTAAAGAATGATCGACACAGCGGTTTTGCATCAGATGCCCGGTTATGCCGTAGAGGTATTCAGATATTACCTGGGAGCCTTAACGAGTAATAGGGCAGACCTTGGCTCAACTGCTAAGCTCAAGGCACCTTTATTCGCTTGGATTTTTTTACCTGTGAGCAAGTCCACATAGTTTCCGATGAAACTCCCCCTCACGTCACCGCTCCAGGTATAGCCACATTTATTGATGATGGCGACTCCATCTGACTCGCGGTTGATGGCCAGCAAACACTTGTCCGACAGCGCAAATTCTTCTGATTTGCTGGCTAGAAGATTATGAAATTTCACCATGGCTATTTTGACGGGGTTACGATGGGCCCATTTCCATCGGTCTGAGCTAAGGCCATCAATCTGGCCTAAGTCGCTATATACATGAGGAATTCCTGCCTTGCGGGCGAAGATATAGGCATAAGCTAGCTCTTCATCTTTAGGATCCATAATCATAAATTTGAAGGCATCATTTTGCGGGAAGTCGTGGTTCACTGTGAAGGCTATGGACTTACTTTTATCTAAAGCCATTTGAGATTTTTCAGGATCGACTAGTGCCGTCAAGTCACCGTTGTAACCAAATGCTTGCCTTAAAGTTTCTTGCAAAACAAAGTCCATGAAACCAACGCGATCGGATGCTTGCAAATAAGGGGTTAAATCGCGATCTAAGTTGGATTTAGAAGTGATAATTTCTGCAAAATTGATAGTGTCTGGTGGAAGGCTATCGAGGAGGATCTTCAAATGGCCAGGCTCCATATGCTTTACAGCGTCGAATCTAAATCCTTTGGCGCCCATATCGAGTAATTTTTTTAGATAGGCAATTTGGGCAGCAATAACTTTTGAATTGGGATCCAGATCTGGTAGTCCACCTTCGGTCCTAAAGTCACAAAGGCGTCCATTTCGTACTTCATAGGTGTTGTTATAGTCCTGAATGCAAAATGCAGGATGAAAATCATTGGCATTGAAAAGCTCACTCAATCCATATTTTTCGCGAGCCCATTGTGGCGGAAAGGAAAGATTATAGCCACTTCCGAGGGCTGCCATATGATTAAATACCACATCTACAATGATGCCTATCTTATATTTGCGGGCCTCTCGAATTAACTCCTTCAAATCATCTTCGTTTCCTAGGGGGCTTTCGATCACACGGTAATCTAACGGCTGATATCTTCCAAACCAAGCTGTATCCCCCCGTGACAATTGGGGAGGAGATACTTGAATGTAACTATAGCCGGATTGGGCTAATTCTTTTAACTCAGATGTTATCGATTTAAAGGGGTAGTTAAAAAGATGGACGATGACGTCCCCTGCTATAGAACTTCCGTTATTCGCAAGTAAAGCCATGGCTACCAAAACACGAATCGATGTTTTCATTTTGGTCCACCAGGTCACTATAGAGTCTCCCTTTATAAAACAGTTAGGTCCAAACTATTCTATATTTGACTGGCTAGTCAAATAAATTAGCTAAGTACCTGTTTTCAGGCGTTTTTATGCGCCTTGTGCTTCACGTAGGGAAATTGTGGGTTTTCTAATTTTTCAGTTTGAAGGGCAGGCCCCCACAGCTTCCATTTCGATCAGAAATTCTTACAGCTTATGACCTTTGCGACAAGTTAGTTGTCTTTTTGTCTATATGTGTATAGGTTTCGGACAGTTTTTGCCTTTGGGAGGTTTCCTTGATTGAAAATTTTGCAGGTTTTTTGTTATTTATGGCGTCCGCTTCGATGATGTTAGTGGAGTCCACCCCCATCTTAAATCCATTTAAGTGTTCGGTGCTTATTGGTATGGGCTTTGGCGTTTTCTTTATGGTTATTGGGTTTCGCCGTGTAGTAGCGGAGCAAAAGTTAAAGCTCAAAAATAGGTCCACTGATCAGTTGCAAAAATCATGATGGTTCGTGCTCTTTTTAAAACCCCCTCAGGATTTAGGGATCAAATTAAGAAATGGACTTTGGAGCTGCTTCCTGAGGTCTCTTTGGAGCTTGTGGATCACGAGCTTGGCTTTACGGCTACTTTAGAAGAGAGCGTTCTTTTTTACATCTTGGATCACGGTCCTTGGTTTGAAGACGTGATGGCTGCCGTCTTATGGAAGGCCAATGTTCCCCATCGCGAATACGTCGCCAAAGAGCTCAAAAAGTCTAAACTCTTCTTTAAAGACTATCGCCCGAAATCCTTAGGCTTAGCTGTGAGAATCAAGCACGACTCGATCCATACCGTAAGACGAGTGAGGGAGGCTTTTTCTCAGGTGTTTTCGGATTTTGTCGTGCATGGACAAGATCAGCCTAGTGAGATAGAAGCACTCATTACAATTGAAAAGAGAAAATTAACCTTCTGGTTGAGCCTTTCAGGAACGGGGACGTTCAAGAGGGGGCAGCGTGAAGTCTCGGGATTTCTAGCTCCCATGCGGGAAGACCTGGCGGCAACGCTCATTTCCATGAATCTTCCTAAGGCCCCATTTCATCTTTGGTTGCCCTTTGCCGGTTCAGGGACCTATTTTTTTGAAGCCAAAGCTATAGCATCCGGATTTCATCATCCCAACTTCAACCAATTTGTGGGTGTGACTTCAGGCCTGTTTCAAGTCCCCTCTAGAAAAGAAGTTTCCTTGCATGGCTCTCTTCAGCATGCGTTTATCGAAGACATTCATTCAGAGTCGGTGGCTAAGATACTTAGTGATGTTAAATTATTGAATTTAGATCAGATTGCGGATGTACAAGTGGCTGATTTCTTTAAGACAGAAGACGCTCGTTTTTCCGATAGTGACGTTTATCTTCCTATGAATCCGCCCTGGGGGCTTCGCTTAGGGAAATCCGTGAATCCAGAATTTTTCCTAAAAATGGGCCAAAAAATTTCCAAGATGAAATTTCGTTCTTTATCAGGCTTTGTTCTCTGCCCGGACGAGCGAGCTAGCAAAGCGTTTCTTAAAGGATATCTTGGCAAAACTACGATTCAACATTTCACCCAAGGCGGAAAGCATATAAGAGCGGTGTACTTCTAACGGGCGGGTGGGAAACCCCTTAAAGCACAACGTAGTTCTGGGAGTATTGGTTCCTAGAACTACGGGTTCACACCATTTACACAAAAGGCAACAAATTTTTTGAAATCCCATGTGTCAATTTCGTTTTGAACCACTTCCAGGGCCATAACCATCGGATCAAAACAGATCAAGGAACTTCCCGTTGGTTCTGCTATAGGAAAGTTATACGTCAAAGAAATAAAAATGCTGTTATTATCTGGATAGTAGGATATTCGAGCTTTTATGTTTCCTGAGTCTTGGGCAGAGCTATTGGTTGAGCTTTGCACAGGGCAAAGGTTGGGTGAGCACCTTGGGTAGCCTTTTTGTTCCATCTCTTGGCTGGCTTGATTGCAATAGGCTTGCAGCTTAAGTGCGGCGTCTTTCGTGCTTTCTTGAACGGCTGTCTTAAGGGCTTGGCAAGACAAGGGAGCGTCTAATGGCCATGATAAGCCCATGGCCGGACCTAAATCAGATGCTTTTCCGCTTTTAGTGCTTGGTGCAGGGTTAGGTACCGGCGAAGCCGAAGCTGAAAAGGCCACTCTTTCAGAGATGAATGTAAACGCCACCACAGCAGCTAATGCAAGCGCCTTTCTAAGGGAACTTCTGATGGTTGCCGCCTGAAATATCAAAGTCTTTTTTTGCACAGCAAGTTTATACACAATTTTTTGCCTTGGCTTCAGCGGCAATCGTGTTGATTTTCATCATGGTTTCCTTAACCAAATCGGGAGTCATAGGAAAATAACAAGATTGCATCTCGACTCGTTTGGAAAGAGGGAGAGTTAGCTCAATGGAGATATTAATGAGTTCTAGAAGCGTCTTATTGTTGTTTCCATTATTAGATCCTCCGCCTCCGCCTCCGCCTCCGCCGTACATACTTGAATATCCACCATAATAGGAGCCATTTTGATTGTTCTGTGTGGAAATTACCACTTTTAGAGTTGGACCTGCTTCAGTACCAGTACTGGGAACTTTTGTATTGGGGCACATATAGGTCGGACATCGTGCAAATCCTTTTTCAGCCTGTTTAGTATTTATAAATTCGCAGTACTCAGCAAGTTTTTGCATATTCACGATAAAGTTATCAACCGACAAGGATTCACAAGCGAGAGGAGTCGAAAATGTATAGCCGTAGTTCTGATCTTCAGGCGCGTCCTGTGCAATGGCATGATTCGTTGCACCCATCCAAAGACAACCAACTGCGGTTAGAATTTTTAGCGTGCGACCTAAATTTCTAATAGGCATCAAAATATCCTCCAGCAGAGTCTTGTTCGCGACTTTTTTAAAAATCTTTAAAGTAGAATCGTATACTAGTGTAGATATAAATCATATGAGATAATGTCTTTTGTAAGCAAGGTGAGAATTCCCATACGTGAAGAATTTAAGGCTTTAAGATAAATTAATGATTCTCTCATTAACCAAGGCTTGTGACTTCATGAATTTCATAGGGATGGTATTGTGACTGACGCAATAGACGAGGTTAGAGTCAAAACTCCCATAGAAATTTCCGCAATGCACAATTCTCCGCAAAGCAACTCCTAAAGCACTATAGGTAGGCAGTAAAGCTATCACCTGATCATTGATTTTAAAATCCGTAAAATGAGTTTGTATAACTAATTGTTCGGCGTAAGGTTATAGATCTAGGGAAAAACGCTTTTATAGAAACTACTTTTCTGCAATCAGGGATCGATTTTGGCACATGGAAATCTGAAAAAAAATGTTGTTTTTTTGCGGACGCTTTTTCATGGGCAATGAATTAAGAATTCTTTACTAAGAGTCATCAGAATGAAGCTGATTAAGGCCTATCAAGTAGCTTAGGTTTACTAGAAGTAAAAAGGCAAAATAAATTTAGCTAACGGTATAGGCATTCCGTGTTGGCGTCCTGTAGCGTTTGGGATCTAGCTCTAGGGAGCTTCGGTGCCTGCCGAAAAATGAGCCCTCTCACCGAGCTCTAATTGCCGCGCTGAAACCAATTTGTTCGACGATGTTCCCGCCGCTAGATGCGAGAGAAATGCCGATATAGGTACGCGTCGACTGATCTAAGTGCCTGAAATGAATACTAATGGGGGGAGAATGAGTCCTACCCCATGACGCTGGCGCACAACTGGCGCATGCTGCCTTTTTATGTATCGACTTCAATGGAATTCTTGAGATACAATGCAGAACGTTTGACGTACTGCGTAACAAAGGGTTTCCTATGATTTATAAGGCAGATACAAATGGTTTCTCCGTGTTTGCAGAACCCACTTATCACGGTAGCGAACTTGCCAAAGAGTCTAGGTATCACATTTTTGGATACAAAATAACCATATCAAATCATAGCGATAAGCCAGCCCAACTCCTTTCTAGGCATTGGATCATTCGAGATGGATCTGGCCGAGAAGAACAGGTTAGGGGTGACGGTGTCATTGGGCAAAAGCCGTGGATTATGCCAGGGGAAAGTTATTCCTACATGAGCGGCTGTCCCTTGCCTTCAGCAACTGGCAATATGAGAGGATCTTATCGATTAACCACAGAGGATGGTTATCGTTTTGACATAAAAATCCCTTTGTTTTTTCTTAGGCTCGATGACCTACAAAATGTCCCCGAAGTTTTGGCCTAAAAATACAGTTACATAAGTTACTTCAAGAAAGTGGCCTAGTCACTTTTCTATATTTTACATAACTGTGGCTTTTTAAAGATTATTTGCGTCTATTCAGCACTCGCGGCCGGCTTAACTAGATTTAGTGAAGGCCTTTGAAAAATTTCTTAATTCTTAATCCAAAATGGTCTTCCAGAAACAATATTGATATCAATCCAATCACTAGGAACGTCAGGGTAAAGTTCGATCATTTCTTCTATCAAACTTTCCAATGTAGTTAACTCAGGCGTAATATTCTCCAAATTAGATTCAGAGCTTCCATCTCCCCAAATAGGTCTGGGGCTAAAGCTCACAAATTCTAAATTTAGGTTTGTGTTCTCGGATGAGGGGACAGCTTGAACAACGTGAGATGGGCCGTCCATTAGTACAATATCTAAAGACTCGATGTCTTCTAGATTTTGAAACTTAACTTTTTTATTTTCTATTATGTAGGTAATTTTCTTTGAGCCAAAAGGAAAAAGTACGGATTCAAGAGATTCGCCCCTGGATCTCCGTTCGTAGATTTTCCATGCTTCTTCTTGGGTCATAAAGTTAAACTTAAGTGCGGAATAGACTACATAGTCCAGGCAATTCAAAATCAATTGATTTGTAAATAATGGAAGGGGAGACTTGGGTCCCTTGAGATAGTTTCGAAAGTAGATTTTTTTAGATTGAAACTCTTCTTGACCCCAAGTAGCTGTTGGGTTGATTTCCTTTTTAAACCAAAGTGGATAGGAGCTTGGATTCATTAAAGCAAAGTTTGTCTGACTTTTTTGAAAAATAGGTGAGCAAGCCATGAAAAAGTTCAGTAAAAAGGTAAGAGAAATCGCTATTTTCTTAGGTCTCATATATTGTCCATTACAAGCGGCATGATCCGGGTTTTCCAAATAAAGTACAGGTATTTCTATGCGACTAGCGCGAATCTTGTCAAGTCTCCAAAATGATTAGGATGGTATAGTCTGATCAAAGAGAGCCATTTCGTGAGTAGGAAAATCAACCCTGTTTTTGATATATTCCGCCTCACTCCGGCCCTGTTTCAATTTGCAAACCAGAGGAAGAGAAAGCCAGGCCCATCAAAATTGGCTTTACACACGAGAGTCCCCTCAAAAACTCTAGGTGGGGCCAAATGCTGGCTAAAGTCTTTGAAATCGATGTCACTCAGTGCCAGCATGGAAAGGGAGAGATGTCAATTGTAGCCGCCATCATCAAACTGATCTTACCCGGTAAAAACGGACACGAGCCTATTCAACTATCATAAACTCTTCT
>JBAXBA010000125.1:0-8187 GCA_037142195.1 Pseudomonadota bacterium
GACGATTCCACTGACATACAAATTGGAAATAACACTTACCGAATCGTCAACTACTCGGCGACTGGATTAGCGATTGTTTCAGACGCGAAAATTACTAGCGAAAAATGCGAAGTCAATGTCAGATTTATGGGAAACTCTTTAGCTAAGCTCGATGCCACTTTGATCCGTAGTGTTCAAGTCAATGGCGGAAAATATGTCACTTCCCTTGAGTTTAAGCATCATCTATTTCCCATCGATCAACTCAATGGCCTCTACATAGCACAAAATGTCCTGTCTCAATACAGTGGTCACTTGGCGCCCAAAGTATCCAAAGGAGTCCTGCACCAAGTATTAATTATCAAGGACTTTTTAGAAACAGCAGAAAAAGCCTGTTCCGAAATTGAAACCGACCTAAAGAAAAACAATGAGTCGCACCACCTTTACGAAGAAGTTGAAAAATCCATCGTAGAAAATATCTATCATATGCTTGCCCAGCAAATTGACGACTCTTTCTCTAAGCTGATAGACGCCATCCCTAGTTCCGAGTCCGAAAAGAATGCATGTTACGAATACATTCGAGAAAAACTTGGCCATATACTTCTTAGAGCTGCATTCGCAAATCGCGCCTTCAATAAGCCTTTGGGATATGCAGGCGATTATCAGATGATGAATATGATCTACCACCGCGGAAAAGATGCTGCTTCTAACTTATTCACAAAATGCCTCAACCAATATTTTCTCACCCGACCTGCGGCTGTTGCTGTAAAAAACAGATCTTTTTACCTCAAAAGAAAACTCATGGACCTTGTCACAAAGACGCGTGAGTCTGGTCGAAAGCTAAGAATTCTCTCTTTGGCATCTGGTCCTGCACAAGAAGTCATTTTAGCCTTAAAAGAGATGACCAAGGCAGACGCAGAGAGAATCGAATTGTGGCTTGTGGATCAAGACATCGAATCGTTGCGATATGCACAGAGAGATTTGAGGCGTACGACCATGGAACTCGATCTGAATCCAAAAATTTCCTTTGAGAATATGGCTATTAAGAATGTACTCAAAGAAGGTTTTCCGGCTGACAACCTAGATTTAATCTACTCAGCAGGCTTGTTTGACTACTTTACAGATCCAGTAGTCGTGATGAGCGCACAGCTTATTATCAAGTATTTGAAGCCGGGTGGTACTGCGATCATAGGAAACTTTGACAACGACAATCCAACCAGACCACTGATGGAAGCTGTTTTAGATTGGAATCTGATCCATCGTTCAGAAGCTGAAATGCTCGGTCTTTTTTCTCAGGCAACGAAGAAGGTAAAAGTTGAAAAAGAAGAAACAAAAATCAATCTTTTTGTTGTGATGGAAAAATAGTGTCTACAGCTACCGCAAAGGGCGAAGAGGAAATTCAGCAATTCAAGATTGCCTTGCAACTCATTTCGGGCGTGGTCACCATACCGATTTACCTGCTATTTTGGATATGCGACATCTTCTATGCTGGTGACTTCAAGTGGCAATTTCTTGCTATGAGGGTAGCGGTTGCCCTTGTGGTGGGAATCCTTTTCGTCAAGGCTAAAAGTGCGACCACCCTTAACTACCTTCACGGAATTGGCTTAACTTTTGCACTTGTAGTTTCTCTCCCGATAAGTGTCATGACCATGCAACTGGGAGGAGGAACCTCCCAGTACTACGCTGGTCTCAATTTGGTAGCTATTGGGTGTGTCATTTACCTCCCTTGGCAAAAGAACTACCTGGGCTGGGTATTGGCCGTCATATACTTGCCTTATTTCTTCCTCAACGGAATCGTGTATCCTGATAAATCCCTTGAGCTCGTACTCCCGTTCTTTTTTATGGCAGGCACTTCGATACTCACGATTATTTTCGCAATTCAACAGCAGCGACTCAAAGAGTCTGAAAAAGCAGCTCGGTCCAGCCTGAACCTTGAAGTAACGAACCGCGATAGAATTATTTCACAGAAGACCACCGAAGCTTCTGCCCTTCAGCTGATGAGTCGCCAGTTTAGTCCCCAGGTCGTGCACTCCATTCAAACGGGAGAACTCGACCTTGGAAGAAAGGCTTCTCGAAGAAAGATATGCGCCATATTTGTCGACATTGAAAACTCGACAGACCGCGTGGTGCGTCTGGATCAAGAAGAGCTTGATGAAGTTATTAGCATGTTTATGGACGACACCATTCGAACCTTTCTGAAGTACGACATCACCGTTGACAACTTTCTGGGGGACTGCGTCTTAGGGTTTTCTAATTGCCCTTTCAGTCAAGAAAACTTTGTCGAAAGGGTCATTCTTTGCGCAAGAGAAATTCAGGAGCGAGTAAAGTCGAGAAGTCAACTTTATCGCAGGTATTGGCATGAGGACTTCCGCCTCAAAATCGGCATCGCCGCTGGGCATGCCAATGTAGGATTTTATGGCCGGGAGGAATATTTTAGAAGATACACCGCCATCGGACCCGTTATGAATAAAGCTTCCAGGCTTTGTGGCCACGCCAAAGGCGGGGAAATCCTTATCACCGAGGAAGCCACCAGGTTTCTCAATGCTAATCTCTATTCTTTTGCCAACCTAGGGTTTGTTCGCCTGAAAGGCCTTGAGCAAGACTTGACCGAAATCATGCGCTTTGAAGAGTCTTCAAAAAGCGGCATGTCCAGTCAATTCACACCAGAATGTGTGAACGGACATGGCATCTTGTTTTTAGACACAGATGAAAAAGGCCGTTATGTCTTTAAATGCCGCAGCTGTGACGCTATCAATGAAGCTGTTACCGCCTAGGTCGAAAGTTTGCTATTTTGAGATTTAAAATCTACCCAAATTCAACTAGACTCGTTCTATGCACATAGTATTTCTTTTTTTGATTTATTTCACTTATCGTGGCGCGCCATTGGTATTCGATACGACGGGAGATCCATGAAGATTGCCTTCTTATTATTTTGCGGATTGTGGCTACATGCATGTAAGTCCACTCTCTCAAAGGAATTTAGTAGCAAAGAGTGCTCCACCTCCAAACCCGACGGCAGCCCCTATTCGGCAAAGACTTTTTCTGCTTCCTTAGATGAGTCGGTAAAACTAGCCGCCAAGGAAGAAGAAAATCTAGATTTACTTGCAGATTTTTTCCCTAGAACTCAGATCGAAAGCTTTCTAAAGGGCGAAATTCCCCATTTACTGTATTCCGAAATAGAAAGCTGTGGCCTCAATGAAAGCATAGCTCAAGCGGCAAAAGGAAATATTGCTGAGCTTAGCGTGATGCGAGCGCCTAATTCCAAAGTTTGGGGCGGGGCTGTTTTGTTTCACGGGCACATTTTTCCGCAACTTACATTTGAAGCTCGTACCACTTCCTTTGGAGTCCCAGCTGATTTTCAACGGAAGCTTTGGCAAAGTGCAAAGGATTTCGCCCAAGGCACCGCCTGGTTTGAATGGAGAGAAGGTTCTTTTCAATTCCATCGGAATGGCGCTAGTAAACAGGTTCTAGAATACCTTCAAAGCCAATCTCAAAACCTGGAGCTTTTCCGGGGATCTGGTGCTGATTCGTCGAACGGAGAACGGATCATGTCCTTTCGCAATGAATCCACCATGTTTGGTAAAGATCCCAACCTGGTTTTGCAGGGGGTATTTTTCACTACCTTAGAATCAGAGGCTAAAAAGTGGGCCAATCCCAATCTCTCTTCGATTTCGACGACCCCCAACAAATTGTTAGAACTAGCCATGAGCGATGCGCCGTCTATATTTATTGACTTCAATCGAAAGAATCTCGATATCGCCATCATGATGAATTCCAAAAACCCAAACACCCTGGATCTCTTATCGACTTTGACACTGAAATGCTCTGTCATTCCCACAATACAAGTGCCGCTTGCGAATGACGGCGAGACAGAATTTTCGTCAGAGACCCCACAGGCCGCTGTCCCTTTATGCCTTTGATCTTTAGTTATGACGCTCACAGGCATTGAGCGCAAGCAGTCTATCGAGAGTGCGAAAACGGGCACCGAACTTTCCGCAGCTCTACAGGTTCTTCAAAAACCTAGAACTGACTGGTCTTTAAATTTTCGTTTCTTAGAGAAAAAGGGCTTTAGCAGGTGTAGCCTGATCCTTAGCGTCAGGCTTTCGTGTAACTACTCTAAAGCGTGTAACTACTCTAAAGAAAGTATGAACTTTACATCTGACCAACCAGCCTGGGGCTTTCCAAATCGATCTAGTCGCGGCTGAAACTTAGAATTGAGGGCTGCTTTTTTGATATTGTCATCCATTTTGTAACCTACTTTTCGCTTCAAAGTAGCTTCCTGTACAGATCCGTTAACATCGACAAGAACCTCTACAATGACAGTGCCTTGAAGTCCTGCATCAATCGCTTCATCTGTGTACTTAATTTTTACAGATTGCAAAATGAGCTGAGCATCTCTCGAAAGATCCTTAAGTTCACCTGGATTCGCATTTCGCTTGCCGTCATCTTCAATCATTAAAGTATTCCCTGTGGGAACAGCAATGCCCGTTTCAGAGGTTATTTTCGAGTCTTTGGAAACTCCGAATACAGGCGAAGCGGCTGACTTGGGCGGCTCTTTTTGGGTTCTTGCCTCTTTCGGAATTTTCTTTTGAGCATCTTGCTTTGGTGGTTTGATTTTTTCCAGTGGAGCGGGTGGAGGCACATCCGCCAATGTTACTTTGACGGGAGCATAAGTTTTTTCTGGCTCAGTGCTATAGCTACCAAAAGTAGAGGCAAGAATCAAATGGACCAAGACACTACAAACAACAGGAATGACTCTATTTTTATTCATCGATGCCCTCTGAGAAAGGAGTTTACCAAATCTAGTTTCATTGACATAATGAAAACGCAATATGGAAAAGGAAAAATGAATGAACTCTATTGCTTTCATTTGGCTAGCAGGTCTTGTCTATTTTAATGGCAATCCTGTCTTTGCCGATACCACCAGCTCTCCTGAGTCTCTGCCAGCAGAAGGCGCCACCGCTGAAACACAGGGAACGCAAAGAACTTCAGAAGAGTTAGCCCCCTTATGGACCGTAGAGCTAAAAGTGCTTGAAAAGGGTTCTGGTGTTGCGGTCGGGAGAGCCGAAGTTGCGGTGGGCACAGCCAAGCAATATACCAACGCTCAGGGCCAACTCGCCTTGCAAGGACGAACGGGCTCTTTTCAGCTGACGATTCAAAGAAACGGTTTTGAAACCTTTGAGGCGGAAATCGATCCCCAAAACACCAAAGAAAAGACCGTCTACTTGATGCCAAGCACGCCTTCAGATAATGAAGTTTTGGTAAAGGCACAGAAAAGACCTGAAGTTTCCAAAAAAATTCTCACGATTTCCGAAGCTGCAAAAGCAGCTCCGGGCGGCGATCCTGGACAAATCACTAAAGTCCTTCCGGGCGTTCAAAGCAAGCCACTGGGTTCCCAAATTGCAGTTCGCGGATCTGGCCCTGAAGACACTATTTATCAAGTTGACGATATTAAGTTGCCGTTTCTTTTTCACCCCATTGGCAACATCTCCATCCTTCCTAAAGAGTACCTAAGTCAAATTGAATTTTCATCGGGTGGCTACGGTGCCCAATATGGACTTGGTACAGGTGGCGTTGTAAAACTTATAACGACTACAGAAGCTCCCACGCGCAGCAAGAGCAGCTATACGCTCAATGTCCCATTTCTAGCTGCTGCTTATACAGATAAAGTGATAGATGAACACCGCTGGGTTTCCGTCGGCGTCCGCAAGAGTACCATCGAATATCTCCTGCCTAGTGTCCTTAAAAAAGGCGGCGGCAATGATTTAACGGTCGTTCCCTATTTTGCGGATGTGGTCACGTCCTATTCGAATGTCTCAAGCGGAAATTTGGAGCGTATTCAATATCTTTATTCCCAGGATGGACTGAAGCTTGCTGTTCCCGGAGGCACAGGATCAGGCGAAGAGGGAAAGAACCAATTTCGAGTCTTTGTAGATTTTCATGCCCTCTCCTATCAAAACGACTTGACGCTTGAAAGTGGCTGGTCGCTTCACGTAGCACCCTACACCACTTACACCACCCAGGATTCCAATTTTAATGGCAATAAAGTCAAATTAAAGTTTTGCCAGCTCTTTTTGAATACAGAAGTAACCAAGAGACTGGAAGGCAAAGATAAACTCATTTTTGGTATAGCGCCCTCGTATTTGAGAGGAAATGTCGATGTAAACGCAATCGTATTCCAAGATGATCCCTTCTTTGATCCAGAGTCAGCGCCAAAACGCGCGGTACAAATTAACACAAAATTTCCTTTTGGGGCCGTTTGGACCGGAGCCGAGTTAAACTTCGGAGATTTGTTTTTATCCCCGGGCTTAAGAGGAAGCTGGTCTGGACAAATGAAGAAAGCCATAGCTGACCCCCGATTGAACGGGAGATATAAATTAGGGATTCAAACCGTTAAGTTTGCCGTTGGCAGCTATTCTCAAGAGCCACAACCACAAGCCTTGAGTGAAGTTTACGGCAATCCAGACTTGGCTTATATCCGTTCCATGCACTATGTACTGGGGTGGGAACGTCCGATCGAAGACAGATGGACGATTGACTTGCAGCTCTTTAAGAAAGACTTTACGAATATCGTAAAGAATTACACAGGCGATTACAAAAACTCTGGCAAAAGACAGGCTGTGGGATTTGAGGCTTTTGTACGACGAGAGTTTACCGGACGTTTGTTTGGGTGGCTTGCCTATACCTATTCCAAGGCAACAGACATCGATTTTACCGGCGACAAAAAACATCCTTCTGAGTACGACCAAACCCATGTCTTTCATGTTCTTGGTAGCTACAAACTTTCAAGCACCTGGGAGACGGGCGGCCGTTTAGACATGAATACTGGAGACGTGTTTACAGGAATCAGCGATGTCTATTACAACCCCAATACAGATGCTTACAAAGCCAAAGCAAGCCCGAGCACCAATAATCGACGTCTCCCCGACTATAAAATTTTATCCGTTTATGCAGAAAAGAAGTCATTTTATGACACCTGGACTCTTAACTGGCGATTCGGCATCGAAGGCATCGGACTTGGGAAGAAAGCTATAAATATGCAATATAACTATGACTACAGCAAAGAAGAATTATTCACCGCACTCCCACCCATCCCCTATATTGAAGTGAGGGCCGAGCTATGAAAGCATTATTACTGGTCGTTCTCACATTCCTTGGGTGCTCTGGCGAAAGTGACCGCGTAGAAGCCATTTCAAAACTCAGAGCCTTAGGCGTCAGTGCCACACCATCATTTGTGTCCCAGGAGACTTCTCCTGGCGCCGCGATTTCGTTGGAATTTCTTGTAGCTGTCCCCAAGGATCACGTCATTACAGCTGAAGAATACGATATTTCAAAAGCGGAACCATTTTCATTTAAGATAAAACCCGACCCTTCTACCATCACCTACCAAGATGTGGGCGACCTTAGAATTGCTAAAGTCACTGCAGCTGGAGTTTTGCCTGCCGAAGCAGCGGCCATCGACTTTAGAGGGGTAAGCAGCTTCGGTATGAAGTATGGCTTAACCATAAAAGATGGCGGCGAATCAGAAAATATAGTTGGTGCCGTGCTCATCTTCAAAGAGGGAACTACTCCTGCACCTTCTGGTTTAAATGTAACCATTAATGATCCCGTTGATTTTAGTAACCATGCAGAAGCTAACATTGCGGCCAACTTGCAAAACCCAACATCTGAAAAATTCAAAGTCAGTTGGTTCGTTTCTTCTGGTGAAATCAAAAACCGAAGAGCACTTACAACGAAGTGGACCCCCAATAAGTCCGGCGAGCAGGCCCTCATTGTTACCGCTAGAGGCTTAGATACCGGCGCTTTCACCATGAGTTCCAAGGTTGTCACTGTAAAATAAAATGTCCTCCTAAATCGTTCTATTTGATTTACCTAATTCACGACTACTGTGCCTGCTCAAGCTCCCATTTTATCTCAAGATTAGAGGTGTTTGGCAGGCATCTACCTGCCTCACCGCACAGTCAAAACCTCTATACCACACAAGAAACGCTCTCCTGATTCACACATGGACTTTTTCGGGTTCTGAAAAGAATCCTGAAGATGCTTCGATGTGTAAAATTCTAGATGCTAACTTAACCAAGGAAGAGATCGTTTTAGCTTAAGTTCCAAGCCCTCGCCGCAATAGCTAGGAACGATTCAAGCACCTTTCTTTCTCGCTTTCTCGCTTTCTCGCTTTCTCGCTTTCTCGCTTTCTCGCTTTCTCGCTTTCTC
>JBAXBA010000126.1:0-8177 GCA_037142195.1 Pseudomonadota bacterium
CAGACCGGATTCCCACCGGCTAGAACATGCGGCATTGCAAGGCCGCAACCATTCGCAATTTTTCCTTTTAAAGACGGAATCCCCCATTAGTATCAGACCTCCGATACTGAACTTACTACACCATTCGGCATAATGGAATAATGGTTAGAATAAAGATTTTAAGACAATATTAATGATGAAATTACTTCATGAGCCAAATCATTAGCCTCACCTACCATTGGCATACCCTTCCCATACTCCAGCAAATTAAACCCTACATTTTAACGATTTACCTCACATTTTTGGCGGTTCCAAGAACGGCGGTAATCTGATCTTTCCATTCAGACCAAAAGGAATATCGGAGGAAAATAGGAAGGTTTTTTTAGTACTAACCTAATTTTCTCTGAAAACATCGGAACACGTCTTGAGATGGCGCAGATAATCTTATCCTGCTATGTATTAATATTATAGAATTTAAGCGGCACACAGCCTACAATAGACATATTTAAATAATCATTGACTTGATGTATATTGGAAGGGTATATTGTAAATGAAAGCTAAGATTCTGCTTGATAAGACATTGGATGTTTCTGAACGCTTTCGGGTAGAACTAAAAGTCTTTGAAGTCGCCGCGAGCCAAAAGTATCCTGAAGGGGTTAAAGCGCGGTATGCGCTGATTGATGTGGTCAAGAAAGTACCAAGACTGGTTATAGACAACCATGCACCGTTTGGTTTCCACGCCCACACAAACCTGCCGGAAGACCGAGATGAACGACAAGAACTCAAAGCGCATGATTATTTGGAAGCGTTAGATCAATTCTGGAATTTAGTGACGGAGGTTTTAGGTCGTGAAAATTAAGCCCCTTAAAATCATATTTGAGTCCATTGACGACTTTAAAGCTCGTAGTCGCAAAGAGCTTCAGGATGTTTTAAAACATCGAAAATCAATAGCCCAACCGAAAAATACTTTAATTTGGGCATCGGTTGAATCCTACCAACAGTTCATGAGCGATCAGAAGTACACCATTTTGGCGGCGATCCATAAATTTGACCCTCACTCAGTTTATCAGCTTGCAAAAATACTGGGTCGCGCCCAACAAAACGTGGCTCGTGACTGTGATTTATTGGCAGGGCATGGTTTTATCAAATTTGAAGAAACCAATGATGGCAGAAAGACGAAAGTTCCAAGACTAGCCTTCAGTTACAACGCTATTGAGGTACATCTGCCAAGTGTAACTTATAAAGTGGAATTTACAGAGAGAGCTGCCTAAAAAACTGTAAGGATGATTTAGCCGACTGATTTTTATTTGCAGAACCGAATCAAGACATTTAGAAGCAATACTGACGAATTTTTAGTGGATGCTTGCTAAAAACGTCTGAAACCGCGCACTCCGTCACCTTCAATTAGCCTTGCCTTCCCATGCACCAGAAAATTAAACGGCACATTTTAACGATTTATGACATTTTTTGGCGTTTTTGGACAGAATTCATTTTTTGGAAAAGACCTCTGGCTGACCCAATTAAAACTCCTTTCTTGTGCTATATTCTAATTGAAGCAATCCAGCTATCGACCTCAAAAACTCAGCCACACCTAAGCTCTACTAGAACTTTGCACTTTATGTTTCGCACGTTTAAAATTACAACTTTCATAGTCGGGTTAGAGCGCTACGTTGACATCGTAGAGGTCTCCTTTTCGAGTCAGGTCATGATAGCCCCGCCACTCCCATTAATTGACCAGATGAGAACTAACTGCATATTTCGGGGCAAGCCGGTCACCCATTTCGGGGCAAGCCGGTCACCCATTTCGGGGCAATCCGGTCACCCATTTCGGGCAAGCCGGTCACCCATTTCGGGCAAGCCGGTCACCCATTTCGGGGCAAGCCGGTCACCGAGTTGATCGTGTGTGGTTCAGGAGCCAAATAGCGACATAACCAATTAGAATCTTTGATTATCCACAAATTAGGAGATCAAGGATGGCGATGTCGAGGCTACACATGAGAAAAATACGAGAAGTGCTAAGGTTAAGGTTTGAATTAGGGTTATCCCATCGAGAGATAGCAGCAAGTACCAATATGGGTCAGTCCACAGTTGGGGATTGTTTACTTCGCTATAAGGCTACCGAGCTGTCATGGCCTTTGCCGGCAGAGCTGTCAGACTCAGAGCTTGAGGTTTTGTTCTATCCCCCTTTTAGCCATAAGAACCTGACTAAGGCTGATCCCGACTGGTTATATGTCCATGGGGAGCTTAAAAAGAAGTCCGTTACAAAAATGCTTCTTTGGATTGAGTATAAAGCGGCTCATCCCCATGGGTATCAGTATACCCAGTTCTGCGGTCTTTATCAGGAGTGGCTTAAATCGGCAGCATTAGTCTTCCGAAACACCCATAGAGCCGGTGAAAAAGCATTTATAGATTATGCGGGCCAGACTATGCCGGTTTGGGATGCAACCACTGGGGAGTGCCGTCAGGCACAAATTTTCATAGGAGTCCTTGGAGCCAGCAACTACACCTATGCTGAAGCTACTTGGGGCCAAACAATTCCAGATTGGATTGGCTCCCATATTCGAATGTTCAAAGCTTTCGGAGGAATTCCCGACATCTTGGTGCCTGACAACCTTAGGTCCGGGGTCAACAAAGCATGCCGGTATGATCCGGTACTAAACGCAGCCTACTACGAGTGTGCCAGACACTATGGTACCGCCATTATCCCTACAAGGGTCCGCAAGCCAAAAGACAAAGCAAAAGTTGAAGCTGGGGTCCTGCTGGTCTCTCGCTGGATTCTTGCGGCTCTTAGAAACGGAAAATTCTTTTCACTCGCAGCACTTAATTCCGCGATTGCGGAACTACTTGTAAAGCTCAATTCAAAAAAGTTTCAGAAGCTAGAGGGGACCCGCTTCTCGCTTTTTGAATCTATTGACAAGCCTGCATTAAAGGCACTTCCTTCAACGGATTATGAGATCTTTGAGTATAAGCTGGCCCGAGTGAACATCAACTACCACGTGGAGCTCGAGGGATTTCACTACAGTGTTCCTTACCAATATGTTCAAAAGGAAGTCTTCCTTCGTTACACCCCCACCACCGTGAAGGTCTTTCATAAGGGGGAACAAATTGCTTCTCACCTTCGAGGGATCAGATCTGGCGGATATGCCACCTTGGAAGACCACATGCCGCCGAGACACAAAGCCCATGTGGAATGGACTCCAGAAAGGATGATTAACTGGGTTGGGGAAGCAGGTCCTTCGACCAAGAAAGTCGCCGAAACGATCATCGCTAGTCGTCAGCACCCCGAGCAGTCTTATAAAGTGATTTTAGGAATGATCCGACTAGGGAAGAAATACAGCCAGGAACGGCTGGAAAATGCCTGTACTCGCGCCCTAGTCCTCAACACTCCCTATTACAGCAGTATTAAGAACATCTTGTCAGCAAACCTCGACATGGCCACCGTGGCCTCCAAAAAAACAGAAGAAACAGCAGCTATCAGCCACGACAATATTCGTGGACCAGCATATTACAATTAAACCATCTATGGGAGTCATCATGCTAACGAACCAGGTATCAAGTAAATTACAGGCCCTTCGCCTCAGCGGCATGCTCAAAGGCCTAGAAGAGCAAGAAGCTATGCCTAACATCTCTCAACTGAACTTTAATGAGCGTTTTGAGCTCCTCTTGGACAGAGAAGACGTGGTGCGACGAAATAAAAGCTTCCAAAATAGGATAAGGAAAGCCAAGTTCAAAGAAAATGCCTGTATTGAAGACATCGACTATGACCCAAGCCGTGGACTAGCCAAAACTACAATTTTAAAGTTTGCCTCAGCAGACTGGATCACAGGTCACCAAAATATCATAATCACTGGACCCACTGGTGCTGGTAAGACTTACCTGGCCTGCGCAATCGCCCAGGCCGTCTGTAGATCGAATTACACGGCAAAGTATCTCCGTATCCCTAGGTTTCTTAGGTCCCTTGAAATTGCCCGAAATGACGGCAGCTATGACAAATTGCTCCAGGAAATCCAAAAGACAGACTTAGTTCTTTTTGATGACTTTGGGCAATCAAGGCTCCAACCCGACGAAGCCAAAGACCTGCTGGAAGTCATGGATGACCGCCATGGTCAACGTTCTGTCATCATTACAAGTCAGCTAGAAAGTTCAAAATGGTATGAGCTCATACCTGACCCTACAATTGCCGATGCACTATTAGATCGCATCATCCACAGATCCCACCAAATCAATATCAAAGGAGCATCCATGAGAAGAACAAAATCTGGGTTGACCGGGACCCACGATTCAACTAAATAACAACCGCGTCGCTACGCTCCGGTCACGATCAACTCTGAGTGACCGGCTTGCCCCGAAATGGGTGACCGGCTTGCCCCGAAATGGGTGACCGGCTTCGCCGAAATACACATTACGGCGTCAATTTGAGTAAATAATTCGCATTTATGACTTGGCAAAGAGACTGTGAGTACCGATTTCAACCTTCCTGCATTGGGATGAGGCTCGAGCCACATAAAAAAACTTGTGGAATTAATCTCTCGCCGCCTCTCAAATGAATAGACCATATGGAATTGCCACGGCAACAGTCACAAGGAACGTTAGCCACCGCAGCCATCACTACCAACAAGCAAGGATATCACGGTAAGCTTGCTATCTTTCTTCTCGTGTGTCGACACAAAATCTGAAACTGGTTTCTGCGCGACATCCATCACGCAATACTTGTGATCTGAATTCAAAAGCAATTCTTTTTCTTCCGGAAATGATGAAAGCGCTTCTATACTAGCGCCTACAAAACCTGAGCCCTGAACCACAAAAAGTACCTTTGCTTTTCCTGAATCATTGCCGTTTGCCACTCCTGTATAAGAAATCGCAACATTTTTATCGAAGGAATAACTTTGAAATCCCCGTTCCGTTATGAGACTTCCTTTCTTGTACCTCTCAGCCACTAAAGAAATATCTAGTTGCGTCCCACGATAGACCACCAGACGCTGAAATCCTCCCTGATAGCGAGCGAGCTTATTGATACCTGACGCCAAACAAAGTGCCATGCGGCTCCACTGTGCGTCGGTGTAATTACGATCGTTTTCTGGAATTCTATCCTTCTTTTCCCGAAGCCATGGGTTTAAGCTACTGAAAAGTCCACCTGTATAGGCAATCAGCACCCCTCTTTCATAGTCTGTAACAATCTCCTTAAACGGCTTCATTTCGGCAGTATCATCACCGTTCTTAGGAAACTGGATGTTTCCGATTCTTTCAAACTCAGTATGGCTGTATCGCATGTTTCTGCTTGCAGCCATATCATAGCCGCCATCAATGTCACATTCGCCAGTCCGCGCTACGAAAGTTGATAGATCAACCTCTCTGACGTCACCATCTTCCCCTGTGATCGCAGTTTGGGTTGTAGATAGGGGAGCTGCGCTCTTGCATCCTGGCATCACGGCAAGCATCAAAGCGCCTGCGCCTAAGAAAGAATTTCTGATAGTACTTCCAAACAATGTCATAAAAACGTACTCCTTACTGTGAGAGAGGATTCTTATTTGAGAAAATTGATAATTATTATCCATGGTACAACTAATTAAAATTTCTCGCAAATATAGGCCGCCACAACGAAAAACCTTTTCCAGATAACCACTTAAAATCACGAGCTGGACAATGGCTTTATGTCTGATCTCACCTTCCTACGAGACCTAATCAAATGGGGGAGGCAAAATTCTAAACTGAAGATCAAAAAAGCCTCCATTATGATGGAAAGCAGACCGATCATCACCTGAAGGAAAGAGATCCCTTCCCTAGAGGAAGTGAATTTTCCAACGAAGCACATAGAAAGATCTCATACCGCTGTTAACTTTTTCAGATCCTTTTCTTCTATAGAAGCTAAAAAAAGAACCTATCGAAAGCTATGCAATATCGCCCTGGATCTTGCTGCGAAATCGCCTGAATTCTTCGACTGCGCCAAATCATACAAATTGGCTCTACCAAGATCATTCTCCACAGAGCTTAGGATTCAATAAGACGAGTCTGAAGGAGTCTGTTTTCATAAATTCATTTTAGAGAATAGTCATAAATTCAAACCTTTTACCTCTACGGGCCTCCATCTCACTCTTTAGCTTCGTCTCAATGGATATTAAGGGAATCGCTTGGCCCTCATCTTGCTAATTCCAGAGTAACGATAGACATTTCTTAGGAGATCTACCCATGTTTAAGAAAATAGCGTCCCACAAAGCATCCATCGCTCTAGCTTTAATTGTTACGGCATTCCTCTCCCATCAGAGTTACGCTCAACAAAAGAAAAGCGAGCCGTCTGCCGTTCAAAAACACACGATGAGCGAACGACACAAAAAACTTGCTCAGATGCATTCAAAAATGGCTGCCTGCCTTGATTCTGCCAAGACAGCAGTGCAATGCCGACAAGAGATGATGGACTCCTGTTCTGCTAACTTTGCCGGTTATTGCCCCATGATGGACATGGGGCGCATGGGGGGACCAGGACATGGCATGATGTATGGAAGTTACATGGATTGGATGATGAGTCCTGATTCTGATTCCACCCCCACTCCTCCTAGAATTCCATCGGCTATGGACGCTCCCTAGCGTTTAAAAAATCCTAAATTCACAAAAAGTCACCTAATGCCGCAAGACAAGGGTGAGGGACAACATGTAAAATTCACTCGAAGAGATGGAAAGCTAGTTCGAGTGAATTCGTCTAAAAAAATAGGGAGCTCCCTACGGCCAAGACGCAGTAGGGGTAAAAGCGTTCGTCTCATTTGGCGAGTATGGATTTTCAAAATACTTAATTGAGAGATGCAACAATTTGAAACTAAGAGAAGTGGGCATACCAAAATCACCAAGCGTCCGCGCATCGGCTTATACAGTTCACTATGCCCTGATAAAGGTCAAAATCTTAAAAGTCTTGCCCACACCTAATGTGTTCAAAATTTCTTCCTGAACACAAGAAAAACCTTTGCCCTTCATGGCAATTTTAAGTTTCTGAAACAGAGAGCGATTGGGATCGCATAGAATGACCTTTCCGCACAGAGCCAAGTTTTCTGATAAAAAAGCAGCTAGCTCAGCGGGGTGAGTTCTCTCGTAAATAATATCGCTGCCTACAATCAAGTCATACTTAATTTGAGTCTTAGTTTGCGTCCAATCGACAATCAGAAATTTTGGCATTTCTAGGTGATTCTGCGAGGAATTAAACTTTAGAAATCTCTCGGCATAGGGATTTCCGTCACTTGCGGTAATATCTTGCCCCTTCTTGTTTAATATCATACTTGGAAATCCCAACCCGCAGCCTATTTCCAGAATTCTCCCTTTAGTGAGTTCCCTTCCCAAAAGATATTCTGTGAGGATGATGGCCGAAGGCCAAACCTTGCCAAAAATCGGCCACGACGTCTCATCTAAGAAGCAATGGAAATTTTCCATCAACAGGGGCACCTCATTGAGGTCTATTAAGCCTGTGATTTCATACGTGATATCTTTAAATTCTATAAAAGTGGTAGCTGTCTTCAACTCACCTAACATAATTTTTTCCATGTCTGCTGAGATCAAACCGGAAAAAAAGTCCCCAGAAAATGAACCTAAACCACACAAACAGGAGGCTAGGATTTAAACAAACCCTAGCACTTAACCTCTGGCATTACCTTAAAACAATATATTATAACAGTTTGTAGACTCATACCAACGGCTTGCAGGTGACATATCCATTTCTAAGTAAGAAACGCCCTTGTGAAGAACCAAATAGCTCGCTCAGAGACTTGCAGTCGCTTAAACAAGAAAATACTCCGTCACAAAATTCGTAAGTAGACTATTCTTAGCTATTTCAATAGCCGAGCATTTTTTGGCGTTTCTCTTCTCCAACGGCCTCATACCTAGCAAACTTCATATTATAGTTTCCGCGCCCCTGGCTTATAGATCTTAAATCGGTCGAATAGCCAAACATGGCCGACAAAGGTGCATCAGCTTCCACTACTTGAAGCTTCCCGCGCAGTCCAATAGTCTTAAGCCGAGCTTTTCGGGAATTCATATCATTGATAATTCCTGACAAGTATTCTTCGGGAACACTTATCTCTAACTCCATGGATGGTTCCATAAGTTGGGGGCCAAGGGATCTACAAGCATGACGCAATAGATTTGCACTTGCCAAACGAAAGGCCGTCTCTTCTGATAGCATACGGTCATATTTCACGTCCAGTAAAGTACACTTTACC
>JBAXBA010000127.1:0-7953 GCA_037142195.1 Pseudomonadota bacterium
AACGCCGCCCTGTCACGGCGGAGGCCGCCGGTTCAAGTCCGGTCCATCCCGCCACACTCATTCCTATATCCACCCTACTAACCATAGAAATTTGAGATTTTATCGAGGAAACTGGATTTTTTTTCTTTCCAGCTCCAAGCGTAAGTTAGACTATCTTACTAGAGCATGGCCCATCGGTACTTATTCCATCTAGAAATAGAGACATAGTAGTTAGGCACAAGGTGCCTACGTTACGAATTTGTAGAGCTTTTGAAAAAATACCCCCAACTTTTTCAGGATTTGCTTCCGGTGCCTTGGATGTTGGTTGGGATGGGTATTTTGACTCTTTAGCTTTTGATTGTTTCATTATGCTGGATGGAGAGAGTTGAAGGAGCGTCTTCTTTCTAGGAGGCCATTAGATCAGGCAAGACACCAAGTTTGTATCTATGGAGAACTGGTTTCGTATTTCTAAGTTATGTTCGGAGACTCATCGATTGCCCATCTCATCTCTTTAGGACAGTTCTTATGGCTGGCAGCCCACATGAATTCTAAACGCATCCTAATAGGAAGCCTCCTAAGAAACCTAAAGCAGTTACCTTCAGTCGTCTCGCCTAAATATGAGCAAGGCCTATTTGCGCATAAGACTCCTTGAGCATCTCTCATGGGAATCGCTGACAGGTAACTCCTTTTCCAATTAGAAATGGCGCCAGTTGAATATCCTTAGCGCGTGAAATAGACGCCAGGTCTTCTGAATGCAAACTTCTACCTCAACCCAAAATTGCGTGAGCCTTTGGATGCAAGGCTTGATTTCCGCACCTTCATTTTGATTTACTTGAAATAGTAGGCCGCGAAGCAAAGAATGGCGCCAAGTCCCCAATCAGCTAACGGGGTAGTTGTAAAATAGGGATAGACCATCAATGCAATGCCTATGAGCAAGTGGGGAAGATGTCCCTCTTTTTTCCCAGATCGAAAAACATAGAGTCCAATGACACCAAAAAGCAGCCCGGAAAGAATGGAAGATAGTGAAATATTGAAAATAGTGTCCCCTGTTTTCAAATCAAATGGAAGCGTTCAGAGTCTAGAAAGGTCGAAATGAATATCCTATTATAGAGGGAATAAGTCCACTGGAATAGAGGCCTTGAAAAATGACTATGAGTCTATCCCAAGTTCACGGATACTGATGTCGAGTCTCCACACGAAGGCAAGAACAGTCAACTTTTACTCGCTTTCTCTGCCGTAACCTTCTTGTCTTGCTTTAGAAGGTCAGATGGGAAAACTCCCCCACGCCAAACAATAGTATTAAGGGGCCGCTTTTTTGGCCCTAATTGACTAAAGACTTAGGTATATCTTAGAATAAATGACTAACGGAAAAGGAAGTTGGGTTTCATCTTTACGAAGAGGCATAAACTGGGAGTGAGGGAATTTTTAGAACTGTTCGAGGACGGGGATCCTTGGAGGATCGGGCTGAATTTAGGATTTTTTTCGTCTGCTTCCAAAAATTACGTTGATATTGAGGAGAGCCCATTTGATCCGTTTTACTGCAATTTTTTGTTTAATTTTCCTGTTTTCTTCAAATCAAGGACATTCTGAGTCTCTGCGTCCATCTGATATATCAATACTTTGGCCCCTTAAGTCTACTCCCAGCAAAGATGGGAGTTTGGACCCTGTCTTCAAAATGAAAGGCGATGGTCTTTGTAATACCCCAAAGGTGTCAGATGGGAATCTAGTCTTCAAAGAAACCTTTGATGCTTTTCAGAGCAAAGTTTTGAATAAAGTGGGCGACCAGTGTGAGAGGAGTCTCGAATTGGAAGATAAGTACTTCCTATCTTCAGATCCTGAACTCATGCAAGGCGACATCCATTTGTCACTTTTGAAGGGGATTCATCCCTTCGCGTGTCAGGAAAAAAATTGGAGGGTTACCGCAGTAAGGTTTGATCCTTGCGTCAATTCCTCTTTGACCATTGGAGGTGCAACTAAGTGTGAGAGCGAATTGCGGCTGGTAGCTCAACTCATCGAGACCTCTGAGGGTGGTATAAGTGCAGTGAGAGACTTTACAATTCATATGATTTATGCATTGACACCTACTGAGATTCCCGAGCTTGTAAAAGACTTAAAAAATATTTCTAGCATTTCCAAAGTTTCCGAAGCTAAGACTCCTTGGGAGCCGTATTTTGATGGGAAAGCAATATTGAGGCCTCACCACGGTTTAAGAAACGAAATGGATAGTTGCGGCGGAACCGTGAACACAGCGATTAAAGACTTGTTGGCTAAATATGCTAAACCCGAGAAACTTACCCAAATGGCCTGGATGACCAGTTCTATGGGCGTTAAAGAATGGTCCTTTGGTCTCCTTGAAGTTACGGAGGCAGGCAAGAAAGTAGAACTTAAGAATGTAAATAGCCAGTTCTATGACAATTTTAGCGACAACTTGATGATGTCGGAAGCGCCTGCTCTCAACAAAGAATTCATGGGCAATAAGTTTGGATCGATATACGATGAATTAACCATCGTCGCAGGTTCCAAGATTCCACCTTCCGAACAGAGTCCTGAAAAATTGAAGAGTCACTTCAGTGCTGTACTTCAGATATTGAATCCGAATAAAACGGCTCAGACTCAGCCCATAGGCTGCACATCTTGCCATCTAGCACCACAGACTCTGCGTCGGCTTGAAGATATGTATGGCACAAAGGCGCCAGAATCAGAAGTCTATAAAGTGTCCATTTGGCCTGGATTTTTAGCAGAAAAACGCAGCTTCACCCATTTACGCAACTTTGGCTATGGCCCTCAGTTTAATCTAGCTATAAACCCGAGAACCATCAATGAAACAGACTTTGCGGTAAAATTATTGGAAAAGGAATACCCCTAGATGGTTCGAATAATTAGTAATATGGGCTTTGTTAGCTATTCTCTTCTTTTCACAATTATTTCTTGTAAGACCAGTAGCATTTCAATTGAAAAAGCCACAGACTTGTCCCGCTTTGCTAGTAAGGGAATTGCAACAATATCCTGGCCCTGCTCGGGTATGGGGCGTGAGTTCCCCTCTGGTAGAAATTCTCAAGAAGATTACTGTGAATGGAACCGGGAGCCCGAAAAATTTACAGGGGTAAAGGAAAACTATGATGGCGAATCGTCTTCCATCAACTTGAATAAAGCTTGCATCTTTACCACATCCTTCGATCGATCGAGGCGCTACTTTTTGGCGCAGCAAACACTAGGTAGTGGATTTTCCAAAGCCAGCCCCTATTATGCGACTCGATATAACACCTATGATACACTTGTAGGAGTTGATGGTGCTGGCGACTTAAGGGCCTCTAAAGGACTGATTAAGCAATGTATATCTCCAGAAGTTTGCTCTATCAACAGAGCAGATTGCGTAAAACAAAGGGTTTCAGATTCACAGATCTGTCGGACTTTAAACTCTTTAGGAAAGCGCAATTGTAAGCTTGATATGAATTTTTCTACGGCCCCAGTTATCACATCAAGGCCTAATTTGAGTGGTCCGAATGGGGATAAAATAACAAAGCTACAGTTAAGTATCCGTTCCTCAGTAGCTGACAAATGTTGGTTTGTAACAGATCCTACCATTGCGGAAGGACTTAAAAATGAAAAGAACCAGAGCTTTTTAGCCAGTGAACAGGCAACGCTTGTGGCTTGTGATGCGTCATCTATCGGGGCTAAAAGTTGTGATGAGTTTGCAGATGACATTTCTGTAAGTCTCAATCTAAAGATTTCTAATCCAGAATGTGCTGGCGGTAAGAGTTCTGAAACCACTAAGCTAAGTACGGGCTCCTATTGTAAATTAAAAGTGGCTACTCCAGCTGCGGCAGGCCCGCGCAAAGGAGCCAAAGTTATGTTTGTTGCTCCTGCTGATACCGAGGTTTTTATTCGCGCTTTCATCGGTGATTTTGTGAGTACATCAGTGAATCGCGGAGGCCAAATTTTGGGATCAGGCGCAAGCAGACCTTTATTCTTTCCCACGGAAAGCATAAAAGCGAGTAGTTGCATCATCAAGTAAACCGTCAAAATAGGAGCATATCAATGACAAAAGGGTTACTATTTGGGATTTTACTTTCAATGATAAACGCTTGCCAATCGGCTGAACGGTCTCAAGAAATGGGCGGGGATATGTCGCGCCTCAAGGCTGACGGCATAGCTGTCATTAACTGGCCATGTAGTGGCACTGGCAAGGAATTCCCTCCAGGAAGTAACTCACAAGAAGAGTATTGTGAATGGACCAGGAGTCCAGAGCCCTATGTAGGAAGAGGCGCTAAGCCGAACGGTGAAATGGAGGCAATAAATCTGCCAAAAGCATGTATTTTTACAACTTCATTTGATCAAAGTCGCAGCTTCTTTCTTACGAAGCGTACGGTAGGAACAGATCTTAGACAGCCCAATCCCTATCACGAAACTTTTGCCAATTCCTATGCTTTTTTAGTGGGTGGCACGGAGCCAGATAGTCTCATTCCTAGAAAAGGAATTATAGGACATTGTATTGAAGGCAACAGTTGTGATGGAGGCAACTGTGTGGCAAATCGTGCCTCCGACCCTCAGATTTGTAGAGCTTTGAATAACCTTGGCAGTAGAGGGTGCAAAGTTGATCTCGATTTTCAAGTAGCACCAGTTATCAATTCATCCAAGGTTCCATTAAACAGGCATGGAGATCAAGTCGTGAAACCTCAACTCACCATGCGTTCTGAAATTTCTGGTAGTTGTTGGTACGTCGAAGATCCTAAACTTACCCGAGGGGTAGCAAATGCTAAGGGGCAGAGGTTTGATCCAAGACAACAGGCGACATTAATTGCCTGCGATGCTGAAGCGTTAAAGATTGATAACTGTGACCAACTTTCCGCAGATATCACCACGGGAGTAACCATTAAGATTGGGAATCCCTCTTGTGTAGGTGGAGTCGATCAACCGGTGCCAGGGGTAGGCATTAGAACAGGTGCAAAGTGCAAACTTAAAGCGGCATCAATGGCTCGCTCTGAGGCAAAGACGGACTCTGTTCCTAGGTTTACAGTTGATACTTTGTCCGACTTTCTGATCAGGGGTTTTTTAGGGGACTTTGCGAGTATTACAATTACCCATGAAGGGAAGGTGTTTGGAGCGGGATCTGGGACACCTACCTTTGTGGATCGAAACAGCATTAATCCGGACAGTTGTGTCATCCCGTAATCGGTAATCAAATAAAACGAGGGAACTTATGAAATCAAACCTGAAGAATGCTAGAGCAAGTCTCCTATTATTTAATCTTATATTCACTTTTGCTGCCTGTAAAAGCTCCGATGCAGAACTGGGAAAAATCGGTGAAAGCACTTCGAAGACTGTTGTGATCGGTTCAGGAACAGATTGTATTGTAGAAACCGATACCTCCATTAAAGATCTCTATGAAGCTGCGCAGGATCCCTTTAAACAAAAGATATTAAAGGCTAAAGGCTGCATAGCCGCTATTGCCAAAAAAGACCCATATTCCATCCTAGAATTTATGAAGGGTGCTGGATGTACCCCTCAAGGAAGATTTCTTGTGTCTGAGAATGGCATGTTTTCTGTGATAAAGGAAACTGGGCTAGATCCGAGGACCATCGATGAATGGAAGTGTTCGAATGAAATGGCTTCAAGTGATGAATCTGAGGATGTTGTAAATCGAGTGTGGATTTCCGGGCCAGGTTCCTCGATGCATATCATAAGCTGGGACACTCAATCTAAAAGTTTTAATTTTTACTCGGCAGACCATCCTTCGGCGTCAAGTCAAATCTTTTACCATGGAAATTCCCATGCGCAAGCGACTTCGATTACAAATACTTTCCGGCATCCGTGTACCAACTGCCATGTGGGAGGGGGACTCCTTATGAAAGAGCTTCATTTCCCGTGGACATTTTGGCACTCAGACGCTCATCAATTGCCAGGAGTGGTCTCTCGGGCTTGGATTAGGGGGGCCAGTTCCGTTCAGCCGCCTATTGCTGCAGAGCGTTTTGAGCGAGCTACGATTTCAAGTTTAGCAATGGCAAATCAGTCTTATGTTAATGGTCTAGCCCAAGGAAAAACTTTTGGTTCTCCTCTGCCACAAAACGACCGAGCGCCTATCAAATATAAAGATATACTCTATCCTCTCTTTTGCGAGAAAGGAATTGAGTTGGCATCAGCAGACATCGATGCACAAAAAATGGTTTCCGTTCCTTGGTCCCTTATGTTAAACCGGCTCCTCGTCCCCAAAAATGGAAAGATCTCATTGATTTCTGGGATTGATTCGCAAGCAAAAGGTCGGACTAGTCGGCTAGATATGACCGGGGATTTAGATGATACGGATTATGCAGGTCTTCCTTTGATACGCCAAAGTTTTGCTTCGGCCCCTAAATTTTTTGAACCTATGGCGGTCTTAAATCAAGTTCCTGGAAGAATTCCACTGCTCTTTCCAACAAGAAGTTTTGCTGATGATGATATGATTACTCGCCTTGTTTTATCTGGAATCATTTCAGAAGAATTTGCGGTAAACATCTTGCTCGTCGACCTTCAAAATCCTGTGTTTTCTGACACGAGGTGTAGGCTCCTCGAAAAAATCCCCGAGGGAGCAATCCTACCTAAGTCGGGTGAAGAATTTTCAGCAAAGTTTAGCGAGGTTTTCAAGGCTTTTGAAGTATCTGTTAATGCGGATCCCAACCGCGGTAATCCAGGATCTGGTGCGGCAAAGTATCTAGGTGTTAAAAACACAATAAATAAAGCAAATTTTGTCACGAGCTTTGCTTCCTCCTGCCAAGCATCCTTTCAAAATCCAGATTCGGCGCCCGCTGCAATGGCCCATCGCTGGACTGGATTTAAGAAACCGCCGCTCGGTATTGGTAAGCCCTATTTGGGAGGCGATTTTAATCGTGGGGTGGAGAATTTTGTAGAAAATTCAGGAGTTCCTAAATTGAAATCAGGGCTCGTTCTTTCTGGTATCACCCAAGGTTGCCTCGTCAAATAAAAAGATGATTAAGGAGACAGCGGGTGAGAAAGGCTCTAGGAAACAGACTTTGCTAACCTGCTCTTCTTTGATTTGTTTTTTGAAGTTATTGCTGTCGAAATACGGAGAATCGTGTTCCTAAATAGTTCCTGAGACCTTTTTTCCTATGGCGTGTTTTTTATTTGCGATGAGATTTAAAATTTCCACGTTGACCAAACGTGGATTTTTGTCTTTGATCTAAACGGTCAAAGGATACCTGGATATTTTAGATCTTAAGAGTGAGAATAGTAATGGCAAGGAAAGACTGAACCTCCAAGACGTGCTCTAGGAAACTTACTCGAGTAACGGATCCTTAAGTTGCAACTGATAGCGTGGTTTTAGGAATCACAATCTGATCCTTGAATTCCTAACCTTCAGCCGGTCATGAATCCACGCGATTATTTAGTGGGAATGACGGCGATTTAAAATAGATCCCTTCGGAGCTATATATAGCAGCAAAGGGATCTATCGGGATTTCATTTTTGCGATTTAAAAAGTTGCTTTTCTAGAGGAAGGTCTTGCTGGCCAGAGATCTAGGGCTTTTGGCTCTTCCGGAAAACCTCTTTCATCTTCAACATTGGAGTTCCTAGGCCTTCAAGGAAGGACTAGGAGTAGCATCTGCTAAGGGGTGATAGTTTGTACGACGATATTGAAGTAGGTAAAAGATAGGCCCTCCCGTCTCAGTACTAAAATCATTTTTGGCTTTTTGTGGAGTTCATCTGGCCCTATCAAAGGTCCCGTGGTCTTAAAGCCACCATTTTTCGAAAGTGTCCCCGGGGCATGGTTGTCAGGCCCTAGCACAAAAGTTCCTGGGGATTCGAATAGCTTTAGTGCATCTTTATATTCTAGCTTTCCAGAATAGGTGTCTTCCACTAATTTGTAATCGATGAATTTGTTAAGGGAGCCGCCACAGGAACTTTGTAGGTCTGTTCCCGTTTGGATAAACGGCTCGGCGGTGCTCGGCCTGGGCAACATCGGCCCGCTCGCGGCCAAGCCGG
>JBAXBA010000128.1:0-7930 GCA_037142195.1 Pseudomonadota bacterium
GTTATAAGACAAATGATCAAGTTTGAGTAAGTTTTCGGTTGACTGCTTCAGCCCCGTTTATGGCATAGGGAGCTGCGACAACTTGCTGACGACATCGGAATTACGTATTTCGGCGAAGCCGATTACTCATTTCGGGGCAAGCCGGTCACTCAGCGCTTAAGGATTTCTTCAAGGGAAAAGTCATGACTGTTTTTACAATAGACACAAGTGACTTCTAGTTTGCCGACGGAGTCATAAAGCTCTTTGAGTTCGTGAGAACTTAAAGTGGAAAGGTTGGCGGCCATTCTTTCCCGGGAGCAAAGGCAAAGAAAACGTAAAGTTTTTATCTCAAGAACCTGAGTGGGGGCAAAGGCGCTTATCTTAGAAAAGATTTGGACGGCATTCTGCCCTGAAGACACGAGTTTAGAAATGGACTCAATATCTTTAAGTTCTCCCTCTAGATCGATGAGCAGCTCTTCGAAGTCATCTTCACTTCCGAGCTTTTGTATTAAGATTCCGCCAGCTCCACGCACATTGCCTTGGGAATCTAAATCTACCCCGAGGAGCAGTGCGGTTGGGATTTGCTCAGACTCGAGATAATAACTGGCCATATCTTCTGCAATTTCACCAGCGACCATGACGGAAATAGCAGCATAAGGAGTTGCGTCTTGGGGGTTTGATTTTCGCACGGTTAAGGTGCCTATGCCCAGACCTTCCCCTACGCTCCTTGGCACCGGATCCTCTACTTGTAGATTCTCAGCTATACTAGGAACGGCTGCAAATCCTCTTAATAAACCAGGAGCCATAAATTCAGAAACTATGGTTTTTAGGGGACCGTTTCCCTGAAAAGATAAGCTCACGTACTCCTGAGCAGCTTTTAAATTGGATCCAGCTAAGGCAGCTGCAACTAGAGCCTGTCCTAAAGCAATGGTCGCCAAGGGGTCCGTAACATGACGACTTTGCGCTTCACGAACGGTTTCTGTTAAGACCACCACGGCACAACGAAATTTGTCTCCATGAATCAAGCCATGAAGCATATGATCTGAGTTGAGAGTGGCTTCGCTTTCTGGTGTCAAGATTTTCAATGGATAGCCTTGTTTCTTCATGTAAGGGGGAGGATCATTTGCATCGCCCGTTTTTAGTTACTATCTCAAGTAAAACGAAAAAAAAGCTGCTTAAAAAAACTCAAGTTAGACTTTCGATGGATATTAAACTTTTGGATTAATTCCAATACTTTCCATATAGGGGACTGAGATCTCTTTTCAACTTATCGGGGATGATCTCTACTGAGGTCATTATAGCGTCCTTCGCTGCACTTAAAGAAGGGGCTGACGATGTTTGGGGGAGCAGTTCAGCGACTTTCTTAACTATTTTTTGAAACATTTGTCCGTTTGCTTTTAAGACTTTCAAAACGGCTTCTACAGAGACATCTTCTTCCGTGGCATGCCAGCAGTCATAGTCAGTAGCTGTCGCGAGAAGGCCATAGGATAACTCCGCTTCGCGGGCTAACTTTGCTTCAGGGATTGCCGTCATGCCGATAATGCTAGGGGAAAGTGTATTGCGGTAAAAGTGACTTTCCGCTCGGGTTGAAAATGCCGGCCCTTCCATGGCAATATACGTTCCGCCCTTATAAACTCTAGCTCCACAGCTCACTGCAGCGTCTATAGCTAAGGTTCGCATCTCTTCGCAAAAAGGATCTGCGAATCCCACGTGGCCGACCACTCCATTCCCAAAAAAAGTCGCTGCTCTTTGGCCGTTGGTTCGGTCAAAGATTTGATCAGGGATCACCATATCCCCAGGCTTTATGGAGTCCTGCATGATTCCAACGGCACTGACTGCTAACACATGAGTAACGCCAAGCATTTTGAGAGCAAAAATATTGGCTTTATAAGGAACTTCAGAGGGCAGAAAACGATGTCCTAGCCCATGGCGAGGGATAAAAAAGATGGTACGGTCTTGGACTCTGGTTTCTACAATGGGAGCAGAAGGGGACCCAAATGGGGTCACCAAGTCATGGTGCCTTACAAATTCAGCACCTTCCATTTGATAGACACCGGATCCGCCAATCACTCCTAAACGAACGGGAGTACCCATCACATCCTCTGATTAAATTTGGAGAGAAGATCGTTCAAGGAATGAGACTTTTCAGGCGGCTTTGGTTTACTGACCTTCGACGCAGAGGAGTTCTCACCACCAGATCTTGCAGGGCTAGGGCGATTCATTTTAGAACGATCGTCCCTAGGAGCTGTTTCTGACTTTGGCTTGGAAGCAACGTCAGCTTTTGTTTCCCGTTCCGTCTTGCAAGTGAGGCTAATTCGTTTTTTTGCAATGTCAACATCGAGCACCATGACTTGCAATACATCGCCAACGCTCACAACTTCGCTTGGGTTTTTGACGAACGTGTCAGAAAGTTCACTGATATGAACCAAGCCGTCCTGGTGGACGCCGATGTCTACAAAGGCGCCAAATGCAGCTACGTTTGTGACAGTGCCTTTTAACTTCATTCCAATCTTTAGATCATTTAAAGTCGCCACATCTTCAGAGAAAGTGAGACGAACGCCATCTTCACGTGGGTCGCGTCCTGGCTTAGCGAGTTCTTTGGCGATATCTAGTAGGGTAGGCATTCCTGCTTGCTGGCTGACATACCGCTCCCAGGGAATCGCGTTAACTAATGTTTCATTGCCCACAAGGGTTCTAATGTCCTGACCTAAATCTTTTACAATCTGATCCACGATATAGTATCTCTCAGGGTGAACTCCCGAGTTGTCTAACGGGTTTTGAGCATTAGATATTCTAAGGAATCCGGCAGCTTGTTGAAACGCTTTAGGTCCAAATCCAGATACTTTTTCAATGTCTAAACGATTTTGAAAGGCACCGTGTTGGTTTCTATAGGTGACAATATTTTTCGCTAAGGAGCCGCCAATTCCTGACACATAAGAAAGGAGCTTGTAGGATGCCGTATTTATATTGACGCCCACTTTATTCACGGCCGACTCGACCGTCTCCCCAAGGGATCTTCCAAGTTTCGTAACGTTACAGTCGTGTTGGTACTGTCCCACACCAATGGAGCGAGGGTCGATTTTTACGAGTTCAGCCAAGGGGTCTTGAAGTCTTCTTCCAATGGAAACAGCACTTCTAATGGTGGGGTCAAGATCTGGAAACTCTTCTCTTGCAATTTCGTCAGTGGAATAGACAGACGCGCCAGCTTCGTTCACAACTAAACGCTTCACATCCTTTAAGGAATTCTCTCTAAGTACAGAGATGATCAGTTGATCAATTTCTCTTGATCCCGTTCCGTTTCCGATGGCGATACATTCTACGTTGTGCTTCTTGATCATGGCAGCAATAGTAGCTTTTGCTTCCATTGACTTGGGATGATCTTCTTTTCCTGGGATCGGGTATACGGTTTCAAAGGCAAGAAGTTTGCCAGTTTGGTCTATGGCAGCTAGCTTGGATCCAGTTCTAATTCCTGGGTCAACTCCCAAGACAATCTTACCGGGGATCGGTGGCAGTAATAATAGATTTTCTAAATTTTTTGCAAAGACGTTAATGGCCTCAGTTTCAGCAGTAGTCTTGAGGTGCATTCGGATCTCTGTTTCTATCGAAGTAGAAAGAAGTCTCGTATAGCTATCACTAGAAATAGCTTCAAGCCACTGTCTCACTTCTGGAGTGGTCCGATCAGTGCCTAAAACCAAGGAGAGTAGGGTTGACTTAATTCTGGGCTCGTCAATTTCAATGGTTACTCGCAAACATTTTTCTGCTTCACCTCGCCTAACAGCCATGATTCTGTGGGAGGGGGCCGTATTTATAGATTCACGGTAATCAAAGTAGGTTTCGTATTTGCTTAGGGTTTTAGGAATTTCCTCACCTTTAAGCTGCTCCATTTTTTTGGAAACAAGAAAGCCCGTTTGAAAACTTAAATCTCTAACTTTAGATCTGAAATCAGCGGTTTCACTAATTCGTTCCGCTAATATATCTGCAGCTCCCGCTAAGGCTTCAGATGTCGATGCGACAAGTAGAGCCTTATCCACTTCTTTTCCAGCAGGAGTAACAAACTCTTGGGCCAGGTCGCCTAGGTTAGTTAACGTAGCGCGCTCAGCCAATATCCGATCAAGGAGACCTTCAAGACCTTTTTCTCGAGCTATTTGCGCTCTCGTGCGACGTTTAGGCTTGTAAGGCAAATAAAGGTCTTCAAGCTGTTGCTTGGTTTCAGCTGCGAGGAACTGTGCCTTCAAGGCAGGAAATTTAGTGAGAAGCTCTGGCTTTTGTTTGCAGTACTCTTCTACTGTATGAATATACTTGGAGCGGGTCTGTTCCAGTTCAGTGAGGTAGGAATATCTATCACGGATTGTTCTCAAATTGACTTCATCCATTGAGCCAGTCACTTCTTTTCGGTAGCGAGCTACGAAGGGAATGGTGCACTCCTCTTGAAACATGAGCCGAATCGCACCAGCGACATGAACGTAGGATAATTTCAGTTCTTCAGAAATCTTTTTTGATAGTTCAATCATTGATAAATCCTTGATAGACATCCTAAAAAATGAGTTCATTCATACAAATGAACTCATGGGATAAATTATTAATAGATTCTGCTAGATGGGAAGAAATAAGCAATTTCTCGTGCTGATGCGGCTGCAGAGTCAGATCCGTGAACTGTGTTTTCACCGATGCTCAGCGAGTAAAGTTTACGAATGGTGCCTTCTGCCGCTTGCGCAGGATTTGTTGCGCCCATGATCTCACGGTTTCTTGCAATAGCGTTTTCGCCTTCAAGAGTCATCAAAACAACAGGTCCAGAAGTCATAAAATCTACAAGTTCACCAAAAAAGCCGCGTTCACGATGCTCCCAGTAAAAACCTTCGGCTTCTTTACGCGAAAGTTGCCTTAGTTCCATTCCGGCAATTTTCAATCCTGCGGATTCAAACTGGCTTACGATTTTACCGATTAGATTTCTTTTAACACCGTCTGGTTTGATAATGGAAAGTGTGCGTTCTAACAAAGATGATCTCCTTAATTGAAATAAAGCCTATTTCTGCCATCGGCAGGTGATATGGGGCCATGTGTCAGGTATACTACCCCAATTTTCAAGGGAAGCAACTCCTAAGCAAACCTTAATAAATGCACTCTATTCGAGCAGTTTATTTTAAATAACAGCCCAGTTTTATTCAGCTTTCTTGTAAAAGCGTTTGCAGTTTGGGTGGCCATTTTTTTGCGCACATCGTCTTATGCGGTCCAAATGTTAAAAAATCCATGTCCCAATTATTTTGGCGCAGTTGGGAGAAAGGCGCCTCAGGTTGTGTGGGTTTTTTAAAGCCAGCTTTTTGAAGTGAAGCGATTCTATTCTATTCTATCCTATTCTATGGTTCTGCATTAAAAGAAACACCACCCCCCTTGGGGCCCAAGGTTCCGTATCCTCAAGAGGCCTAGCACCATTTAAAAAGGCTGCTGAACCCAGTGTTTTGGTATAAGCGTCTGTATATACGCACTTTATTGGCAATTGTGGGCCAAGCTTCCTAAGTCACCAAGAAGGTAGGCTGAGGGATAAGTTCCCTAACTTAAGGTGCGCATTTCCCAGGAATCATGAAGGATTTCATTATTTTTAAATAATGAATCTTTTGTATTGCAAGATTAAGGGTGATCAGTTAAATAAAAAGTGGCGCTTTTAAGAATATATTATTAATTGTAAAGAAATCATTAATATGTTCCCTCTCAAGAAAGGAAGTCATTATGGCCACGGTTGAGCTTCGTCCCGGCGATACTTTAAACATTGTATGGACTGCTGTCCAAGTCACACCTTTAGGTTTAAGGGAAACAGAGTCTAAATTCGCGTTTACCTATGAAGATTTGCTTTCTAAATTGAGATCTAAAACTACAGAAGCTAAGAGCCGTAAGTCAGGAACGGAAGGCGCGCGATTTTCTCGAATTGTCGCTCTCGCGACCAATGCTTTGGTTAAAGGAAAGTGGTCAACGGGCGCAGACATAGATCGAACTGAGGTCTTTGAACGTCTCAAAAGAAAGTTTTTAAAGCTGGATCAGTCAGAGTTTGTCAACATTACAGAAAATGCAAAGAACTCTTTGAAAGAGATTTTCTATAGTGATTTTTTGTCGACGGAACAAAAGGCAGAGTTAAAGCCGATTCTCTTGAATGCAGGAATTAAGCTCTAAGGGTTATGGCACTCAGCACTGGCGGTGCTGTTGGAGGTCGTAGCCCAGGAATTTCCGTCACCATATAGAGACTCTGGATATATTGAGACTATGGAAAGAAGCTCTATTTTAAAATCGAGTATTCTTTAGGAACTTTTTTGAGGCATGTATGAACGGCTTTTCGATTCTAGGCATTAATCATATTGGACTAGCCCCCAAAGACCCCGAGAAAGCAAAAGTTTTTTTTGAGGTTCTTTTGAATCTTCCTTTTGAAGGGAGAGAAACCGTTGTAGAACAAAAGACTGAGACCCTAATGCTGGGTTCGGCTCGACAGAATGAGGGCGGCTTGCCGCGACTTGAAATCCTTGTTCCAACCTCCGAAGATTCGCCCATAGCAAAGTTTCTGGACCAAAAAGGCTCAGGTATTCACCATATCGCTCTTACAGTGTCCCATTTGGAAACGTGTTTAGCTTATTTGAAATCCCAGGGCGTGCAGTTGATCGACGAAGTGCCTCGAGTGGGAGCGCATCGAACTCGCATCGCATTTGTCCACCCCAAGTCTACGGGGGGACTTCTTGTGGAGCTCGTGGAGCAAAGTTCCTAGATATTTTTAAGATATCTATCCAAAATTACACTTTTTTATTTATTCCTGAGTTAAACTATAGCAAGCTATTAGATATATACTATCAGGAGTTTCATTGATGATGGGACGGGAATGCCTTCTCGTAGTTTCGCTTGTCATGTTTATCGTCGTAGGCGGCTTTAATAGCTGGGCAGGTAAAACAAGCAAGGAACTTGCCATTTGGAGCACAAGGTACTTGGATGCCCTTCATCAATCTATGGGCTTGCTGACATCGAAAACGGCGAGCCTCATCGATACAGATGACCTTTTAAAAAACATTGAAGGCAAACAGCAAAACGCCCTCAAAGGCGCCTTGGATCGATATCTTTCCCCAGGAGATTTGCAGGAACTTCGCATCGTTGATAAGACTTGTCGCCAGATGATGGAATCTACAAGTCTCAGTTTCGGTTTGGAGACTTGTCGAACGGGACTTCAATCGGGTTTCTATTGGATCAAGAGCCCAAAAGGCGCGGTCCTGGTTTACGAACATCCCATCAATGATACCTATAAAGTAACCTCCGCTGTACTCATCGACCGCCATTGGTTGCTTAATAATTTAGGTGCCGGAGCCGGGTTTGCGGGATTTGAATTGTCTGAAAATCCAGGACATGGGATTGTCGTAAGTCGAAGTTTAGGGATAGAGCCCTATTTCGTTTGGAACCACTGGTCGAGTTTGCTTACCCATTGGTTTATGGGAATTGATGGAAGTCGTTTACCTCTGCTCCCTTTTGGGGCTTTGGTCGTCATTCTTACCCTGTTTTTGACTGCCGAATACCGCCGCACTCTGCTCAAGCAAAGTTTAATGACAAGGCAGCTCCAAGAGCAAACGCAACGATTCTTAGCTCAGTGGCAAATGGATGCAACGATTCGTGATTGGCCTGAAGAGGTTGCAAAACGGATCGGGCAAGAGACTCAGGATTTAAAAGACGAAATTCATGAAAACAAAGAAGCACTCATGGCCATGGGCGCTACGAAGTCTGAGATTGAACTTGAACTTTTGGATTTGCAACAATGTGAAACTATATTAGATCAGATTCAAAGAACTATTCCGACTATGGTGGAGCACATCTCGACCTGGGAAGCCAAGCTTAGATCTCTACATCAAGATGTATCGACTGTTCTTGTTAAAGGATGTTGTTCCGTTGTGGGTCCAACTGCCATTCCAACTTTGCACCAGAGTTACGGGGT
>JBAXBA010000129.1:0-7870 GCA_037142195.1 Pseudomonadota bacterium
CTTAACTATCAGTATAGGCAGGCCAAAGCAGCATGACTTTTACTGGAAACTTCTGGTTACTTTAGTTTTCTGGCAGCTAGTCCGACTCATGGACCAGGACTCATAGCTTCATAAACGAAATCTAGCAATATTCAGCTTTAATAAATAGCGTGTCGAAATACTTTGTATGAGAAGGCCCCAAAAAAGAGACCCTCCAAGACAAAGCAATTCGGGGGATCCACCTTTTTTTAAAAATGCCAAAATTCAAATGCCCCTCATTTTTCTCAATATTCATGGACATCTACAAGAATTATTCAAAAAAACTCTTATTTAGCCGATACCATAGGTATAGGTAGGAGATATGAAATGAAAAGCACAATATCAACTTTGTATACTACAGGCATTTTTTTGGCTTTTTTTGGCTGTAACTCCAGGCCTGAAAATCCTATGGGTGCTTCACCTAATAATAATGGGAGTGGTTTTAAAACAACAGGCTCGCCGGGTTCAGGCGATGCTGGAGGTCAAGATGACTGTCAGAAAAATAATTGCCAGCCCCTAAATCTAGTAGCTCAGATTGGGGGTAATGCACATACAGCGCAAGACGGCAGACAGAGCTACTGGTTTTCTGACGTAAACCGGGCGGCAAACTGGCTAGTTTCCATTTCAGGAGCGCCAGCTGGACGTCCGTTGCGTGTCTTTACGAATCTTTCAGGCGCTAAAATGAAGCAACAAGGCTACACGAACACTTGGCTGGTAGATTGGGTGCCAACAAAAGCAAAGCAAGATAATTTGGAGGTTTATGCGCGAGACTTAAAGCGCTGTCAAATGAGCGCGCCTGCAGGTACAGACTGCAATGCCGATCAGTACAATTCTACCTATGATTTTAAAGCGAAAATTGCCTATTTCGTGGAAAAGCTCACCCAAGGCACCGATCAAAACGGAAATGTTTTTTGCACCATTGGTGCAGTTGTAGGTACCATATCTAATAGTAGTACTACAATCAACAATAGTACGGGCGGAATAGGAGGCGCTATTGCTAGCGGCCTTTCACAGTCAGGAACTTGCGACAATCTCAGAAACTACACAGCGAAACCCGTCACAACAAGCCCGAGTAACGGAACCACTAATGGAGTTTTAAACTCTTCCGGTGTGAACTATGATCCTAACAGCCCGTTTACTTATCAAAGCAACACTACTTTTCCAAATGGAGTTTTAGACTCTTCGGGTGTAACATTTGACCCCAACATCCCGTTCAAATATTAATGCAACACTACTTTTCCAGATACAAATTTTTTTAAATAGAAAGAAGCCTCCTGCCAATTCGAAAATTGGCAGGTATTTCACTCTTTGCCCCACCGAAAGAAACCATCACAGGTTAGTAAGTCTTCGAATATAAATCCTTGAACCGAGCAAATGTCCGCAGACCAGTAAATGAATCACAAAAATGGAACTTGATTCTGAATAAAATCAATAGATTTCAAGATGATATTTGGCAATCCTTCATAAAAGTCGCATGAAAATCGACTTGTTACCATTGGGGAGAGTGGTAAGGCCTACGGCACACGCGCAGGACTACTAGATTTGAAACCATCAGCAACACATTAAGCTGCCTCAGGTAGCAAATAAGGCTTCGTATATTGTAGCCAGGAAAACACCGGAGCAGTGGCTACTGAAGATCTTCGCCCAAGTAACGAGTTCAGAAGTGTCTTGAGCTCCGAAATGCGAATACAATTTAGTCTGGAATTTTAGAATGAGATTACTTAAATTTTTTCGAAAATTCCCGTGAAAATCTGAGACCTTCTTGCAGCTGATCGTCTGTGAAAGCCTCATTGAAAATTTGTTCCCATTTGCTTTGCTGAGTACTGCTCTGCTCCCGCTTAGACGATGGGCTTGCTCGCCAGGTGCCTCTAAAATGCTCGTCATAGTCGATTCTTGAACCCTTGAACATCGAAAACACTTGTCTGCTATCCGTGGCGCCAGCACTCTTTTCTTTCATAACTTGAAGAACTTTAGAAAAATATATCTCCATATCAGCAATTTTGTCAGGTGAGAATTCCAAAATTTCCACTGCTGCTTGCAAAGACGCCTGGGAAATCATCGGCTTACTCTTCAAGCTTAATTGATAAAAAAGCTCTCCAGCTTCAGAAATTGTCACTCTTGGAGAAAGACATTTGGCTACCACATTGATGGTTTGTAGGAATGTCGCTCGCTTCTCTTTTCCTAGATCCGATAAAAAATCATTCTTAAGGATAAGCTTCACAATCTTTGACTTATCTATCAATGGCAAATTGCAAACGCCATACTGCTTATAGCAAATGGGATGAGTGTCGAAGGCAAACTCTTTTAACTGATTACAGCCTTCGACCTGATATCTCTTTTCATTTTCAGCTATCATCTCCTGAAGACAAACCCTGGTTTTAGATATCCAGGATTTAAGCTCTAGACTCGACTTTGCTTCATTTTCAAGCTTTGTAAATCTCTCACAGTATTTATAGCCATAATCTATCAAGTAATTGTCGCTACCTTCACAAAAAAAATCTTTGTTCCTATTTTGATAGAACAAACATTCCCCATCTTCTGCTAAAGCAACCGTCTCGATCGACGATAAAAATAGTAAGATTAGAAATATCTTCACGCTTGGTCTCCTTCAAGTTCTGAGCCCTTTTCGACACAAACAAGTTATCTGAGTATGAGAAATTGGGCCATAACTATATCCTTTAGAAGGAAATCCATGCTAAAAAGCCGTCAATTCAAGAGCGCCAGTTGGAATTTTACTTGCTATTTTGGCACTGTATGAACCAAATTTGGAAAGAGGTCTATCCCGCCAAATGATCTCGTCAAGACTCTAGCGCCACGATAGAGCTGCAAGTTTGCAGTAGTATCATTCTGATGGCGTTTAAAAGCGCCTTTTCCACCTCAATGGGAGAGGACCCAGATTTTCTATAGAAACCTGCAGTGGGAAACTGTCGGGCGCCAATCACGGGCAGGACAGACTTAGACAAAAAATTGCTAGCCCATACCTACGTTGTGGGCTAGCACTCAAAACTGTATTTTGTGACTTAAAGTGGAGCACTAGGGAGCTTCAAAGGGCATCGAAGGTTTAACTCAATCAAAGTCGATAAACGGGCCCCATTTGGGAGTTTGAGCTTCATACAAGGGGATATTTAGCCTTCTCTGATTCGACCCATCACGGTACATCACATAAAGACTAGCCGCCCCCTTTACATCTGCGGTCCCCTGCCTAGAGGAGTGAAACATAATGAGCTGAGAGTTAGGCGCAAATGAAGGGCTCTCATTATCCCCAGATCTAAGTGTTAAACGTTCTAACTTTCGGCCATCAGGGTTCATCATAAAGAGGTCAAATCGATTGATTTCTTTATCGTAACTAGCAAAGGCTATCTTTTCTGAATCATGGGACCAGGCTGGAGTCGCATTGTACCAACCTGCAAAGGTCAATCTCTCATCTTTTGTCACAGATGGAACACCGTTACTCCAGCTAAGATCACCTCTAAAAAGATGGGGGTTCCCAAATCGCGCAGAGACCCAAGCGAGGTACTTACCATCAGGTGAAAAAACAGGATCTACATCCAAGCCGGCACCCTTTACAAAATCTAGCGCCTTTCCCCCATCTTTATTTTTAAGATAAAGATCTGTATCGCCACTTACAGCGTGCGAGTACACCATAAATTTACCTTTAGACTCAAACTGAGCCCCTGAATCAAGTCCTTTTTCTCCTGCAATCATCCTGGACTTTCGTTTTTCCAAATCATAGAGGAAAATATTGGGATCACCAGTTTCAAACGAAGTATAGACGATGGACTTACCATCTGGACTCCAAGATGGAGAGAGATGGGGAGTTGCTTTTGCCGTGATCTGCTCGAGATTACCGCCATCAAAGTCTGCCATATAGATTTGCTTCATATCCCCTTTTTTTTGACGTCCCACGAATACGATCTTAGTGGTAAAAATGCCAGGTTTGCCAGTTAATATTTTTAGAACCCTATCCCCAAATTTTCGAATAGGTGGGATATAGTTTGTCGCATTGGAATACCTTTTCCCTGCAACTTCTTTTCCTTTCGTAATGTCGAAGGCTCTTAGTTCAAGAACAGCTCCGGATGGATCTGACTTCAAGACCCCGGTAATGAGAGTTTCTACACCAACTTGCTTCCATGCTGCCGGATTCAACTTGGACTCGCCCTGACTGATTATATCCGCTACGGGAATATGATTGTATGCCACTGGGTTAATGACTCTAAAAAGACCGCAGAATTCCAAAATTCTTTGAAGCTCGGCCGCTGCATCTTTAGCGATTTTGGGGTCACCGCCCTCTACTTTAAAATCGGGAATCCCGACAGCCATAGGTCGAAATTCTGGGGCATCGATATTGATATTCAGAACACCTTGAGCCCATGAGGACGATGGTAAAATGCAGCTCAAGGCTCCCCAAAAAAGTGGTATCCATTTCATAAGCGACTCCTTTTAAGGATTAAATGAAAGTAAAAGTTGTTTCCCAATAAGCTCGCTGGGCGGCGGCGGAAGGGGTTCTGCTTTTTTAATAATGTCCATCACCAACTGGTCGAATCCAACTTCTCCTGAACTGTTTTCTACTTCCATGATTAAGATAGATCCAGACGGGTTTATCGAAAGCCTAATTTGGGCGGTTAAACTATCGCCTTTAATCCGATAGGTCTCAGGAATCGAATAAAACCTTCGCACAGCCCTCTGAATTTGCAGGGCGTAATTGCTTGCTTCACTTCCCCCGCCCCCACCTTGAGCAAGCTGGGCCTTTCGACGCTGCAAACTGTCAGAAAGTGGTGAAGAAGTCACGTCAGCAAACTTACCTTTTTCGCGAGCTTTCTCTTTCAAGAGCCGGTCAATGGCTTCCTGCTTTTTAAGCTTGACTGCTGCTTCGCGCTTTTTTTCGTCAGCTTCTTGATCCTTACCTGGATTCAAAGTCGGAGGCGGCTTTTCTTTCGACAATTCATCCGGAACTGTCTCCTTGACCACACCAGGATCTTGGGTGGAATCAATTTCTACCGTTTTAGGAAGCTGAGGAAGTATCTGTTTTTGAACTAAGATTTCTTCGGCCTCTTTAGCTTCAGAGAGTGCGTCTTTATTACTTTCTGACTTTGTGTCGAAAGCAAGTTCAGCTTCTATCCCCCACTCACTCGGAGCGGGTAAATTCACGGACCACCGAAATAAATTGGTGAAAGAAATCAAACCAATGATCAGGTGAAGGCTGATGGAAACCCCGACAAAATACTTAACTAGTCTGTTCTGATCCATGACTAGCTCTCGACAAAACAATTTGACCTCGCTTATGCGAGCGAGACTCGTCATCCCTTTTTAGATCCTTCCGGCTGGCTTTGTGAGGTTTTAGGCGGCTGGGTAAGCATCGCCATTTTTTTGATTCCCGCAAGTCTCGCTGCAGACATCGCATCCACAACGACACCATAATCCACGCTTCGATCCGCCCGTATAAAGAGTTGCTTTTCAGGTTTATTTTCGAACATGGCTTTCAGCTTGATCGTGAGATCAGCGGAGCTCACACGATTTTTTTCAAAAAAATAGCCACCTTCCTTGGAGACGGTTAAAATCACATTGGCTTCTGTCGCCGCCACCCCTTTTGCTTTAGAATGAGGGAGGTCCACCTGCAAGCCCGATAAGGACAGCGGTGCTGCTACCATAAAAATAATTAATAAAACTAACATGACATCAACCAGAGGAATAATGTTGATCTCTGCTAAATCATCATTTCCTTGTCCTGTGCCATCTGGAGCGGAAAAAGCCATAATTAGATCCTCGGAGAGTGCGACTGAGCCTCTGCAGCTTGATTGACATGAGACTTCTTATCAGAAACTAAATAGCGTTCGGCTATATTTAAAAAATCACTACCAAACATATCTAATTGATGCATCACGGCTCGGATTCGGTTAACACTGATATTATAGCTAACAACAGCCGGAATCGCCGCGCCTAAACCAAATGCTGTGGCAATCAATGCCTCAGAAATACCTGGAGCAACGGCAGCTAGGCTGGAACTTCCTGATTGAACGATACCTTCAAAGGAATTCATAATCCCCCAAACCGTACCAAAGAGTCCAATAAACGGGCCCGCTGATGCGGATATGGCAAGAAACGAAAGTCCTGTCTCAAGCTTTGTTTTTTCATGGGACTTGGTTTTAGCCAATGTCCTCATCATATTGTCCATGGCGGCTTGGATCCCAAGGCGCATCTCTACAGCCTGATCTCTGGTCTGGGTGCCTTTAACAAGTTCTGCATATCCAGCTTTAAAAACTTCTTTGCCAGGACCGTCTTCGATGCCAGACATGCGGTTATTAAGTTCGTTTAGCGACTTTTGCTCCCAAAAGAGATCGACAAAGTTTTCAGCTTTTTTTAGGGTTTTGCGCAAAAAAAGAATTTTTGCAAATCCTATTCCCCAACTCACAACAGAAAGGCTTACTAGGATCATCAAGACCATAAAGACAACGGGACCTGATCCGAAAATTCTAGAAAATATTCCTCCAGATATGGCAGATTCTGCTACCGCAGAGCCCCCATCAGCGGAAAGCCCATAACTGGCTATTAACCATCCCAATATCATCGCCAAGCGCATATATGCTCCATTTAGTTTCATCATTAGACATTATACTACGTCGCCACGCAGAGTAGAATTGTTACTTCTATCCTTTTTTAAATTTTGGAATGAGTTTTAAAATGAGACTGAATGAGTCCAGGCCTTAAATAAGAATTCTACTTAGAGCCCACCCATTTCACAAATGAGGTGCCAATGGTGCTCAGACACCGGTTGCACTGAAAGTCGCTGCCCTGGTTGCACCAATAACATATCTTTAAGGGCCACTACATTCTTCAATTCATTTAAAGATACGGGGTTTGGGAAGGCTTTCATGGCCTTTAAATCGACCATGACCCATCTGGAGACTCCATCTCTAATGGATTTCTCATCAGAATATTTCGATTTAGGATCTAGGGCAGTATGGTCAGGATATCCTTCCTTAACCACTTCTGCTATTCCTACTATCCCTGGGATTTCGACCCGAGAATGATAGAAAAAAACACGGTCCCCAAGTCTAAATTGATCTCGCATAAAATTTCTAGCCTGATAGTTCCTAACCCCATCCCAGGAAGCTGTTTGGTTTTTAGCTTCCATAAGATCGGTCCAAGAGAACATATCAGGCTCAGTTTTTACTAACCAGTAATTCATTAACGCTTCTCTATGGGTACATACTCCGCGTGAGCTGGGCCAGTATAGATTTGGCGCGGACGACCAATTCTTTCATTAGATTCTTTTAATTCTTTCCAATGGGAGATCCATCCTGGCAGTCGACCTAAGGCAAACATCACGGTAAACATCTCATTGGGAATACCCATAGCGCGATATAAAATACCAGAATAAAAATCAACGTTAGGATAAAGCTTTCTATCAACAAAATAGGGATCGTTTAAAGCGGCCTCTTCAAGTCGCTTCGCGATATCAAGAAGGGGATCTTTAACTCCCATTTTAGCGAGAACTTTGTCGCAGGCCACTTTGATCACTTTCGCTCTTGGGTCGAAATTTTTGTAAACTCTATGCCCGAAACCTGAAAGACGGAATCCTGAATTTTTATCTTTTGCAGCGCGAATGGCAGCATCAGTGTCGCCACCATTTCTTTGAATCTCCTCAAGCATCTCCATAACCGCTTGATTAGCGCCTCCATGCTTGGGTCCCCATAAAGCGAGAATACCAGCTGCAATGGAAGCAAATAAGTTTGCGTCTGAAGAACCCACAATTCTCACCGTGGATGTGGAGCAGTTTTGCTCGTGATCCGCATGGAGTATCAACAATAGGTTGAGAGCCTTAACTACTTCTGGGTCGATTTCATACTGCTCC
>JBAXBA010000130.1:0-7851 GCA_037142195.1 Pseudomonadota bacterium
AGAAACTGTCTTTATTTCAACTACTTAAATTAGATGTGAGTACACGCCCTAGTTACTTTAAAACTTAACCTATAGATAAGGGAATACGTTATGAAAAAAGGTCTGTTGGCTTACTACACACTGGGTTTGTTTTTTTCTGCTCACGCAAGTGCAAAAATGATCACCTATAAAATAGGAGATAAGGAATTTGAAGGATACCTAGCAGGAAATGGTAAGAAGGGCTCCATTTTAGTAGTCCATAACTGGCTCGGGCTATCAAAGGAAACCATGTCTAAAGCGGATCAGCTCTCTGCGCTGGGTTACACCGTATTCGCCGCTGATGTCTATGGCAAGGGCATTCGTCCTAAAAATGTCGAAGAAGCAAAAGCTGAAACCGCACCCTACTATGCCAATAGAGAACTCCTCAGAGAAAGAGTCGCAGGAGCCCTGACCGAACTCAGAAAGTTAAGCAAGGGACCAAAGGAAAAATATGCCGCTATTGGCTATTGCTTTGGGGGAACATCAGTTTTGGAGCTCGCCAGATCTGGCGCAGATCTTAAGGCCATCGTGAGCTTTCATGGGGGGCTTGATAGCCCAAAGCCTGAAGACGGAAAGAATATTAAAGCCAAAGTCCTAGCTCTTCATGGTGCTGATGACCCCTTTGTGACGGCCGAGAACCTATCGAAATTTGAAGCTGAAATGCGTGACCATAAAATCGACTGGCAGCTGATTAAGTATGGCGGTGCCGTTCATAGTTTTACAGATAAAAATGCCGGAACAGATCCTTCAAAAGGAGCCGCATACAATGCAGACGCGGACTCACGAAGCTGGGCTGCCATGCGGACTTTCCTAGAAAGCACATTTAAGTAGGGAAATATTCTGAAGACCTCATGGCCGGGCACTCCTTAAATAGGCGTGTTTTGGCTTCTTTGACGTCCCCTGCAGCAGTAGGGGACGTCAAATGATTTAGATCCTGCATGCTCCCTTAAACCGCCATTTTACTTCGGGTTTTCCTTAGGTTTCTGTGTACAAAATCACCCTTTAATTGTAGATTCTTCGGACTTAAATCTAAGTCTTATATGTTGCTACATATTTTTAGGAAGTTGCCCTTTATGGATATGGAAAAAACCGAATTTGACATCTTTTGTGACAAAAGATTTCCCGCTATCGATGTCGCTCTTCGCAAAGGATTTCATTTCACAGAAGACGATTTAGATTCGTGGCAGTTCTTGGTCAAAAACAAGACCTTGCTTTCGGATTTCTATGCCCGCTATAACGCAGAACTTTTGTATGATTCGGAAGGGTTTATTTATCTTTCGGCTTTTGACAGCTTATTCAAACAACAAAAGATGCGCCCTAGTGATATGATTGTGGGTCAAGTACTTGCACTCTACTTGGTGGACCCTACCATCCTCAGAACCGGCGGTAAGATAAAAAAAGAAGATGTAATCTCCCGCATCACACATCTCATTCCTTCCGAACAAATACCCTATCTTTTTTACGCCGCACGAACCCGCAAAGCTAGAACGGACCTGGATGACATCAAATTCAGAGAATCCATAGAAAAAAGCATTCGCTTGCTCGACTCGTTAGGCTTTCTATCGGTTGACCGCGACGACATGATTAGGCCTCACACTTCTATCTATCGGTTTGCAGCGCTGGCTAAAGTTAAAGATGGGCGCGACACGGTTCTCGAGCAGCTCGTAAATCAGGGACTAGCCAGCTCAGAATCATTTGATTCCGAATTTCTAAAATACGAAGAGGAAGAGGCTGGCCAAAATGAATCGATTTAAAATAAAAAAACTACTTATTATCAATTGGCGTGGGTTATTCTATCAAGAAATTGATATGGATTCGACTATTACAAGTCTCACAGGTCAAAATGGAGCGGGCAAGACAACGGTAATGGCTGCTACGTATGTAGCACTACTACCCGATCAGATGTTACTCGACTTTAGAAACCAAGCAGGATCTGGAGTTAGTTCTAAAAAGCAAGGGCTATATGGACGATTTGGAGCAGGACACGTTTCTTATTCCGTTCTAGAACTTATGGGGCATAACTCTGAAAGAATAATAGCTGGTGTTCAGATACGAAAAAAAACAGAGCCTGAATTTGAGCTCATCCCATTTGCCATTACTGGCCTTAACAGCCAAATAGAATTAGATCAGCTCTTCCTCCAAAAAGAAGATGGGCAAGATATTATTATTGATTCAGGCTCCCCCCAAGGCATGCTGGAATTAGAGGAGCAGGCTAAGCTTTTTGGGGCAAGAATCCGGACGTTTCGCGGAAGAATCGGCGAATACATGTCCCTACTCTACGAACTTGGCATGACCCCCTTGAGGCTTGCCAGGTCCGCTGAGAGAAAGAAGTTCATCAAACTCCTGCAAACCTCGCTATTTGGCGGTCTATCAGGTGAAATCCAACAAAGTCTTAAGGAATATCTTCTTGATAAGGACACAACCTTAAGCAGCCAAATCTCGAGGGCAGAGCAAAACCTTTCCACTTGCAAACAAACTCGTGACACCATTGAAAGAACGGAGCAAAGCAGAAAATCCATTGAAGATCTCTACAGATCTTCTCAGGAAATGGCCCTTCATGCTTGGAGGGGAAGCCTTACTAAACATAATTTGTCACAAAAAGACACTCTAGATGCACGTAGAGCATGGAACGCTGAAAGAGTTAGATCTAAAAGCATTCAAAAGCTTCTGGGATCTAAACAATCCACACTTGATTTGAAAGAAACTCAGCACCAAGATCTTCTAGCTCAAGTCGACATGAGTCGCCTCGATGTTGAAAATCGCAAAGAATCCCAGAGAATTTCCGCTCAGATTGCTAAAAACTTAAGTGAACTTGATAGATACGGCTTGGAGAAAAGTCAGGCCATAGAAAGCTTAGATCAACTTCAATCTAAAATTTCAGCTTTAGAAATTTTAGAACAAAAAATTGACGCTAACCTAAATTCCATTGTGAAACAGCTGTTTGATTCGACAGAGGCCCTCTCTCACGAGGCTCGACTTGAAGGTTTTTATAAGGCGGCTCTTGCTGCGCAAAACGAATTTTTAGAGCATTTCCCTGAAGTCTCTTTTGGTGATTTGAATGACTTGAGAGCTAAACTAGAAATTCGAAGTCGAGAACTTTTAGAGCAGTCTTGGAACATCAAAGAAGAGAAAGAGCGTACTTCACGCCTTAATGCCAGGTTTTCCAACGCATTAAATCTAAGCCATCGTCTTTTTTTGCTAGATCCTAGTCTCTTTTCCTCTCCGTTAGAAGGCTCAGACAACCCTTCTTTAGTCGTGGCTCAGGCCCTAGACAAATGGTCCGATTTAGAAAGTGAAACCGCGGCAACCGAGTCCCTTAAGCAGACGAGAGACCTCTTAAGAGCCAAAATACATAAACTTAAAGAAGTTCGATCGCTGCTTAAACCTTACGAAATATTCAGTTCCGAAGAATTTCGCGAGTGCTATGAAAAGACTGAAGAATTAAACGCGATCAGGCGAAGAAATGTTAAAGATGCAGAAGCTGAAGAGCAAAAACTTTCTGACAGTTTAAAAGCACTCCTGGCCAAGCGAAGCTCCGCCTTCTCAGAAATCTAGCCCTGGGACAAGGCTCAATCTGCTGCTTTAGAAATGGGTCAGGTCTTTAACTTTAAGATCACATCCGCCTCAAACTTGAAAGCGATTCAAGAAGAAATTTCAGGGCGCCGAGAGGTCTTATATGATAACAAACACCGACTTAACTACGAACGTAAGAATCTATTAGAATCTATCTCTCAGCTTCAAAACTCGAAAACCTATAGTGATGAAAAACTTATTAAAGTTGCCGGGGAAATTGGCGGCGATCTGCTTTTTGATGTTTTTGACGCCCTAGATATGGAAACGGCGCGAAAAAAAGAAGCAGAAATAGGGCCGTTGAAAAATGCCATTCATCTTGAAGATCCTGACAGCGCTGTGGAAAGCGTCCTGGGCCTAGAGAATCTTCCTGAGGAAGTTTGGCTCGTTAATCATCATGATTTAAAGCACAATCTTAAAACCAACCATTACGATGATCGCGTAGTCACGTATTGGGGCCCATCGATTCGCATAGCGAAATATCCCAAGCACCCCCTTTTAGGAGCTGATAGTCGGGAAAAAGAAATAGACCGCATTCAGTTAAAACTCTCAAAAATCAGTCTTGAGATTTCGGAATTAGAAATCGAACTTCAAGGATTATCGGGCAAAGAAAGACTTCTCGGTATCATTGAGCAAAATATGGACATGCTCGATCAAAAGAACCCTCGAGAAGTTTTATCTGCTCTTGATACAGAATCAGCGGCTTTGGATGCGCAAGTCAAACGAAAGTCAACAGAACTGTGGGAGGCCCGTGAGGAACTCGCGGAAGGAGAACTTAAGCTTGAGGCGTTGGAGCGCGCAGCGCCATCCATTCATCTTCTTGACGAAGGAAACCTTGTCGAGGAATTGGCTGCTCTAGATCAAAAGATATTGGAACTTACACACCTTAAGTCTAAGCTTTTAGAATCCCAGACTCTCGTCCATCGCATGAAAGACGTTTTAGGGGATCTGGATGAACAAGAATCTTCCTTGATTGTTCCCGATAATGAGAGCCTTGAGTCTGAAAGACAGAACATATCCAAGAGCATTCGCGTCATAGAGTCCTATCTCGAGTTGCGTCAATATCTTGATTTCGTCCCTTCAGAAAGTGGCGCTCAAAGTTCTGGCCTTCAGGAGCGGCTTAGAAAGTCTAAGGATCTGCTTGAAGAAGAAAGAAAAGAGATAAGGACCCAACTCAATCCCTTACTGGAAGACAAGCTGCGCATCAAGGCTCTACATGACACCTCAGCCCTCATGATTGCCAGGTATTCGGAAGAACTCAAAAATCTGACAGATCTATCCCACTCCGTAGCTCAAGGTTCTCTCGAAGAAAGTGAGGACCGTTATTCCCAATTAAGAAAAGAACTCAGCCAGTTTGAGAGTGAATTTACAGATTTAAAAGTCGAATCCAGAGGCCTTGAAGTGGATTTGCGCGTTTGCTTAGCTCAAACAGAAAAGCTAAGAAGCAATTATAGAGGGCTTCTTAAAGACTATCGCGCAAGAAACCATGACCATTCTTTCCAAGTTAAAAAGCTGCTAGCTTCTCATCGTTGCTTTAACTCCTTTGCTTTAAAAGCAGTCGAGTTGCAGCACTTAGATTTGTTAGAGCTATCTGCTATCACCGGCAAAGCTATGGCAGATTTGAAACGTTCTTTAACGGAGCAAAAGACACATCACCGCAAAGATGTAAACAATCTTGTAGAAGCTCTGCAGAATGTCATGTCTAAACCTAGCCACGACTCGATTGTTGACGTTTTAAGTCTTTTTAGAGATATCCATGTCTATTTAGAGCAGATTCTTCCTCGAGATATTGTCATAAGTGATGACCCATTAGCGGCACTTACTGAGCTAGAAAATCAAATTACGAGGCTGACTTCAAGACTGAAACATCATGAGCAAGATTTTGCGACCTCGTCTTATGATGTGGCCCATGGAATTGAAAGCAGAATTCGCAAGGAGTTCCGCAATATTTCTCGGTTGAATGACGGTCTGGACAAGGTTACATTTGGTGCCATCCGAGCTGTTCGCATTAAGTACCAGAAAAAACAAGGAATGGATGCTCTTCTGGGCGCCATGTTAAATCAAAATAATTTGCAACTTTTTGAAAGACAGGATGCCCTCTCTTTTGAGCAGGCACTCTCCAAGCTATACCACCAAGAGATGGGTAGAGCCTTTACCGGTGACTCACTCCTAGACTTTAGACACTACATTGATCTTCAAATCCAAATTCGACGTGTTGGTAATGAGCATTGGGAGTCTGCGGATTCCAATCGTCTCTCTACCGGTGAGTCCATTGGGGTTGGTCTCGCGATTCTTATAATGGTTTTGCAATCTTGGGAACTTCATACCTCGAGACTTACAGGTCGAAAACGAGAAAGCCTCAGGTTTCTCTTTTTAGACGAAGCCAGCAGGTTGGATTCCAGCTCTATTAATACCTTATCAAGTTTGTGTAGAGACATGGAACTGCAGCTTATGATCGCAGCGCCAAGCGCAGATGACTCGATTCCAGGCACAACCTATTCCTTAACCCGCCAAGTGGATCCGGTTATAGGTGAACAAGTGATTGTCCGCGGACTTCGAGGATTTGGACAAAAAGTTGAAGCAAAAGAGCCGTCCAAAGTCGCGGTACCTGTTCCTATTTGGAGCACCTTTGATGGCCTTGAAACAACAGAACTCTAATAGAATGGAACTCATTTGTTGAGAATCTGTCTCACACGAACTTTCTAAAAATAGAAAGAGCGTGTGAGACAGTCTTGAACAATCCGCAAAGTTTAGCCTTTACAACCCGATCTTGGGTAACAAGGCTGGCCGCCGTTATACCTAAGACAAATCTCAAGCGCCCTCAGATCACAGCTCGAAGGAGTGCTGCTCGAAGGAGCACTGCTTTCGATAGGTACATAAACACGCGGCGCCGAGCAGGAGGTTGCGATGGGGGCACAAAAATCGGAACAGGCTTGTCCTCCGCCGATCGCAATTTCAATGTGCCCATGGCGACTGGAATAGCCACATTGTCCTGGATTCCAGACGATGACGCTTCCAAGGGGGGCAGCCTCTGGGTATAAATTGGACTTTCGTAGGTGGAACGTCGAACTGAGCTCCTGGGGATTCCGGTCTGCCCAATCGCCAAACTGATAAGCGGACTGGCTAGGAACAGATGTGGAATCAATATAACTCCCCAATACTTGCCTTAAATCTGCCCAGACAAATTCATAACATCGGCTGCCTGAATAGCGTCCGGATCCATTATAGCGGGCGGCATTTGCCAGGCGCTGGCCAAAAGAGCTGTAGACGTCAAAATCTAGAGTCTTTTCAGCCTCCCCTACAATACTCAAGGTATCGTTAGGCAAAACCTCGTCGTTCGCAGATTGAGCATTTCCAAGTCCACTCAAACATGCCATCCCTATGCCCAATGCCAGTAATGAAATGTTTCTTCCTCGACCAAGAATTCTTGTACTCTTCACCTTCATAAACCAATCTCCCTTCAGACCGTTAGGTCTCGCAATGAAGACGTCTGATAAAAAGGTCCGGTGCACTTTGGGGGTATCCCTTTCCTGCCTAAAATCCCAAAAATTATCTTTAAGACCTTATTATTAGATGCCCAGTTGTTTCAAAAACCCTAACCTATATGGCAAGTTAGTTCTCGAAGAAAAAAATTAGGGCTATTAATTTAGATATTTAGCCATGTTAAAACGGCAGGTTTTAAGCCAACGGGATACGAGTCAGCCTGCTTATAGAGCAATTATCTTGGATTTGATGCCTCGCCTCTTTTCTAGAATCTTGGGCTTCTAATCTTGTGACTTCGAATGCCAAGCACTTTCCCTGGAAACAAGAAAACTTTAAGAAAAATGATCCTAAAGAGATGGAATGAAAGTACCCCCCGCTCGTCCGATTTCAAGGAAGAGAAATCACGATCGGCAGTCCATTTTTTACTTTTTTCAGGAAAAATTCATCCTTGCTCCTTTAACATAGTTACATTAAAGCATTATTAAGCGAAAATATTACTTAAGATGAAGTGGGCTTTCCATTCAGAATGCTTGAACTTATCTTTTAAAAAGTAGGGGTATCTATGAATTCCATGTTGATCCTTTTGTTGCCAATTGCCACACTCCTAGGTTGCAAGCCTTATCACGCGGCAGCGCTGCAAGAAAGCCAGGTCGAAAGCAGTTCTCAGGGATACTTTAGAGAGCTGAAATCCCCAGTCCGACTTTACAACTGGACGTCCGTAGCCCGTCAAGATTTGACGAAGCTTTCTATTGATAACTCCTATAGTCGATTAAGCTCTGC
>JBAXBA010000131.1:0-7234 GCA_037142195.1 Pseudomonadota bacterium
CATGTAATGATCTTTGGCTCGACATGGGCCTGTGGTATTGAAAAACTTTGCCATCCGATACTCATGCAAAAATCTAAGGAACAAAAGGACGCTCCAGAATTGAGTACCCACCCTACATCAGAAGCTTCCACCTCTTCAACGCTAGTTTAGGCGAACCCTGTTGGGTTCAATTATCTCTAACCAGGCTCAGGCTAATGCTTTGATGAGTTCTCATTTATGCCCGAAGCCACGTGGAGCGCAAATCACAAAATATTGTTTGTCGTCAATGAGCCGCGAACATCGCACAGGCGCAGGAGGGGCTCGAGCATGTAGTGATCTTTGAATCGGCAAGGGCCCGTTGTGTTAAAGAATTTTACCATAAACGACCTCCAAGAGATGCCCGATTTTTCCTAATCCAAGCACCTTAATACAAAATCGCGCACCTGGGGAGCGCGGGTGTTAATCCATCATGTAGAATTCAAAAAGTTCGCTCAGGCTAGAGCTTTCGAATTAAAGCAAGGTTTGCCAGGATGAAATTGTGTTTAGCATCTTGAGTGAGGTTTGTAGGGATATCTTATGAGGACTAACTAAAGAGGATAATAATAACAACTTCAGGGCTGTCCGGCAGTGCGTTAGCCTTTCTTCATACGAAGGTCTCATTTCGTGAGACTAGTAGTCGAGATGTCCTACCATATCTGCAATCTTTCCAACGGTATAGGACACTAATAGGAAGGGAGCAATAAAGCCAATAAAAGGCGCGATAATGATAAACTCAAAAAAACTTTCTGTGCTATCAATTTTGAAGTCTTCTTTAGTAAACATTTCGTCTCCTGCCTAAATGATAAACACTTTCGTGTTGCGTCTGAGCTATAAATCGTAGTCTATTTGTAGCTTATTTTTAGTTAGTTGGCAATGCTGGCCATCAATCTTTCCAGCTCAACCTTGGTAACCGGGCCATTTACTTTGTGGGCTATTTTCCCCGTGCGGTCGATGAGAAAGGTTTCCGGCACTCCCGTCACGCCATAATCCAGTCCGGCCTTTCCTGAAACATCCAACCCAATGGGGTAGGTTTTTCCAAAAGCCTTTACAAATGCAAGAGCTTCTTCTGGGGTATCTTGTATGGCCACCCCAAGGACCGTGACTTCTTGGTGATGAGCCTGCCAAAAAGCTTCAAATTCTCTAGCTTCTTCTCGGCAGCTTTCGCACCAGCTGGCCCAAAAATTCAATATGAAAGGCTTGCCCTTAAAATCATCTAAGCTGACTTCTGACTTTCCATTTAATACACCACCTTCTTGCAAAACGTTTACCTGAAAAGCCTTCGCTTGTTTGCCTAACAAGGCACTTTCTGTGGTAGAAGGGCTTAAAAAGAGACCCTTTCCTAAAACCGTCAAGACGAGTACGGTAAATAAAATTAAAATGCCAATGACTAGGAAATGGGACTTGGACGCGGCTGGTTTCATGGGGCTACTCTTTAAATAGTGATTTTTCTAATAGCTCTTTTTCTTTGCTGGCGCCTTCACCGTGGGGCGGCTTGTACTCTTCTGAATGCTTGACTAATAGATGCCGGGCGATGATTCCCGTACCATCAGGAGCAATAGTACCTTCACAAACCACACCTTGACCTTCTTTAAACATATCTGGCGGTGTGCCGGTAAAGTTTACCCGAATGTCGGTTCCTTTGAGGTCCGTCAGTGTAAAAGATAGGCTCAGGTTTTCTGGCTTCCAAGTGACGCTTCCTGGCATCACCATGCCTCCTACTTTAATCAAGTCAGAAGACAACTCCGCCGCCCCAGCTTTCGCCTCACTGGGTGTATAAAAATAAACGGAATTTTTATCCATGGACACAAAAGAAAGGCCCGTGATCGCACCCACCAAAACAAAGCCAGCGACAATCCAACGATTCTTAATCCCTTTTCGCATCTGGAACTCCTTTTCTCTAAGGTCAGCCCTTTTCGGCTATTATTTTGAGTTTCTTGAGCTTTTTACTTTGTAGCATGAGCAATGCATAAATACCATAGATTGCCAAAAAGCCCAGGCCATAGGCGCTTGCTATATAGGGCCACGGATCTGTATTCATTCCCATTGGTTACGCTCCTAGTTGGTTTAGAGTTTTGACTTCGATCATCCATTCCGTTTTGAGATTATCCGCTCGTCTCCAAACTAAATAAAGGGACACTAGGGTCAAAGCCACGATGCTCACAATCAAATGTGAGAGGATTTCTGGGGCCATGGTCGAGCCACCTTCTCGCATCATACTGGGTGGTTGATGCAAAGTTCGCCACCAGGTGACACTTTTATAGATAATCGGTACATCCACGGCAATTAAAATACCCAGGATCCCTGTAGACTTAATGCGTCCCAGGCCTGGAGGCAGGGAGCTCCAAAGCAGAAGGTATCCCGCATACAGAACCGCTAAAATAAAAGTGGTCGTTAAACGAGCATCCCAGGTCCACCAAACTCCCCAAGTGGGCTTGCCCCAAATGGATCCTGTAACCAAGGTAAGAAGAGTAAATAAGAATCCAATTTCAGCGACGGCCTTACTAGCGAACTCAGAGCCAGGACTCTTCGTGGCTAAACCATAAAGGGAAGTCCCAAGGAGTCCAAATGCTAAAGCAAAGGAAGCGAATGCCGCAGGAACGTGCAGATAGATGATTCGATAGACTTCGCCTTGATGAATATCAGGGGGAAGTACAAAAATCGATTGATACCAGAGATACAAAACCGCGACCAAGAGCAATCGACCCAGTCCATTCCAAATGCTAAAATTCATTTTTAACCTCATGCTTCAACGGTTTCTGAAAACAAAATGGCACCCAAGATTACATAAGTGACATCAAATATAAGTAATATCTGCAACCAACCATCACTCAATCCTTTCCAGCGGCCTTGAAGGATGTGGTCATTGCAATGAAGCGCCGCCAGAAGAACAGGAACTGATAATGGGAAAAATAGGACTGGAAAAAGAAGTGCCCTAGAATCCGCATTCATAACGATGGCTGAAAGTAACACGCCCATGGCCGTTAAGCCAGCCAGGGTGGCACTTAAAATCGTCAGAGTCTGCCAAAAGTTTGAAAAAATATCGCCGCTGATTCCAGAGAACAGTTTTGCAAAAACAAAAGTCGGAATACAAGTACTCCAAGACACCAGAAAAACCAGCGCAAATTTCGCAGCGAACCAGGAAAACGGGTTTAAATTGTAGGTTTTCATAAGGTCATGAATCCCATCTTTACGGTCGAGGTCAAAGACGCGACTAAAAAACAGACTTAAGGCCAATATCAAAGTCACAAAAAGCTTGGTGTTATAAAAGTCTAAATTGATGTCTTTGGGAAGGTCGCCGACTCCAAAAGAGAGCAGAATAAGCGTGATGCCAGAAAACATGACAGGCGCTAGCATCCGCTCTTTATTAGCCAGTTCGCTAAGAATCAAAAAGCGAAAGATGGTTTTAAATTGGCTAAAAGTACTCGCCCCTTCCCTCATCCTGCTAATTCCACGGTATTGGTAAAAAGTTTAGAAAGCTCTCCTGGTTCATGGCTAACAACTAGAGTCAGGCCTCCTTTGCCTTTGTGATCTTGGATCATATCCTTCAAAGCAGAAAGTCCCTGGGTGTCGAGTCCATAGGTCGGCTCATCTAAAAGCCAAATCCGGGAATTCGATAGACAGACTCGTGCTAAAGCAAGACGTCTCTTCATGCCAGTTGAAAATCTAGCAATCGTCAAATTAGATTGTATGAGCTTTCCACTGAGCCCCCAACGTTCCAATACCTTTAGGACCAAGGGATCCGTAACTTGGGCTCCTTTTAAGGAAGGCCAAAAACGCAGATTGTCCATGGCGGTCAATTCATCGTTGAGTCCATTATGCTCTGCTGCTAAATACTCACAAGTTTCAAAAGGCATCATAACTTTCTGGTCGTCGGTCCAGCTAAGGGTGCCCACTTGCGGTCTTATAAGCCCAGCCAAAATTTTAATAAACGTTGACTTCCCGCGGCCATTACTGCCTTTAATATGCACTACTTCCCCACCCTGGCAGGAGAGGTTGATGTTGACTAAAATTTGTCGTCCTAAGCTATACCCAAAGCTTAAGTTCGTGACTTCTAACACAGCACCCCCAAGAACGTTGTCATGCGGTCTCATGGAATGAGATCTTTTCCCATGATCCACCAGAGTTCCTATTTGCGTATAGATGGAAAGAAATCCAGTCTGTTCGAAGTCTATACTATAGTACCTGACCTGGAATGTTAAATCGATTTTTAAGGTCATTGTCGTCTAAGAAAGCAATGCTCCATTAAAACGAATAATCCTTTGAAAATGAGCACACCTTAAGGGAGGCCAGCTCTTTAGCTGGGAATCTGCAATAGGCTAGACTGATTAACAGTCGAGATTTAGAATATAGATGCCTTTGTCCCCCCCAAAAAGAAAAAATTCAGTGAGGTCCGCTGTTATCGAAGGGAGAGGTCCTGCATTTCCTTTAAGGAAGGATTTTCTTCATGACATGCTTCAAATTTAAAGATTCCTCCCAAGAAGCTGAACGTGGCTAAAAAAATATCCCCGTTATGCGCTAAAATTCACGGACATTTACAGAAAGAACTCCTGAAGTGCGCCGTTCGACCATTCGGTCATTGACATCACCAAGATCTACAGCTTGGTTAGCCACATCAAAGTTTAAAATTCCCATGTTAACTCCCATACCAAGCGATAGTCCTGCTCGATTGGCACCGGCTCTAAGGGAAAATGTTCCGGTCGTTCCACTTCCCCCAAAACTAAGCTCAAGAGATGATGAAAACTTGCTTTTCATAGATTCTCGATGTTCTGATATCCTTGCAATATCGTTATTCCAACTCAGGATTCCGTCGCCTATTCGGGGATGCAAGGAAAAGCCCATAGTCCACTCTTCTGCAAGCGTTCCATCAGGCTTTGTGGAGTCGACATTTTTAAGAGGTATATGACCGGGGTTTCTAGTGACCAAGGTAAAGGTCGGGTTCATGGCATGGGGAATGCGGTACCAGAGACCATAATGACCAAGGATTGCGGTATAGCTTGACATGTTTTGAGAGATGTAGGTGCGACGAGCATTATAGTTTATAAGTTCTTCATAGGAGAGCTCGCCTTCAAGTTCCTTGATGTTCGCAATGGCACTATACCAGCCGATAGCTAATGTTTCTCTTGTATTCATCCAAGAAAATCCCATTCCGACTCCACTTGCCTCGCGATATTTCAAAGCGATCATGGTATCGCCCGTGACAGGATCAGGAGAGCGATCTCTCGGACTCACTGCGGCAGATTGAACATCACTAAACCCATTGATTAAAATCCGTTTCCACTCGACGTCAGATCCCATACTGAAGCGTCCATATTGGCGCTCTCCCTCTGTTGAGTTCACCAACGACTCACCAATGACAGGATCTTTGTCCCCGTGCTTTCCATCAAATCCTTTCTTGAGATCTTGGGCATTTTTATTGTAAGAAATTCCCAAATAAGGGAGATGAAGATTTCTAATATTTTGTTTGGATCCTGAAGTGCCACCTATAAGAGCTGGATTCCAAAAAACCGCATCAAGACCAGTCGCGGAACCAGATAGGGCATTAGCGAGGGCACCTGCTCGAGCAGACGTATAAAATCCAGGGTCGATGGTAGTTTTCACATCAGCCCTTGAAGGCTCTGCGACTACAAGCGAAAAGACAATGAATTTTAAGAATAACCTCATACTTCCCCCACAAGGGGATCGATCGGAAAAAGTTTGACAAAATTGAAATATATTTTCATTTCCCTTGTCATTACCGCGGCCTACGGGCGTTTGATGCTTTTGCTTTGAGTGCGCCTGTCTTGAACGCCGCGCCATCGCATGCCAAGGAAAGCCATGTTGATGAAAATAAAATTGTAATACTAGGTTGTTGGTGGATTTAAAGTCGAATATTAATTTAACAATTCGTAGTTGGCGGTACACCTTATAGTTAAATGTGAGGTGAGATGTTTGACAGGGATCTGGAAGATAGAATCAAGAGCACATCTAAGAAATATAAGCTGATTGCTCTCATCGGTCCTCATCAATCCAGAAAGACTACTCTTGCAAAAAAAACATTCCGCAAGCATGGCTATTTTTCACTAGAGAATCCTGACGTTAAGTTTCGTGTTCACAACGACCCGTGGTCTTTTTTGGAAAGTCTTCCCAAAGAGTCCCTACTTGATGAAATACAAAATACACCTGAGCTTTTTACTTACTTACAAGAAATTGTTGATGACAAGTAGACCCAAGGCGTTTTGTCCTTATAGGATCAAAAAGTTTTCAACTTAACGAAAAGATATCGCACTAACCTCATGAGAAGGTCTTTCGGGACAGCTTTCCAAGATTTTTTTTGTCTTTGATGACATTAAATATCTTGTTGTAGAGCATGATGTCTATATGGTTAATGAAGAACCACGCTTCAAAAGATTCATCAGATTGCATCTAGGACCTGTCGGCTTGAAGAAGATTTTTTTAGGAATCAAAGACATTTTCCAGTTCCATTCTTGACTTGAATTTTTCGTAGATTCTTTGGGCTGATACTTCTACAGGTTTACCGGATTTATCGATTTCTGTACTCGCTGGGTCGCGTGAAACTGGCCTTTGAAAGGCTTGAGCCACGTGATGTGAAGCTATCACGAGCGGTTCTTAGGGGAGAGTGGGACCGCAAGGCATCCCTTTTACCAGGTCTTAGAGAAGTGTTTGGTAGACCTATTAAAGATGAAGATTCAAGCAAATTGAGTTATATTTTTGCTGAGGTCGAGCCAGAACTGAATTTCAATCACGCATTTCTTTGGAGCTACCGTGACTTAACTTGTCCCTGACTACGAATATACAAGATTTTTGAACGATCTTAAATCGAAGATCAGAGCAGCTCAAGTTCGTGCGATGATGTCAGTGAATGCCGAGTTGGTCAGACTGTATTGGCAAATCGGTCATGATTTGTCAGAGCGTCAGAAAGTTTCAAAGTGGGGTGCCAAAGTCTTTTCTCGGCTTGCCGAAGATCTCAAAACAGAGTTTCCAGGGCAGCGGGGCTTCTCACCGACAAACCTTAAATATATGAAGTATTTAGCAGAAGATTGGCCGCTTAGCCAAATGAGTCAACACCCTGTTGACCAATTGAGTTGGAGCCACCATGTTATTCTACTTGAGAAACTGAAAAATCATTGTGACCGACTCTGGTACGCCCATAAAACAGTGGAACAGGGCTGGAGTCGCAACGTGCTCGCAATACAAATAGACAGCAAACTTATTGAGC
>JBAXBA010000132.1:0-7091 GCA_037142195.1 Pseudomonadota bacterium
TAGATGTAGAATTAAAAAGACGTTTTGATCAGATACCCAATCTTATAGAAACGGCAAAAAAATACATGGAACACGAAAAAGACACACTCCTCTCAGTGGTCATAGCAAGGGATGATTCAGCAGCTGCTTTAAGCATGCTTAAAAAGGATCCATTAGATAGAAATGCTATTTCAAAGATGAACGAATCTGAACTAAAATTGAGCGAAGCAATGCATCCATTTAGAGCTCTATCGGAAAGTTATCCTCAGCTACATGCTGATAAAACGATGTTGAAGTTAATGGACGAACTTACTAATACAGAAAATAGAATTGCGTTCAATCGCCAAAACTACAATGACATAGTCATGAGGTACAATACCTCCCTTGAGAGGTTTCCTAACTTTATATTAGCCAATTTATTTAGCTTTCAACCAGCGACAAGCTGGACCATTCAAAATGAAAAAGAACGGGAGCCTGTTCAAGTAAAATTTTAGTGTTATGAAAAACCATGATTATTGGTAATTTGTTTTTGATATTTATTTCTAGTTTAGAATTTACTTTCAAAGGATTCCAAAATACATATCCATCTTCTCAATCTAGATGTTATTATAACAACCTATAATTTTTCCCGGTGCCGGTGTTCACCGAGAATTCACTCATTAGAGTCTAAATGTCAAAAATCTAACAATTTGCGAGATATCGGCTTAAGCCTCTGGAATACATAAAAACCCGAAAGCATTAAATACTTTCGGGTTTTATGATAGGCCTCAAACAAAACTTCCCAATTCATGTTTAGCAGTAGACTCAATACCTATGCCATAAAACATTTAAGCCACAAAACCAGCATAAGAAAAAAGATCTTAAAACTAAAGCATAGTCATGGTCATCATGATTGATAAGGACTCATGCTTAGTTCATGCAGCCAACAAACGTCTGATTTGGATTATCATTGAAAAAGAGTGGCCTATTGTTTAAATCGAGGACCTTAACGTAAATAGGAGCTATCATCTTAAAGTGGATTCCATCTTCAAGTGTTTTGTGGCCAGAAGCAATAGCCATCAAACCTTGTATAGTCACATTATCTTCCAGTTTAAAATAAATCAAATTATTTAGCTTGCCGCTTCCCATATTGTCCACGCGACGAACATTCACTGGCTCCGGAGTGCTCGACTGAGTGACAATATCTTGATTACTGTTATTATTCAATTTTGCGGTGCATGCTGCCCTTGTTTTGCAATCGAGCTCCGAGTACGCAATTCTAAATTCCATAGCATTATGATCAGCTAGCGTAGACCTGATACCATTTTCGGCAAAATACATCTGTGAATAAACGGCTCTGTCCTCATTTAAAGCAGATAGCTTCCCCCCGGCAAACCGGAAGGTTGGCGTCCTAAAAGCATTCTTCGTACCGGCAACTTTTTCACCATCCGCTGCTAAGGTGCCTATTTTAACTGCTGGTCCTCTGTTTGCAGGGGTATAAATATTTGGACCTTCGCCATTTTCATCTTTATTTGGACACCAGCCTTGCCCTTCTCCAGCTAAAACATCTTCAAATTTCAAACTTACTGCTTTAGCTTGGCTTTCATCCCGTTGTTGAGTCTTACAACCTGGAGAAACTATCACTGCAGATAATACGAATGCGGAGGCCAATGTTTTCATCAGGTAATTTCCTTATTTATTGGTTATGCCTTTATCGTAGCAAAGAAGGCATTGAAGTCAATAGAGCAAGACTTTTGTCTAACCAAGAATGCCCAAGATAATAGGAAACAACGTGTCGAAATCAACTACTTATCCCCCCAGGAAAGAATCTTGTCTAATCACTAATTCTCGTGTTGAGCTAGGAAAAAATGTGCACTCATCTGCGCGCCATAGATTTAGGTTTTTTTAAAGGCATTTTTTGTCAGTACCCCAAGCGCCTAAATAGCTCCATGAAAATTGACTTCGGTCGCATTTAACCAAAGCTGCTAACCATAGAGAACGTCACCGCCAAATGGAAAGTCTGAATATTCTTGCATTTAGTAAAGCTATCAAAAATCATAAAGCTGTCTTCTTGTTTGTCGGAGGATAAAAAATAATTTCTTCCATACTAGAAAGATCGTGCAATAAACTTAGTTTCTTCCAAGGAACTTCAAGCGATTTAGTTAACAACCGCACCAAAGGCATGATCGGAATTCAGAATTGACGCAAATTTCTTAGCGCCATTTGGCTCAACTCGAAGAAGGCAAGCCATCACATGTAACACCAGCTTGTATTTTTCATACTTGACGCCAATACTTTTAGGAAATATACTCCGCGTCAAAAATAGGGAGTATCTATGGAATTAAGCTATTGGGAAAATTTGTTTGAAGAGCGTATTCGCAAATCTCCCAATGGTGACGATCCTGCTCACGATATTCTGCACGTAAAAAGAGTTGTTTCTTTGGCGGGAAGATTGTGTGCTATCGAAGGGGGCAAAATTGAGATTGTAACTCCAGCTGCTTGGTTACATGATTTCGTAGTGGTCCCAAAAGACAGCTCGCTGCGCAAGCAAGCCTCCAAACTATCTGCCGAAGCCGCAATTGAGTTTCTTGATAGCATCCACTATCCAGCCCAATATTTTGATGAAATATTTCACGCTATAGAAGCCCATAGCTTTAGCGCAAACATCAAAGCAAAATCCATTGAGGCAAAAATCGTTCAAGATGCAGACAGGCTTGATGGAATCGGAGCCATTGGCATAGCGCGCTGTTTTGCAACCTCAGGGCTTTTGAAGAGAGCGTTTTATGAACCAGCAGATCCTTTTTGCAAAAAAAGGGCCCCCGACGATCTGAATTTCACGATGGATCATTTTTTCAAAAAGCTATTTCGTATTCCAGAAACTCTACAGACTCATGCGGGCAGACTCGAGGGTCAACAGCGCGTCAAGGTGATGGAATCTTATCTTGAGAGCCTCGCCCGCGAGCTTATGGAGCCTTAAATGGAGAAAATTGCCGCAAGTAATGGCATCCCGGGAATCTTGTGAAGATTGCAACACTAGAACCACTCATGCGATTCAAATAAAAATCAAAGATTTCAGACTTGTTAGGTCTAGCAAGTTACTTTATATGATTCGATCCTATCGGCTAACTGCTGAAATCTCATTTAGGCAACTCCAGCTGCCAGGCCCAAGCAAAACAACGTGAAAAATGGGTTTCCCTGTTAACCACAGATGCACCTATTCTCCAGATGCTCAACTAACCTACCTTTGATCAGCCTCCAATTATTGACTTCCTCACTCATTGACCAAGCGGGTGGCCTGTAAACGTGATTGGGTCTAGTTGGCAGGGATTACCAGCAGGCAGGAGTGAAAGAACTTGAGCGAAGTTGCCCTGTTAGACAAAGCAACTCTATGACACCATGACGTTTTATTTGGAGATTGGGTCCATAACCCAGTATACGCTAATTGGACCTTATCCATAACTGATAACGACGCCTCTAGCTGAGTTTTATCGGAGGCTTAAGGTCAGCTATCCTAACCTTATGAAACGCGTCATCCAGAGTCCCAAGCTAGACAATCTTCCTGCTTCAGCCCTCTTCCCGTGCCCCAAAGCTCTGCAAAAATTCAAACTTAAGCTGTGTTTCACTGGAGAAAACAGGGAGCGCCCATAGGGATTTTCCTAAAGCCAGGATTAATTTGCCCACTCACTAAACTGATGAGCCCTGAGCTAAGTCGAGTTTGCTTATTTCTTAATCTTAAACATCTGAAGTAAAATATCCTATGCGTTCAAGCATTCATTCCTTCGAAGACAGGACATACTATGAAAATCTTGATTCCCTTGAAATTTCAAACCTTACTTTTTTCCTCCGCTATTCTTTATTTTTCACTCTCCTCATGTAAACCCGCCGAAGTAGCGGAAGACTCGGCAACTCTTTCTGATTATTCTAAACGGGCTGGACTTAAATCGAAATGGCTCATGCCTTGGCCAGACTCACCTGCTTGGAAGGCCAAATGGTCAGCCCGCCTAGAAGTCATCAAACAGGCTCGACAAGAACCCCCCGTTGACTCCAAAGGCAATCCAAATATTGAAGCGAGATCCATGTGGTACAATACGGCTCAGGGTTCCTTTATTCTGCCTTTGGCCCTTTTTTTAGAGCTCGAATTAGACAATGGAAGCAAGTTTGCCTCCATTAGGAACATGTCTAGATTTGGTTTTGTTTTCCCGCCTGATTCAGATGCTGCCATAGAGGGAAAAAACACTAAGTATTCCCTCCAGGGGCTCCCCCTTGGATTCGTGAAGGAAAAAGATAAGCGCCCTGAAATGCTCGGCTCTACGGCAGTCGGTGTCACATGTGCAGCTTGCCACACCGGCGAAATAGTTTCTAAAAATGTTAGGTATGTGATTGATGGTGGACAGCCCCTCGTAGACTTCCCTAAATTTCAAACAGCTTTAGCCTCGGTTATTTCAAAATACAAACAAAACCCAGGAAAACTAGCCGATCTATGCGCTAAGGCGCAAAAACGGGAAGCCTCACTTTTTTGGTCTGAATCCGACAGAATCTATACGGATAGAAAAAAATGCACAGAACACTTTAACTTCGCTGCTAACTATATTTTAGGACGGGAAAAGCGGAACAAACCCTTTACCGATGGTGGACCTGGCCGCCTTGATGCCGTAGCCCAACTGCTCAACGAACTAGCGGTCACCCATTTAGGCCTAGAGGAAGGCCGCAATTCGGTAAGGCCTGCTGCCCCCATTAGTATCCCTCAACTTTGGAACGCTCCCCACTTGGAGTGTGTTCAAACCAATTGTTTGGCGAGAAATCCTCTGACAAGAAACATGGGTGAGGTATCTGGTGTCTACGGCTACCTGTCTGTTGAAGGCCGAAACGAAACGGCAGGAAATGTAACCTCTAAACTTTCTGACCCGCAATCCAGAAGTCTGTTTAGCAATTTTGTTAACTCTATAGGACATGGTCTTGCAAGCGCCAAAAGCGATCTTATTGATGGGAACTTTCCAAAAATAGAAACAGGGTCTAACTTATTTAAGATTTTTTGGCTTGAAGACGCTTTAAGCGATTTGAAATCGCCAAAATGGTCTGAAGCTTTTGCGGCAGGTGAGCATCCCCTAGATTCGAAGCTGGTTGCCCAAGGGAAAGATATATACTTTAGGGAACAATTTTCATTTGGTGATCGCAAGGTAAGCTGTGCTGGCTGTCATGTGGTTGCTGACTTAGGCAATCCTCAAAGCCTTGCCTCGGAAGAGGCATCATCCGATGGAAAAAAACGTTTCCTCAAAACAACAAGAGTCGCACCTGAAGTGGTTGGAACTGACATGGCTTTCCTTTTAGAAGCTGCGACTCGCACGTATGCTCAAAATGAGCTGCCGCTTTCCATCAAACTATTCTACGATATTGCTCTGAAACAAGTGCCCAATCCTCTCGCCGACAAAACATCCTTAGTCATTTTCGGAATTGCCAATAAACTCGCGTTAAACCGCTGGATTAAAGACAATAATATCAGTGAAAAGACCCTTGAAGAAATGACGCACTTTCACTCGAACTCCAAAGATTTTGCTGCTGCGTTTTATAAGGCAAGGCCCCTGGATGGAATTGCTTTTACAGCCCCCTATCTTCACAATGGATCGGTCCCAAGCCTAAATGACATGTTTATGGTAGATGGGCCCCGTCCAGATAAATTTCAACTAGGCACACTAGAATTTGATGACAAAAAAGTTGGTTACAAAACCCGGAATGTTGGTTTTTTTGATTACGGCGCCTTTGAGTTCGATACGTCCAAAGGAAAAGCTGACCCGAGGAAAAATGGTGAAGTATACGGCAATAAGAACTCCGGCCACCCATGGGGCACGGGACTCGCCAAACAAGATAAAATAGCCCTTATTGAGTATCTGAAGTCTCTTTAAGCCCATGGAAAATCCATAACTTTAGATTTTTTGGATTAAGTAGAGCCTGGTACCCGAGACGTCAAGCTGGTGTTGATGATTTCCAAATAGTTATAGAGCCAAGGATCTTAGCGACAAAATTGGTGTAGGCGCATTGTGGAGAGCGACGATTTATACTTTGAGGCTAAGCGTCAGCATGGGAATTTTAGGTGTCGACATACGACTGTTGCTATGAGTGCTGCTATGAGTGCTGCTCGGGCAAAGAACCACTCAAAAAGGGAGTTTGAGTGGGCCTAGAATCTTTTCCTACAGCTTTCCAAAAATTTTGCGAGTTTGGAAGCGCATCCTGCAAGACGGGCTTTTAGCCATTTTAAGGTATGGCTCAGCGTTCACTAAGCCTGCACAAGCAGTTTGAGATGCGCCACAGGAGCTTTCTTTCTGCACTTAAACCAAATATCTAGTTGGCTACGCTTTATTGACACTTTTCCAGGCTTTACTCGCTCTCAGGAAAGCCAGACCCTGCGTCACATTTAAATAGCGAGCCCACCGGGCTGTTTCAGAGTCTCATTTGAGAATCATTCTTTCCAGCGTCCAGGAAATGGATGCCTTTAAATCACCTCCAAGAAAATATTCCATTGCCCTGCTTGGTTTTAATTCCTAATATTAGGTCATTCGACTGACTATAATTTGGAATATATTCTTACTTTGAGTCGGAAATGAAGTCTTTTCTCACTTCTGGAGGCCCCCTATGAGATCGCTATTCTTTTCCTTGCTCGTCGCTGGTCAAAGCTTTGGGTACAATGGCGGAGCGTTTCCTTTTACAGACATCGATAGTAAGGGAAACTATTTGAGTGGCGGCTATAAAAAATCCCTAATCTACGCCGACGGAAATTTCAGAGGTTTAGAGGTGGAAGGACCTGTAACGGGGGGACTTTTAGATGGCGCCCTTCGCGCATTACTTTGCACCAGTTCCACGATCTACGAGCTTGACTCAAACTTCCGTTTTGTTCGCAGACCCGACACCTTTACAAACTTGAAATGCTCCACTTGGAAAGATCGGTTCGCGTACCTTTCAGGCGGTAACGTCTATCTTTCCAGCGGTGAGAGTTTCCCTGTGGGAAACGTTCATAGTTTAGTTCATAATTACCATGATTTTTTCGTTGTCTATAGGGATGGACAGATCGCTCGCATGACCCAGAGGTTGGTAGGGAAATCAACGCCCTTTTTGATATAATCGACCTGCCCACTGCACTG
>JBAXBA010000133.1:0-7063 GCA_037142195.1 Pseudomonadota bacterium
TTTTCAAGTCACGCAACTAAAAAATTCGGTAGGTTATTGTTTTGCAAGCTCTTAGTCTTTGTGTCTGTTGCCGCAGCTATGTCAAGCAATTGTCTTCCCCTCATGAAATCCTACTCAATATTTCAACCGACAGTGTCCCTAGCCCTCGATGCCAACTAAATTTACTTTAAAAATCTTCTAAGAAAAACAAAAGCACCAGAAAAAATACTATTTATAACCAGCAAAAAAATCACAAGAACCAATCCGCTTGCATAGGAGTTTTGATCTCCTCCCGTGACATTCATGGCTAAATCCAAGATGTGAATAGAAAGAACCCTTCCCGAGTCCAAAAGACTCTCGGGCATTCGGTCGGAATACCCGCTTGTAAAGAGGAGTGCAGAGGTTTCCGCAAGAGCTCGACTCAATGCCAAAACCACACCCAACATCATTCCAGGTAAGCAGGGGACGAAAATAATCTTCCTAAAATACGTATAGGAAGAAAAACCTAGACTTAAAGACTGCAAATAGACGTCTTTCGGGATACTCGCAAAAGTCTCTTCAAAGGCCCTAGTCATATAGGGCCAAATCATAAACCCCAAAGTAAGGGCCCCCGCTAGAATGGAATAACCAAAGCCCAAAAAACGGCAAAAAATAGCGTTCCCAACGATTCCAAAAACAATCGAAGGTACAGCAGTCAGACCATCTAAAGCAACAGATACGACTCTCCGAACTAATTGTAATCGTCTAGAAGAATTTCGATAATCTGAAAGAAAAAGAGCGCAGCCCAAAGCTGGGGGAAATACCCACGCTAACGCCCATGAAACTACTAAGAAAGTCGAGACTAAAATAGGAAATATTCCCCCTTCTCTACCCGATCGTTCTGGAAAACCCGTTATGAAGTCCAGTGAGAAACTGGCCATTCCTTTGGAAATTATTTCCCAAACTATGGAAAACATCGCGAAAATAGGGATCGAAAGGCAAACCCAAGCGCAAATTTTAATGACGATGTCCACTTTCGTCTTTGAAAATTTGAAATCTAGGCGACTCGTTTTCAGATAGACCTCATTCTTTCAAGAAACCGACGCGCCAGGTAAAAAAGCACTAAAGAAGGAAAGCAAAGCATGAGTCCCGAAAGCATTAAAGAACTTCGATGCAGTCCTTCAGCATAGGGCATCTCAAGGGCAATATGCCCCGTCAAGGTTCGAATCGGATCAAAAATAGAGGTAGGAAAAGCTGGTATATTTCCTGCTACCATCACTACCGCCATGGTCTCTCCCAAGGTTCGAGCAAATTGCAGGCACAAAATGGAAAAAATTCTTGTCCAAGTAAATGGTAAGACCACTACCCGCATGCGATTATACAACGACATGGACAAAGCCACAGAAGCCTCGATATGCTCCCTTGGAACATCTTCGATCGCTTGAGCCACTAAAAGTACAGTAGAAGGAAGAACCATGAGACTTAGCACAAGACTTGCGGCCAATAAGCTAGCGCCAGGCGGAGCGATACGACCGATGCTGGGAACAAGTAAGCCAAGTCCCCAAAGGCCAAAAATCACACTCGGGATCCCTGACATCATCTCAAATAATTTACGTATTACTAGCCTAAGGGCCCTAGGAATAAAACCATTCATCGCCAGCGCCGAAAAAATGGAAATTGGGGCCACGAGGAAAAGGGAGCCCAGGCAGGCGGCCAGTCCCCCAACCGCCATAGGAAGCAAATTATACTCGCCTGAACTAGGATTCCAATTTCCTACTACAAATTTACTTAATGGAACTGAACTCAAGACTTTAAAACTATCCGCTAATAAAAGACACAAAATGACTGCAATCGCTACAATTGCAAAAATCCCTGAGACTATTTTATACGCATTAAAAATCATATCTATAAGGGAACAAAGAATTGATCTTCAATAATCTTAATAGCCGCCGGATCCTTTACAAACGCTAAAAACTTTTGAGCTGTTTCTGAAGCCGGTTTTACATTCACAAAATTTAAGGTTCTTCTTAAGGGATAGGTTTTATTTTTGACGTTTTGAAGATTAGCATCGATTCCATTTAATCTAACTGTTCTAATGGTCTTAGAGACTTTAGAAGCATACTCTGCTGTTCCAACGGAGACATAGCCAATAGCCCACTTATTTCCACCAACAAACTTAATCGCTTGCTCGTTCTCTCCCACAATCATTTTGGCTTTAATATCAGAATTTTTTAAGACAAAAAACTGTAAAAAGAGCTCTAAAGTAGATCTTCCCTCTGCTTTATTGACAACTGTAATCTCTTGATCTGAACCGCCGAGCTCTTTCCAATTGGTTGTTTTTCCGGTGTAAATCGCAACTACTTGCTTGTCATTTAAATCCAAAATCGGATTATCTTTATGAACAATCATAGCAATGCCATCATACGCGATGGGTGTACCTTGAAGATCCGCCTCTTTCTCCGTTAAATCCCTCGACACCATACCAATATCAGAAAGGCCGCTGCGTGCATCCGCAAGACCACGGGCACTTCCCCCACTTTGGACATCTACTCGACTTTCCGGAAACTTCTTTTCAAATGCTTTGGCAAGTTCACTGGCCAACGGAGCGATGGTACTTGATCCCGACACATTTAGTTTTTTCTTATCAGCTTCTTTTGAAAATGCCGGGAGACTCAATGAAAGAGATAGCAAACCGTGAATAACGTAAGCTTTGCGCTTAAACACGCTTCCCATCAAGCTAGTACCAAAAAATAGAAAAGATTTGCAATCAAGATTCATCAAAGTACCCCTATTATACGTTCGTGTTTCTATTACATGTGAACATTTATTGACATGTTACCAGTTCGAACTCAGCTGGGAAAGAAAAAATCACTTCAAACAAAGTCAAACTAGAAAATCATCAAAAAATTAAGCCGCACGATGCTCACCCCCCCATTTTGAAACATGAAAAGGGACACAAAAACTCACCCTAACCTGGTAAATACAACCTCATCTTAGGTGGCGACACAGCCAAAGGATGTTGCTAATATTTAAAGCACGCGGCGATTTTATTTGTGGAAACTCGTTTCTAAAAGGCCAGCACTAGCCCACCCACCCCTTATGGCCTTAGTCATGGGTCGGGAGGTTTTAAACTGTCTTAAATCCTCATTTCGACTAGTGCAAAACTGATTTATAGCATCTTAGGCTACAGTGGCATTACGTTTTTCTCATTGCTTTCTTAAAAGGTTCACCATATCGAAAGATGCTGGATACCTATTTCCCTAAATTGTGGTTTTCTGACCTTCAATATGTTAGAAGTGTAGGAATTCATCTCACATCGGGAAGGAACCCCGCATGGCACTCAAAAAGGCCAAAAACACCCAAGCCCGGGTTGACCATGAGCTCGCTTCGAGGCGATTTCGAATCCTTGGGGATAAAAATAGACTCGCCATCTTTAAATTTTTAATGAAAAATCCTTGTCCCGTTGGAGACATTGCCATAGCCCTTGGCATCGGCCGCACGCTGGTGTCCCATAATCTTAAAATCCTCCGTTCTGAAGGCTTGGTGGATGCGACCAGAAATGGAAAGAACATCATTTATAAGTTGGCAGATGAACTAAAAATTGAAAATCATGAAACACTTGACTTGGAGTGCTGCCGGGTTAGTTTCTCCTGAAATTTTCTGAAAACTTTAGAATCAAGCCCGTCGCTCCGCCTAAATTTGCTTGAAAGGGATATGACACCACCATAGACCCAAATGGATTCATGATTAGGCCTATCTTAGTTATTGAACCCAATCAGCACCACAGGTTAGTTTGTCAAATTGAGAGTCACTAGACTTGAAACTAAAATCAATTTCTACTCACTCAAAATCCTAAGTGAGCTGGAAAACCTTTATTTCAAAGAGATTCATCTTGTCGCTAAAAATGATAAGACTCATGAATGCATGAGCCTCAACAACAAAGTTGGATGTTGAAGTAAATCGTTTTAGCGCAGCGAGCTCTAAAACTCATTGATCCAATTCTGCAAAGACCAAGCTTTGAAGTGATTTAAGAGAACTTGATAGGCAGCGACTGCATCATTTGCCCGATTCAGTGCTCCTGAGCTTGCAAACTGATCTTGAATAAGCTGATTAAGGCCTGCCCAATCTGAGGGCATAGTTGCTTCTTTGGAAATATGCTCGGAAGCTTGTAGAATGAGGAAAGCTTCTGAGATAGAAACGCCTCGCCAGTCACTGCCCTCTAGAAAACGGTTTAAAGTTCGTATGACGTCGGCAGCACAGCCAAATTTGGTTGCTTTCACTTTGTCATTTCCCACACTCAAATTTTTATTGCAGTGTGGAAGTTGGTCATTGACCAAGGATCCGTTCGGATAGAGCTTATTCCACCCTCTCTTTACATTCGGATGAAGATGCCAAAATTCAGCTTCTATAGCAGCTAATACTCCGTGGGGATTCAGTTTTTGCGTTTCTAAAGTAAAAAGTGGCTTTGAGAAGACTTTTTCTCCTTGCTTTCGATCAGCTTCGCCCTCATTAATTGCGTTAACAAAGGAGGTTACATCTTCAACATACTTAAAGGCATCCTTCCAGTCACCAGATGCAGGTGTCTTAAATGGGGCTTTGTCCTTAAATGGCAGGGGACTGTTGCCAGCCATGGAAAAGGCCGTGTCTAGTTTGATTGCTTTTTGATCCCTAGCGACAAAAGCATAATCGCCCACAAAACCGCTGTTCCACCTATAGAACAGTCCCGGTGTGCGTTGTTTTATAATGGCAAGAGGCACTATACTATCTTCCGAAAATCCCAACTCCACATCAGGACCTGCCTCAACCACTACTAATATATTTCCAAAGCTGTAGGAATGAATGGGATCACTGGCAAAATAGACGCCATTTCCAGCCTGCAGCCCTTCCTGAAAGTCTTGTAGTTTTTGATTAGCCTCGTGAGCTCCCTGGAGCCCTAATCTCAAAAATTCCTTAGGATTCACTTTCGCCAAAGGATTGCTGGTCCAAGTAAACAAGAGAGTCTTGGTCTTTGAACTGCGACTAATGCTCTTTACAGGTGCCACTTGTAAAAGTTCAGCATCCTGAACATTTGATTTGCAAGCAAAGGTCATAACCGCGGTAGTAAGCAATAGAAGCAGTTTCATAGTTGTAACCTTTGGTGAGAGAAAAAATATTCTCACATATTTTGAAGCCCTTCCCATTAAGAGTCAATATTCAGCTGGGTCTTGAATTACCACACAAAAGATAAGCTTGTAGTGGACGGCTATGGAACCATAGAGATAATCATAAAACTAATTTGGCTTCCGTAGATCATCCCAATTTTTAACATCTCTAAAATTGTACATGGCCATGCGACTACAAAAAAAAGCATTGCCTGGAAAGGTTAAGCTAACCATAGGTGTCAGGTTTTTAATGACGCTGCATTCAATATTGTAGCTTTGTCCGAGATCAGCCATTAGATATTCATCGCCAACTTCCAACAGTGCCTCATGAGGAGGAAAAGCCAAAATTCTAGGTTTCTTGTTATAGCGAAAACTTGACGCAGGATTAGGCGGTTTTAGACCTAAGCTCTCTAACATCTCTTCCTTTAAAAGATGGGTTTCAAGATAGACGGGAATTATAGATGCGAAATAGTCATTCGCTAAGGTGCAAGTTTGACTCGCAACAATCCAAAAATTTGGTGGCACTTTTGTTTTTGGAAAAGCTAATTCGCCACTATGCCTTAGTAAGTCACCTTGCCGAAGAAATCCTACTTTGTTTCTATCAAATAGATATTTAGAATCGAGCATCATGGATTGATAGGTATGCTCACCTAGTACTGAAGACAGCGCCGGCGATTTTTTATCTATAGGCGCATCTGGCATGAACTCAGAAAAAAAGTATCCAAGCTGATCAAATTTAATTCGTTCTCTATTAAAAGTCCCGACCTTAAATGAGAATTTTTCAGCTTCTGTAGTCTCAAGCCAGACCTTAAAGTCACCGATATCTAAAAAATCAAGCCAGTCCTTGGTCACTTCAAATTCTCGCTTCAGTTATTTTTTAAAAGACTCAATAACAATGGGAATCACAACTTCTAACAATGGGTTTCCTGGGTCATCTACAATATAATCCAACAAAGTCTTTTCGTCTCGATCGTTCGGAATCGGTTCATTGAGAAGATTAAGGATGACTTTGCCTTTGATTTCGCTTCGGACTGCATCTTCAACTACTTTATTTAAAGTGACAAGTCGCAAAATTTTTCCGCTAGCTTGGGTCTCAGCTAGTGACACTTCTGACCACGTGCTTAAAGTTCTTTCCGTAACACCAAGCAGAGCAGCAAGCATCGTTGTCTTTATGCCCATCTTGTCTTTGCAGTTTGAAATCAGATCACTTCCAAACCCAAGTATAGAGCTGCTTGCCCTTGGAGGATTCGTTGCGCCCATCGCTGCCCTCTCGTTCATTTCTATTTGGATTACCATAAATGCTGCAAAGTCCTTTTCGGCAGGATACTGATAAACTTTATTCTATTTTCAGAAAAAAGTTCGGTATACTTCTGAAAAAAATAAGCCGCATTGGGAGATCCCGGCTTAAGCTATATAATTTCAGGCACTTACAACATGCCTCAGTCTTCTTCCTCAAGATTTCAATCGAACATAAACCGCTACCACCTTGCAGGTGAGCGAATACTCAAAGATCAAAGAAATCAATATTTATGCAGGAAATCTGTTCTTCTGGAGACCCTCTTACAACTTGAATAGCCTCTTTTAGTGCTTCTGATAAAATTTCCTTAATTCGAAGTGAGTCCTTTTTCGACAACGAAACCACGCCAGAATAGTGAAGCTGACCGACTTTAGCTTGTGAGATTTCTTGCACTGCCCGAAGCCGCCAATTGCAATGATGTCCGATGAGAAATGGGGAATCTCAGACAAAAGCCGCCAACGTCTACTTCCAGCCAAGATTACTTCCAGAAATAGACCATTTCCATCAAAGTCTTTTTTGGGTCTAGGTTTGGGCTAAAGGTTCTTGATCCTCAAGTCTGTTAGGGTCATGTTGAGGTAACTTTTTCGTTAAAGTTGGGCCGGCTCCGAAGTTCAATGGCATCTTTATAAAGTAAAACTCATAATTTAATTTCTCGGCTGAAATATAA
>JBAXBA010000134.1:0-6736 GCA_037142195.1 Pseudomonadota bacterium
GGTTTACGTCGAGCCCTTAACCGAATGCGGTCAGGTCTTAACCGAATGCCATTGGCTCCGAAGTTACCCCTATTGTTACCCCACTGTGCTCAGTATTCAACGGATTTGCTTAGACTAGTCAGGACCATTCTTTAGATTATAGGGATGATTTCAATGGATATTTCAGACTTTGTGTGCTGTTTCGGAATAGGAAAGTGGTGGCGAGAGGCGGACTTGAACCGCCGACCTGAGGGTTATGAATCCTCCGCTCTAACCACCTGAGCTACCTCGCCGAGACTGGGTTAATTAAAGGCTAAGTGCACGGCAGTCAAGCACTTTTTTCATCTTTTAAGATATTGAACAAAGTTTTAGCCATGGGGACGAATTCTACGGAGACTCCATCCTGAATTTGGCGGTAGGCAGGGCCGGCTTCATAATAGCCTGCAGCTTCAAACCAGGGTCCTTGAGACGCGCGAATGGCTAGGCATTTGATTTTGTAACAACCTGATTTACGGGCCTCTTCTTCGATATAACGCAGGGCATCTAGGTCATGGCCGCGTTCTCTTGCCTTCTTACGAAAGTACACGCCGTCGATGGTCGCCGTGCCATCTCCTGCGGATTTATATTGCAGCCTTAAATGGACATAGCCTTCATATTTTTCATTGAACTTAACCAGCCAAATTTTTCCGCGGTTCATTTCGCGGGTTACCGATTCTCTGATGCGAGCAGGCGAAGTTAAAGCGGCAATTTGATCCGCCTCAAGATAGGGCATACAGATCTCTTGAATGGACCTTAATTTCACATCGCAAATTACATCTACATCTGCGGGCGTCGCCTGTACTAAAAGCTCCCTGAAGTCTTCACTCATAAAGTCCCCTTAAAAGTACTGTCAGGACCATTATGAACCAGGTCCTGACAAATTAAGGTGGGCTAAAATTTCATGGCTCGTTAAGATGCTGGTGGCGTATTAGACCTGATACTGGGGCAAGCAGGCCACTTTATGACGGACCCCAAACTCAGGAAGAGCATTTAGGGCTCTTGCAAAAGCAGTAATTTTTTCCATATTCGTCAGCAAAGGAAGTCCAAACTGCACCGCCGCCTGCCTGACCTGGGCTCCTTTGGTGAGTTCTTCGGTCCGATCATCTTTGGGGATATTTAGGACCAAATCCACAAGACCTTTTCTAATGATTTCTAAAACGTTGGGGGAATCGGACTCTAACCAAGAAACCGAAGTCACTTTTATGTTGTGGCTTTCTAAGTAGCTCGCCGTGCCAGGCGTGGCAAAAAGCGGAAGCCCCAAGTCTTGAAAGATCTTTGCCGACTCCAAGAAGCGAAACTTTTCCATTTCCGCACCCGCGCTCACCAGAACACCTTTTTTGGGGGCGGTAACTTTAGAAGCTTCCAAAGACAGGAGTAAGGCTTCCTCAAAAGTATGACCAATACACCCCACTTCTCCCGTAGAAGCCATTTCAACGCCTAGAATAGGGTCAGCTCCTCTAAGGCGTGTGAAGCTAAACATCGCTGCTTTCACGCCGACGTGGGGCAGCTCATCTTCAATGTGTCTTTTGACCCTGGGTTTGACACCTATCATAACGGAAGTTGCCACTTCAGCTAGGTTTAAACCGACGGTCTTGGAAATGAAAGGAAAGGATCGAGCGGCTCGAGCATTACATTCAATCACTTTGACGTGATTGTTTTGCGCTAAAAACTGGATATTAAAGGGTCCGTTTAATTTCAGGCCAGCAGCAATCAATCTTGCGGCACGCTTTACTTGTCGAACGGTTTCTACGTAGAGTCTTTGCGCTGGGACAACCATGGTGGCATCACCCGAGTGGATCCCTGCATTCTCAATATGCTCAGATACAATGGAGGTAATCACTTCCCCATTTTGAGCCACACCATCAATTTCAATCTCACAAGCACCCAGTAAAAATTGAGAGATCACCACCGGATGGTCGGAAGAAATATCCGCCGCTGCGGAAAGAAATCTATCTAGAGAGGCACGGTCATAAGCGACCCGCATGGCAGCTCCTGACAGCACGTAACTGGGTCTCACAAGCACAGGAAAACCAATTCTCTCTATAAAGCGGTCAATGTCTTCGCGTGTGCGTGCTGCCACCCATTCTGGCTGTTCCACACCGATGGTATCAAGAAGTGCGGAAAACTTTGAGCGGTCCTCAGAATTATCGACCGTTTCTGGGGAATGCCCCAGTAAGTTCACCCCATTTGCCGCAAGTGGTATGGCTAGTTTGTTGGGTAGCTGTCCACCCATAGAGGAAATGACCCCTTTAGGCTTTTCAAAATCGACGATATCTAGAATACGTTCTAGGGTCAGTTCTTCGAAATAGAGGCGATCGGAACTGTTGTAATCCGTAGAAACGGTTTCGGGATTGCAGTTTATGATAATGGAACACCAACCTGCTTTTTGTAAGCAGCGGCTGGAACTTACCGCACACCAATCAAATTCGACGCTGGTTCCAATACGATAAGACCCGCCACCAAGAACGATAGCTGAGGGTCTTTCATCTCTAGAAACATCATCGTGAAAGGTTCCCGCATAAGTCATGTAGAGATAATTTGAAGGAGACGGGTATTCCCCGGCTGTTGTGTCAATTTTTTTAACTACTGGATAGACACCTTTTTCAAGACGCAGGGCCCGAAGTTTCATAGAAACAAGACGGGTTTCACTTTCTTTAGCGGAGCCAAATGCTTTCTTAATCAGTAATCCGGCAATTTGTTCATCACCAAACCCCAAAAGTTTCCATTGACGCCAACCAGCGCCATCAACTCCTTCCACTAAAGAGGCTATATTTTCAATAGCGCCTTTGTAGTTTGTGGCTAAGTTTTCAATCTTGAGTTCCATAGAAATGATATTTGCGACTTCTGACAAAAACCACTTATCAATTTTAGTTTCAGAGTGAATTCTTTCAATTCCAAAGCCTTGTCTAAATGCTTGAAGGACGGCATAAAGCCGAGTGTCTGTCGGCACTGACAACTGCTCTTGCAGTTCCTTTTCCGGCAATGCTTTAGTGAACCAAGAGAGACCTTCGCCGTTTTCTGAAATCATACGCACGGCTTTTTGTAAGGCCTCTGGAAAGGTTCTACCAATCGACATAATTTCGCCCACTGACTTCATCGTCGAGCCGAGCTCACGGTTGGCGCCTTTAAATTTCCCTAAATCCCATCTTGGAACTTTGACTGTCACATAATCTAAGGCAGGCTCATAGAATGCACATGTAACTCCAGTTACAGGATTCTTAAGTTCCAGTAGGTCATAACCTAAAACCACTTTTGCGGCGATATAGGCAATAGGGTACCCAGAAGCTTTAGAAGCTAAGGCAGAAGAGCGAGAGAGACGCGCATTCACTTCAATCACATAATAATTTAGGGAATTCGGACAAAGAGCAAACTGGGCATTGCATTCACCTACTATGCCCATAGAGCCGATCATCTTGACCGCTGCATTACGTAAAAGTTGGTATTCATCATCAGAGAGAGACTGACTTGGGCACACCACTATGGAGTCCCCCGTATGAATGCCCAGAGGATCAAAATTTTCCATATTACAAATGGTGATAACGTTACCTTCACAGTCACGCATCACTTCATATTCCACTTCTTTCCAACCTTTTAAAGACTTTTCCACGAGAACCTGCGGACTTGTGACAAGAGCAGGTACCACTAAAGTCTTTAGCTCAAGGTCGTTATTCGCAAACCCTGATCCCAATCCCCCGAGAGCGTACGCCGCACGAACAATCACCGGATACCCGATTCTATTGGCTGCCGCGACAGCTTCATCAAGAGAACTCGTGGCAATGCTTTCCGGAATGGGAATTCCAATTTGATTCATTTTCTTTGCAAAAAGATCTCTATCCTCGGTCATTCGAAGGGTCTCAGGAGGCGTGCCAAGGTTCACAACTCCATATTTTTTTAAGATTCCTCTTTCATCTAAATCCAATAAACAGTTGAGGGCCGTTTGACCACCAAACCCAGCAATAATTGCAGTGGGGCGCTCTAGCTCAAAAATTTTCTCCACCCATTCTGGTGTCACCGGATAGAGATAGGTTTTGACACCCGCTTCAGGATTGGTTTGAACCGTTGCAATATTTGGGTTCACGATAATAACTTCAAAACCTTCTTCCTTAACTGCTTTTAAGGCTTGGGTACCCGAATAGTCAAATTCCCCTGCCTGTCCAATAGACAACCCCCCGGAGCCGAGAATCAGAATTTTAGGAGCTTTGCCGTTTTGAATGTTTCTAAGTTCTGGTCTTAAAGGCATGATTTTTTTACCTCTGAAATAAATTCCTCAATGATCCATCCCGTATCACGCGGCCCACCGGCAGATTCAGGGTGAAACTGAACGCTGCGAAAATGCTTAGTCTTATGCTTGATGCCTTCAATAGTTTGATCATTGGCGTTTCTAAACCAAGGCTCCCAGTCGGAGGGAAGCGACTTATCATCCACTACAAAGCCATGATTTTGCGACGTCATATAGCCATTTCTAGTATGAACGACATACACAGGCTGATTATGACTTCGGTGACCATAAGGCATGCGGTGAGTGGTTGCCCCTGCGGCTAAACTTAAAAGTTGGTGACCCAAACAAATCCCCAAAATGGGACGCTCCTCTAGCAACAAGGACTTCACTCGATCCTTTAAATCACCTGTCATAATAGGGTCACCTGGGCCATTAGATAGAAGCCAACCGTGGCAATCTATTTTTGAAAAATCAGTATCCCAGGGCAGAACCTGAACCTCGCAATCATACTTTAAGAGTTGACTGATGATGTTCCACTTAACGCCACAATCCACAAGGCCGATGCGGATATTACCTTTTCCGAGTTTAATGATATCTTTCCTACTCACTTCCGGAAGGACGTTTTGAAGTGAGGGATCAAAGTATTGACCTACTGTAAGGGGGTTGATACTCCCAAGATTTCGATAGCCTTCAGGTCTTTCTGGGGAAATGCGACCGAGCAAATTCCGCGATTTTCTGATGGTGTGAACAAGATGCCTCGTGTCAATGCCCACAATTCCTGGCACTCCTTGAGCCTCTAGCCATTTGCTCAGGGGCTCAAAACTATTCCAATGAAAAGCTTCCCTGGAATCTATGGAGACGATAACTGCCGAGGCATGTACTTTGTTGGATTCCCATCCTGAAGGAAGTGGGTAAGTCATCTCTTTAGGCAGGGGCGGAACGCCATAGTTTCCAATGAGTGGGTAGGCGAAGACTAATATCTCCCCAAAATAACTTGGGTCTGTCATGGCCTCAGAGTATCCCACCATGCCTGTAGTGAAAACCATTTCACCACTCGACTCTAAAGGAGCCCCAATAAGATCACCTTGAAATCTTTCGCCATTTGAAAGTATCAAAGTACAACGCTGCCGCATGATATTTCCCCCGTCTTGCATACGGGACGATAATATATAGAAACATTTGGCTAGCTGCTATGGTAATGTTCGAGATCTATATTTTATGGAGAAAGTGATGGAAACTAGCGCAACCTACATCTTATACGCAGGCAGAACCGCCATAGGCAAGCTTCAGGGGGCTTTTGCAGCAACTCCTGCCCCCCAATTGGCGGCGGCTGTCATAAAAGACGCCATGGCAAAGACTGGCCTTGCCGCTAAGAACGTCGATGAGATTATTTTAGGCAATGTGTTGACCGCAGGGGTAGGACAGGCCCCAGCGAGGCAAGCGGCTATATACGGCGGCCTGCCCCATTCCGTTTGTGCAACTACAATTAACCGAGTTTGCGGGTCTGGTCTTAAATCCGTTATGCTAGCCGATCAGTCCATTCGCCTTGGTGACTCTGAAATCATTTTGGCAGGCGGCATGGAAAACATGACCCTCGCCCCCCACCTTCTCCCTGGGATTAGGGCTGGAGTTAAGTTTGGCGGATTTGCAGCTCTAGATCACATGCAAATCGACGGCCTAGTAGATCCCTATTCGAACTCTGCCATGGGCGTTTGCGGCGAATTATGCGCCAAAGAGTATGATTTTAGCCGTGAAAAGCAAGATGACTTTGCAATGAAAAGCTATGAAAAAGCTCGATCTGCTGCCGAAAAAGGTTACTTTCAAAACGAAATCGTTCCGATCGAAGTGCGCGCTGGAAAAGCCACACAGATGGTCACCCAAGATGAAGAGCCTTTTGCATCCGATCTTGCCAAGCTACCAAGCTTAAGACCGGCTTTTGACAAAAATGGCACCATCACGGCTGGTAATGCCTCCAGCATCAATGATGGAGCTTCCGTACTCATGTTAGCTTCAGAGTCTGCACTCAAGAAACACAACCTAAAACCCCTTGCAAAAATCGTAGCCCAAGCATCTTTCGCACATGATCCTAGCTGGTTTACAACAGCTCCAGTCGACTGTATTCGCAAAGTTTTGGCAAAAGCTGGATTAAGCGTGGCACAAATTGATCTTTTTGAAATCAATGAGGCGTTTGCGGTCGTAACGATGGCTGCCATTCAAAAACTTGAAATTGACCCGAACAAAGTCAACGTAAATGGTGGCGCGGTAGCCTTGGGACATCCTATCGGAGCGAGCGGCGCCCGCGTGCTCACAACCCTTACTCACTCGTTAATCAGACACAAGAAGCGATACGGACTCGCGACACTTTGCATTGGTGGCGGAGAAGCCTCTGCAGTAATCATTGAAGTGTGTTAGAACATTGCTCTAAACATGGGTAAAATAAGATCATCGGGTAGGAGGGGCGTAAGCCCCGACCTCCCACAGAACCGTACGTACGGATCA
>JBAXBA010000135.1:0-6719 GCA_037142195.1 Pseudomonadota bacterium
CTGTGACCATGGAATACTTTAAAACTCGCGAAGCTCAAGAAAAGGCATTAAGTATACTATTTTTGCAATTCACTCTTCCAACTCTGAAAATCTTCGGATGAAGGGGGGAGCTTTCCTACTATTCTGCTGAATACAGTTAACGTGTCTGCATCAAAGGTGCCATCCGACGCCAGAAATAGGGGAACTGAGGAGCCACGAGCTCTGATGCTATCTGCGAACTCCGCGCCATCCTGTACTGAAAGTGAGCCAAAATGGAAGTCTGTGATTACTAAAGAAAGTGAACCAAGGTATTCTGTGTTCTCCATACAGTAGCGATCAAAGTGTTCCGGAGAGTCGAAAGTGTCGATTGCCTCCTCGCTAAAATTGGTTTTCCAGCACATGCGGACTAAGTTTGAGTCATCCACTACTGCAAATCTAAAGACCGGTTTGGCTGAATCTGAAAATTTAACTTCATCGGTGCTTTCGAAGCTGTTTAAATGTTGCTTGCGGCTGTCTATCAATAAAGTCGCTTCGGGGGCCATCCGATCAGTGCATTGGGCGAGAAACCTTACGAAATGTGCCATGCTCATTGGTTTTGGCAGAAAAGAATCCGCGCCCGAGTCTAAAGACCGCCTCGAATCGTCCGCAAAGGTTCGATTCGAATGAATGCACAGAAACACACAGGCGTTTTGATTCCTTATTTTCTTTGAGATTTGAAATCCGTCCAAAGAGTTCGGGCCTAAGTCTATGTCAAGAATCCCACCATCTAAAGTTACATTTGGGATATCTTTACTCCCTTGTGCAGTCAAAAAATCAATTAGTTCATTGGATCCTTCGAGTCGAGAGAGGTGTTTTTGAATTGCACCTTTGTAAACGGATTCATCGTCAACCATAAGAATTTTCAAAGGTCGATTTAGATGCCTGAGTCTGGAGGTCACTTGACCCCACAAGAATTCAACCTCTTGGATACCATCTTCAGTTGACTGATTGGGCATTTTTCGGCTCCGCATCGACGAGCGCAGTTCCGTGGATGATTTCAGGAGTCTCCGAGGAGCCGTAACAACATCGGGCAATCCACTTGTTGGCAGCGTAAAGTAAAATTCCACCTTGCCGTCGGGATAGCTATCATCCCTTTCGGACTCAACTCCAATTAAGCCGCCGTGCGAGGTCACAACCTTTTGAGCAATTGCCAAACCAAGACCAGTGCCTCCTATCTTGTTTTTGGTAAAGAAAGCCTCAAATAGCGAATCTCGGTCCTCTTGAGAAATGAATGAGCCTGAATTCCCGATTCTAAACTCCACAAACGAATTGCCTTGAAGTATTAGATCTTTTGTTTTGAACCAAAGCTGACCTTTTCCATGCATGGCTTGAACTGCATTGTCACAGATGTTTCCAAAAACTCTCATGACCTTTGAGATATCAATGGAAACGGACAAAGTGTGGTTAAAATGATAACTAAACTTAACATCTGTATCGCTCTGGTAGGCGAAGGTGTCCACCAAGGCGGTTTCCACAAGTGCGATTGGACTCGCAGTTTCAAGTATCGGTTTGGACTTGCTGCTAATTTCCATTACATCTTGCAAGAGTCCTGTAATCGTGGTCAGGGCCCGATTGATTTCAGGTATGAATTCTTCGGTTACTGCTGACATCTTTTCGATTGTCGAAACGCCGCCAACGGTGTCTAAGAACGCCTTGACCATTGAAAAAGGCTTTCTAACGTCATGCGCTATCATTTGCGTCATTCGCGCCACTGCTTGATCCTGTTTTGCTGCACTGACAACAGAGTGCGATTCCCGGATTTCTTTGCTAAAGCGCTTCAGTGCATTCTGAAGATCAAGAATCTCTTTGGTTTCAGGATCGCGAAGTGAATCAAACTCAAAGACTTGGGTTTGGTTGAGGTCGAGGCCATCGGAGGCAAGTATTCTTTCCGAGAGCACCTCAAGAGGGGACGAGATCGTCGAAATAAGTACTCGTTGGGCGCGCCGAAACGCTAAGAGTACCGCAAGAAATGTAGCGGTAAGCACTGAAATAAAAACTCCCAGTATCCCAAAGTTTAAGCTTTTGGCGAGCTCTATACTGTAAATAAGGGAGCCATGTCTTTGACCGGCTGTCTCAATCACTTCTCGAAATTCAAAGAGCTGAAGACTTTGTCCGGAATCTCTTGAAAATCGGACCAGATCAGTGCTTTCGTTCATTGTGGAAATCGCTACGTCTAAAGCGGTCAGCTCATTAAGTATAAAGATTGAAACTAGGTTTGACCGATAGGTTCTGATGGTGCTTTGTGCTCGATTTTGCGCTTCTTTGAGTCCAAAATAGAAAAATGAGGCACTGAGCAGTAAAGCAATGAACAGAAAAGCGGCACCAAGATAACTCAACGTTCTATTAAAATTTCTCTCAAATATTTTAGAGATCTTCTCAGTGGCCAACATAAATCACCTTCTTTGGGGAGAACTTTCCACGTTCATAAGTCACCACATAAAACGGTATTGACTTGCTTTGCGTTCCTTTTTTGCAAACATTTGAGAAGATTCCGCAGCGTTTTTTCTCTTTTCGGATTGCGTCCGTTAGGCTCGCCCGCGAGACCTTTGATCCCAATTGAACAATTCGATCGATCACCAGGTTTGCAGCGTCATAGTAAAGTCCCGCTTCTGAAGAAAAAGCCATGCCAGAGACGCTATTGAATCGCTCTGCGAATCGGGATTGTTCTGGAGTCGAAAAGTATTCTGAGGCTTCGCGAACCAGAACAGCTTTGATAGGCAGGTCTTTTGTGAGAGCGTGCAAGGGTTTGCCTTCCCCTTCGCCCCAACTCGATGGACCTGCAAAGGTGCCTCTGTAGCCTTTTTCATAAATTGATCGAATCAGCTTCCCTGTAAAAGCGGGAAAAGAAGCAAGAACGACAACGTCCGGATTGAGATCAACAACTTTTTTCGACACAGTGTCGAGATTTTGTTGGTCGTCAAGCACCTTAATCAACGTTGAAGTATCTCTAAGGGGTGCTGGCAGCTGTTCGTAAAAATCTTTTGAAAATGCATTGTCCCAAGGAACAACTATCGCAACGCTTTTGGCTCGGAGGTCGTTCTGCACCTCCTGACCAAAAGCCAATGCTGATTGCCTGTTTGTGGGCATAAGTAAAACAAGGTTCCTGGAAAAACGCTCCAGCATTGCTGATGTCGCAAATGGGCTTACAATCGTAAGATCTGAGCCATCAAGGGTAGCCCCTCCATGTTCGGCATAGTAGCTTGTCGGTAGACCAATACCGGCTAGGCTGTTGCCGGCGATCGCTTTTAAGACACCCGCCGATGCAGAGTTGGGTGCTTGGTAAAGGTCGTTCATTTCGATTGTCAGCCTCAATCCAACATCAGAAAGTTCTTTTGATCTGTCCGAAACGGCTAGTTGAAGCGCTGATTCAATTACTCGTCGGCGCTCAGGTCTTGCTTTTGAACCCACTTCCTTTGGGTCAATTTCCAAAAGCGAAATTGAGATTGCCCTAAGTTTTGTGGACTTCTCAATTTTTTTAGGAGACGCGAAGCTTAAGCCAGAGATCAAAGTAAAAAGCACAGAAATCCTTTTTTTCCACATTTCGACTTCACCCTTAGATTGGAACAGTTGTGATTAGGAAAATTTTGTCCACCCGCCATCTACCGGAAGGCATGTTCCCGTTACGAAAGAGCTTGCCGGCGCTGAGTAGAACGCAACCGCTGCAGCAATTTCTTCGGGCCTACCGAATCTACCCATCGGAATCTGCGCTATTATCCCAGACTCAACTTCTTGTTTTGTCTTGCCCGTCCTCTGTGCTGCTAGTGTGTTGAGTTGCTCCAGTCGGGAAGTTCGCGTGTAACCAGGAAGGACGCAGTTCACAGTGATTCCATGACTTGCGACTTCATTGCTCAATGTTTTCGACCAATTGATAACTGCACCTCGCACGGAATTGGAAACAGCGAGATTTGCTACGGGTGTCTTTCCTGAAACGGAAACGATATTCACGATTCGTCCCCACTGCTGCTCTTTCATTTTTGGGATTACAGCGTTCGAGAGCGTTGCTGCTGTGAGAAGGTGCATTTGGAAAGCGCTAAGGTAATCTGCGTCGGAGGATTGAGTGGCGGGGTTGGGTGGTGGTCCGCCAGCATTGTTGACAAGTATGTCAATATTCATGTCCGAAAGTTGTTTCGCTATATTTTCGACTTGTTCTCTCTTTTCAAAGTCGCAGATGAAGAATTGATGTCGCTCCCCGACAAGACCAGTAACCACCGAATCCAACATTTCCTTGTTGCGAGCAATGCAAACAAGGTTGGCGCCTTGGGATGCTAATGCAACTGCTGAAGCTTCTCCGAGGCCTTGGGAAGATCCACAAACAACTGCCGTTCGTCCCGATAAACTCAAGTCTAACATTCCGTTACCTCCAAAATGATCCTGCTTACAGGCCGTGAAAAATAATTTGCTTTAAGAACATATACAAAGCAGTGCCAACGAGGATGCTCAGCAATGCATTTCTTTTTATGATGTGAACAATAATGACCGCTGCCAGTGCCAAGATTGCTGGTAGGGCACTTTGTCCAGAAGTCAGATGTGTGTTTTTCAGTGAGTACATTACCAAAAGCGTAAGTATAGCTGGTGGTAATATGCGATTCCCAATTTGAACGAATTTGCTTTGGGTTGCGGATTTGGGCAACAAGAAGGGTAAGCCTCTAGTTAGGAAAGTAGCTGTGGACATAGTTGCAATGAAAAAGACAATTTGAAGATCAGTCATTTTTAACATCTTTTCCGATTAGAGGTATTGTTAGCATCACACCTGCAATGCCGAAGAGAAGAAAGTGATCTCTACCGAAAACTAGCAAAGAGGCGGCTCCTGCGCATAGACCAGCAAGGATGGGTTTGGGGTCTCTTGATTTAAACCATTGCTCAAGTAATAGGACAACAAATAAACAGGTAAGTGAGAAATCTATGCCTGTGCTATCGAACTCAATGTTCGACTTCAGAACGGCCCCAAGAGTGCAACCGACCACCCACCACAGGTGGTTGAGAGCGGTTAGTCCGACTACAAAGCGAGAGTCCCCGATTTGAACTTCTGAAGTCGAAAGCAGTGAAAAGGTTTCATCAGTGAGTCCAAAAATCGCATAGAGTCTACCGGATCCTAGACATTTGAATCTGTTTATCATCGCGAGGCCGTAGAAGACATGGCGAAGATTCAGGAGCAAAGTTGCCGTAAAGACGTCAAAAAGACCAGCTTTTGCAGAAAGCATGGCCACAGCCATAAATTGAGCCGCGCCGGCAAAGATAAACACACCCATTGCCGTGGCCCAGTACCACGGAATTCCTAAGTTCTGCAGTAGGACCCCGAATGCCATCCCGAGTGGGAGGTATCCAAAAGCCACTGGAAGTGATGTTTTAAACACTTCCCTAACCATCCAGTCTGCGCTCCCCGAACACCTTAAGATTCTGAAAGTTTCCGTTGCCAGTTGCCAAGCAGTTAGCTTTTACAAAGTCTTTCAAATAGCCGATGGTTTTTGGTTGATGGGATACTTTGAGTTCCAAGGCTTCGATTTCCTGTGAAATATCTAAGATTGCTCGCATCAGTTTTTCATTCTTGAAAGTGATGGTTCCTTCGCTCCAATTGACTGCCCTTCGTGTTCTGAGCATGTTCAAAAATAGGATCGAGCTTCGAGCGTCGTAGTCATTCTCAGGATGGCATTCAATTGGGTATCTGAGAGCCCTTTCGGCCAGCACGAATTGGGATACACGGCGACCCAATAGGGAATCAATTTTGGATATGGATTTGTGGGCGTGCAATATTGTCAGCAAATCCACTCGAAGTTCTTCCAGCGCAGCGACAGATTTTGAGCTCTTAATTGGCAGCCAATGAGGAAGAGGAAGAGGGCCTTGGTTGTGAAAGTGTTCATGCAGGTGAACCCATACGGACGAAACTTCCGCAATTTGGGCATCCGATAGGTGAAGGATATCAGCGAACGTGGACTGATTGACTCGTGCGCTTTGAATGAAAGGTAAAGTGATTTTTCGGAATCTTTCCACAAATTTATTGATGAAGTAGAAGACTGAGCTGGATTGATGCACATGCTTTGAGGTTACAAAGTTTTCAGGAAACAAAGCAACAGCCCTGTTTCCCTCGAATCCGACTGTGTGAGCTATCAAGAATGCAGGCTTTGCGCGTGAGGGAAATAGAATTGGGATCGTTGAATTAACCTTAGTTTGTTCCAACAGGAGTCCATCGTAGTTTAGGATTGGGCTATACGCAGCAGAGAATCGTGCCAGTATGAGATCGGCCTTGTCTTCTGAATCGTAATCGCGAACATTGCCAAAATCGTTGGTTTGAAGTCCGTGGCTGAATTTGCCAACCATTGGGTGGAAGGTGTGCTTCTTGAGAAAATTTGAGACCTTTGGATGTGAGGCGTCGGCACCTAAGCTCAGAACTTCTCTGATCTCCGCGAAGTCCGCTAGAATCTTTGCGGTTGATGGAGCAGCCGTCACTCTGGTCGTTCTCGAAGTTTTGATTGGGTTCTGGCTCGTAGAGTACTAATCTTAAAGTCAAAATCAATCCCTCCGCCCGAAAAGCTAAGAGTCTGAAAATAAAGTATAAAATGACCAAATTCCATCTCACCACCTCCCTTTCATCTTTGCTTTAACATGCTGCGCAATTGTAATACAATATGAAAATTACTGCGAATCCCCCGTTGGTAGTTGCTATGTTTGAAATGAAGATCTTGTATCTGTCAAGTTAGCTGCCA
>JBAXBA010000136.1:0-6711 GCA_037142195.1 Pseudomonadota bacterium
AGCTTGGAAAACTACCAACTCCTGAATGGACCCACAAATTCTGCTGACGAGGCATTTTTTTCTAGGCCCGGACTTTCGTCATTCATCAATACCCTTAAATTCCACATCTTTGTCCGTCACAACGTAGGGCCTCGAAGCTCGATCCGCCTTCAGTTGAACTTCACCATCTAATGCAGCTTTTTTCTTCTGTTGAACCGCATACAACTTAGCAGCTTCTTGTTTGCGCTTTTCTTCTTTAGCTTTGCTACGCGCTGCTGTTTCAGCTTCTTTTTGCTCTATTTTTTGGAGCTCATTTTCTTTGGAAGCCATGGGGTCCACTACTTGAGACGATGCTTGTACAGCTTTTTTGACTTCCGAGAAATCATCGGTGGATTCGATTCCCTCATCTACAGTTTTTGCGCCCATGTCCATTTCTGGATATTCACCCGATTCCTGCTGAGGGGCGGGGATTTTCTCTTCGGTTAGAGCCGGTTTAGGTTGACTTGGTTTTGCGTCTACTTGGACCTGAACTTGAGCCGCTTCTTCTTTCGAAGGTTGATCTCTTTCTGGCTCAGGAATTTTAGCTTTGTGAACGACCTCGGAAGCGACTGAATCGCCAGATCTCAAAGGAATCACAAGAGACAGACCAAAGGTTTTCTCGGGGCTTGCGAATGTGGCTTTAGGGGAAACATTTCCGCCAACGTAAGCTGTTAGACGGTAGTTTTTATAGATATAGGCTGTAACCCCAACTTCTGAAGCAGATTCTACTTGGCTTCTATAATCAAGATATCCGTTTGCTTGGGGTTTCGTCTCGTCTGCTACGCGTATGCTACGACGATCCCAAGAGAGAAAAGCGCCTACTCTCGGAGTGATGTAATAGAGTCCAGAAAGTTTCGTGTAGATTTCATTTCCAATATAGATCGCACCCACTTCTTCAGCTTTTCGAGACCTGTAGCCAATATTGGCTGAAACAAGGCCCAAAGACTTAATGGCGTAACTTCCCAGCACGGCGAAACCATACTTATCTTTTTCAGAACGTGTAAAGCTTTGCCAAGCTTTTTCACCCGCTGGTCCTTCATAAAAGAGAAGGCTGGCAAATTTAAAATTATCTATGGAAAAGACATCAAACTTAGAACTTAAAACGACACCATCAAAGCCACCGGCGCTACCGACAGTTCCTTCTCGTGATCCGTCAAGTAAAAAATCTCGGCGTTGGCTGCTGTTAAGAGCTTCGGAACTGCCCCTAAGACCTAAATTGAATTCGATACGACTTGTGATGCCATAGCCCACAAAAAGGCCCATGCGATGTACTGATTTAATTAACTTTTGGTCCCCTAGTTTCTTGAGACCACTTGCCTCTGAGGCACTTCGATCCGCAGTCAAAAGTTGAGCTCCGCCCTCATATTGAGAAGCGCCTTTTAACTCACCGGCTTTTAAAAGTTTAGTTGCCGATACTTTTCCTGTGGAAGTGGTATCCAGGCTTCCTACTGGCAAAATATCTGCAGCTCTTGCATGATCATATAAATTGCACCCTAAAAATAGGAAACAAAGTGCTTTGAGTTGGTTCATACGAATCATGTGTGGCTCCTCCCGTATTCTTAAGCTTTGAGAGATCTTTTCCAAAGAGCTCCCTCAATACCCCATACGCAAGTTTTATGCCTAAACAGGCGCCCATACAAGTCTAGTACTATCAGACACTTGCACAAAAGGTCCGGTTCCTTCCGGGGTCTCTTTGATAAAAAAGCAAGACCACTGTCGAGTTCCTTTTCACCCATTCTTTTCCTCCCATTTGGAAAAAGAGAAATGGCATTCTCATGACTCCTATTGGCTCAATGGTTGCTGCCAGACGCAATAAATTTCAAAGAACGCCATGGGAAACTAGGCTCTTTGGGAGTCCATTTTTCTAAACCTATTTTCGCTTTATTGGGCCTTGCTGCTGGATTTCACCTAAGTTGAGCCGCCTCATTTCACCAAAATTGAGCCACTTCGTAATCAGAATTTCGGGTCCCTTTGGTCCGGTCGGCCAGTGGCTCAAACCACGTGAAATCGACTGGCTCAATCTCCTGAAATCCCATACTTTCCTTGCGGCTCACTCCGAAGTTCCGCATGAAAAGAACTCATATAAGTCTTAAAATTAGATTTTTTGCAGCTTACATCTTGGCTTTAAACTCCAAACCTCGGATGAAAGTGTAAAATGTGTTGAAACCTAGCGCCGGTAAAGGTAGGACATAGTCCGATGCTTTCCCGCAGCTGGGAGGGCGGCATTTGCAACTTTAAGGATAAGCCATGCCAAAAGTAGAAATTACAACAGACAAACTGAATCTCGATGTTAAAGAGGGATATGCTCTCATCGATATGTGTGAAGACCATGACACCTCCATCCTGTTCGGCTGCCGAGACGGAGCTTGTGGGGCTTGTATGATTAAGGTTTTAGAAGGTGCTGATAAAATCAGTCCCATGCAGGACGATGAAAAAGACTTTCTAGAGACCATGGCTGCCCTCCCTAATGAGCGCCTTGCATGTCAGTGCCGGATCTATGGCGATGTCAAAATTGCCGTCTCCGAGTAAGATCATTCGGCCAAAAGCTAAGACTCCCACCAAAAAAGCCCTGAAAGCATTTGCTGAACAGGTGCTTTTGCGTTTTCAAAAGGCCATGCCAGACGCTAGGTGTGAGCTTTTTTATATCACGCCTTATCAGCTCCTTTGCTCCGTGGTGCTCTCTGCCCAAGCCACGGACAAGCAGGTCAATAAGGTCATGGAGCCCCTCTATCGTGCTGGCTTTACCCCAGAGGGAGTCGTCCAAAATGGCGAAGCAGCCCTTTTAAATCAGATCAAGTCGATCGGCCTAGCTCCCACAAAAGCTAAAAATATCGTGAAGTTGTCTGAATCCCTGCTCCAAAATCATCAGGGCCAAGTTCCCAGCACTCGCCAAGAATTAGAAGCCCTAGCAGGAGTCGGCCGTAAGACTGCGAATGTGATCCTTGGAGAGCTTTTTCAGGAGCCTACCCTAGCGGTAGATACCCACGTATTCCGAGTCGGACAAAGGCTCGGCTTTCACCATGAAAATACCCCCGAGAAGGCAGAACTCAAACTTCTCGAGCTGATTGACACCTCCTATCTGCCAAGGGCCCACCACTGGCTGATCTTACACGGCCGCTACACCTGCAAAGCCCAAAAGCCCCTCTGTGAGAGCTGCCTCCTTTTAGACCTGTGCCCAAAACCTCTATCTCCTCCTTAGGAGAGGAATTTAGATCCTAGGTTTTAGGTCCGTGGAGTGCTGGCCTCATTGAGGAAGCTAGACTTCGACCTCCCAAGGTCCTGAAGGATTTAAAAGAGGATTGATACCTATACTTCGAAGGAGCTTTAAAAGGTCGGTCTGGGGCAGTCCCATAATGGCAGAGGTATCTCCCATAGGGGGATTAAATAACTGGGATCCGCGGTTTTCCGCTTGATAGCACCCCACAACACCTTGCCATTCCCCAAGGTCTAAATAAGCTGCTATTTCCGCATCTGTAAGAGCACGCATCCGCATGGGAACGTCGCACGTCAAAAACCCAAAAGTTTTAGGAGTTCCCGCTACCGCACCCACCAGACAAATGCTGGAATGCAGATAATGAATCGAGCCAGAGAGGCGCTTTAAATTCTGAAATGCTTCCTCGCGGTTAGATGCTTTTTCAAGGCCTTGCCCCTCAAAGGAGAGGGTCTGATCAGCTCCAATAATCAGACATGAAGGATAAAGAGGGGCTAAAAAGTCCGCTTTGAGCAGGGCTCTTTTGAGACTCAACTCTCTGATATTTGGAGAATTTATAGATTTTTCGTCGGCTCCAGAAGCGACGGCTCGAAAGGCAACACCGCAAGCCTCAAGGAGTGCTTTTCTATATTTAGAGGTCGATCCTAAAATGATTTCCTTGATGATAACGCGCTGTCCCATTGGACAAACCCCCATTTCCTATGTTACATCCTGCCAGCACGAGTCTTACTTAAGAAGGTGACATGGACAGGGAACGATTTAAAAAACTTTTAGATGATCACCACACTTGGCCAGGGCCCTACACCTTTAAATTTATTGTACCATCGTCCCAACTCGAAGAGCTACAAAAGCTATTTTCTACAGAGAAACGGATCTTAAAGCCCTCGGCGAACGGCACTTATACCTCTTTAACGGCGACTGGCATTTACGAGTCCTCTGATGACGTAGACTTCGTTTATCGAAGAGCCTGTAAAATCGAAAAAATTATCATGCTTTAAGGGCCTAGAGTCTGAAAGAGAGTATGAAAGAGAGTATGAAAGAAACTGACTTTGACATCGACAATACCCCAACCCTGGCCCCTAGTGAAAATGAAGATGGCTACTTAAATGGCTATTTAAAGGGCAATAGGGATGGCTACGATGAATCCTTTATCAAATTGGGCCTAAAAAGTTCCAGTGTGACCGCTTTGGGTGCAAATGCCTTTGGGGTCCCGGTTTCTACATTTACCAATTGGCGCTGGCAAATGGCCAAACAAGTCAGAAACCTTGAACAAGCTCAGACGACTCTTGAACTCTCAGATTCCGAGCGTGATGGCTTCAAAAACCTAGAAACGGTATTTCATGCTGGTGTGACTCCTTACTATATGTCTCTCATGGAGCCTCAAAATGACTCTTGTCCCATAAGACTTCAGGCCCTTCCCCGCCTTGAAGAACTGAGCGATCGACTGGGAAAACCAGACCCTTTGAGTGAAGTTGATCACTCTCCCGTTAGAGAAGTAGTGCATGTCTACCCAGACCGTGTGGCCTTTTGTGTGGCGCAGCTTTGTCCTGTCTATTGCCGGTACTGCTTTAGAAAGCGCCGTGATGACGAAGAAGGACTCCATTTCAATCGTGGCATCATCGATCGCGGGATTGCCTATATCAAATCGAATCCTGCCATTCGTGATGTCCTCATTACAGGTGGCGATCCATTTATTGCGAGTGATGATGCCCTAGATCGCCTCTTAGCCCGAATCCGCGAAATCCCTCATGTGGAGGTCATCCGATTTGGTACAAGAACTCCCGTCACACTTCCTTATCGAGTCACAAAGAAGCTTTGTACGATCCTTGCGAAGTATCACCCCATCTGGGTAAATACCCATTTCAATTGCGCCAGCGAAGTCACGGAAGAGGCTCAAATCGCCTTGGCTAACCTTGCCAATGCCGGCATCCCCATCGGCAATCAGGCTGTCTTATTAAAAGGAATTAATGATTCCCCCGAAGCCATGCTGCAACTTTGCCGCTCCCTCATTAAGAACAGAGTTCGTCCTTATTATATTTTTCACGCCCACATGATCGCTGGCACCGAGCATCTTCGTGTCCCCGTAAATAAAGGACTTGAAATCATGACCTTTCTTAGGGGTAGAATTTCAGGCTTTGGCATCCCTACTTTTGCCCTCGACACCCCTAATGGCAAAATACCTTTGCTACCTAACCATATACTAGGTGTCGATGGAACAGATTTGATCCTCCAAGACACCCGAGGCGAAATCCACCGGGAGCCCGACGCATGGAAAACTTCTTATTGACCCAATAAAAGATTATAAATGCCTTTGCAGGTTGGAAAGCTTCAAACATGATTCTCTCTGAGATAAACTTTGCCAAAAAAATCCATCTGAATTCCCGCTAAACCCATCGATTCAGAGCTTTAAAAATAAAGGACTAGAATGGACGAGGCCCCTAAGACCCTCAATAACCTTCGCTTGAAAATCGCTGACATCGACAGCGAGATTCTAAGCCTAGTGAAGCAACGTCTCGATCTATGTCGTGATATGACTCCTTTAAAAATAGAAAATAAAGTCCCCCTAAGAGACTCTGACCAGGAACAAATCGTCCTCGAACGATCTGCTTCTTGGGCTCAACTACAAGGGGAGGACCAGACCCGAGCCCAGGCATTCACTCGATTGCTGATGGAATGGGGCCTCTATGTTCAAAAAATGTGACCTACTTTCCTGGGATGCAGAAATCAATTCCTCTGGCTCATGGTTGAGAGTTAGAAACAACGATCGACTCTTGGTATAAATGATTCCTTGACTGGAAAAGCAATTCGACCATCGAGTTCCTTTGTTCTCGACCCCTATAAATTTCGCCTTGCCAAGACTTTTAGAAAGATTTGTCTAAATTTAGGACGTAGCATCGCGGGCAAAGTTTGAAAAAACAGATAGGCTGTATAAGGGGTAATTTTTAAATCTACCGTTATTCTCAAAGTTGCGAGTGGAAACTCGAGTGAGGCTGCAATGAGGATAGCGCTCTCCGAAAAGGCTTAAGCTTTTGGAGCGTAAGTTAACTCCGGACTTAACTTCCAAAGGCAAGATCTGAGTTTCTTGCTGAACGATAAAATCCACTTCGGCGCTTCCGGAGCTTGTCCAGTAATAAAGCTTAGAAAATCCATAAGAAATCAACTCCTCAGCTACAAAACATTCCGCTAAGGCTCCTTTAAATTGACTAAAAATTCCTTCCTGTTCTAGTACCAATTTTGCTGGGACTTCTAAAAGGGCACCAAGAAGGCCGACATCTAGAGGGTAAATTTTAAAGGTGTCTTCATGGGCATGACCTTCCAATGGTAAATCGATTTGAGAGATATTTTTAACTTTGTGTACCATGCGTGCATCCATGAGCCACTGCAGTGCATCTGCATAGTCCCTTGCTCTGGCATGGGTACATATACTTGAGGGAATTTAAAAACTCAGAATAAATAATGATTTATCACTCTTTTGAGTGGAC
>JBAXBA010000137.1:0-6481 GCA_037142195.1 Pseudomonadota bacterium
ACAGCAAACATCATGTGTAAGAAGTTAGAGCAGTAGTCCAGGCGGTTAACTGGGTACATCACAGGTTGGCCAATAGACTTCTTATAAGAATAAGCAGCAATAGTTCTGATTTTGGACATCACTCTAGGTATCAAATTATCCACTTGCTTAGGATCATTAGGATCGAGGCTATCTGGGTAATACGCAGAAAGGGAGCATACCATGGACGACAAAATGGCCATGGGGTGCGCACTAGGCGGATAACCATCATAAAATCTCAGCATGTCTTCATGAATCAAGGAATGATAAGTGAGCTCTCGACTAAAATTAGAAAGTTCCAATTTTGTAGGGAGTTTTCCATAGATCAATAAATAACTGGTTTCCACAAAGTCCGACTTTTCAGCCAAAACTTCAATAGGAATGCCTCGATATTTTAATATACCGTTATCCCCATCAATATAGGTAATCTTGCTTTGGCAAGCACCCGTATTCTCATAACCTGAATCTAAAGTGACATAACCTGTGTCACCTCGCAGTTTGCGAATATCTACAGCTTTTTCGTTATGGGAACCGACGATAATGGGAAGTTCATAGGGTTTTCCCTCTAATTTGAGCTCAGCAGTTGTGCCCATGTCTTACCTCTTGGTTGAAAGATTGCTTCTATGCTATACATTTATTTAATACTTGTCCATAACTTGAAAAAATAGTGAACTTTTAAAGGCAGTGTTGCATGCCTAGTCATTGGACAGGCGTCTTTTTATCTCTTCCCCAAGACGCCCTGGCAAATCCAGACGTGAGCTTTAAAAAAGGCACTAAAATTGTACACTAACTAGACAACAAATAACTCTTTTCCTTCCCTCGGTCAGATTAATTTTTCCCCAGATTGAGGGAAGCCCCCTAAAAACCAAATAATTAAAAGCCCAAATAGCAAAATTTCTAACAAAGAATTACAACTACAGACAGAGAAACCAAGAAACTCCTTGAGGTTCGTAAATGCAGAAATTCTTCGTAATCGACTTTATGGCAATGGCCTTTAGAAACTTTCATGCCTTCGGAGCAAATCCCTTATCGACCTCGAGTGGTTTTCCTACGTCCTCCATTTATGGTAGCGCTCAGTTCATATTAAAGCTCATTCAAGATGAAAAGCCTGACTTCTTAGTGGCCGCCTGCGACTCTCCTGAGCCGACATTTCGCCATGAAATGTATGATAAATACAAAGCGAATCGCTCGGAAATGCCTGAAAATCTTTCTCGCCAAATCCCTGTACTCTTCAGACTCTTTGAGGCGTTTGATATTCCTGTCATGCGCCTGCCTGGGGTGGAGGCTGATGACATCATTGGAAGCATAGCAACCCAGTTGGCCAGCAAAGAGTTAAAGGTCTTTATAGTCTCTGGGGACAAGGACTTCATGCAGCTCGTTGATGACGACAAGGTGGTTCTCTATGCGCCTAAAAAGGCTGGGAAAGTCGAAATCGTCAATGAAGCGGGAGTTTTTCAAAAATTTGGCGTAAAGCCCTCCCAGGTTATAGATGTATTAACATTAATAGGCGACTCAAGCGACAATGTCCCAGGTGTTCCCGGAATTGGGGACAAAGGTGCGGCGTCGCTCATTTCAGAGTTTGGATCTCTTGAAGAAATTTACAATAATCTTTCGAAAATCACTAATAAACGCCAGCAAGAAAGCCTCAGGCAAAACCGTCCTCTTGCAGACCTATCTAAAGCCTTAGTCACAATTAAGAACGACATCCCTTTGCACTTTACCCTTGAGCAAGCGGTCTGTGATCAGAAGCTTGCCCAGGCAAATCCTAAATTACTTGGGCTCATGAAGGAGCTTGAGTTTAAAACCCTTGCTGCAAAAATTGAAGGAAAGTTATCTGGGACCCCCCCTCGAGATAATACAAAAATAAGCGAGCCACCTCTCCCCCCCAAACCTAGCGAGTCCGAAAAATGGGACTCTTCTGGAGAAAATGATAGAAAAGAGGCCACAACAAAAAGCACTACTAAAATAGCAGTAACTCCCCCAGCAGAATCGGCACCAACTCCTTCACATTTGCAAAACTCCAAGTACGAATGCGTCACCACTCGAAATGACTTTAAATCCCTTCTTGAGCTATTAAACCGCACCGAATGCTTTTCCTTTGATACGGAAACCACCGGTTTAGATATTCACGATTCGATACCTATTGGATTTAGTTTTTCCACCAAGACAGGGCAAGGTTTCTATGTACCCTTTCTAGAGTCACACTTAACCAAAGACCTCACTCGAGATGAAGTGCTGACTGGGCTGACTCAAATGTTTGCCGATTCTAAAGCCATGAAAGTTGCCCATAACTTAAAATTTGATCTTCAAATGCTTTTCAACATCCAAATCCTTCCAAAAGGCCCTTTTGCAGACACCATGCTTCAGGCATTTGTCATAGACTCAAGCCGCTCCAGCTATGGAATAGACGCCTTGTCTCTCGAGTATCTAGGAATCACAAAAATTCCTACGAGTGCCTTAATGGGCCCCAAAAAGCAGACATCTATGTCTGAGGTACCTCTTGAAATCCTGACCACCTATGCCTCGGAAGATGCGGATTGTTGTTTTAGGCTTTATGAGATCTTTCGACCAACTTTGATTAATAAGAAACTTACCAGTGTCTATAGTGAGATTGAACTCCCCCTGGTTAGCATTCTTGCTAAAATGGAGCGCGAAGGCATTTACGTGGATACGGAAGCTCTCGCCGCCATATCGATGACTTTAGACAGAGTGGCTAAAGAATGTGAGCTTAAAATTTGGGATCTCGCCGGTGAAAACTTCAACATCAATTCTCCTAAGCAACTTGCCCAAATCATTTTTGAGAAATTGAAAATTCATGAAGTTTTAGGCATTAAAAAAATAAAGAAAACTCAAAGCGGGTTCTCTACCGACGTTACGGTTATGGAAGCCCTTTCAGAGCATCCCCTTGCGGAAGCCATTCTAGAATATAGAACGGTTTCAAAACTCAAGAATACTTATGTAGATACCCTTCCTCAATTAGTTCATCCCAAAACGTCTCGGGTCCACACTCACTTTCTTCAAACGGGAACCGCTACCGGAAGACTTTCTAGCTCAAATCCTAACTTACAAAATATCCCTATTAGATCCAGCTATGGCAAAGAGATTAGAAAGGCTTTTCAGGCACGAAACGATCAGTGGGTGATCATGAGCGCGGATTATTCCCAGATTGAGCTTCGCATCCTGGCCCATTTGTCTGGCGACGAAAATTTAAAGAAGGCTTTCTTGTCTGGAATCGACATCCATAAAGCAACCGCAGCGTTTATGTTCGCAAAGGCCGACCCTTTAGAGGTCAACTCCGATGAGAGAAGCCGGGCCAAGGCGATAAACTACGGACTCATTTACGGCATGGGACCTGGCCGTCTTGCGCGTGATACAGGTGTAAGCATCCCTGAAGCAAAAGGCTTTATTGAAAGCTATTTCAGGGGATTTCCTAAGATAAGGGCCTATATCGACGGTGCCATTTCCTTTGCTAGAGAGCGCGGCTATTCGGAAACCATCACAGGACGAAGACGAACCATTGTTGGCCTTGATGATCCCAATGGGGCCACGGCAGCTTACGCTAAAAATACAGCCGTAAATTCCCCTATCCAAGGAAGCGCAGCCGATTTGATTAAAATTGCGATGATTAAATTGGATAAAGAGATGGAGCAGAAAAACCTACAGGCCAAAATACTTTTACAAGTCCATGACGAACTTGTATTGGAATGTCCCAAGTCCGAGGTAGAATTGATACTACCCATTGTTAGGACAGCCATGGAGTCGGCCATTCCCATGGACGTGCCTATTGAGGTAAATATTGGAATTGGACAAAACTGGCTGGAGGCCCATTAATGAATGACGACAAACATGCTCAGAAGCCAGGAGATGGTGAAGGTGCTCAAATGTCACTTTGGGAACATCTTGATGAGCTTCGATCCCGACTTTTTAAATCTGCATTAGCCTTAGCCATTATTTTTTTCATAGCATTTGCAAACGGCGACAGAATTATTAACTTCTTGGCTATGCCTCTCAAGAAAATTTTGCCCCCGGACAAAGCTGCTTTGAACTTCCTTGGGCCAATGGAAGTCTTTATGGGTACCGTAAAGATCGGCATGTTGTCTGCTGTTATTGTAGGCGCGCCCATCTGGCTTTACCAATTTTGGAAATTTATAGCCCCAGCTCTTTATGAAAACGAGCGCAAGCTCGTCACACCGTTTGCTATTGCTACCATGGCTATGTTTATTTTAGGGTGCTTATTCGGCTTCTATGCCGTGATTCCTATGACTTTGAGTTATTTAATTGAACTGGGACTTAAAGTTGGAAATGCCATTATCACCGTAAAAGACTATCTGGACCTCCTCATTTGGATGGTGATCGGCTGTGGGCTCGTATTTGAAACCCCTGTACTTTTGGTTCTTCTTGGAATGGTAGGAATTCTGGACTCCAGTCAGCTCGCTAAAAGTCGAAAAATAGTTATTGTCATTATTTTTATAATCGCTGCCATCGTGACTCCCTCTCCAGACCCCATGAGCCAAACGGCTCTTGCGGTACCTATGTGCATTATGTACGAAGCTAGCATTTGGATCCTGCGCATCATCGAGAAAAAAAGGGCAAAGGCATGACACGGCTTGGAATTCTCCTCGTTTTCACGTTAGCAAGTCCTGCGTTTGGAGATATTTATCGGATTGACAATCAATCCAACAACCGCTTTTGGTCTTTTGGGATTGGATTAGAGAATCATAGCTATGGCACCAAAGAAATGCCCATCGAAGGAATCGCCCAGGTCACGTCACTGGGATACGGAAGTCTTGAGGATATGTTTTTTTGGAAAGTCGGAGGTTTTATCGGCAATGGCCCTATTAGGCCCGTATTTGCCGAAAAGCTTATTCTAGACTCATCCTCGAAAGGCTTAAATTTTCTTTGGGGGTATAGTCTTTTTACTCCCGCCATGCGTGGACCATTTTCATCCGGACCGATTTTAGGAGTGCGGCAAATCGAATTTGCAAGCGAGACCCTCGGGAGTCGAGAAGAGGTTTCCGCAAATTCTAGGCGAAATTATTCTCTAAAAACTAAGTATTCAGCTTTAAGTCTGGAAGCAGGAATTTTCTATTGCAAAGCGCTCGCCTCTAGACCCACTGGAAATCGTCCAGATCTCTTAGTGACGCGAGTGGAATCTTGGAATCTTCATCTGAGCACCATTCTCCCCGTAATCAGCAAGTTTGAAGGCACCCTCGAAACCAGCGAAGGTTCTGCTCTTATTGACTCAAAATCGCCTCGGCAAAAGAAAAATCTTAGCTCGCGCTTAAAAGGGTACTCAGTTTTGCTTAATTTCGACACTTGGTTCGGTGGATAGCTGAACTTAACTTTCTCTTTGACAAGGAAATTACTCATGAGCTTTACACCCCACCATATGAATGCACGCGAGGAAGATTTCTTAGGAAATAGCGGCCGAGGGCGATATATGATCCTTCCAGGAAGCGATGGAAGAGCCCGCCAAATTGCTGACAAGCTCCAAAATGTCACCGTAAAAAACCATCCCCGCTGCCACAATCTCTATCTTGGTACACTTACCCACTCTGAAAAATCCTTAGATGTCGGAGTCATTTCGACAGGGATGGGTGCACCATCCATTGATATTATTCTCCACGAACTCTATGGACTGGGAGCTAAAAGTTTTATTCGGGTAGGAACAGCAGGATCCATGCAGCCCCACACCATAAAAGCAGGTCACATTGTCATTCCCACAGGATGTGTGCGAGATGAATCGACCACTTCCCGGTTTGTACCCGATGGTTTTCCTGCCTTAGCTTCGCGAACATTTCTAGCCGCGGCAGAGTCAATCTGCAAGGGACGACGCGAGGTTTCATTTGGAATCTGTCATTCAAAAGATAGCTTATACGCGCGCGAGTTTGGTAGCGGCCCCTTAAAAGATCAAAATAAAGCCTATATGAATGTACTAGAAAATGCCGGAGTATTGGCCAGCGAAATGGAAGCTTCGACTCTTTTTACATTAGGCACCTTGTTCGACCACCAAGAGCAGCAATCTACAGGGAAAAGGTTAATTTTTGGGGCTCTCTTAGCCGTTATAGGAGACAGCACACCTTTTGCAGATAAAGATATTGAGTCTAAAACTACTCAAAAAGTGATAGACCTTGCCTTTGACATCATTTCAGAACTAGATCGGAGTCCTTCATGATACAAATCGCGTCACTTATTGGGGCTGCACTGATTCTTCTTTCCTTTGTAAAAGTTACAGCTCAAAAATGGGACCCTCGCTCCACCTTAGCTTTATCTACAAATGCATTAGGTGGCGCCATTTTAACTGTCACTGCGATCCTTGAAAGGCAGTATGGTTTTATAATTTTAGAAGCCGTTTGGACTGCAGTCAGTGTTTGGGGGCTTATCAAGCGAGCTTGAATTTAAGTCTACTTTTTTGGGTCTTCCGCAGAATTAGTGGGTGCTTTTAGGTAAAATGTCTGCGAGT
>JBAXBA010000138.1:0-6294 GCA_037142195.1 Pseudomonadota bacterium
GTTTTTCTTCGGGATAGTGGTAGGTAAATGCCATCTTATGACCAAATACAAGAGCCCCCTTGACACCGCGTTTTTGCGCAGCGCTAAGGTCTTCTTCTAGCCAGTGATAAGGAGCGTGGCTATCACGGCCTACGGCATCTGTATTTAAAATGACAAAGTGGAAGCCATGGGAATCAAATGACCAGGACATCTGTTTTTGATCTGTAGTAATGAGGTCTGCGCCCTTGATTTTAGGATTATTATTGATATTCCAAGCACTAGCACTTGCGCCAGTGAGCTCGCTCCACAATTTCTCATTGAGAATGAGATCGCCCATATTTTGGCGCCAAGATTCTTCGTTCTGGGGCTGGGCTAGTTTATTGACTTTCTTGTGCTTGTCGACAATTTTGATTTCCAATTCGTGGTTGCCCGGTATGGGCACCACATAAGTTCCCGTCTCCATGAGATGGCTTACCATGCCTCGCCAAAAAGCATACTGGCGATCGAGGGTATGTGGATCACTTGTATATCCCATAATCATATCGCCATTAAAAAATAGCGCCTTAGACTTTTCTTGCTGAATTTCGCGCAGTATCCGCGACCAGGCCTTTGTATTTTGTAGCCAAATTTTATCTTGAGCCGATATTTCAGGGGAGTTTTCTTGGCGAGAGTCACCCACAGTTGCAAAAGTAAAGACAACAGGATCAACAGGGTTAGCTGATCCCCCAAATGCAGATGAGCTCATCAAAGCTATGATGGGGAGAAACCGCCAGATGCATATTGCAAGTTTCATGATAACTCCATTTCTTCTTCTTGTCTTTTTCTTGCTTTTAGATCTCGTTTTACCACGTGAGGTTGTCGCGAGACAAATTATTTTGCATAAATTTCGGCCGGCGTGCCTCGATTTTGCACAATTTTTTCCTATTGACACCAAAGACGCGGTTACAACGATTAATTCCTCCAGGACACTTAGGTCCGAAGCTGAAATAAACCGGGATTCAAGAAAGCTACTTTCTGGCATTCTAAATGCGGATAAGCTCTTCGACGACAAGAAAAAATTACCAATACACCTTCCGGCCTTCTAAATACAGATAAGCTCTTTGACCACGAGAAAAAATTACCAAGACGCCTTCTGTCAGAGCCTAAAGAACTAGAAAATCAATTACAAGTTCCTACTGAAGTCGTCTTAATGGATAACACGATTAGCCACAGTGCACCCTGGACATGTCCATTTTGAGCGAGATTTTGGGCAATTTAGTAAGTGCTCATAGGATTTCCTATGCTCACGAACCAACCAGTTTTTTCTGACTTTCCTGGCTCCACGCAGTAATTGAGGATTAAGTCTTAATCTGGTTTTCCATTTGCCTAATTTTGACAAGGATAGCCGAAGTATACAAATTTCCCTTGGATTTTAGCCAGATAATGGCTTTCTATCGTACGTAAAAAGAACACTAACGGGCTATTTCAGTCACGGCACCAAGTAAGTCTCAGGAATTTCAAGAGAATTGGGAAAGCTCTCGGCCTCTCCCAGAGCGGGACTTAAGAAGCTGGAAATCAACTGCACTGCGTCAACTCAAGATCCCTTAGTGCAGATTAAACGAACATTCAGCGAAACATCTTATCAAATTTTCGCTTCGTCTACTTTGATTTCAAATGCAGTATGTTAGAGTTGCTAGTTCGAGTCTAAAAGAAAAACTTCTTTTTGCTATCAAAGAAGCGGTCGTACATGATTTCTCGCAAGAGTGACTTCGGATGATAGGATTCACGGCAGCTAGGTATCACTCATGGGTTAAAAGACAAGCAGCAGAACTTCTCAGCTCGCAAAAAGTAAGTTCTGAGGGCCAGGAGGAAAACATTGAGATACACGATGATAGGAGCTGCAGCCTATAACTTCTCGAGATGATCTTTTACTTCTTTTAAGGCTTTCAGAATATCAAGGCGATTTAAGCGATCTCTTTCCTTGTCCCAGAGAGATCTGATTTTTTCCGAACGATTCTCTTTTTCTTTTTTAGACAGATCTTCGATTCCAATCATCATGTCGTGAATACTACCGAAATTGTCTGCAATCGATTGAAACTCTTTTATGGGAGCCGATAGTTCTTGGTTTGGGTCTATTTGGCGTTGAAAGAATTCATGAATTTTGACTAGGGAACGCATTCTTTTTCTTACATCGTGAAAGGCGACTTCATCGTGGAGAATATCATCAATATCTAGGACTTTGGTGTAGTCTTCGGCCAGCACGTCTGTAAGTTGAGCGATAAGTAGCGACAAATATTGAGCGAGGGTGCTCTCAGATGAGGGCAATTTAGCAAGCCCGCCCCAATACATTCTAGAAATGTCTTTTTGCTCTCTCATTTCCATGCCATTTAGAAGGGGTTCAGAAAAGTATTTCACAAGTGTCTCTTGCTTGTCCTTCTTTTCAAACTTTTCCGCCCACTTGAGATAAGCCTGTCTTTTTTCTTTAAGCTTGTCTTTGGGATAGTCAATGTCTTCAGGCTTCGTGCCCTTAGACCATTTGCCAGTTTTAGGATCTTTAACGGCAAGAGTGATTCCTTGTTTATCAAAAAGATCTTTGAATTCACCCGCTACCAAATATCCTTCATCTAAGTCTTCTCTAAATTTGAGGAGGACGTCTTGGTCCCCGGTCTTGGGGAAAGAAAAAATAAAGATATCAGTTATGATTTTTGCATCCCCAAGATCCTTTCTAAAATCTTTAAGTTCGTGAGGAAGGACATCTGATTTCTGTTCCTTGATATCTTGGTCTATTTGATGAAGGGCACCCAAAATCAAAATCGACGCGACTTTGCCAGGATGGTCTCCGGAGTTGATGGTCTCTTGCGTCCTCTCGAAGTGTTCTTTATCGAGTTTTCCATTCCTCAAGGTCTCTTGACCGAAGGCAACAACAGGCCTCCCAGCAAAGATCAAACTTAAAGCTATTGTCGCACAAACGAATCCAGAAAGACGAAGCATGGTGATTCCCCAAATTTGAAGGAAAGTAAAAAACTCGGGCCGTAAGCGACCGCGAGGTTTCATAACGAACGCGAGTGCAGCTTGTCAAGTTTATTGACTTGCTAGTAGGAGATGGAAGATTTAGTAACATGCCTTAAACATTGTACTATCTAGTTTTCCAATAAGCTTCATCTAGATTTTGTGACACGCGAACTTAAAAGACCATTGCCCAGTAATGCTGGACAAAACTGCATTTTTCAAGAGTCTTTAAAAAAAAACTGTCCAAGCGATTTAGGAGCCTATGTCCTTAACATGCGAAAAGCCCTAAGAAATTTGTGTTTTTAACAGACGTTGGCACGTTTCTCTGAGTTCTGGGCTCAAATCAACGCCTTCTTTCAGCATTTCAGCAAGGTCATCCACTGTGTCAACGTCGGTGAGGGTCGGTAGGAGAGCTGGACTTTTAGGGAGGGCAGCATAGAGTCTTTTAAAGGTATCAGGGGAAGACCATGGCGTTAATTTCCAAATCTCTCGCTCTAGGGGGACTTTGCCGCCAAAGAGCCAAAATCCCCCGTCACTTGCGGGCCCTATGACATAATCGTGGGCATCTAAACATGAGCTTGCTCCTTCTAAGTGGGCTTTACTGATTTGTGGCGCATCAGATCCAATGAGAATAACCCGAGTAAATTGGGAGATTAGTTGCGAATAGACATGATGAATTTTGTCACCAAGGTCCCCATCTGTTTGTAATATTCTTGAAAATCCGCGCCATTGTTCAAAATAGTAGGCATCGGCTTCTGATATGGCCCAGTAGACAGAAACATTTTTAAGCCCACCGAGTGTTTTTGAGATTTCACTTAATGCCTGTTGTTGAAAAACTTCCGCATATTTAATGCCAATGGTCCGCGAGAGGCGAGTTTTCATGGGGGAAAGGCCGGAGGTCTTTACAAAAATGGCAATGGCAGTTGGTGTTCTTGTCTTTGAAAAGATACTTCGGATCATATAGGGTAGGGCTTGCTTCCAGGTTAGGCAAAAGAAACGAGCTGTTGTAGCAAGCCAACCTTGATTTCTATAACGACGGGAACTCGTGGTAATTCTATATCCAACTGGGAGCAGCGACAAACCCTGTGCTTTGGCGCGCCAGACTAAATCGTGTCCTTCTCCGTAAGGGACGGCTGTTGAATAGCCTCCTAATCTTCGAAAGTTTTCTTTTGAGATAAAAAGTCCTTGGTCTTCAAAAGGCATCTTGAATAGGGAAGATCGAAAGTTAGCGCCGATTGCGTTGAGATAGCAAAGAAAGGGGCCTTCACGGTCAAAGGAAAGGTGGCCATAGCCTAGCGAATCAGGTGTCTGTTCGGCAAACGTCAGGACTCTACTAAGAGCTTGGTCGTCTAAATTAGAATCCGCATGTAGAAACCAAAAGAACTTGGCCTCAGATAGTTCTGAGGCGGCGTTTAGCTGTTGGGCGCGCCCCTCGCGTGCAGAGACCCACTGGAATCTGTTTTGATTCCACAAGGGATCAATAGGTGTGTTCTTCATGATGGACTGGGCGTCCTCTTGAGAAATGACCTTGCCTTCTTGATGGGGGCTTGGTTGGCCAATGGATAGGGTGATCTTAACGGGCCAGTTATATATCACATCTAAGAGACCTCGAAGCTTATCTTCGGCCGGCAAAACTGGGATGATGATTTCAAGATCTTCTGGGGACATAGTTCAATTTGGAAACCTTATTTTATCTAACAAGCTAGATTTAGATTGAGACATTGGTCATTCAACCGTATAATTCCCAAATTGTCCAGCTGAAGGAGTTTGATTTGAAGTCTATTCCCTATGTATTCTTTTCCCTATTTTTGGCCTGTACCCATAACGGTGAGCAAGGTTTAGAGCCTAACTTGAGTGAGCAAGCCCAGGGCCATTCCTCAGCTTCGTCTTCAAACTCCAGTCCAAAGGAAGTTAAAGAAACCCATTCCTCTATGATGACGAAGGAATCAAAAGAGGAGGCAGAACACCATGGTTCCCATCATGAATTTTTTAAGGATGCTCAGTTTGGTGATTTAAAACTCAAGGCCCATGATTCCCTTTTCTTGTCTGGCCAGCCTAGTTTGGCAGCCTTAAAGGCCATGAAAGCTGGAAACGTAAAACTCTATATAGATATTAGACCTAAATCTGAGGTGAAGCCTGAATTTATTAAAATGGTCGAGTCACAAGGGATAACCTTTGTGTCTAAAACGATCTTTTCAAATGACGGGACTGCGGATCTAAAAGCTGTGGACGAGGTTTTTGCGCTTCATAAGAAACACCACGACGTAGGACATGTGGTGGGTTGTGCGAGTGGGGTCAGAAGTTCCGCGTGGTTTACTCTTCATTTGATTAGGCAGCACAAAATGCCTGTGGAAGAGGCTATTGCAGTGGGTAAGACAGCTTATCTTAATGAGTCATGGGCTGAAAATATCCGAAAGATGTATAAATAGGGAGTTGCTTTAGCGTGGATCAATTCCTAAGTGCCGTGACAATGGGCGATTTAGTCATTGTCTTACAGCTTATCATTTTAGAAGGTCTCTTAAGTTTTGATAATGCTCTGGCATTGGCAGCCCTGGTTTCAAGGCGCCTGAAAGATAAAGAGGAGCAGAAAAAAGCTCTCACCTTTGGGATTTGGGGGGCCTACTTCTTTCGCACAGTCATAGTTTTCTTAGGTGTATGGCTTATGCGCCATGAGTGGATTAAAGCAGCTGCAGGGATCTATTTAATCCATATGGGGGTTTCTGAGCTTTTCTTTAAGAAGCCCCACTTTGAGGAAGAAGCCGTTTCTGCCGAAAAAGAGTCCAGAAACTGGTTTCGTTTTTTGAAGTTCTCTCCGCTTTGGTCGACGATTATTGCTGTAGAAATCATGGATATCATGTTTTCTATTGACTCCATCGCCGCTGCACTCTCGCTTTCCAATAAGGTTTGGGTTTTATTGGCTGGCGCCATGTTGGGAATTCTTATGATGCGACTTGCTGCCCAAGCATTTGTAGTTCTCATCAGTAAGTTTCCTGTCCTTGAAAAGACAGCTTTTGTTTTGGTCCTATTGGCCGGTATCAATGTATGCTTAAAATTGAAAGATCTTGATTTGGGTTTCATGGTACTCACGATTGATAAACCAATTCCAGAGCATTTATTTACGACGCTGCTCTTTTCGGTTTTTTTAGGCTCATTGATTTTAAATGCCAAGTTTCCCCACTGGTTTCGAAAGCCAGAGGCGAATTGACAAGTTTACTTAGTTGGCATCGATGCTTTTAGCCAAGGCAGTTCTGGTTTGTCAGTTTCTGCAGGCTCCCGTCGACGTTTGCCAGAAAAAGTCAGGTCTTTATCATTCATCTTAAAAAGCTT
>JBAXBA010000139.1:0-6090 GCA_037142195.1 Pseudomonadota bacterium
CATTTCGCTCCCGAGGATGCCCAGCAGTTAATAGAACATCACTCGGTGCCACTTTATGGAATTGATAGACCACATCGATGTATGAAAAATCGTCAAGACCTAGAATGCAGTCTGGTGTGAATGGTTTAGGATCTAGATAAATTGTAGATTTAGTTTCACCCCAAAAATCATCTACAGGTTCTTTTCTATCACATTCAATAGTGCCTATGGGCTTTAGCATTATTTGAGGCGCACTCATTTAGATCCATTCTTTTCCGATTCCCACACGCTAGCAAAGCCAATCACATCGGCAGTGAAATGTGCTCACAAGGCTTGGAAATCTTAGCCCTATAAATCTTACACTTGGTAAGCTATTTATAAATGGAAAAATCGTTAAGTAAGACAAAGAAACAATCTATAATAAAATTATGATAATCACTCAGCCGAGAAATGAAGGACTAAAAAGAAGATGGTGGTCTCGGCCGGACATGAACCGGCAGACTATACCCAGCAGTTTTGATAAAGTAAAGTGCAAATACCTAAGTAAGACCATATATTAGATAAAATTTTGAAGGACGATAGCGGCCTAGCTACCTTTGGAATATAGCACTAGAACTTGGGCGAGAATGGGACCAGCCAGAGGCGTTTTCAAGTTATAAATAACGGCCTAAAACGCCAAAGCCAAGGCCCTAAATAGTTACATCTTGGCATTGTTGTTGGTTGGGCATTTTTGGTTTTGGTAATAGTGGGGGCTTTAGAAACCTGAGGATTTTTTAGTCGCTAAGCCTAGAGCCTGAGAAGAATGCTCAAGAAAAGTTTGAAATGGGGTAAGTTGGAATCCCCTTAATAACTGGCTAAGCCAAGGGAATCTCTTGCGAGTTGTTAGTAATCTAAGTTCATTCGCTGCCTTTGCAGCTATCGGCTGCTTCTGATCCTCAAAACACAAAATAGGTGCCGCCCATCAAAATCGAGCATTTGACAAGATAAAAATAAGAGGTCTCGCTAGGCTTAGCGCCGGATGGCACTTTTGGAGGTGGCAGAAATAGTATTCGAGAGCTTTAAGTCTAATTCCAGCTCAAGCTAACTGAAGAAACGAAGGTCAAGCTAAAATATATTACTTCAATTTTTAGCGATCACTCCCTCAGTATACTTTACAAGCTAAGAGACGACGCACTTCGAGAGTCACTAGTTTTGTAACTTAAATATCTGCCTTAGTGCCTCCCTCCAAGGTAGACAGGTTACTCCCAGAATGTTGAGAAGACGGTTATCTTGAGAAAGAATCATAGCTTCTGCGGGCCGATCCCAAGCATCCACAAATATACTTAAATCTTTTGCGTCACTAGTCTCAACTGAGGAGTATGACTTAATCTCGATGAGAATATCGGGGGCTCCCGGTAGTTCAAGAATCAAGTCAATCTCTTTGTCATCTTTAGTTCGCAAATAAGACAACTTATAATCCATTTCAGTATAGGCATTCAGTCGAATGAACTCAAGTATCACAAAATGCTCAAAGGCATTGCCATACTCAAAGGTCTTTTGGGTCAGAGGAATACCAAAACCACCGCCTAAGGCACGTTTTACACCAGTGTCCATGAGATAGAACTTGGGAGCGATTCGTTGTCGCTTTCGAATGGATCGATGAAAGGGAGGCAAGTAAAATCCAATTAAAGTGTCTGCCAAGATATCAAAATAGGTCTTAACCGTTTTCTCATCAACTCCAACTTCAGCCGCTATTTTTGAAAAATTTATTATCTTCCCGTTCATTTGGGCACATATCTCTAGAAAATCCTGAAATGGTTCGACTTTCCGTACAATTTGTTCCGCTATGATTTCTTCTTTAAGATAGGTTTTCACGTAAGCTTTCAGAAATCTAGTGCAATCTAAATCAACTGAGTATTCCAAAAGCTTAGGCAATGTTCCAAACTCGAGGGCACGCTGGAGATCAAATGCACTTCCAAGTTCGAAATTGGTTAGAGGAAACAAGTGAAATGTAAAGGCTCGGCCTGCCAACAGATTAGCACTACCTCGTTTTAATTTACGAGCGCTCGATCCGGATAAAATGAACTGTATATTTTTTTTCTTCTCAATCTCTAGATGGACCACATCGAGTAATTTTGGATTTTTCTGAACTTCATCAATTACTACAACACGATAGGCTCCTGTAGCAAGACGCTCGCTCAGTTTGGACGGTTGGCGCCTGAATTCATCGTGCTGTTCATCATCCAAAAGATCAATCCATAGGACGTTTTCACGTGTTGAAAAAAGCTCGCCAATCAAGGAGCTTTTTCCCGTTCCGCGAGCTCCAAAAAGAAGTAAGCTATTGGAAGTATTAAGATTTAACATACGCTTGACCATACTCCGGAATTGTACGCCATTTCCGGAGTATGGTCAAGCAAAGATAGATTTAGACCCAGCAATTCCTGGCGCTGCGCCAGTGCATTTTGCTGAGAACCAAAGAGCTTAGGGCCTTATTTCTAGAAGGTTCCTATTCCTATTTCAGCGCAAATCAATGAGCTCTGCGCTTTCTGATGGCGATAGCACCGTAGCTTCGAATGGATTATAGCACTAGAATCTGGTCGCAATAAACGCACCCAGGTCGCGGTTAAAGGAAGACATATCTACACGAGACTTGACTTGCCAACCGTCCGAATTTTTTTGACGTCTCAATTGGTGCCGCTAAATCGACTAAGGTGTAACTTGCTCAAGTCCCAGAATAGATTTCTAGTTGTTAAAGAAATCTTCAGCGGACATCATTAAGTCAAACTGCTCTCGTAGCGAGAGGGGAACAAAGGCGGCGTCACTCACTACTAAAAGTTTTCGAATTGTGTAAGTTTTATATTTTGGAAAAGCTTCTATCATTCTTTCGATCTTCTCGTTAACTTGTGAGGCAACAGTTGTTTTGAGTGGAGAGGTCGCATACTTCGCTTCAACAACTATGAGAGTATGATCGGCTCTCTCAATAAGCAGATCGATTTGAAATCCTTTTGCCGCCTTGTGGAAGAATGAACCTGCGTGAAATTTCACACCATAAAATCCAAGTTTTTTCGCGATAATTAAAGTGTTTTTTCTCACCCACCGTTCAAATGACAACCCCAAAAACACTGATAGCTCCCGTTCAGGCAGACCGAGTTTGAGATTGTTATCAAATTTTCCAGCGGCAATGTTGCGAATTTTGGGTTTGATGAAGTGATAAAAGAAGTGGATAAATTCATCGTAAATCCGGAAGCGGTTTCCAAATTGAGCGTTTCGATTTTGCACGGATGGATATTCTTCGAGAAACCCACACGAAACAAGGTCAGCTAGTATTTTTGAGAGTTCTCCGCCCGCACGGGTGCTGCCAGTAACTTTTTTCGCAATCTCGCCGCGGGTGAGCGATCCTTGTTTGTCGAGTGTTTCTACTATTTTTCTGTAGTTATCCGATTCAGCAACAGAACTTATATAAATTCTGTCTAATTCTTTCACGAAAAATCCGTCCCGTGAAAACGATTCCAAAGTAAGAGTTTCAAGTATACTTTTGTTTTGTAGAAATCTTTGTAGATAACCGGGAATACCGCCAACGGTTAGAGATACTATAAGATGCTCTCTGGTGCAGCGACCTGGTAGGATAGCCGCTACTTCGGAGGGAGAAAACTCATGCAAACTAATATGTCTGTCTGAGCGGTTGTAAATGGCTTTATTGCCCATAAACTGAGTCGCAATGAAGGATGGCGATGATCCTGAAATAACAATTCGCAAACTTGGATTGTGCCGCCAGCGGTCATCCCAGAATGGTTTGAGTTCAGCCAAAAGATCGTCTTGATACGCACATAGCCATTGAATTTCTTCGAGATAGAAAATTATTGGTTGTGACTCTAGAGTTGGCGATATGAACTCAAAGAAGTCTGTCCAGCTGCTGCACTTTAGATCTGAGGGGATTTCCCAGTTGTAAGCTCTTAAGCGGTGAATACATGCTTCAATTTGTTTGAGCATAAGTGTTTTGTGCGAGCGGCCGCGGGGCCTTTCGGTTTGTATACCCTCGAGTTTGATAACCTTGTTACCGCGAAAGAATTGCTCGATAAGTTCCGTTTTTCCTATGCGCCTTCGGCCCGCTACAACAACAATTGCTGCCGCTTCTGTGGCTTGGATTTCGCGGAGCAGCGTTAGTTCGCGATCTCTGCCAATAAATGACTTGTTTGCTAAAATCTTTTAATAATGAATAGTTACGGAGTCCCAATTTCTATTCCAGCGCAAACCGATGAAATACACATGCTCTGCGCTGCAATTCAGACTATATCACAGCGCAAACATTGATTCAATGTCACATGAGCGCTGAAATAGAAATTCGGCCCTCCCCCCACACCAGTTAAGAAGTATCAAGACTGATCCCTAATGGGATAAGGGTCTGCCTTTTAGTCACCAGGTTCTTGCAGGCTAAGCCCACGATCTTCTCCTGGGGAAAGCTTTGGTCTCAAGGAGGCAAATGCTCTGGTTCTGCGCATAGCTATGCTACAATCTCTTCTTAAAACTTTAAGATACCCGAGCAACTACTATGGGGTATTTCCAAAGAAACGGCTAAAGTCACCAAGTAAGTCTGTAGTTGAAGGCAGGAGTTTTTTTTGATGACCATTGAAATTATCCCCTGGACTGAAAAGTGGGCCCAAGATTTTTTGTTATTAAAATCACGTCTTAATTCCATTTTGTCGGATTTGTCCGTTAGGATTGAACATGTAGGCAGTACTTCCATTCCAGGCCTTGCAGCTAAGCCTATCATCGACCTTGATATAATGGTACCGACCGACACAATTCTTCAACAGGTGATCCAGAAATTAAAATCAGCTGGTTTTGAGCACAGGGGAAATCTCGGCATCGTTGGTCGCGAAGCGTTTCATGCGCCAAAAGACTTTGGAGCCAAAGCTCACATTTATGCTGGGCTGTCAGAAATCGTCGCTTTCCGCAATCACCTTGCCGTACGTGACGCCTTGCTCGCTTCGTCAGAGCTTCGTGAAGCCTATGGAAAGATGAAGGGGGAAATTGCCCGGGAGGTGACTGTCGATATGGCCGCATACTGCCGCAAGAAGACTGATTTTCTGGTCGGCATTTTGCAGCGGAGTCAGCTCTTTTCTAAGACAGAGATTCTAAATATCGAAATAGCTAATCGCCATGATATTTTAATTCGTCCTATCGCAGAAGGGGATGAGGCAGGAGCAGCAAGTGTTCATATACACTCTTGGCTAGAAGCCTATTCTGGAATCATTGATCAAGCCTATCTTGATAGTCTACCTGCAAAGTTCTCGCAACGGACGGAGCGCTGGCGTCAAATCATTAAGGACTCCTTTTTAGGTGACAGAAAGACTCTAGTTGCATTGAGAGACGGTAATATTGTCGGCTTTGCCAGCGTCGGTATCGCTCGCGACCAAGAGTTTGCCGACCACGGTGAACTATGGTCCCTATATTTGCTGCGTGCTTGCCATGGCAAGCAGATTGGTTACTTACTCTTGAGTGAGGCGATGAAATTTCTGTACCAGAACGGTTACCGGAAAGCCTATGCTTGGGTCTTAACCGAAAATCCTACCAAAGGTTTTTATGATCGAACAGGCGCTGTCGATACCGCCTCAGAAAAAAAAGTCGAAATCGGCGGTAAATCCTATCAGGAAAGAGCAATGGTTTGGAATGCCCTTGATACCTTTCTTTAAAGTTGACCGGAACAGGTGTCGCTAGGCACGATGACAACTCTGGGAATTCCTGCAGTACTATTTTTTAAAAGGCCTTAGCAAAGAGTTTATTCAAAAGATAAGCGCGTCAGCTTCGAAAAGAAAATGAATGATTTGGAGTAGGTTCATTCTATAATATAATTTGGCTGTCTAGATATAAGTGGATAGCGATCATCAGCCTTCTCAGGTGGTCTTTTACAACGATTGAAAGGGAAGTTGCTAGCGCGAGTCAGATCCTTGAGAGGGAGCGTAGGAGCAATAAACTTTGCCTGCAGAACTAATATGGCAATAAAAACAATGACTTGGCAGTCTAGGTCGGACTTGAACCGGCACACTATAACCAGCTATTTTGACAAAACAAAGTGTAACGGATCTTACGCAATATTAGCGGCACATAAATCCACCAAACCCATGGGCATCA
>JBAXBA010000140.1:0-5949 GCA_037142195.1 Pseudomonadota bacterium
ACTATCAGTATAGGCAGGCCAAAGCAGCATGACTTTTACTGGAAACTTCTGTTAATCAAAATTTTTTTATCGTTCTCATTCGCAGGAACTGGCTCATGGACAAATTCAGTAGGGCGACGGCCTAGCAATTTTTTGGATCCATCCCATCGCGTTAGAGTCAAGCTGTAAAATGAAGGAGAGATATACCGAAAGCTCTAACTTTCTTGGAAGGAAGGAAATAAAGAATTTATTATGAGAGCGAGGAATGACTCCTCTCACCCGTTATTTAAAGTGCATCTCGTGGCGCACCGAATATTCTTTGAAAGAGAACAAAGCGAACTCCATTCACACAGAGCTTCCACTCCGGTGAGTCTGCGAGAAACCTGGCTTTAGAAGAACTTTCGAATCTTAAGAATAAAGAAGATCCCAGTATTAACTTAATCCACTTTTACAAAATCACTTTCATGAATCCAACCCTTTTTGCCCGAAGAAATCTCAGCATAGGCCCATCCATTGGCTTCTCTTTCCAGTCGCAAAACGCTGTGTTTCGGTAGCGACTCCATAGATTGCGGGGAAGCCGAGGGCGTCACGTTTAATTGGGAATCTTTTCTTGTCACGAGCCAAGTTCCACTGTGATTCGTCTTGGAAACAGCGGAACCTAAAACATAGAGGCTCAAAAAGAGGGCTAGATAGAACACCTGAAGTGGTTTTTGATAATAGATCAGAATTCCAAAAATCAAACTCGATGTGAGCATGAATAAAGCCACCAAAAGCCAGACCTCATACTCATTCAAGAAATAATTGAGAAAGAAAACGCGGGGAAGCAAAGCTTTCGTCTCAAACTTTTTCCAAGATTGATTTTGTGAGGATTGCTTTAAAAAAGAGGCGAGTTCCGAACTGCGCGGTAGCAGCTCACTGGCTTTTAAAAAATGAGCATAAGCCTCGGTGGTCTCCCCTAACTTGTTTTCCGCAAAGCCAAGATTTAAATACCCTGTACCAGACTCCTCGAGGGCCAATTCCGAGCGAATTTTATCTCGCGCTTCCAAATACTTACCTTGCTCCAAAAGACTGACGCTTTCCGGGATGCCGGCTTTTGCAGAACCTTGTAATAGAGCTAAAAAAAAGCACAGGACTATAGAAAACATGGCTTCCTCCTTTTAATTTCTAAGGCGGACTTTTGCATTTCTTGATGTGTCGCTACAGCTTGATCATTGTATTTTTGGCTGTCAAATATACTAAATAAATCTTCCACTTCCTCTAAGGCGTTCTGCGCCCAACCATCTTTTTCTAAAACCCGCCTGACATCTCCTACCGTTACCGACGGCACCTCTGCTTGAATGCGCACCGCACAATACTCGCGAAAGGCTTGGACACGAGCAGATAGGGAAGACTTGCTGTTCAGGGCAGTTCCTAAAGCTTTCCAAGACTTCATAACCGGACCATAGTCAGGAATTTGCCCAGACAGCCACTTTCTCCTGCCTGCCACACCACCTGAGATAAGAAAGATCAAAGCACTCAGGCCAAGAAGGCCCATGACAAATTCTTTTCTCCCTCCTGCCCAGGGAAATCCGGAAGCCTCTTTGCCATAGAAGGACGCCTCAGGGTTGCGAGAGACTTCTTTAGGAGTCTCAGGCCGCGAAGTTGTAGCGCCAGAAATCACCACCTCCTCTTTGGTACCGGTGACCTCCAAAGCAGGAATTGGTATGGATTTTTCTATAACTTTCCCCGACTTGGGATCTAAAAACTTAAACTGCCAAGGCGAAAACTCCAGCTTTCCTGGTTCTGAAGGTACCAAACTGAGTTTTATAGATTTAGACCCTGAAAGCCCAGCAGAGGTAGCCTCTTCAGAGGTTTCGGGTTGGTCCTTATAGACTTTAAAGGCGCCTTGAAGATCTGGGGGATTTAGTGGCAGTCCTGAAAACCAGGCTTTCCCAGATACCTTAAACTCCATCGTGACCGAATCGCCCACCTTGACAGAAGAACTGCTTAAAGAAACCGTCGGTGTCAGCTCGCCTACAGGAAGCTCAGACTCGGGAAGATCAGCCACCGAGAGGCTTTTTTCCTCTAAATTCAGCTGCCTTTTCGACAAACTAGCGCCGCTAAAAATATCAAAAGGATTGGCGCGCTGTCGTTTTCTTGGGTCCAAAAACTGAATGATCACGGTAAAGTCTGGAAGACGAAGAGAACCACTTTTCAAAGGAACTAAAACGCGCTTTAAAGTAATGACACTGTAGTTAACCCCAGCTCGGGTTTCCATTTTTTTTTCTTCGTCTTTTTGCTCATAGATCTGCCATTCTGGTGAGGTGACCGGTAGCTTGGAAGCCTCTTGCCATTCTAAACGTCTATAGATATGAATGGTTTCTACGACGGGCATATGCTTGTAATAAGGCCCAGGACTTAAGGAGCGTTCAAGATGATAAAAGTCTAAATCTGAAGCCTGAGGATCAGCCGTGCCCGTCCCTCCGGATCTAGCTCCGTTTTTAGCTCCACCGCCACCTACCGATAGGGTGATGGGAAGGGTTTTTTCTAACTTGCCATCGACCTTAGCGGTTACCGCAGGGATGGTTAAACTCCCATTTTTACGTGGCAATAAGGAATAGGTATAAGTCTTGCGTTTGGACATGCTGCCATTGATAATTTGAACTTGAGTGGACTCAGACCGTCCCCCCACTTCAAAGTCAGAGGAAACTCCCAGATCAGGATCTCCGTCTATACTACCCTCCACCTCAACAGAAAGCATGACCTCTTCCCCACTTTCAATCTGGGTACGCTCCACATTTGCAGTCAAGGTTCCTGCGAGAAGACGCAGATGGGGAACCAGCGCTAAAAATAGAAAAATAAACGTCTTCATTACCAATCCTTATCTTTTTTCTGGTCATCAAATTTCGGTTTTTGACCCCAAACTTTCATATTTTCATCTACCTGTCTTAAAAGCGCATTGGCCTCACCTACCCCTTTCAGCGGAGCACCCTTTTTTAAAGCTTCCCCTTGGGAGACAGCCTGCTCTTTATCTTTTTTATTAGAATTTTGGGCGTCTTCTTCAGCGGCTACCGCTTTCTTTTGGTCGTCTTTAGGGTCCTCTGGTTTCTTTGTATCTTCGCGAGTTTCGCTCCCTGTCTTTCCGGCTTCGTCTTTTTTGTCTTTGGACTCAGAGGACGGCTTCTGCCCCTCACTGGATCCCTGTGGAGCCTTGGAATCAGAGTTTTGAGATTTTGGGTCCGACTGGGTCTCAGACTTTTTATCCCCCGAATGATTTTTGGAATCTTTGGACGAGCCTTTGTCTTGTTTCGAGGAGGAATCGTTGGAGTTCTTATTTTCTGGATTTTGTTTTTGATCTTGCTTGTCACCATGATCTTGTTTGTCTTTATGGTCTTGTTTGTCCTTTTGATCTTGCTTATCTTTCTTTTCTTGGAGCTGCTTCATCACCCATTCGAGATTTTCTTTTGCCTTCACAAACCCATCATCGATTTTGAGGGATTCTTGGTAGGGCGGGACGGCTTCTTCGAGTTTGTTTTGGGCTACTAAAGTATTTGCCAAATTAAATAAAGCGTCGCGCTTCAGGTTCTCATTTTTAGATTGACTCGCTTTCTTAAAACCAGAAATCGCAGCGTCGTATTCCATAGCCTCGTAATGGGACACTGCCGCATTATAGAGATCCAGTAAGTTATCATCTTTAGTGGAAGCTTCTTTTTCAAAATACAACGCTGCATCTTCAAACTTCTTTTGTTTGAACAAACCAAAACCGTCGCCCAAGGCGACTTGCTTGATCGTGGAAAAACTTAGGAGAAAAACCAACGCAACCGGCAAGGCTTGGTAGGGAGTGATCATCCAGCCCAAGATTAGAAAAAGTAGGCCTATCGCTAAGGCATGTTGAAAATACTCGTTCCACACTTTTTCTTTAGAAATCTCTTCTGCTTCTGTATGAGCGGTAACTTTTTCTAGAATCGCCTTAACATCAGCCCCTCCTGCAGTGCTGCGCACATAGAGGCCTCCCACAGCTTTGGTGAGGTCTATGAGTTCCGCTTCCGCAAGTTTAGAAATGACCACATTACCGCGTCCATCCTTGACTAAGCCTCCACCTTTTTCAGGAATGGGAGAACCCTCGGGGGTACCTATTCCTAAAACACTCAACTCAAGATTTTTAGCGGTAACGAGGGAACGTACTGATAAGATCTCACCGCTAAAATCTTCCCCGTCCGTGAGGACTAAGAGACTTTTTCCAGTGCTCTGGGCGGAGGCGCCTTTTTCAAGGCTTTCACTCGCGATTTTAACCGCTTCCGACAAATTCGTACCTTGATAGGAAATCAGTTCGTCGTCGAGGGAGTTGACGAAAAGATTGAGCATATTTTTATCATCGGTCAGGGGACAATGGACAAAAGCTTTGCCAGCAAAAGCAACAATCCCCACTCGCTCCCCGCGGAGGCCAGAGATCACATCTAAAATCTTACGTTTGGCCCGCTCCATACGGGTCGGACTGACATCCTTTGCATTCATGGAGCGCGACACATCAAAAAGAACCATGATGTCCCGCCCACCGTGGGCAACCTCTTTATACTCAAAGCCCAGGCGAGGTCCGGCCAAGGAAAAAAGCATGGCTGCGAGGCCGATGGTCCACAAGACGGCTCTTAAGGCAAACTTGAGGCTCGACCACTTAAAGGCCAGATACTTTGTAACCCCTGGCCCAAGACGAGCAATCTTTCTCGCTTCGATCCGCCTAGAAAAAAAGAGAATTAAAACAAACAATGGCAAGCCATAAAGAAGGCTGAGTAGTTTTTCATTTGAGAAGCTAGGCTCCATCATACAAATTTCCTAAAACGGGTGAATCCGAGCAGAAACTGAATCATCAGCAACAGCACAGCGGGATAAAGAAAGAGACTGTATTTTTCGTCTACATTTTTATAGACTTTTTCTTCAACCTTACTTTTCTCTAACGTATTAATCTCCTCGTAAATCTCTAAAAGACCTTTGGTGTTTTTGGCCCTATAGAACTTACCGCCGGTTTCAGACGCAATGGTCTGCAGCAACTTACTATCGACAGGATCCCCGCCTCCCCCGACTTTAAATCCAAAAATATCTACTTGTGAAGCAGGGTCTCCCGCCACACCGATGGTGTAAATTTTAACTTTAAGTTGCTTCGCTGCCTCGACGACGCTCAGAGGATCTAGGCGACCTGCATTGTTAACTCCATCAGTCAGTAGAATGACGACTTTGGTTTTACCAGGGCGGTCTTTCATGCGGCTGACAGCTACTCCAAGACCATCTCCTATGGCTGTCTCTTGGCCAGCCATTCCTGGCTGGATCACATCGACAAATTGATTTAAAACTTCGTGATCTAAGGTCAAAGGAGCCTGAGCAAATGCCACCGCTCCAAAGACCACAAGGCCGATGCGGTCATCTTTTCTTTTGGTAATAAAATCGCTTATCACAGCCTTCACAACTGAAAGACGAGAGAATCTTCGCCCCTCCCAAGTGAAATCTGCTTCCTTCATGGAGCCTGAAGTATCAATAGCGAGCATCATATCGATTCCTTCATTTTGACGAACCGACTCACTATTGATCTTCTGGGGGCGGGCTAAGGCCAGCACTCCAAGTCCAAGAGAACATAGAAACAAAAGAAGTCTCCAGGAAGGCGAGCGCCTCTTCGAAGGCTCGACGCTTGGAAGAAAAATCGAGTAACGCGCTTCACGCTTTTTACCGTAGATGTAAATCAAGGGAAGCAGCCCGAGAGCCAGCAGCCAAAGGGGACTTGAAAAGATCATTTCCCTGCCCCCCTTAGCCATTCTTTAGCTTGATCGCGAAATCCTTGTTTTTCTGTGTTTGAAAGGGGGATCTCCGCGTAGAGCTCTTGCTCTAATTTTTGAAAAAGATGTTCTAAATCATGGGTTTTAAATGGCAGCGCCGCCTTGGCATCAGAGTCTTTAGGCATGGCCAGAGGGGACTCCTCCAGCGCAAAGCCTGTCATCGATGAGG
>JBAXBA010000141.1:0-5663 GCA_037142195.1 Pseudomonadota bacterium
CTGCTATCTGCTATCTGCTATCTGCTATCTGCTATCTGCTATCTGCTATCTGCTAATCATCCGGCTTTGTTGATTTTTAATTTGGAATATTTATCGTATAGAGTTTTCAATTCCAATTTTAGACCCACAAGAAAAATTCCTCCGCACAGGAGGGACTCGAATGTTTTTTTACTCCGCTAGAGCCGGCAATGTGATGACAATTCGCGTAATGTCTATAGCAAATTTTTAAAGTAGATATTTAAAGCAAATTTTTAAAGCAGACCTCTCTACCTGTTACGCCAAACGATTTCGACCTTCTACAAATGGCCACTCGCATCCTTTAAGCTTTTGGCGTCTCTGCTAGTCTTGCAAATAAAGGTTCAGGATCTGAAAGCGTGAACGAGCCTTCCTCAAAAACCAAAGGCAACCTTTCACAGGTTGGTCTTCCGAGCCACCCTAAAACCTTATCACTGGCATTTGGCAGAAACGGCTTCAAAAGACTAGAGAGAACGTAGATCCCGTGAAGGCAGGTATACATCACTTCTGAGAACTTGGCCTCGTCGTCTTTTATGCGCCAAGGCTCAACTTCGTTAAGATAAGCATTTATTTTGGCGACTCCTGACCAAATGGTATCAAGAGCTTTATGGTGCATGTTTTCCTTCATTTCCTCGGAAACCGCCCTAGACAGTCCAGACAAGTTAAAACTCAATTCCCGGGGCTTCACTTCACTGCCAATCCGCTTCAAGCTCAGTTTGATACAACGACTCACCATATTGCCAAACTCATTGGCTAGTTCATGGTTATGTCGATCCATCAGAATCCCAAGTGACATCCGACCATCACTTCCTGAGCTGATGCTTCGAAGGAATCCATAGCGAATGGAATCTAGAGGAAGCTTTCCAAAAACGTCATAGGGATCTAAAACGTTACCTAGAGACTTGGACATCTTCTTGCCGTCTTCTGCCAAAACCATTCCATGCACATGGACTTGACGGGGGACTTCAAGACCAGCAGCATGGAGCATGATCGGCCAAATCACGCTATGAAACCAGGTGATGTCTTTTCCAATGACATGGGTATCCGCTGGCCAAATCTCTTTGGGCCACTGTTCTGTGAAGACGGGAACATAGTAATTGATCAAGGCATCAAACCAGGTGTAAACCACATGATTTGAGTTTTTAGGCAGGGGAATCCCCCACCCTTTATTGGGCCTAGATATGGAAAGATCCCTTAAATCATCACCGCGCAGTCGCCCTAACATTTCTTCACGAGCGGAGCTTGGAAAAATAAAATCCTTATGGGATTCGATATAATTTTGAATCCAAGACGCATATTTACTCAGTTTAAACTGGTAGCCTTCTTCTTCCACCTCGACGAGAGCTTTATGGTGATTGGGGCACAGGCTGTCTGGAGCCTGATTTTCGGGATAAAAAGCCTCGCAATCGTAACAGTAATTACCTTTATAGGAGCCAAGATAAATATCACCTTTGGATTCGAGAGTTTCCCAAAACCAATCGACAGTCTTTTTATGTCTTTCTTCGGTCGTTCGAATGAAGTTATCATGGGAGATTTCAAAGTCGAACAAAAGCTTTTTGAAAGCTTCCATATTTTTTGTGACATAGGTCAGCGTGTCTTTCTCACCCGCCTTTTCAGCAGACAACTGAAGCTTCTGGCCATTTTCATCGGTACCCGTCAAAAAATACACCCGGTCCCCGGTAAAACGGTGCCACCTGGCATAACAGTCTGCGATCAAGCGTTCATAAAGGTGACCTGCATGGGGAGATCCATTCGGGTAGTCAATGGCAGTCGTAATATAGTAATTCATGTGTTCATTCCCCTAACCAACAAAGCCCATCTTCCGCTTCCTACGAGGCGATCTTTGGGGCAAATTCCAGACAGATACAAAGACGGGACTCTACCATTTCTAGCCCCCAAATCAAAGAGAGGCTTAAGAGCCTTGTAGAAGTGCTTAGATATTACGCCAAATTACCTTTTAGTTAAGAGTAGTTACACACTTAATAGAATCTTGAAATTTAATTTATTCTTTCCTTTCCAACCGCGCCAAGGATTTGCTACAAGGCCTGGTCCCTCCCAAAAATGAACCGGGGACTTGGAGACTTTTATGACTACCTCACGCTCAGGTTTTGTGGCCCTTATTGGCCGCCCCAATGCAGGAAAATCAACGTTACTCAATGCTTGTATCGGCCAGAAAATTGCTGGTGTTTCGAGAAAGCCGCAAACCACGAGAAACCGCATCCTAGGAATCGATATGGTCGGCACCTCGCAAGTGATCTACCTCGACACGCCTGGAATTCATAAGAGCTCTAAGTCCCTTTTAAATCGCGCTATGAACAAGGCCGCCTGGGCTACCCTTGCCGATGCGGATGTGATTTGTTATTTGATTGACGCCAGCCGCAAGTGGGTTGACGAGGACTCTGAGTTTCTAAAATCTGTGGCAGAACGGATTGAGGTTCCTTTACTGGTTCTTGCTACCAAAGCTGACAACGCTAAAAAAGTGGAAATCGAAGAAAACCTGGATGTCATAGTCCAAAAGATAGAAGACCTCAAAGCCCATCATAGCGACATTAAGTTTTTGCGCGACGAGGTCCTCCTCATGTCCTCCAAGCGCCCTGAAGACATAGCCAACTTTAAAGAACTGGTGGCTGCAGCAATTCCTGAAGGCGAGTACCTTTTTGATCCTGAAAACATCACCGATCGCCCCGACAAATTTGTGGTAGGAGAGCTTATTAGAGAGCAGCTTTTCAGATCCCTTGGCGATGAAATCCCTTACGGAACCGGTGTTACCGTAGATAAAATAAGTTCTGAAAAAACAAAATCTAATATTGAAATCACCAACGTACTAGCCACCATCATTGTATCCACGGAGTCTCACAAACGTATCGTGATCGGCAAAGCCGGATCCATGCTCAAGCAAGTGGGCAGCGCAGCAAGAGAGTCTCTCGAAAGACACTATGAAAAGAAAGTCTTCCTCGAGCTCTTTGTAAGAGTGCAAACCGACTGGATTAACTCCGAAAAATGGATCTCGGAGCTTCAGTCGATATCCGAAGACGGATATCTCTAGATCTCAGCCTTAACACAAGAAGCGATTTCCGGGCCCAAGCTTAAAAACTTGGGCCTTTGGTTATTTTCGAAGTAATTAGAAACTAAAAAGCGCACTTCCCAAGTTTCAAGAACAGAAAAGTTTTCCACTAGATTCCTTAAGAGCCCTTAAGATTCCCAAAAAATCCCTATACATTATTAAGTTACAGCTCAAATTCCAGCCCTCCCCTAATCATCAATAGACCGCACCTCTTGTTTTACGAAAGAAAAACCAAACTCTTTTCAGAAGGTTATCATCCCATTTCCAATAGCTACTTTTAGTAACCATTTAAAGGAATTTGGGGTCTAGATTTGCCATTTTCCGCAATACCAAGATGTAAGAATCCTATTTGCCTACCTACCATGAAATTCTACACCAATGAATTCAGCTAGATGCGTCGTCGAAACGGAGCTTTTTAGCGGCTACCTATTCTTGCCCATTTAGTTTTGAGAGTCCCCGTACGAAAATGGATCTACATTAAACACGGAGGCTTTAAATGGTATATTCAAGAAATCTAAAGGTGGTTGCTATTTCCGCACTTGCTTTAAGCATGTTCGGATGCGGCAAAAAGAAAAGCAAATCAACAACTGAGAGCGGAAGCAGTGATTTGACAATTTCTGGTTCGTTGTCTGTCTCTGGTACAGACTCTTCAGGAGCTTTGGCATTGTCAAAGGGCTTTGAAGGTAATTTGGGCCTAACAAATTTCAATGTCTCAGCTGAAGATCTCTCTATCTATTGCGTGACCTTTACGCTTCCTCCAGCAGCTGGTACAGGCGAAGTTTCTGCAGATGGCGCCTTTAGCTTAAACATCGCAAACGGAAAAGATGCTTCCGTAGGTTGCTTTATCCTTAATGGAACGACACAACTTGGCACCATCGTATTCGAAGATCCCAGTGAAAAAGATCTTTCAGGTGGCGCTGCTTCTGCTGACAAAACAGCATTTAGCGGCAATGCTAACCTCGGAGCGATCAGCCTTGACCTAGAAACAGGAAAAGCAGTCGTCGATCTTTCTAAAGTAGAAGTAACCAAAAAAGTTGATGCTTCAGCGGGAGCTGCTTTTGACTTCACCGGAACCTATAAAATCACAGCTGGCGGCCTAACTCAGCCAACAGGCTATACTGCTCCTTGCACAAGAGTCGCAGGACAGCAAGGAAATGATTGTCATGGTCCAAGTGAAGGCGAGCCGGTCTATTTTAGACGAATCGCTGGTAAATCCACAGAAGACGGAAAAGACGTCTTTGGTGTGATGGCTTGGGAATCCAAGGCGAGACATGTTGCTTGCGGTGAAAAACTAGGTATGTCTTACGCTGACGCCAAAACCAATGCCAAGGTAGACCTATCTGCTTCAGGTGTTGCTGAAGGTGCCTTTACTTGGTCAGCGGGATTTGTTGACGGTTGGAAAAAAACAGGAGCGACTGCTAAATTTGCGAGACCGGTCGTAAAACCCATCACTGTTAATGGTGTCGATGGTCTTGCTGAAGGTCTTTATACAAACAGCGGCGCGAATTATGTTGGCTTTGAATTCCGTCCCGCAAACGACAAAGAAGGTGGATGTAAAGATGCCAGTGGAAAGCCGGTTCAAGGTAAAAACATTGATTGGAGTTCAGTTAACGTGCAAGTGAGTGCTCCAGCAGAAATTGCCCCGGGAACGAAGATTTACAAAAGTCAAAGCAAAAATGCTGATGGCAGCATAGTTTGTACCTTTATCGGGGGACGTTTCACTAAAGGAGCTTCAGCCACAGATATTTTAAGTGAAGTTTCGGGAACATTTACGGAACTAGCTTGGGCACAAGGCCAACAAAGAAAGCAGCCAGCTGCTAATCAAGCTTGTGCCACTGTGGAAGGATCCGACGCCCTAGAAGGCGCAAGATGTTATGCGGATTCTTTGGAAGATGCTGCACGTCAGAGCCAGGATGCTTGTGTTAGAAGATTGAACTTCAACTGGGGAGCTAAGACAGTTGAGCAATTCTTAGGTGCCAACAACGGACCGACCAAAGCCTTTGGCGAGCATTTATTTGAGAAGTTCCGTTATGATTCTGCCTCTTCAGGTTCTTTCCGCATGGAAGAAGAGCGCTTCCAAGGCCTCGACACAGGTAACGGTTGGACAGATTGCCGCGTCATTGAAAAAATGACTTTTGCCCTTAAAGCAATCCCAGGATCCAAAGACTTGTTCGTAGAATTGAACCAAGAGTCACGCAATGCAGATCCGAAACCTGCTTGTATTGCTGCAAACAAAGATTCAAACGGCGTCATGAAGTCACAGTTCAAAATGGTTTATCAGCCGTAGTATTTCTACGTTCCTGAGTTAGAAGAAGGCCTTCGGGCCTTCTTTTTTTAGTTTAGCGGCACCTAAAGAGCTGAAACCTTGTTACTTTCGTTGCAAGGATCTCTCTAAAAAAAATCTCCTTACCAAAAAAGACATAAGGAAGTCCTCTTCTTTTGCTCTGGGCTAAAACTGTTTACCTAAAACTTATGCAAACTTGAGCAAAAGGTATGTTACCACCATTAATTGCTTGGCATCGAATTGGCCATAGCAGGGTCAAAACGTATCCGATGTGCAGCTTCTTGGATTTGATTTTCAAGA
>JBAXBA010000142.1:0-5499 GCA_037142195.1 Pseudomonadota bacterium
TGGAGGAGAAGAACTCTTTTCCTGTGAAACACGAAACTCCATCCCATACCGGAGCTAGCCCCCAGGGCTTGTGAGGATTAGGTGGAGTAGTTCATGATCTCATACTGCGCGCACCTGTTGCCGCTCAACTCTATCGATAGTTGATATTTGGTGTGTGATGGCCTCTCCTCTGAATTGCCAGGGGTATACGGCGGCCTAAAATCTCCGCTGAAGCCTTAGCCTACGAACGTAAGGCCGCTCGAAGTGCGTAGAAGAGTATCTTCAAGACTTCAAAATTCAGGGCAGCTGATAAGCCTTAAATTTATACAGCACTAAGATCACAAAAAAAGACTCACTCTTATTCATGCCTGTGATTGGGTATAGGACAGCACTTTACGTATTTAGGTCATGGAGTTAGGGTTCGACGTGGCTAACGCTAAAACCCGGCCCCGCTGGGTCATAGACTTTTTTTACGGAGAAAGTGATAGAAAGGAGTCTTTGGCTGGCCCTATAAGTGCTAACACTGCTTATTTCCCCGCCTTTCAGCGGGGCTTACTTCTTCATTTACTTAGGATTCGCAAGCTGGGACTTAGAGGTGATTTCCTTGAGACTCAAGGGGCCTGACCAGAGGGAGGCTTGGTAAAAGCTTGTTTTGACTTAGAGCTGCATGATTGATAGGCTGCCGGGTTGAAAACATGATTTTAAGCTATTGGAAAACCGCTATGTTTAATGCAACTAAGATTCGTGAAGACTTCCCGCTTTTTTCAGGCGAGAATTTAAATTTGGCTTTTTTAGATAGCGCTGCTTCCAGTCAAAAGCCTAAGTCGGTTATCGAACGAATATTCAAATATGATTCGTTTCAGCATGCTAACGTGCACCGAGGGGTCTATGATCTGTCTGAAAATGCGACTCGAAACTTTGAAGAGGCTCGAGAAAAAGTCGCCAAGTTTATCGGGTGCCTTGATGCAACTGAAGTTATTTTCACGAGAGGTACCACCGAATCCGTTAATTTAGTGGCAATGACCTGGGGCCGAAAGCATCTGAAAGCTGGCGATGAGATATTGCTAACGATAGCCGAGCATCATTCGAACATTGTGCCGTGGCAAATCTTGGCGGAGCAAACTGGCGCTAAAGTGGTTTTTCTACCACTTTCGTCAGATTATCGGATCGATGTGAAAACAGCCGAACCTTATTTCCATTCCAAGGTGAAGTTGTTTTCTGTAGCGCAAGTTTCCAATGTATTTGGAACCGCTCACCCCATTCAAAAACTGATTAAAATGGCCAAAGCTTGCGGAGCAGTGACCTTTGTGGATGGAGCTCAAGGTATTGTTCATCATGATATTAATGTACACACTCTCGGATGTGATTTTTATGCCTTTTCTGGTCACAAAATGCTTGGTCCCACGGGTGTCGGGGTTCTTTGGGGTAAAAAGGAAATCTTGGAAAACATGCCGCCTTTTTTAGGGGGTGGAGACATGATTGAAAAGGTTACTGTCGATCACTCTACTTGGGCAGGATTGCCCAATCGATTTGAAGCGGGAACTCCAAATATTTCTGGTGCCATTGGGTTGGGGGAGGCTGTAGACTACTTTACAAAGCTGGACCGAGTTGGTGCTCGGAAGTGGGAAAGACATCTTGGCGACATGGCTATCTCGGAACTAAGAAAGAACCCAAGAATCAAACTCTATGTAAAAGACGGAGAGGATTGGTGCGGTATCGTCAGCTTCAGTCATGATTCGATTCATCCCCATGATTTGGCCTCTATAGCCGGGCAAGAGAAAGTCTGTATGAGAGCCGGTCATCATTGTGCACAGCCGCTAATGGCAGCACTAGGCGTAGGTGCCACCTGTCGGATCTCTCCTTTTATTTATAATACCGAGGCAGACATTGAACTTTTTTTCAAAGCCATACGAAAAGCCGAATCTCTACTTTTATAAAGGGAGTCCCGATTGAATAAGGCCAAATTGAGTTATGCGCTTAAAAGAAACTGCCCCTATTGTGGAGAAAATCCTCTTATGGAAACGTGGTTCAAGCTTGCAGAAGGCTGTCCAAAATGCGGTATTAAATATGCTCGTGATGAGGCGCATTATTCTGGCGCTTCTCAACTTGTAGCATTTCCCATTGTCTCATTACTTGGACTTTTTGAAGGGGCTTTGATTTGGTATTTTTTTAAACTAGATACCTTGGTAGTAGCGATGCTTTCCTTTTTAAGCATGTTTCTCTTTCTACTGTTATTTTGGCCCTATGCTTTGGCCATTTGGACATGGTTTGAGCACTTCGTGCGCCCGGTAACTGCAGAGTCTGAAGAGCCAAAGCGGTTTTAATAACAGCATGACCTTTTCTTTTATTTAAATAGGAGTCCTTATGAATCCACTATTAGAAAATAGTTCTTCCCTGCCCAAGTATGCGGCCATTGCGGCTGAGCACATCGAGGAAGCAGTAGATTCCATGGTAGTAGCCATGGAGCAAGGCTTTTCTAAGATTGAAAATGATTCTACCACACCAAGCTGGGAGAATCTGATAGAGGAAATCAATAAACTTGAGGACTGGTACCCTCGAGTTTGGAGCCCTGTTTCACATTTGCATGCCGTAAAAAACGAATCAGCTCTGCGGGAAGCCTATCAAAAAGCACTGCCTAAAGTCGTGGCTTTGGGTCTAAAACTAAGTCAGTCAAAATTAGTCTTTAAAAAGTTAGAGCAACTTCGATCGAGTTCCGATTGGAATACCTTTGATCAGGGCCAGAAACGCTCTATTGAGCAAAGGCTTTTGTCGGCAAAGCTATCTGGAATCGGATTGGAGGGTCAAAGCAAGGATCGATTTAATGAGATTGTGACCGAGCTTTCCAGCCTATCAACAGATTTTTCAAATAATGTGTTGGATTCTACAAAGGAATTTAAACTTATACTGCGATCTTCTGCAGAATGTGAAGGCTTAAGCGATTCTATTAAAGAAATGCTTGCCCATAGTTATTTTAACTCTCATCCTGAAGTGGAAAAGCCGGAGGATGTTTCCCGTGGGCCGTGGCTAGTTTCTTTAGATGGTCCTGTATACATAGCATTTATGCAGAACTCTACGAGGCGCGAGCTGCGCGAAAAGATCTATCGCGCTTTTGTCACAAGAGCCTCAGCAGGTGAAAAAGACAATACAGAAATCATGCAGAAAATATTGAAATTAAGGCATGAAAAAGCAAAAATATTAGGCTTTGCCAATTATGCTGAAGTCTCATTAGCCTCAAAAATGGCTCAGTCTACTGGTGAGGTCTTTTCTTTGCTTGAGGCACTTCGTGAGGCTTCTCTAGAGCCAGCAAAACGAGAACTCAGTGAGATTGAAGCATTTGCGAAAGACAATGGCCATAAAAGTCCCCTCTACCATTGGGACATTCCTTTTTGGGCCAAACGCTTGGAAGAGAATAAATACAGCTTTACAGATGAAATGATACAGCCTTACTTTTCCATAGAGAAAGTATTGACGGGGCTATTTGAATTGACTGAGAAGATATTCGGCATAAAAGTGAAATGTGCCACAGAAGAAGCCTCTATCTGGCATCAGGATGTAGGCTTCTACAAGATTTTTGACGAATCTGGCGAGCATATCGCATCATTTTTTCTAGACCCTTATTCCAGGCCCGAAACTAAACGGGGAGGAGCTTGGATGGACGACGTGGTCGGAAAGCGCGTTACTAAGAAAGAACGTAGAATTCCTGTGGCACATTTGGTCTGCAATTTCACCCCTCCCGTAGGTGACAAGCCATCTCTTCTGACTTTTAATGAAGTGGAAACTATGTTCCATGAATTTGGTCATGGACTTCAACATATGCTTACGAAAATTGGCTATTCCGATGTTTCTGGGATTTCAGGCGTGGAATGGGATGCGGTAGAGCTTCCAAGTCAATTTATGGAAAACTGGTGTTATCATCAGCAGACGCTTCTCGGCATGGCTAAACACTATAAAACAGGGGAAACACTACCTCTTGATTTATACCGTAAGATAAATGAGGCACGTACCTACCGAGCTGGCATGTTGTCTTTAAGGCAGCTTACTTTTGGTCTTATCGACATGCTTCTTCATTCCAGCGAGAAAGCAGATGTTAAAGCGATTGAAATGGAAGTTGCCAAGAAAACGGCAGTCCTTCCGGTACTTCCCGAAGACAGAAGTCTTTGTTCTTTTAGTCATATTTTTTCTGGCGGCTATGCAGCGGGCTATTATAGCTATAAATGGGCAGAAGTCCTAAGCGCAGATGCCTTTGAAGCCTTTGAAGAAGTGGGCCTTGAAAATCAGGATGCCGTTTCTAAGGTAGGTCGGAAGTTTAAAGATACGGTCCTTGGTCTAGGGGGCAGTCTCCATCCATCAGAAGTGTTTAAATTGTTTCGGGGCCGGGATCCAAGCCCTAAAGCACTGCTTAGACATAGCGGATTAGCATAGGGCCTCTCATGACTGATTTGTTAAGAAAAATGCATACGAAAGTTGGAACTGACGGTGTCGTCAGTTACGAACTTCATTTAGGTGAACGGGTCATTGATTTAAATCGCATGGTGGGAGTGCCTTTATCTCTTTCTTTTACGGGGCGAATCTTTTGTGTAAATTGCGGTCGAAAGACTTCTAAGAGCTTTAGTCAAGGCTATTGTTACCCTTGTTTTTCCTCCCTTCCTGAAACGGATATGTGTATTGTGAAACCAGAAAAGTGTCACTTTCATTTGGGTTCCTGCCGAAATGAATCCTGGGGTCTTGAGCATTGCATGATTCCCCATACGGTTTATCTGGCGAATTCTTCAGGTTTAAAAGTGGGCATTACCAGATCCCATCAGAAGTTAAAGCGCTGGATGGATCAAGGGGCTTCCCAAGCCATAGTCTTGGGAGAGACAAAAAATCGACTGGATTCAGGTGTGGTCGAAGTGGCGATTGCAAAGTTAGTTCCGGATAAAACCAACTGGCGAAAGATGCTCCAGGGAAGTCCGCTGCCTTTGGATTTAGTAAAGCTTAAGAAAGATTTGCTGTCTCAGATATCCCCCGAATTGCCTCTTGAAGCCCGCGGAGATGAGATCTTTGAATTTAGCTACCCAGTGATCAAGTATCCTGAAAAATTAACCAGCTTGGATTTTGAGAAAAATCCAAGCGTAAATGGCATCCTAAACGGAATTAAAGGACAGTATTTGCTATTGGATTCCGGGGTGCTTAATATTCGAAAATTTGGCGGCTATGAAGTAACCTTGGGAGGTTCTTAGGGCGTTCCTTTCGACCGGTTAATGCAGTTGAGGAGTTCTATGAAAAACGTAAAACATTTGGAGCCTAGGGAGGGAGAGGATTTCTACCTAGAAAACGAATTTATGGTTTTTACCGCCAAATGGCATTTAAAGAGAGGTTACTGCTGTGGAAGCGGTTGTAGGCACTGCCCCTATGACAATACCCCTAAGGCATCCAAGTCAAAAGCTACGGACGCAAGTCCGTCAGTAGAAGCTAAAAAAAAGTGCCTCGTCAGCAGAATTTGTGGGTCCATTCAGGAGTTGGTAGTTTTCCAAGCTG
>JBAXBA010000143.1:0-5227 GCA_037142195.1 Pseudomonadota bacterium
AATTTTATCAGCAGTAATTAAAAAGACGAATCTCTTTTTCGCGGGAATGTGGGTTTCTACAAAGAAAAGTTTCGTTCTTCTTAAACCGACCTAGCTTGCCTTTCCGGAAAAAGACGCACGAAAGCCAGATAAAAAAAACTACTCCCTGATAGCTCATTTCGAGTGATGAGTCGTCAGACCCTCAAATGGCGAGCAAAAAGTAACGCCTTGGCTTTCGAACACCTCAGGGGCCCTTGAGACCATCTTTTTGGCGACCACCTGCCACAACTTGGGTTTGGTCTGTTCAAAAAGTTCCTGGACCGCAGCCAGATTGCGAGCTTCGGCGATGGTAGGAGAAGAAGACCATTTACACTCATAGAGGGCTAATTCATGACCGTTTTCCCAGATAAAATCCACTTCTCTTTGATTTTGATCTCTGTAGTACCATAGTCGACCTTTTCCACCAGCAAAGGCAATCTGCTTACGAAGTTCTGCAAATACAAAAGTCTCCCAAACATAACCAATCTGGGGAGAATTAAGTATTTGTTCAGCAGGTATCCCACAAAGTCGGCATAAGAGGCCCGTATCGGTAAAAAAAAGCTTCGGTGATTTCACCAAGCGCTTATTGAGATTACCAAACCATGGCTCAAGAAGTACAATATGACCTAAAGCTTGTAGAACGCTTAACCACTCACCCACAGTGGGGACACTTATTCCTACATCACGGGCTAAGTCAGATTTGTTCAGCTGCTGGGCCGATCTTAATGCACAAGCTCGTAGGAATCGCTCAAAATCTCTAAGACTTCCCACCGACAAAACTTGCTTCACATCTCGTTCTAAATTGGTTGCAATATAGGAATCTAGGTAACGCTCTACAGATCGACTCGGTTCAGACCACAGCTCGGGAAATCCCCCCCTAGTAAGCATAGCAGTGATCCCCGCGAGATCTGGTTGGATCAGGCCTGCCTGAATCAATTCGATCCCACTTAAACCTTCGAAGTCAAATATCGCAACTCTTCCCGCCAACGACTCACTGACGCCTTTCATCAGCGTGAATTTCTGGGATCCCGTCAATATATATTGCCCCTTGGCCGTCCGGTTCTGATCGATTGCTATTTTCAAGTAACGAAAGAGGCCCGGTGCATACTGAACTTCATCGATAATGAGAGGTGACGGATGTTGAAACAAAAACGCTTCAGGATCACTCTCTGCTTGCTCTGCTAGAAGAGGACGATCCAAGGTAACGTAGTGGTGAGTCGGAAAAAGCCGTTGCAGCAGCGTTGTCTTCCCTGTTTGTCTTGGGCCTGCCAAAACCAAAGCTGGAAAATCCTTAGCTGTCTGCTGAAGTATGGGTCCAAGTTTTCGCTCGATAAATTCCAACACAACCCTCAAAAATCGTAAAGTTAAGATTTAAATAATCATACAATAGAAACTTAAAATTGTCAAGACACTGATTTAATTGTTGATTTAGCTTCAGAATGTCTATGAGCTGTGGCTCAAGACATGGTCCCCAGGAAGCCCATCCCCGAAGTTAGTCCTGATTTTTGAGGAACTTTCGATGAAGAGTGCTAGGCCTCTCTAGGAGAGATTTAAAAAAAAAGCAACCGACGGAATTAAGAGCTTCAGCGATCTACATCAGCCGAATTCGGCACTTAAATTTGAAGCTGCCTTTTAATCATTTTCCAGAACAATTCAAAGGTATATTCAAATCTATGAATAGCTCCATCTCGAAGTTCTTGATCAGACAAGTCTGCTTGAGCCCTAATTAAACCTCGATTCAAACTTGCTATGGCTTTGCCGAGTGAAGAAAGATCTAACATTTCAGGCTCCTTTTGGCCGACACAGTGCTGAAAAAGCTAACGGAAACCCTCCATTTTGGACTATATATTTTTCGCCATTTACTTCAAAATTCAAAGAATAGACTTTCATACAAATACTCAAAAGCGCCCATCTAGATCAAAGATCTAGTGGTTCTTAGAAGCAGCTGCTTATCCCATTCGCTCCTGGCTCCCTTCCAATAAAGAAATATTTTCTAAAGTTTACAGAATCCTCCTCAAAGAGATTCACAGCTCCTACAAAACCAAAGCTGTTGCTGATGGGATTAAGGATCCTAAATCAAGCGCCATAAGCTTTACCCAGCTTGCACCTTTCTAGAAGATAATCCCTAGTTTTCAGGAAATTTAGATGAAGTCTAAAAAATAGCCTAAGGCGATATCTCAAAAAAAATCCACCGACGGAATTTAGAACCTACGGCCATTTCAAGACTAACCCATTATTTCTAAAGGATTGTTTTGGTTTTTAGCTTTCGCTTTTCTCTTTTGCCGATAGTTAGAAAGTGAGGGATAGGGAGGCATATGATGAAAACATTACTACTAGCTCTGGGCCTTTGTTTTTCTTTTTGCTCTGCTGGTTATTCCCAAGGAACCGTCGTGATCCAGGTCATTGGAGAGCGACAGAAAGAGCGCGAAAAGTCACGCTTTACCTTACTAGAATGGTTAAAGATAAAAGAGCGAATGAAGGAAATGGATGTTTGGCTCGCATTGTCTAGTGATCCCAAATCAGGATTTTCTCCGGAACTGAATCTTGGGTACTCTTCGATCGATCAATCCTTTTCCACTGCGGGAAAAGAACTCAAAACCGAAAAAAGCTATTCCGCAGAAGGTACCCTTTGGTTGACTAACATCATTTCTTCAACGTTTGGAGTGAGATCGCTTAACATTGATTTTGGTGTCGAGGGAAGAAAATCAGCGCTGCAGTACTCCCAAGAAGGTGCCAGTTTAGATTCCTTGGATGAAGGATCTTCACTAGAAACCTACGGCTGCTTTCGGCTCTTTGGACGTCATAGCCAAGACTCGACACTGGAGCTTCGTTACGGGCACCACAGAGGAAACGTACTCTTATACGACTCTTCAGGATTTCACCAGCCGAATATCCAAGGTGAGGCCTACGGTGCCGCTTTTCAAGCTTACCTAACCCGCTGGCTAGGGCTCACCGGTGAGAAGATCTTCAAAATGTCAGAAGATAAAACCGAAATAAACTCGGTCCTGAATTCACGTTGGGGTGCTTTTTTAGAAGTGTCCATTCTACGTCTCGAATATCAAATCACCCAGGAAGATATTCACTCTGCCTCTGGCAGCGAAGAACCCAGGTTTGGAAAAAAGCTCGGGATTTCTCTAAGATTCTAAGAATCCCACCGATGCGCTTATTCTTAAAGCTGGGATTTTTCTAATCCCAGCTTGATTCTTTAAAAAATCACTTGAGACACCCTAAAGCCCGTTCAAGATAGAGCACCACCATAATCCTTATATTTAGGCGTCTCTGCTAGTCTTGCAAATAAAAGCCCCGGATCCGAAAGCGTGAACGAGCCTTCCTCAAAAACCAAAGGCAACCTTTCACAGGTTAGTTTTCCAAGCCAACCTAAAACCTTAGGACTGGCGTCCAGCAAAAATGGTTTAGAAAACAAGATGAAGCAAAAATAATGGCTGAAGCCTTCCAAATCCATGTGACAGAATGCCACCATTCTAAGAGGTTGATTTTTATGCAGCATCACCTAATGCTGCCAAATAGTCCGACACGTCTCATTCAGGATCTCGGCATAAAACTAAGAATAAAAACGAGTTTACCAAACCGCATGATGCGGATTGGTATACACGAATCATGAAACCTAGTAAGGTGCGTGGTTTGGTCCGCTTAAAACAAGTTTTCACTTTCAGATCCCATTTAGCATCTCATTTCTAATGCTTTAAATGTTGAGGATTTCTTTGCAAAAAGTTTGCAGGGGAAGAATCCGTGTCCGGTAGTTGGTGTATTCTTCATCCCGTGAACCAAGATGAACCTGATAAAACACGGGGATCGGCAATCGCGCGGCAAAATACGGAATGTGCGCTGAAAGCGATTGGTCGCCGGACTTTACCTCCACAGCAAACAATGGTTTTGCGTTTTTCATCACGACAAAATCAACCTCACGCTTTTCTCGGTCACGCAGGAATCGTAGCTCGTAGTCGTCTCCTTGCGTATCTTCAAGAAAGTGACAAAACTTGAGTAGGTTTGAGGCCACCAGGTTTTCAAGGCGATGTCCTTTGGACTCCACAAGAGACCAATCCCAAAGATAGAGTTTCTTTTCCTTTTTAATGGCCTTGATGCTGTCCGTTCCATAAGGCGGTATCCGGTAGCATACATAAAGATTCTCCAGGATAGAAACCCAGCGTTCCGCTGTTTCATGGGAGCAAGAGAGCTCTTCTCTGATCGAATTGATAGACAAGACAGACCCAACACGCTTCCTTAATAAAGCTCCCAGATGTTCTATTTTGGAAACTTCAGAGACATGCTCCAAGGTTACAAGATCGTCGCGGTACACGCGAGAATTTCGTTCGCGCTGCCAGCGCTTCCACTCCTGAATGGAGGAGGCAAAGAATGGCTCAGGGAACCCACCAAATTCAAGGAGCTGATCCATGTTGGTATGGAGCTTTGGACCCAACTCCACAAGACTCAAAGGATGGAGGCGGTAATAATGATAACGCCCCTGAAGGCTGTCACCTCCGCGGCGATAGTAGTCCAGCCTCGCGGATCCAGTGACTAAAAACATTCTTGTGGATTTATTTTTGTCATACAATCCTTTTATCAAATTGCGCCATCCTGGATATTTGTGGATCTCATCAAGCACAATCAGGCTCTGATTAGATGGCAGACGCCCCTCCAACAGTCTGTCCCTATCGTTAACATCGTCCCAGTTCATATAGGCCGGATGATCTTCGTTCGCGGTGACACCAAGGTGCCGAGATAGAATATCAAGAGATAACTTTCTCTTACCTACTTGCCGCGGGCCACCGACAAACACCATCTTCTTCTTCAGATCATCCATAATCATTTCCGTAAGATATCTCTCCAACAGGGCCCCTCCGGACAAATTTCAGCCCAAACCAACTATAATCCGGACTGATTTCTATTGTTCCAGAAATTAGTCCGATGCGCCCATTCAAAACCTTCGTATGGAGTTCTGCGCCTGATGACTAACAAGCAAAGCAACAATTTTCCTCAGGAATTTAGAGCCCTTTACTTTGAAATCCCCTGAAATGTCGGCCTATCGAATTGCCTTGTTTTAGAAGACTCGCTAATGGGTGTCTTCCGCACTGCAAACCAATACAGACATTAGTTTACCAGCATTATTGGCAAAAATGGCTAAATTTTTGCCAACTGCTATCTGCTATCTGCTATCTGCTATCTGCTATCTGCTATCTGCTATCTGCTA
>JBAXBA010000144.1:0-5194 GCA_037142195.1 Pseudomonadota bacterium
AGCCGCGGCCTCTTTCGCTGGTTTGCAACAAGAGGAGCCTCCCATGCGGTGATGGCCCCCACTCACCCCCAACAAAATCATCAAGGCAAGAAGGGGCGCCATAAGTTTAAAAAGAATGCCTTGGAATAGGTTCTTAGGAAGAGATTTCCCTTTAACGAGCCACAAGTTGATGGTCAAAGCCCCAACGAGGATCATCGTATTTGCTAAGTGTCCACCCACCGCAAAAGCTCTTGCTTTTGAGTCATTTTGTCCCACAAGCTCTAAAAGTACCAGAGAAGCCCCAATCAGGGCCTCAAAGATCAAAAGTCCAAAGCTTATTTTCGCCCAAAGTCGGCTAGCGTGGCCTTTGGGAAAAGCTTTAAAAGAAAGAAACAGCATAGCCAGGCAAATGATTAAAAAAACTCCACTGGTCATGCGGTGGGTCATCTCAATGATGGTTTCCAAAAGAGGGGCTCTTGGGAGCATCACCCCATTACAAAGCGGCCAATGGGCTCCACATCCTGCCCCTGAACCGGTGGCGCGCACAAAGGCTCCCCAAAGAATGACAAATAAGCAGTACCAAAGATTTACAAAAGCCAGCCGCCCAAACCACTTCCCATACCCATTGTTATCCGCCATAGGGACCTCAGTTTAAAAGATATCCATTTAACCTAATCTCGCAATTTGGGCAAGTTGAGCTTTAATGGTAGAATGGAAGAGTATCTTTTTAAGGTGGAAATATGATGCGGCACGGTCAGTCTGAAAAGGCCCTGAAACCTACTGGACCATTTTTATTTCTTAAAAAGACGGAGGCTGTATTTGCATTTTCTGAATGAGATTTCATGTCATAATCTCTCGAATTTAAAAAATGTTTTCCTCACATTTATTTCACATTTAGGCTAAAGATGCTCATCAAAAGATCACAGGAAAGACCCATGTCAGACTCTACGCAGCGGAATTCAGCAGCGGCAAAAGGCCTCCAAGCTCAGAAGAAATATTTACAACCTTTCATACTCAACCTAAGCCTAGCTTCGGCCCTTCTCACACGTAGTCCTTTCCTTTGGGCATTCGATCAACCTCAAGGCTTGTCAAAAGCGGCAGTATCTACCCAACAGCCAGAGACTTCCAAGGCTGTGGTATCCTTCCCCGCAACTCCAGAAAATGTTAGGTACCTTTTAAAATACTCCCTGAATCGCAAGAAATACCTTATTAAGAGCCGTGAAGCTAAGTTCGAAGTCCCTGTGAAAGCAAAGATTTTCGCACTCACCGCTGTACGCAATGATGGCACAATTGCACGCGAATACAGCATAGTTCCCCTCAATAAACAGCTCCTGCTCCCCCAATCCCAGGAAAGCACTCCCATATTGGAACAAGCGGAACCAGAAGAAATTGATTCCAACATTCTTTCGTCCTATGAAATTGTTGCTTCAAATTCTGAGATGACCAGTTCCAAAAAAATTGCCGAAGACGAACAAAACGAAATACGCAGGACTGATTTAGAAGCGCGCGTAGGACTTAAGATTATTAAGTTTCATTTAAAATCTTCCTTAGGAGCGGAGTCGCTAAATGGAAGCTCCCTTCTTTTAAGCCCAACCTATGAACTCGCACAGTCGTTTCTATCAAATCAAACCATTTGGTCCGTAGGACTCGGGGGTACTTTCGCTAAGTTGGAGTTAAATCAGGCTTCCCAAAAAGCTACGGGGATGTTTATCAGGAACTATTTATATGCATCCGCTCAAGTGGCGCCCCAATTCACTGTAAGAGCTGCTTTGAATTTTTTAAAAACGCCAGAGCTCGCAGAAGTCATTAAGGAAATCGATGATTCGGAACAAGCCACTATTTCTGCATACTCTCGAGTTTCGCCCTCATTTAGAGCGGAATATCAGCCTGTAGAAAGCGTGGAATTGGGGCTAGAATTGAGACCCTATATTTCCGGCGGGGGCGGTTACGGGTATTCCCTAGATGGCGCCCACAAGTGGATCACTTGGCAAAAAATAAGGGGATATCTAGGCGCCGAATACGATTCTTATAGACTCAAACGGAAAGGTCAGTGCAGTGGATGCACAGACGATAATACCTCTGAAATCAATCAGTTGTCCCTAACTCTACAAGGCCGAATGCCTCTCTAGCGCTTTTGCCTTATTCTTTTTGGTATTTTGCCTTAAGTAATTTCACCCATTCTCCGACCTCTTTCTTATAACCAGGAAAGGACGGCACCAAGGCCGAAATCCAAATGTCAAAAAAGATCATCATTATCTACCTCGTACTGCTGTCTCTAGGCATCGGGGTGGGAGTTTTGATCGCCATTCAGAAATCGGATCTTGAAGGAACCTACAACAATCCCTTAGGAACCCTCTCTAATCGAGACACTTCTAGGGCTACCTGGCGCGGCCATGAAGACGATCCTGTCCACAAACTCCTAACTACGGCGTGTTTACGAATGGTTCGAAAAGTTGGCACAGGCATTGTTATTGCTAAGGCTGTTGGCCAGTGCCAATGTATTCTTTTTGAAATGAAAGGTGATATCACTTTTGATGTCGCTCAAAAAGAATTTGAACGCTTGAAGCCCGGTTTAGAATGGGGCAATCAGCAACAAAAAGACGAAATTTCCCACGACAACGAATTTGTGAGCTGGTTTCAACGCGAGGGAACAAAAATAAAAGACTGCCTCTCCCACTAAACCCATGATCTCAAATGTTTTGAAACCTCGAATCCTAAAGAATTCATGCGACTTCAAATATCAAAAGTCCAGACATGACTATAATTGAGCTGATAATAAGAGGCTACTTCCGTCAAAATCGTTCTTTGCAATGCGAGCCTAAAACTTTCGCCGGCGTAGCCGACCGTCCAAGTTCTTAAAGGAAGAGAACCGTCTTGATCCACGACAATGGAAGATCCTTCATCAAAAATCTTAAACTCCGCAGTCCCTGTCCGAGACAATAGGGACCCTCCTAAAAGAAACCCTTTGTAATTACTCTCTAAGGTCCAGCCTTTTGTTTGCGAGGACGTATTTAAGATAGACACAATATCATCTTCTATAAGCCCACCGCGAATCCGGTTTTGGTTCCATTGGCCGCTGTAGCTAAGCCCCATGAGTACGCTTTCAAATTGCTTGGAAGCTCCGAAGCTCATGCCCACTCGCGAGGCGTCGTATTTAAAATTCTTTACATTTCCAAAAGGATCTTCATTGAGTCGCATGCGACCAAGACTTAAGGCTGCCGCCCAAAAAACTCCCGAGACATGCTCTTGACCATAACCTACCCAAAACCCTGGAACAGATGCCACTGGAGGCCTGCGAGTAGCATAGGATCCCAAGCTGTCGTCTGAAGGAATGAAGGTTATCGGCGATTCTACCCCTAAAGTAAGTCCTACTCTGGGTGCTGGAGCTGTGATGCTGCTTTCTAAATAGGTTGATGAAACCAGAATGGAATCTTCCAATGTTGGGCTAGCATGCAAATTTGTCGCAAAACTTAATCCCCACCCCAAAAAGAGCAACTTACCAATCAAATTAAACATTTAAGCCCGTTCTCCAAGCAAAATCCGTGAAACCTTAACAAGGTGCACGAGAATTGACTACAAATATATCTTGAAAATATAGACATAACCCTTTAATCTACCTGAAATCGAAAGTGGGTTCAAACCATTTTAACGGAGCTGAATTATGAAAAAACTTTTGTTTACCCAACTATTATTGGCATCAAACATCCTCACGATCACCGCTTGTGGCATGGATGATAAATTAAAAAATCAGCACCGTTTAGACACTGCAAAACACGACAAAAACAAAAGCAACGTAGAAGCTGGCAGAGAGACTCCTCAGCAAGAGCCTGCGACCCCAGTAGTTCCAGATCCAGAGATCGCTTTGGTTAAGGTTACTCTGAATATCACCAAAACAAGAAACGCTAATGGCAATATGTGTCTTTCGGTGTTTAATAAAGCGGAAGGATTCCCGACATCTGCAGAGGCCGCCATCATCAAACGTTGCTTGCCAGCGGTAGCTGGCGGGCAAGCAGTAGAACTCGGGCTGGAACCCAATGGACGTTACGCGATCGCTGTATTTCATGATGAAAACGAAAATGGAACTTTAGACACAACAGGCGGCTTAGGCATTCCCAAAGAAGGCTTTGGCTTTTCCTCAAATCCACCACTGAAAATAGGCGCTCCTTCCTTTGAGGAAGTGGCTATTTCCGTCGGGACCCAAGAAGTGAATGCTGACATCAATCTTAAATATCTTCTCTAAGCTATTTGGGACGTAAAAGCTTACTGGGCTCAGCCAACAGACTCGATTTAAAGAATTACAAGCATAGACAAAGAGGTTTTCCATTACAGGAGAACCTCTTTTTATATTTAGACTATATTTTAAAAACTTTTATGGCAGCTTTGAATTCTTAAGATTGCGATCTTATTTTACGCCTCTTCTCTTTCAAAATTTGCCTTTGTGAGACGGACATTTTTTCAATAGAAGTCGAAAAGGCGTGAGCACTCAATATGTGAATATGTTCGCTAATAAATGCGAAAGTTTCTTTAGGATAAACATTATAGCTTTCCCGCAGCACCCAACCGACCCCTTTTTGCACATAGTAATGATCAAACTGAAGTTGAGTTTTGACCAGGGACAATACTTTTTTAACGGGAAGGTACCTCTCCCTATGAGAGCTATAGTAGAAAAGGCTCACGATGGATAGTCGTCTGAGCCATGGCTTTTTCGACTGGTTCCATTTCTCAAACACGGGCAGTACATTCTTCGAGTCATCTTCTAAAATATGGGCATAGATACCAGAAAGCCCATCTGCATGAGCCCAGTTATCTACTTTGCCAGACATTTTCTTTAAAATGGGCCAATATTGACGAAGCTCCAAGCGTTGCTTGGGATGATGGAACCACAAAAGAGCAGCTGTCATAACCTCAAAGCAGTCCGAATGAGACCAAACTTGTTCCCAAATTTTTGCAACTTCGCGAGATTCTAAATGAGAAAATGAAAACCCATTTTTGAGGGACGTATGGAGGTCAGGCATACGCAAGCCTAGATAACGAAGCTTGGACTGTCCACCCCCAATATACGACTCAGGATGAAGCTTTGAAGTTCTTTGGGGAAGCTTGGAAAGAATTTGTTCCACTTCTGTAACGTACGGATCCATAAGACTCCACTATGAGACCACCAAAAGAAATCCCCCCTAGTTTCCTAGAGGGGATTTTTCTATATAAAGGCTGCACT
>JBAXBA010000145.1:0-5152 GCA_037142195.1 Pseudomonadota bacterium
CATCTATTTTTGACTGGTTATTATAATAATCTAGGGATTTTTGAAGACTTTAGGTTTCGGGGAACTCGCAGACATTTTACCTAAAAGCACCCACTAATTCTGCGGAAGACCCAAAAAAATAGACCACCCTTTTAGGTGGTCTATTCTATGTAACAAGCTCGCAATGATTTAGCAGCCTAATAGTCCATTGGTAGTTACTGCCTTTGTCTTATCTTGATTTATGGTTCTCACATCCCCGGCAACTGAAGAACAAGACGCTAATTTTGCCCCGCTAGCGTATGTTGCGGTTGCTGTAAAAGTAGCGCCACCTGTAGTAGTGTAATTATACTTAGCCCCAGCGGCAGGTACAAAACCAGCCGCAGCCACAGTGGCAGCATATGCATCCGTATCCATAAACGTGGCCTGTTGCACTGTGAAAATTTCCGTTAAACTTGAATTCGCTTCTGCAACAATTGCTTTGGCTTTAAACACTTGATACTTAGGCACACCTATGACGCTCAAAATGCCGATTATGGCAACAACCACCATGAGTTCAATCAAGCTAAAACCTTGGTTACTTTTAAATTTCATGCGAGCTCCTTTTTTTTGATTTAAATAAACACCCAATAACTCTCTCTCGGAGGCGTGAGTGAAAACTTTAGCGTTAAATCCATTGTTTTTATAAAAATCAATAAAATAAGCAGGTTAACTTACTTATCGAAGGCGAACTTTTAATGTTTTGAGGCTAATTGCAGTGACATGGAAAATTCCATGGACTCATTTTCAGAGATCAACTGAGCTGAAAAGGGATGCTGAGGCTTCGCATTGAAACCAATTTCTGCAAAACCTAAGGCATCTGGAACCCCAAGCCAGGGTTCAATGCACTGAAAGGATTCGTTATTTTTACTCCAAAAGACAAGATATTTGGCTTGGGGAGAGTGGACATTTAAGTCATTTTTATCTCCCAAAAGTTTAAATTTGGCGGGGGACGGTACTGGAAAAATACCATTAGCGAAGTAGGGGTGGTCTAGTTTATAGCGGTCCAGAAGCGGAAAATCGGTCTGTTTGTCAACACCGCCTTGAGCGCTTACTCTTAAAACAGAGGTGCTAGGAAATTCTATTTCAAGGTTTTGAGCCTTAAAGAGACTTTCGGGAGTAGTGTCAAAATAAGGATGAAATCCTGGTGAAACGGGCATAGGTGCGCCTGGAGTTTCGGAGCAGCCTAAATGGGTTATTTTGGTTTTAAGCGTCAGGGATTTGTTTTCAAGAGTGATTTCATAGTCCATTTTGAAATGCCACGGGAATAAAGACAAAGTCGTCTCGGAAGACAAAAGCTCTAAAACCACTTGATGAGAAGATTGGGATTTAACGGTCCAAGGAAGGCCATAGGAAAATCCATGGATAGGCATGGGCCATTCTTTTCCAAAAGCGTTATATCGTCCAGCAACGCCTTTTGAAAAGGATCTTCCTGCCACAGGAAAGAGAAAAGGGATTCCACCCGCAGGCCAGCCGCTCCCGGTTGGGGTAAATTCATCAGTCAATCGTAGGATGTTCTTCCCATCCACACTAAAATTCGAAATAAGTGCACCTCTAATGGGCAAAACAGTGGCACTCATGCCCTCATGATTTAGAATGATTTCTGACACCTTGAACCCTCCCAAGAACTTATTAGTATATATGGTCTTTAGCTTCTTTTAAAGTCACATTGTTTTGTGCTAATCTTCGGCAACAGTGATCCTACCAAAGACCGCCGAGTAGGTACCCCTAAAGATTTCATAGACGTTGCTCAAGAGGACTCAAATCATGAAAACAGACACTCCTAAAACCATATATTTAAAAGACTATAGACCCACTCCCTTTCAAGTTGAGCATGTGGATTTAGAGTTTGATATTTATGAAACCCATACCCTTGTGGCCTCCAAGCTAAGAATCAAAAGGAGAAGCCAACTCCCACAAAGATCAAATCTGGAAGATTTAGTACTCAATGGCATCGACTTAGAGTTGGTTTCCATTAAAGTAAATGACCAGGTGTGGAAAGAGTTTAAAGTGGAAAACGAGACCTTAATCGTTTCCAGCTTGCCGGAATCCTTTATTTTGGAAACCGTTTCCAAAATTTTCCCAGCATCTAACAAGAGTTGTGAAGGACTTTATCTTTCTGGGGAAAGCTATTTTACGCAATGCGAAGCTGAGGGATTTCGAAAGATCACTTGGTTTTATGATCGTCCTGATGTGCTTGCTACTTATGTTGTGGGAATTAAGGCTGATGTCAAAAAGTTTCCAAAGCTTCTATCCAATGGAAACCTCATCAGACAGGCTGATTTGGGTGAAGGTAGGCACTATGTTTGTTGGGAAGACCCTTTTCCTAAGTCTTGCTACTTGTTTGCGCTCGTTGCAGGTAATTTAAGTGTTTTGAAAGACCAATGGACCACCAAGAGCGGGAAACCCGTAGAGCTTGAAGTCTATGCAAAAGAGGCGGATTTATCAAAGTGTCACCACGGAATGTTGGCTCTCAAGCAGTCTTTGAAGTGGGATGAAGAGGTCTATGGCCTTGAGTGTGACCTTGCCAATTATAAGATTGTTGCTGTCGGGGACTTCAACATGGGAGCCATGGAAAATAAAGGTCTTAATATATTTAACACCAGTGCCATTTTGGCGTCTCCTGAGACTACAACCGATGACGCCTTTGACAATGTTCAATCCACCGTGGCCCATGAATACTTTCACAACTGGTCGGGAAATCGAGTGACTTGCCGGGATTGGTTTCAGCTTTGTTTAAAAGAAGGCTTTACCGTATTTAGACATCAAGAGTTTGCTTCCGACACCAATTCTAGGTCTGTTCAACGGATCAGAGATGTGTCGGAACTTAGAAACCGACAGTTTGTCGAAGATGCAGGTCCGATGTCCCATCCAGTAAGACCCAACAGCTTTATTGAAATCAATAATTTCTATACGACTACGATCTATGAAAAAGGTGCCGAGATTTGTCGGATGATCGCCACTGTCCTCGGTCCTGACTTATTTAGAAAGGGAACGGACCTCTATTTTTCTCGCCATGATGGGGAAGGGGTGACTATCGAGGACTTTTTGAACGCGATATCAGACGGTTCCGGGGTCGATGTGAGACCTTTTATGGTTTGGTACGAAAAGGCAGGAACACCCATTGTTCGCGTGCGAGAGCATTATGATGCCGCGAGCCAAACCCTTTCCCTTCATTTTTCCCAGTTTCTAAAAGACGCCCAAGGGATCGAAAAACCTTGCCATTTTCCTATTCCCGTAAAGTTGGGGCTATTAGACCGAGAAGGGACAGTCCTTCCCTTAAACCTAAAAGTGGGTTCAGCTGTCCGCCATTTGGATCAAGAAGTGGTTCTATTGGTAGATCAGGAAACCAAGGAGTTTGTTTTTGATTCCCTAACTTCAAAGCCGCTTGTTTCGGCATTTAGGGGATTTTCTGCGCCTGTTTTAGTTGAGTATCCAATGTCACAGGCGGATCTCTTTTCATTGGTCAAGGTGGATCGCGATTCGTTCCATCGTTGGGATAAGACCCAACAGGTTTTGATCGAAGAAATCCTTTCCTTAAGTGAGGCTTTAAAATTAAACCCAGGAAGTAAAGACATCGAGCCATCTTCGGAGCTTCTTGAAGGTCTACTTAGTATTTTAGTGGATCCCAAGCTAGATTCTCACTTTAGAGCTCTTGCTTTAACGCTTCCCTCTTTAGATATTCTTCAACAACGGGTCAAGGACATCGACTTTAAGCGACTGGCTCGTGCTCGTAAGATCATCATGAAGTCTTTTTCTGAGAAATATAAGAATCAAATCCTTGGGGTCTATAGATCCATCACTTCAGAAAAAGATTATCAATTCGAGCCCAAGCAGGTAGGTGGAAGAGCCATCAAAAATTGCCTCCTAAACTATTTGGGCAGCCAGGAAATTGGGGAATCTCTAGCTTACGAACAGTTTGATCAGTCCACCAATATGACAGAGCGTCTTGGAAGCCTGAAAGTGATTGTGGGCCATGGAATGAAGCACATGCAAAAATATTTAGATCTTTTCTTTGAAAGATTTAAACATGATGATCTCGTGTTAGATTCCTGGTTTAGGCTATTAGCTTCTTCAGATTCCGAAGAGTCTTTAACGACATTGAAGTATCTTTTGAATCATCCTCATTACAATCGGCTGAATCCCAACAGAGCAAGAAGTGTGCTTGCTGGATTTTCTCTGACGAATTTGCCGTGGTTCCATGAAGAAAGCGGTCAAGGTTACCGCATGTTTGCAGATGAACTTCTTATGATCGATCAAACGAATCCCCAAATCGCAGCGCGACTTGCTCGAGGATTTGGCCCCTATAAGCGTTGCACCCCGGAGGTAAAGGCTAAGGGTCTCGAGGTTCTAAAAGGCATGATAGCCCGTCCTGGACTTTCTAAGGATTTGTTTGAAGTGATTCAGACCTTGATCGAACGCTAAGGCAAAGTTTTTTGAGATTTTTTGAGATCTTGCAGCCATGGTCCAAGGGGGCTACTTAGCAAAAGTGGGCCTCAAGACCTCAGGAGCTGCGCAATCTTAATACATTTCTCAGTGTTTTCAGCGAAAATTAGGGAAGTCCTAGAATCTTACTCCCGCTATTCGCAATTCTTTTATGCCTGAGTGGGAAGATTCAATATCCATGGAATGACCGGATGACCGCTGTTATGACCATCGACTTAAAAACTTAATAGTAGCTTCTGATGAAATTAGAAAGTTTAAGGTCAACGGGGAATCTATGGGCAAACTTATCGGCAAAAGCGCCAACGAGCAGGATCAAGCTTGATAAACATTGAGCCAGAGTGAAATGACAACGCTGCGTTCCTTCGGTCCGGTTGGCCGGTGGCTCAAACTACCTGAAATCGACTGGCTCAATCTCGTGAAATCCAGCAGCCGGGCTTGGACTGGGGATCGATAACAACGCCAGCATGGGTGAAATGATGCAATGGGAGCGATGTGAATTGAGAGGCTTCTGCATCACTCCGGGAGAGGCTCGGGTTGAAATTCTCCTGCCTACTCACTCGCACGGCGTTGATTTTCTTACCAACTTCCCGTTGACTTCTGAATTTATCCTGCTATTATAAAAATAGCAGCGTATTCTATATTAGTGATATAAAGTTGGAATCATGAAATCATTCAAGCGTTACCTCAAACC
>JBAXBA010000146.1:0-5072 GCA_037142195.1 Pseudomonadota bacterium
GGGAAGGAAGACCTTTACCAAACTATGTGATTAAAGAGTTTGATGCTTTTCTAGAATGCGGGATTCCAGCCTATGGGGGTAGCGTGTAAATTTATGTGTCTGTTTATTTTTAATGCAATTGTTGCATTAAAAATAAACAGACACATAAATTTACACGCTACCCCAACGCCTTAAAGTTTCATGCCTGTAAGAATTATCTCAACGATATCGCCAACCGTTTTATGGCTCTCAACGGGATGCCGGAGTGCCTTGTTAAGCGAGAGAATATAGGTGTTTCTACGTCCCACTCTTGCCCGCTCCAAATAACCGGACTCTCCCAACTCACTGACTATGTTGTGCACCGCTCTTTCGGTGATGCCAATCCGCTCGGCGATTTCACGCAGGGTAAGGTCGGGCGATTTGGCAAGGAGAATGAGCACGTGGGAATGGTTGGTCAAAAACGTCCACTTAGGTGGATTTGACTCCATATTCGGTGATTTTTCTGAGGACGCTGATTTCAAATAGGGCTCCGCTATTCTCATTCCTAACTACATCTTAAATAATATTTGACGAAACCTCAAGCATGAATTACATTTCATGTATTGTGTTTCTGTATAATTCTTAGATGGAGGGTTTCTGCGTGCTAGAAACAAGTATTATTAGCTACTTAGGTATTGCTGGGCTCTTGGCCCATGGGGCTGCTGCTACGGCTTTTTCTTGGTTTCCTAAGATTCCGAAAGTATGGTCCGCGCGTATTTCTGGTCTTAGCCTTAGCTTTTTTATGCTGGCAATACTTGGAGCGATGTTCCGTTCGACAATGGCCTCGAGACCCGTGGTCGGCTTCCCAGTTTTCATGCCATTCGCAGCTGACAACTTAGCTCTCGCGTTCTCTGCGCTTGTGGCTTTTCTTGCAGTCATCGTCTTTAAATTTTCCAATCATTATTTGGATGGAAATTCAGCTGAAAAACGTTTTTACGTTTGGGGTCACACGACGATCTTTGGCGTCTTATGCATGGCTTTAGCAGTCAACCTGGGTTTCTTTCTGTTGTCGTGGTTGCTGGTAAGTTACGGCCTCCATAAACTACTCACCTTGCATCCCGGTCGAAAGGCTGCCCAAACCGCTGCGTGGGCAAAGTTTTGGGTTTCACGGATCGGCGACTTATCACTTTTCGCTGGCGCAGCACTGATCTTTGCCGAAATAAAATCGCTTGATTTCGTTGCGATCAAGATTTTCGCGGAATCGATGGGAAGTTCACAAGCTGCAGGACTGCACTGGTCTATGAATGGTGCGGCTCTGCTGATAACCATGGGTGCCATGATCAAATCCGCTCAGGTGCCTTTTCATTTCTGGCTTCCGGAGGCGCTGGAAACACCTGCTCCGGTGTCTGCTCTCATGCACGCCGGAGTCATTAATGGTGGTGGTTATTTACTTATCCGAATGTTTGATTTCGTAAATATGTCAACTTGGTCGATCCAGGCGATGGCTGCCATAGGGACAGTTAGTATCGTGATCTGTAGCCTGTCGCTTATGGCCACGCCCGACTTCAAGCGCCAAATGGCTTTTAGCACTAGCGCTCAATTGGGGTTTATGTTTTGTCAAATTGCGATTGGCGTTCCCGCTGCGGCTTTGGCGCATATGATCGGACACGCGCTTTACAAAGCTCATGCATTTCTTAGCTCCGGAGGTCTACCTCTGAATTTACCATCCACACGCAGGGAAATTCCCATCGGAAAGCTGGTAAAATGGCGAGCCATGGGGTCAATGCTGCTGCTTGCAATACTCGGAATTGCCCCGATCATAGTTTGGGCATTTTCGACGCTCGCCCCGAATCTCGCCACTATTCTGTCTTTGAACCCTATACGCAACATCGTCTCGGTCGCAATCATTGGAATTGCTCTTATAAGCACTCTTCAGCTCACCAATCTATTCAAAAGAAAAGAGATACTTGCTGGCACGTGGCAACTGGCCGGAATTGTGTTGGGTGCTGTCTTTATGATGATTTTTGTGACCTCTGGATCTGAGTGGATTGTGGCTGAGACAGGTCGAGTGAATACTGCGCAACTTGGGGTATTTTGGGCAAGTTTGATGACTTCAGGTATTGCGTTTGTCGCAGCTGCCCCAGACCTATTCAAATTTCTACCGCCCCGCATAAGGCTCATTGTATTCACCCATGCCCGCAGCGGATTCTATTTTTGGAATCTTGCAGCCAACCTAAAACTACGTCAGCCTTAAAGGAGGTAACAACATGTTTACGGAAAAAGAACAATCTACAGTCGATTTCCACCGCGAATCCTATTCTAATTGCTTCAGAATCGAGAGGTTTCCAACTCAATCCCCCAAAGGAATTGCTAAAACAGCACTTAGTCAAATGGCACCTTTGTGGACGCTTAAACGTTTTGTTTCGGTCAATCCATTTTTGGGTAAAACAGGACAAGATTTTGCCGAAGTAGCGAATGAGTTGCGGATGACAACCGGAGCAAGACTTTATAACAATCAAACAGACGATTTGCAATCTCACGGCTCAGTCAAAAACAATCAAGAAAGCGGCGGTGCTATTTTTCGCCTTCCGAGTCAAATTATGGGCACAGCTTCCTGCGCTTTTGAAAACGTAAACGATAACTTTGGTAAATGGTTTTCCACCATTATTGATACCTCAAATGAGGGCGGTCGCACTGTATTAGGTCTACAAACGAGTCCCTCAGATTATTTTGCGAGGTGGCGCGAATTTGCGCGAAATGACTTAAGTTTAGATATTATGGGACTTAAATCCGTTCGCCAGGAAATTTCTCGACTTAGTGATAATTATGAGGATACTCTAGCCAGCTTCCTCGGAATATTGCAAGTTAGTGACGCATGTTCTGTCAAAACTTTTGAGGCCATAGCCCACGCGAACCTGGGCTGGATAGGCTACGGTCTATTTATGGACCGTGAGTCAAATTCCGGCTCCTCTATTGCGATTCAGATGCTTGCAGCCCGAGTTGCCTACGAGTTAGCAATCTTGAAGGCCAAGCTTATCTCCTTACCTGTCTTCAAAGCCGAAATCAAAGAAAAGCTCATATTAAGTGATGCTCATGATGCTTGCCAAGATTATGATTTACGTCAGAAAGGCATCGAAAAAACGCTTCGCAGGCAAATCAGCAAAGAGATTCAGGCTAGTATCCAGAATCATAAGATAGATACAGACGAGAGAGAGATTCAAATTCTCTTTTGTATCGATGGCAGATCCGAGCCCATCCGGCGCTGCTTGGAGATGGAGTCCATAGGCATAGAGACAAAAGGGTTTGCTGGGTTCTACGGCATTACGATGTCACATGAGTCCGATGATGAAGAGCTTACTGCAAGATGTCCGGTACTCTTGAAGCCGACCTGCCGATATGATTTAAATCAAAGGCGTGACCAGCGCTTTAGCTCCGAGAAGATAAAAGCCTATGCGAAAAATTCCCCGGGCACGATGTTTAGTTACGTTGAAGCATTTGGATTGATTTATGGGGCGCAGCTTTTGCGCAAAAGCTTTAAGAAAAATAAGCCGAATGCAAATAGACAAATTGCAAAAGGTCGTTTAAGCGCCATGACCTCTGACACCTTAGCAGAAATAGCGCTCGAAACGAAGATTGAAATCGCACAGGGAATCCTCAAGAACTCTGGCCTAAAGGGTTCCATGGCGAAAATCATCGTACTAACGGGTCACGGGTCAAGGACGATGAATAACGCTTATGGATCAGCTCTTGACTGCGGCGCCTGCGGTGGACATAGCGGCGAAGTAAATGCCGTTGCTGCCTGTGACATTCTAAATGATAAGGCAGTTCAATCAGCGGTTCGTGGTACAGCTTATACGATCCCGGATGGGACTATTTTTATTCCAGCGTTTCATAATACAACAACCAATCAAGTGGAACTTCTGCTAGTAGCAGATCAGAAGAAAGATGAGCAGTTGTTTAATTTGCAAAAACAACTTAATAATGCTGCGGCTGCCGCCAACCACGAAAGATGGAATCAAGAAAATCGCCGAGGAGGTATTAAAGACGCTTCCCTCGAAGCACGTATCCGCTCGCACGATTTCAGCGAAATAAGACCCGAATGGGGCCTTGCCCGCAACGCTCTCTTTATTGCCGGAAGACGCCAATTGACTTCAAGCGTAAACCTCAAGGGACGAGCTTTTCTTCATGATTACGATGCAAGGCAAGACGATGATGGCTCCATCCTGGAACTGATTCTGACGGCTCCGCTCGTCGTCGCTCATTGGATTAATATGCAGTACTATGCTTCGACCGTGGACCCTCTCATGTTTGGTGCAGGTTCTAAGACATTGCATAATCTAGTAGGATCATTTGGAGCTCTTGAAGGCAACGGCTATCAATTGAAGGTAGGTTTGCCTTTGGAGTCCGTCTTTTATGGCACTGAAATGATCCATGAGCCCTTGCGCTTGCAAGTCTTTGTTGAGGCCGCATGCCAAGATATCGATGGCGTGCTCGGTAGGCATTTAGAGATCCGCCAACTCGTTGAAAATCATTGGTTAACACTTTCAAGCATTGATCCCAATGACGCATCCATCAGAGTTTGCCGTCGCATGGGGGATTGGGTTGAGGAGGAGAAGGGGGAGGAGGAGAAGGGGGAGGAAGAGAAGAAGAAGGAGTGAGTAAATTGCTTTTCAAAGGACTTTTTCCACCATGAATTCCATTCTGTGACCTAGGTAAAATGGATTCATCTCTTTTGTTTTGACAACTGACTTTATCAATTCATAGGAAGGTCCTTTGGACCAACCTTTGAACTCGTCTTTTTAGAAAAAAAGTGAGCCCTTTCTGTCCACTTAAGCCTTATGAAAAACAACAAGGTCGATGCTGTTATTGATATCGGCTACTTAGCCTTCTTTAGTGGATTGCTTTAGTGGATTGCCAAATCTCAATGCCCATGACAGATCTGCCTGAAGTGCTGAGCAGCAGACCTTTTTTCAGGCCGTAGTTCTCGTCACCTTTTTGAGTCCGATAGGCGATTTTAGAAAGAGTAAATATTGTGCTAGACCGCCAGAGGTCGTTTGATTATGTGTAGTAGCAATAGACATTATTCACTTTTGGCAAAAAAAGTTGGTTGACGA
>JBAXBA010000147.1:0-5070 GCA_037142195.1 Pseudomonadota bacterium
TTGGCTGGTACATAATGGTGGAAATCGAGTGGTACATGATGGTGGAAATTCGGCATACAGGTAGTTACAAGACGAATGATCAAGATTGCATAAGTTTTCGACTAACTGTTTCAGCCCCGAGCCACTCAGAAAAATCCTCGGAATTTTTCCAATCGAATAGGCCGGAACTTCCCCTAGAAACCTTAGAGAGCCAGGTAATAGCCTGATTTCATTGGGTAATATTTCAAATAACAGCTTATAACACCCTCCCCCCCACCTAAAGATTCTTAGGATCCTGAAGGATTAAAAAGCATTCTCCATTGTAGGTTTTGCAAATCGTTTCTATAATTTAGGCTCACTCTAGGATTCTTTATGACTACTGAAAACAATCAAAAGCTGCGCCGCACGACTCTTACCTTAGTTTTTTTAACTATTTTTTTGGATCTTGTGGGATTTGGGCTCTTTGTACCCATTCTTGCCAATGTGGCCCGGAGCTTTAATGCCAGCGCCTCACAAGCTGCAGCCCTGTCGACTTGGTTCTCCATAGGGACTCTTTTGGCTTCTTTGGTTTTAGGAAGACTTTCGGACCGCATAGGACGCCGAAAAATTCTCATTTTGACTATTTTCCTATCGGCTGCCGCTCAATTAGCGACTGGCTTTGCCCAGACGTACCTTTTCCTGGTAGCTTGTCGCTTTGTGGCCGGGCTCGCCAGCGGCAATATTGCCGTGGCGCAAGCGGCGATTGCTGATATTACGGTTCCTAAAGAACGAGGCCGCTCCATGATCATCATAGGCCTAGCCTTCGGATTTGGTTTTGCCATTGGTCCAGCGCTGGGCGGTCTCGTTGCCAGATTTTATCCTGAGAATTTTTTGATGGTGCTTGGCATTACGGCGGCATCCTTAAATGTCCTGAATCTTTTAGCGGTGCAGTCTAAGCTTCCTGAAACCAACCATAAGTTTCCAAGTCCTAGCATAAAAGCAGCTGTAGACGAGGTAAAACAAGCGCAGCTTGAAAGTGCAACATCATCTGAAAAACGCCCCGTGGCTCAGGATCTAAAGCGTCTAGTATCTGAAAAAGGTTTTGTGGCTTTACTGACCATGCAGTTTATCCAAATGTTTGGTTTTGTGGGAGTAGAGACTATTATGCCCATAGCCCTTCAAGACGCTTATGGGCTAGACAATAAGCATATTTTTGACCTGTTTACTTATATGGGACTCACAATCATTTTGGCCAATGGGGTGCTGGCTAGACCGCTTCTCAAAAAAATCGGCGAGTTTAAAACTTTAAACCTGGGGCAAATTTTGGTTATGGGATCTATAGCTGCGATCCCGTTTTTCGCCCCTAGCGCTAAAGCTATTACCCTGATCCTGATCGTCATGGCCACAGGATCAGCCCTATTTAACCCAGCTCTTTCTGCACTCGTTTCAAGACTAGCGCCTTCTGACATTCAAGGTTTTGCCTTAGGAGCCAATCAATCTTTAGCCTCCACAGCCAGAATCTTAGGCCCTGTTTGCATGGGTTTTCTCTACCAAACTCTTTATGGGGCAAACTCCCTTTATGTTTCATCAGGCATCTTGTTGATAGCAACTTTATTTAGCATTGCAGGCATGTGGGGCGTTAGACAAAAGCTTAAATTAGAGGGCAGCTTGTGAAACCAAGTGCCGTATCTCCTTTCATCAGAGATGTTACCCGAATTGGACTGGGAGCCTGGGCTCTTGGCTTAGGAATTTATGCTGCTTTTGGAGCTGAAGAGTCTCTTGGCATAGGAGCAGGGGTCTTCATGGCTTGCTCAGGCCTTCTCCTTATGACGAAGCGTCTTGGAATGGTGGCCACCCTTCTCGGTACAGGAGCTTTTTTTTTAATGCGCTTGGATCCAGGCGGTTGGGCCTGGATTTGGCTTCTTTGGCCCACAGCTAAGCTCTATGGACGACGAAAGCGGGCCTTTCGTTTCGGATTTTGGTTTCTCATATACCTCCATGTCTTGCGTTGGCAAACCCATCCAGAGGCTTGGTGGTCCGATTGGGAGCTATGGCTAGCCCTCAGCGCTGTGATTCCCTTTTTGGCCCCCTATGCATGGGCCTTACTAAGTATTCTTATTCTCATCATTATGCCTGTAGACCCAGACTGGAATATACCCATTTTTGCCATGCACCTTCTTACCTTTAATATGAACTGGCTTCCTGCTCCCAATAGCCAAAGTTCCAGTGCTGTGATTCGATTTGATAGCATGTGCACCATGTGCCACAAATTCGTTGACCTTCTCGTGAGAGAAGATCGGCGTTCCTTTTTCTTTTTCAGCCCGGCTTTTCAAGATGCTACAGCGATCACTGTGGAAACATCCACCGGCATCTACCGGGGCTATGAAGCCCTTCTCTTTATCTTGGACTATCTAGGCGGCTATTGGCGCTTTATAGCAGCTTTGGGAAAATTGATCCCCTCTCCTATGGGAAATTTGGCCTATAACTTTATAGCTAAAAACCGCTACCGCATCGTTAAGCCATTAGCAGCGTGTCGCGTAAGAACTGATCTCCATGAACGTTGGATTCCTTAAATCTAAAGTCTTTGACTAAGAGTCAGCGCGGGCAGCTGAATACTTGCATGGAAATTTGAAAACGAAATCCTTCGGGATACCAGAGAAGAAAGCTCCTGACCCCAAAAAAGAAGTTTGAGTGTGAGAGCGTGATCCTTTTGCTTTGACTGCCATAAAACTTATGTCATACCGCAACATCTCACATACACCCATGCTAGAGGCCACCGAAAGCTTAAAGCTTAAATATTTGACCCCATCTGAAGGAATGACCTCATCTAGCGGGAGGTGGAATTCTGCTTTCAAATTTCGAGTCTTCTAAACGAGCGGAATTTGTTTTTAACTTGCAGAATCTACCATGAAGCAAATTTGCAATGGAAAAGAGAGTTATGTTCACCACAATGCTGAACCTGGGACTTTGTCCTAGCTACCTAACGCTTGACTTAAGGACACCTGATGTTATCTTTAAGTTTGCTAAGGCTGATTTCTGCCTATCATACTTGGACAACGGAAATGACACCCTTAAAAACACAAAAATATAAAAGTGAATATGGGTTTGAACTTTTGCGCATTGCCGAGGGAGACTACATCTCCGCATCGGCGCTTTTTGATACCGGCAAGGGACGAAAAGAAAATGTCGGATATCTTGCTCAGCAAAGCATTGAAAAATCCATTAAAGCCGTCCTTTGTTTTAAGGAAGTCGCCATTCCCCATACCCATGAGTTAGCAGCCCTGATTCCTTTGATCCATCCTACTTTGAATTTCCCCTATGGGTTAGAAATATCTGATCTTTCTTACTACGCAACTGTCAGGCGCTATATGGAAGGAAACTTTGACCTTGAAGATGAGGAGGTCAAGATTTCCATTGAGATCGCCGCAACCATATTGACGTGGTCTCGTGGAATCGTGAAATGAACATCGAAAAAATTCAAAAAAAGTACCTATCAAAGGTAGAGACCGATCAAAGAACCGACGCAGTCTTAAGTATGATCTTGTCCCTATGTCGTCCAAGCCTCGTCATTGTCTTTGGATCTGCAGCAAGATATGAGCTCACAACCGCCTCCGACGTTGATGTAGTTATAGTTTTTCCAAATGTCGAAGATTTAAAGTCTGCAAAAAAAAATCTATATGCTCGCAGTGGCGAGCTCACCTTTCCTTTAGATTTTATCCTCGTCGACCAGCAGACTTATGACAGCAAGTCTTTAATCGGCGGGGTGCTTTTTGACGCACGACATGAAGGGCGGGTACTCTTCAGCAAAACTTTAGACTGAGATTCGAGATCTCGCCTTCAAATTCCGCTGAAGAAACAGGCTTACAATTAGAAGAAATCATTGACCTATCATCATCTTAGCTAAAAATTCACTCTATTCTTATTGAAACCGCTGCTTCCTATTGATTAGATTCTACTCCATAGCACTAGAGCCTTTTCCAAGGAAAACCTACTTTTGGCATCCTATGGTTTAAGAAATCTAGAAAAAGACATGACTTGATGCTCAAAAAAATCCCTTTTTCTAAAAGAAAGAGCTTAGTCTTTTCCTTGCATGAGCATTTACCACCAGAAAACGATATCGCCCAACCTTCCTTCCCCTACGACAGCCACCTATACCACTCGTCCTTATAGGATTCCAAGGGGTCCCCATAATCTTTTTGGAATGCTGTCACCGTAGACGCCAAATAGGAGCGTCAAGGGACCTTGCCATTCCCTATAGGTGCCTGCAATTTGCAATTGAGCTATCATTCCTATTTTTCTAATATATTTATGGAAGACATCGTAGCGCCCAATATGCATTTTCCTAATATTGCGTTTCCACTTTTGCCAATTCTTTTAACTTCGAGATAACATTGTGAGAAACAACCCATGGCTTATTTTTACTCAAAAGCATACGCATAATGACTTTGCCCACTCGAACAACACAGGTTCTTGAATTTGTATGCCAGTCTGCGGAGACATTCGGATCCCCAAAACGAATTCTTCTCTTTGGCTCCCGCGCTCGCGGTGACCATAACGACCGGTCTGACTACGATATTGCGGTGGAGCCCGATGCTGCTCTAAATAAGAATTGGGTTCACTTTTGGAGTCTTGTGGATGAAAAGGCACCTACGCTCAGCAAAATAGATCTTATAAATTTGGCCGACGACTTATCGGAGTCTTTTCGGAATCAATGATGGAAATACCCCTTAATCTGTAGTTTCCCGAATGAGAGCTCCTTCACTTGCGCTTGTACCATCAAATCCACAAACCCTAAATCCGTATGCAGTTGCCGTTGTTAATCCTGAATACACATAGTTCGTAACCCCTGCCCCTAAGGTGATAGCAGCACCATCCGTACAAAGAGGCGGGCTGCCAGTACCCAGCACGACTGGGGCAATTTTGACTTGAGTTGTGCTGCCAAGGTTACTACCCCAACTTAAAGTTACCGAGGTGGCTGTCTTAGCGGAAACTCGAAGATCAGGATCAAAAAGTCTTGAAATAGATCTATACACATAGACTGCTCCTGCTTGGTCTGACGTATTATCAGTGCTTGAGGTAGCTCCATTTGTGATCGTGGTCTGATTGGAATCT
>JBAXBA010000148.1:0-4611 GCA_037142195.1 Pseudomonadota bacterium
GCTATTTTTTTAAAAAATTAGCCTCTTTGTTTTTCAGACCACACTCTATGGTGAAAAATGGCTTTCGGGGAACTCGCAGACATTTTACCTAAAAGCATCCACTAATTCTGCGGAAGACCCTAATATTTTACTATATTGTGAATCAATATTCACTTAATTTAACTTACAAAGTCTTGATGCGGCACAAGGCGACAGCTAACCCACCTAATCCGCAAATCAATCAGAACCCGCCCCAAAGGATTCTGAAGCCTTATCAAACCGCCACAGATGCAGCGCTTACGATCCGCCAAGGCATAGAAGTGGCAGGAGGTATCAAGTTTTTCTAATTGAGGATTATGGCGGTATTCAACGATCTCCATCAATAAACCTGTCGCTGCTTACTGCGACAGATTTAAAATTGATAGAACATAACTATAAAATCTTGCGAGAATCCTCCTCGCCTCGTCAAACGTATGCCCCAACTTATTGTCCCTTGACATTTCATCGTAGGGTCCTTGCCATTCCGGTGGCGGCACAGGAAGCGTCATCGGTATTGCTAAATTGTCACCCAGCTCAAACACTTTGGGCAACGCCCTTGCGACTGCTGAAGGTTCAACGCATTGATTAACGAAAAGTACAATATCAAAAAGATCCTTAACCCGACTGTTCTGCCTCGTTCGTGGACGACAAAGGGCATGAAGTTTTTCCGCGAAATGTTGCCCCTCGCGAATGGCATTAACCTCAGCCGTTGGTACACCTGCAAAAGTTAAACTGTCACCAACCGTTATGACATCAAACGGATCGATCAGTGCATCGCCCGCGGTACAATCGACATGAAAAGAGTCAAAAACTCTCGATCCAATCCTAGACGTGACATTAAATCGATAGCCTGTGAACTCGCGGTTTAAGCCGAGATGCGCCATAGATTCACCAATTTCAAACGAAAAAAAATCATCGACTAGAGTCATTGCAACAGCTTGAAGTGCTTCGCGCATATGACGCTCAATTTATTTGCAACTTAATGCTTCTAAGCCTGCTTGTTGCAGAGCTGCATCCGAATCCTTAGTTGGCCTCACACCAATGTTATAGCGCAGGTGAAGGAGATAGCCACCTTTCAGAATAAGCGGTGTGCCGCTCTCGGCGACTCGACATAAGAACGCATCGAAGGCAACCTTCCGTCTTTGCATATCAAGGCCTATACCAGTTTCGTCACGAAGCTTTTTAGCTCGTGCTTCAATCGCCGTTCTGAGTGCTTCAGGCGTTTTATACTTTTTCTCGTTCACGTCGCCTCCTTGAGCCATGCGTTGATCAGATGCTGCTCATTTGGAAGAAGAATTGCTTTTTTGACCTCAGAGGTACTGATAACACCTCTGATTATCCCGCCTTTAAAACCGCGCTCGATATGCTCTATTGAAATACGACCCTCACGAAGGAGGTCGAGCACTACCAGAAAAGGTCGCACAACCCTGAGTCCATCACGTTCGGTAATTTCACCTCTGTCGCGGCTCTCACGATGAAGAACGACCATATCCGGAATAACTGATGGCCGAAAATCTTTGGGAACCGTCAAATGGACTTTGTTGAGTGTGAGGTCAGAAAGACCATGAATGATTAATGCAGTCTCATAGGCAATGGCACCACGAGGGGCATCCGCTTTACGCCCCATGGTCCAAAGAAGCCATCGATGCAATTCTTCAATCGCTGGATTTATGACCGGCACTCCCGCCAATCGATAAATACCGTGCGCCTCTCTAGACCAATTGCCAGTGGAGACGTGATAAGAGTGATGGTTTCGCACAAACCCAAATCCTTCAGCCTGCCGGGCGGTAAAGTAACCTCCTTGCGTATTCGCCAACTCCCTAAGCTCCAATTCAGCACTTTTCATCGGCATTGACCTCTCTTACGCAGAATACAAAAAAAAGTGTCTTTTAAGACGTGAAATATACCTTATATGCGTAGAACACAAAAAATGTGTAGTATACAATACATGCCGGTAAATAAAGTCTCCTTTCCAGGAATTACCTGTTTACCGCCGGGCGCCCATCGGTCTATCTAACTAAACGGAGCAAATTTTAAACCCGCTGCTCCTTTGCAGTACTCGAGGAGTGATTTTTGCCCAGGAAAAGTAGGATTTTGTTATTACTCCAAAAATCCAATCTATCGAGGACTGATTCATATTCGATCTGATCTTATGCAGCCAGTTACATCGTGGCTAAGAGCAACTTACAGTGCGAGTCGCGAGTATTTATATTCTGAAAAAAATTTGGAGTCCTATAAATTGACGCATGGCTTTGGCCTTGGTTTGACTTGGGTTTGACCGGGAAAGTCTTTTGGTAGCATAAGTTTAGGATTTCACAATCGGATTGAGACTAAAGAATTATCTGGCATAATGAATTTATCTTTCAATTTAAATTGCTGATGTTAAAATGTAAATCTTCAAAGCCTTCTTATTGTCATTTTTAACGATTTATACATTGTACGGGCTTCATTTAAAACCCGGTAGGACCCTCCAATAGGTTTCGCAATATCAGTCATCTCTTAGCACTTTTCTAAAACCAGAGACATTTGCAGTCTGACCAAATATACTCTGTTTTGATCAATTCCTATCAATACATCTGACTTTTTCATGACCGAAATGACAGCTATGCGAAAAGAATCCAATTCGGCATTGAGTACATCCAAAACTCCGCGATCTTTTTCGGATCTTTCCCTGTAAATCTTCATTGCAAGCATTATCGACGGCCTCATTATTATTTAGAGGAACTATCTGTCTCTTTGTGAGGATAGCCTGCTGATTATTTTAGAGTTTCAAGAATCAAGGATCTTAAAATAAGCTAAAATTCGCCCTGAGACTGTATTCCAAAAAAGATCAATATTATTGGTGTGATGTGTTTGACATTGGTCATGTGTTACTTTAATTCTATTAAAATATAGATGACTTTATATATAAATTTTTATATAAAAATACCGATATGGTGGTGCTGCGAATGAAACCATTACAGTTTGTAAACCATGCAGCTCAGGAGGAAACCAGGGATTTGCCCCTAGCGATTCGTAAGGCCATTGGCTTTCAACTTGACAGAGTTCAGCGAGGAGACATGCCGGCGGATTTCAAGTCGATGCCAACTGTCGGTTCAGGCGTTTACGAGATCCGCGTTGATGACGAGCAGGGAAGTAATACCGGGAGATGCTTTTACGTTGCAAAGTTCGAAGAAACCGTATGGGTTCTTCATTCATTTGTTAAAAAAACTCCAAAGACGCCCATTCGAAATATCCAAATAGGCGGCACACGATACAAAGAACTAGAACAGCGCCTTAAAAGGAGGTTGAAATGAAAAAGAGCTACGTAAAATCTGGAACAAAGGATGTCTGGAACTTTTTGGGTATCCCGGAAGACGAGTCACCAGAACTTCGCCTTCGAGTTATGATCTACGAAAAGATCCTACAAGAAATCAAAGCAGAGGATTTGACCGCGCGCGAGCTAGAGAAAATACTTGATGAGCAGCAACCGCGGGTAAGTAATCTTTTAAGCGGAAAATTGGAAAAATTCTCCAGCGATAAGTTGTTTCAGTATTTGGTGAAAATTTCGCCTAAAAAGCAGTTCTATATTCATGAGGAGCTAAGAATTAATCCAAAACGAAAGGCAAGTTAGACGACGCCTCTTCTGAAATAGGGCACTGACGAATACATGGTATAACCTATCATTACCAATACACCCCAAGAAAAGTCCGAGGTTGGTAGGGAAATCAACGCGCTTTTTGATATAATCGACCTGCCCACTGCCCTGTTTGGATTTGCAGTATTTAGCTTTAATTGCGGCCTTTTAGAGCAGAAGAATTCTGGAGTTGCCTGTCCTTCAGACTTTGTAGGGAGCTGTTCCTATTTAAAGTCACCTAAGCTTGGACTTTAAACAATGCTCCGCCTGCACCGCCATAGTCAGTCATCTATGGTGTCCATGCATTCGTAGAAATCTTCTGTGGAGCCAAACTCAAAATACTCCTGTAGGTATCTAGGAGGAGCTCTGGCTGGGGGCTCATGCTCTATACCTAAATGCTTGAGGTAACGGACTACTTCACTGCGTTTGATGATGGCTGCTACAATAGACATCTCTCTCTTTCCATGCTGGCACTTAGTCACATCGATTTCAAAGACTTTAGCCAGCATTTTGCCCCAACTAGAGTTTTTGATGGGACTAGCTTCAGCGCATGCGTTTTTGATGGGCCTGCCTTTCTTTTCCTCTGGTTTTAGAACTATCTTACTGCGGCAAGGCGACTTAGGGGCAAAGAAGCCACTCCATTTGACTAAATGGGATTTGGGGGGTGAGGAATGATGTCCCTTAATTTTATTTTTTAGGCTCTCTTAAGTTTAAGTTTTACGTGGCCTGACTCAGTGATCTCCAGGCGTTCATTAGACAGTGGGCCGCGGGAGATATACTCGACCAGTTTTCTAAGGCTGTCTCGAGCCAGGTATTGGTCGAGGTATTAGCATGGAGAGAAAAGCCGTTAATGGAAAAACACCGGTGGCCCTTGGCTAAGGGGATCTCTTCATAGTAACCAAATCCTGATCCGATCCTTGTCACTTTCTGACCGGCATTAGGACCAAAGGCTATCGTTCCCACAATGGACGAAGAAG
>JBAXBA010000149.1:0-4609 GCA_037142195.1 Pseudomonadota bacterium
AACGCGTCGACCGTCCTACCAATCAGTCTTTCTATGCGATTATTCCCACGGCTCTTGCAAAGTCCTTTGAAGTGGATAAGGGCGAGGAGTTTGAGTGGACTGCTGAGGATAAAAACACCCTCATCCTCAGACGCTGCAATCCTAAGAAAAAAGTCAAATTGAAAAGCATTGAAGACTAATTTGGATGGATATAAAGCTAGAAAGGCTTGGAGTCCCATCGGTGCCAAAGATTGAATCTTTGGCACATGGAGAGCTTATTCAACTCGCAAAAGACCTACGCGAGAGATTGATCATTTACGAGGGATTGATCTTCAGAAGTAAAGAAAGAGAATTCGGAAAAAGTTCCGAAAGAGGTTCTGGTGAGGACCAGAAACCAGAGCCTGAATCTGAAACTAGCAATTTAAGTCAAGGTGAGCAAGATCCGCCTAAAAATCCTCCTAAAACTCGCAGCAACACTAAAAAGAAACCCAGTGAGAGATACCCCAATGCACCAATACGCGACGAAATTATAGGGTTTAGTGAGGAGCCTTGCTGCCCAGAGTGCGGAGGGGGGATGCCCGACTCTGGGATGACAGAGGACAGCGAATACTTGACTTGTGAGCCCAAGGAATATGTCATCGTCCGTCAAAAAAGGCGAAAACACCGCTGCCAAAAATGTCACTCCACCATAGTAACGGCTCCAGCCCCTGACAGGGTCATCCCTGGGGGAGCCTATAGTGATGATTTAATTATTGACTCTGCCATGTCAAAGTATCTGGATCTGATCCCCATGGAAAGGTACTGCCAAATGGCTGCAAGATCTGGTGTTGAAGGCTTACCCCCAAATAGTCTAATCGCAGCATCGATGAAATTAGCCCAGTTTTTAAGGCCTGTTTATGAGCGAATTAGAACCGAGATATTAGATACTCAGCTCCTACTTGCTGATGAAACCACCCACCGTATGCTAGAGGGGGACGAAAAGAGCAATTGGTACCTATGGGGATTTTCTACGGAGAATGGCTGTTTCTTTGAATGCCATAATACTCGTTCCGGTGACGTGTCTACAGCTGTTTTAGAGGAATCTAGATGTGAATTCTTACTCACCGATGTCTATTCTGGGTATAGAAAATCGATCAGACTTACAAATAAAAAAAGAACCGAAAAAGGACTTCCGCCTATAAAAGAAGTCTATTGTAATGCCCATGCCAGAAGGCAGTTCAAAGAGCGGGACTCGAAAGATATTTGCGCAGATGCTGACTTTATGGTCAAAAAATACGCCGATATTTATAAACTTAATAAAGAAGCAAAAGGTTCTTTGCCAGAAGTTATCATGAAGAAAAGAGCTGAAATGAAGCCAATCTTTGAGGAAATAAAGGTCGAAGCCAAACAAAAAATAAACAGCTACTCCAGTAAAAGTCAAATGTACAAAGCCTACAACTACTTCCTTAAAAACTACGCAGGACTCACAAGATTTCTAGATCACCACTTCATCCCAATAGACAACAACCAAAGCGAACGCATAATTCGATCCCCAGTCATTGGAAGAAAAACCTGGTACGGTAACCACTCAAAAAAAGCGGCTGAAAGCTCAGCAATCCTCTTCACAATTGTGGAATCATGCAAATTAGTAGGCATAAATCCCAGGACTTTTTTTGACGATGCCGTAAAAAGAAAACACGCCAAACAATCTTGCTTGACTCCCTTTGAATACAAAAATTTGAACCAGTTAAACACAGAATGAAAAACCCTCTGGTTCAAAAAACTACTGAATTACGAACCTAACTCTGGCCATATTTACCCAGCATAGAAATCAGTGGCTTAAGCCACTTGGTAACCTGCATTTTCAAAGGAGGTTAAATGAACGCGCATTGGACGACGGGGTAGAAGGACGATGTACGCTATGATAACCCCTAGCGAATGTTTTGCAGAAGTCGCATCGCACTTCCTAGTCGACTCAAAATTTTCGACTTATATGAATCAAGAGGTCGTACTGTGGTTCAAAGAGCATTTCATTCCTGAGATATCTACATCCGCCAAACATAATAAAAGCAAATCGCACGCCCAGCACCTAGGCAAGAAATTGTAAACTTTGCCCTATTGGAATGCGCGTATTCAGTCTTGAATAGAAGTATATTTTGATGCTCAAGACTGCCATATTGCGACTTTGTATGAGTTTGCATTCGACTAGCTATGAAAAAATTTCCTTAAGATCAATGGAAAAATTGGCTAACTAAGGCTTGATTTTGAATATCTATTTCACAACCTAACCCGAAAGACTGGATAGAAAATGGGATCCATATCGAAAGCATGATGAATCGGAGATAGAGCATTCCCCCTATTAAAGTCGCCAGAAAAAATCCTTTACGAAACTATTAAAGAAATTCAAATTTTCTAAAGTCTAAGGCTGCCCCAATGTGCTTTAGTGATGGCAAAAATTCAAAAATGCACTCAGCCCCCAGGTAAGATGGCATTTTCCAAAGGATGCTTTAATTGCCTACTAACCTCTCCATAAACATTTAAGTCCAACTAGGGAATCGTCGATAGGGGCGCGAGAGATTAGGAATTATCTGTCTGAGCTAATATTCAACTATTGGCTTTAGCATTCAAGACAAAGGAAAGGTAGGTAAGTCGGTCTATGGTCATTGCAGCTACTATTTGCATGCTTCTTGGCATTATTATCCTACTTAGCAATTATCAGTCCTCTAAGCAGAACTTCTTCTTCAAACGAGCACCCCAGATAAGAATTTGCGACCTGCATAGTTTTGATAGTACTTGGATCACTGGATTCATTGAAGCTTCCAACGTTTTGATCCCACCGGTTTTTGGTTATGAAAGCGTATTCTATAACTATGCCCTATATAAAAAGAACGTCCGATATGAAAGAGACAGTAGGGGGAAAAAAAAGAAAGTTGAATACTGGGAACTTTATCATTCACAGTCAGACTCCACTCTATTCTTAATAAATGATGGCTCTGGTAAAATTGCAGTTAACCCGGCCCAAGCTGTAAAAAAATATTTGATGACAGATATCTATCAGACATACAGGTGGAAACATACCGTTACATTCCTTCCCGCCTCAGGAAGTGTTTCGTCAGTAGGCGTTACTTCAGAAAACAAAGATCAACTGATCGCCAAGGGCGAGACTCCCTTGATGCTGACTCCGCTTAGAAGAGAGCAATTTATGCAAGCCATTAAGAAGGGCGAACGATTTGCAATGTTTGGAGGTCTAGGGCTAATATGGCTATCCTTAAGCTTTGCATCTGTAGCTGCGTTGAGTCATTTGAGTGTTTCTGTGCACTCAGGCATGAAAATGTTTATTTATGGCGGACTTTTAGGATTCATTCCATTCACTGGAATCTACTACTATTTTATCTTCAATTCATTTGTAAGCCTTCGCAGAAAGGTAATTAATGGTTGGGCCAATATCGACGTTATTCTAAAGGCTCGTCGAGAATTGATTCCTAATTTCGTTTCTAGCCTTGAAGGTTACATGAGCCATGAAAGAAACACATTCACCGCAATTTCAGCCCTGCATCAAGCCATCACTAATGATAGCCGCCTCTCAACAAGAATCCAGTCTGAAAACGAAATTTCCAAACATATAAGCAAGATTCGAATCTCTGTGGAGAACAACCCTGAACTTAAGCTGGGCCCAGCTGATTCTCTGTCAGCTCAACTAAAGTTGATTGAAGATAAAATTGCACACTCCAGGTCCTACTACAACGCACTAGTTGAGGAGTACAATTCTTTGTGCTCGGAATTTCCCTCAAATTTCATAGCAGGCATACACAAATTTAAATCAGTCCCCTTTTACGGCGACCATTTGAATGACACGATGAAATTAGATACAATAGGACAAACTAAAATGAAAGGAATAGATGAGAATTCACTTAAGTCACTACCCACAAATATTGCAGCAGCAGTTGCTGCTGAAACACAAGAGCTCGCCAAGAAATCAGCTTAGAAAATTTTTAGGAGATGTGAAATGGTGATAGTATTTTTATTTTTGATAGCAGTCGCTGTAATTTGTATCTTTATCTACAATGGAATGGTGTCGAATCGAAATGCGGTAATGGCAGGATTCGGAGATATAGACGTTGAATTGAAAAGGCGTTTTGATCAAATACCCAACCTCGTAGAGACGGCAAAGAAGTATATGGAGCATGAAAGAGAAACTCTAATCTCTGTGGTTCAGGCACGGAATGATGCCTCTGCAGCCCTTGCTACTCTGAAAAGCGACCCTCTAGATAAAAATGCTATTTTAAAAATGAATGAGACTGAGTCAAGATTGAGCCAGACGATGTATTCATTTAGGGCTCTCTCAGAAAATTATCCCCAGCTCAAAGCTGATCAGACGATGTTGAAGCTAATGGATGAGCTTACAAATACAGAAAATAGAATTGCGTTCAATCGGCAGAATTACAACGATATTGTTATGAGGTATAATACCTCTCTTGAATCATTTCCGAACATCTTTTTTGCACGTCAATTTGGATTTCAGCCAGCAACAAGTTGGACTATTCAAAATGAAAAGGAGCGGGAATCTGTTCAAGTCAAGTTTTAACGATGGGCTGTCAGGGTAAAATCATCTTAATTCCCTCCCCTCAATACTTTCATTAGGTATTCATTT
>JBAXBA010000150.1:0-4408 GCA_037142195.1 Pseudomonadota bacterium
GTCACATCGATTTCAAAGACTTTAGCCAGCATTTTGCCCCAACTAGAGTTTTTGAGGGGACTTTGGTATGCACAGTCACTTTTGACAGGCCGGACTTTCTTTTCATCTGGCTTTAGAACGATCTTACTGCGGCAAGGTGAGTTAGGGGCAAAGAAGCCACTCTTTTCTTTTTTTACTAGCAACTAATGAAACAAGAGCGGGAGAGCACCCAGTAATTCCCTGGGTAGCTCTCCGTAGTGAAAACAATGGATCGCTTTTTTTTCTATAGTATTCAAGAAAATGTTTTTGGTTTTTATGTCTTTTTGCGCGCTAGCAATTTTTCTTTTTTGACGATTCCAATTTTCAACATCGCCGCCTCTAATTGGAGATTGATCCATAAATCCATCAGTTTCTTAGCTCGTTTGTAGTTCTGTACTTCATTTTTCACGTCTTTGGCAATTTCTTTAGGCATAAACGCAGTTGAGTGCTTTCCTTTCTTCTTGGAACAGATGGTACTGATTTGGATTCCAGGTATCAGAGGACTGCATGATTCAGGCTCCTTTATTTGGTTGGTTCAAAGTTCCAACGTAGGTTGACTGTGGCCTCACTAGACGACCAAATTTTCGTTGCTCATCGACGTGGGCACACCAGCCTACGACGCGTCCGCAGGCGAAGGTCGGACTGAAGAGTTCCGGTGGTAGACCGATGGCATCGAGAATGACCGCCGTGTAAAATTCAACATTGGCTTTAAGTGCACGATCCGGATATCGTTTGGCGAGTAATGCAGCGGCCGCTTTTTCGACAGCTCTCGCCAGCGATAGGCGACGTGATTTAATGCCGGCCTCTTCTAACTGCAGGATCGCTTTTTCCAACACCGCAGCTCTCGGATCACGAACGCGGTAAATTCGATGTCCCATGCCCATGATCCGTCTGCCTGCTTGAAGCTCTCGTTCAAGCCATATTTCAGCATTTTCGGGAGTTCCTATTTCTTCTAGCATCTCTAGCACGGGACCTGGGGCGCCACCGTGAAGTGGGCCTTTTAAAGCTCCGATTCCTCCAACGATCGAGGAAGCTAAGTCAGATCCCGTTGAGGCGATGACCCGTGCAGTAAATGTCGAGGCGTTCATCCCGTGATCTGCCACCGTAACGAAATAGGAATTAAGGGCCGCAGAAAGCCGGGGATCTGGTTTTGTCCCAACCGCCATTCGCAAATAATCGTCGGCATGGGACAGCTGCGGATCTGGCGCAATGGGATGAAGCCCCAATCTGAGTCGATTCCATGCAGCGGCAGCGACGGCCATGGCCGCAATCATTTTGATGGCATGGTCATCGCTCTCCTCTCCGACATCGAGTCCTGCCAGGGCGGCGCGCAAATAATCCATGCCATTTGTGGGTAGGGTTCTTATCGAACCTCTCGTGGCGAAATCTTTGGTCGTTTGGCAAGTAAGACCAAGGAGCGGGAAAACATTGACACGCTGTTCGCCAAGTCGTTCACTCATCTCCTTTAGCTCGTGATGATTCGGTAAGCTTCCACGTAAAAGTAAATGGCAAAGAGCTTCAAAAGAAGTTGTCTTGGCGAGATCCTGGACAGGGTAGCCGCCAATGATGAGGTGGCCTTCTTCGCCATTCACGTGACTTAGTTTTGTCTCGGCAAAAGAAAAATTGTCGAGGCCGCTGACCTTTAGTTTAACTTCTGATTCAGTCTTGCTGTTCATGGGCTGGCCCTCCTGAGGCAGTTTACTTTGAGCCATGATTTGATTTGCTTGGCTCGCATCTCTATATTAGCTTAAATCAATAGTTGATCAATCTTGATTCAACAATCAATGTGATATAGATTTGCAACCGGTCAATTTACAAGGATAAAGAATGCCTCCTCGCAAACCAATTGTTCGTAAGAAAGTGGCTAAAGTCGCCTATTCTCTCAAAAACACTAAAAGCTCATTTATGACTGCCGCGGAAGCGTGTAAATTTTTGGGTATTAAGCCGCAGACTCTTTATTCGTATGTTAGCCGCGGTCTGTTGCGGGCTGAGACGCAACCGGGCAACCATGGGCATCTCTACGCACGAAGCGAAGTAGAGGTGTTACTCGCACGTAGTCGAGCGCGAGCTGGGCATGGTGCTACGGCAGCAGGTGCTATGCGCTGGGGAGAACCGATATTGGATTCTGCGATTACGAATATCCAAAGCGAAATGATTTACTACCGTGGGCACGCACTTAGTGATCTAATTCGTGATCGTGTGCCTTTTGAAAAAGTTGCGGAACTTCTTTGGTCCGGTGAGTTGCCTCTTGGGCAGATGACATGGGCCTCTGATGATATTGGCTTGCTTCACAGGAATGGGGCACTATCTGACGAAGAAACGGGAATTTCCGTTGCTAGACGACTTCTGTTCCGGATCAGTAAAGTGGCCCTTGCGGATATGAATGGGAGCGATGAGCTTCTTGATGAGTGCTTAAGGAGGGCTCGCCGTCTCATTTGCTCTGCTGCAAGGGAGTTGTTCGAGACAGCAAGCGCCGACCAAACTTCGCCAGGACCGCAGATGCAAATTGCTGAAGCCATCACTGCTGGTCTTGGCCTTCAAAAAAGCGTCGCGGTGCTATCCGCGGTGAATGCCGCTCTTATTGCTAGCGCCGACCATGAGCTTAATGCATCGACCTTTGCGGCTCGCGTGGCTGCTTCCACGGGTGCCGATCTCTATTCTTGCATTCTTGCAGGATTAGCAGCTTTTTCAGGTCGTCACCACGGACTATCACCAGTCGATGCTTTTAATTTTGTAACTAAGGCTTCATTGCAAAAAAATATCGGAAAATTTCTGGCGGAAACTATTGTCTCTGATCGAGCCATTCCAGGTTTTGGACACCGCCTCTATCCTGAGGGTGATCCACGGGCGACCCTTCTGATTGAGTGCGCCCTAGCAGTGTCAAATGAAATGGGTAGCGAAGGGTTGAGTCGACTAGATACACTTATGAAGTTAGTCGCCGCAGCAAAAGACCAGGGGCAGGCTCCTCCGAATCTTGATCTTGGATTGGTTGCCGTGGCTCTCGTTCTAGGACTCCCCAATGTCGCGTCAGTCAGTTTCTTCGCTTTGGGAAGGATTGCAGGGTGGACAGCCCATATCATTGAGCAGCGGCAGCAAGGATTTCTCCTGAGGCCGCGTGCCCGATATGTTGGTCGTGGACCATTGGCGGTGAAGTAGTATCCTTTGATGCCGTGAATGGATTAGGCGTATCATTCGACAGGCGTAGTCGCAGTTTTTAGGCTAGAATTTGAATGGCAATTCGGCTCACTATTCCAGTGTATAGCCAAAATAGATTGCGTCTTCTGTGTCAGGGGACATTTTACAATTTACTAGAAGTTCCAATCAAATTTCTTATCTGCTCTTTTTGACTAGGAGATTCCGAGAGCACACACAGTGCAATTATAGATATGAAATTGCACTGTGTGTGCATTGTATTCAAAAAAGAACCCTTTAGTATTGAGTAGGGTTCAGTGTGAATTCAAACACAATTTGGAGGTTCGTAATGAGTAAAGTAACTATGGTCGCGTTAGCTGGGTATTTGGTGGCATCTGCAACATTCTCTTTCGCTGGATCACCGCTAATTAGTCGCTGGCGCGAAACTCTAAACCTTGCTCAAGGCTTTTTCAGCCAATTTCTACTCTTTTCAAGATTATCGGTTTAACATTGAGATGACATTTCCCTTGTTTTTTAAACTTTGGCTTTTTTCTTTTTGCACTAATCTGCTGAGTTTCATTGTATCTGACCCCCTGAGTTTCACTCTTTGACCCCTTCGGAGCCTTTCAGGCGACGGCTGAATTTAGGGATTACTTTATATGGTAATAGGGGTCAAGTTATTTTTGTTTTTCCTAAACGATTCTCCTTTCAAAGTTACCTTGTCACTCGGGCCTAGGATCCTATCCACGATGGAGTCTGAGATTACACTATCTTCAAAAAGGCTTTTCCACCCGGCGATCGAAGAGAATGCTACTGGCTTTCACCTCCCTTTAGACGGCGACGGAAGCTTTTTATTTCTCAATTCTCATCAAACAAGAATTCGTCTATTTTGCAAGACAGCTGAAGGTAAAAACCGCGGTCGTCGATTTGAGTTTGAGGATATTGATGTTGAGATTTGAGCTCTTCCTATGAATGAAATTGGAGAATCAAATCAATACATTTTGAACTTTTCTTTATGAAATTTCGCTCAAATTGCACTAAAATGCTGCAATTTCGCCCAAATTCTATCTGTTCGATATCGGAGTCAAGCGAGTACTGGAACAGGCGCTACATGGAACTTAAACTCCTTCTTGAAATCAGCAGTAAAGTTCTTAAACTTCTTAAAAAACATGGTTATTTAAACCACGACGGGGAGATGGTTAACCCAATGGCATCTTTATAAAGTAAAACTCATAATTTAATTTCTCGGCTGAAATAT
>JBAXBA010000151.1:0-4404 GCA_037142195.1 Pseudomonadota bacterium
ATCAATACATGAATATAATGAATTATACAATATAATTTTTGAATAGTAGTTTGCCAATTAGAAGTTTACCTCAACTCTAACAAGCAATGGAGACGTTCAATGGAAAATGGGAATCAAGAAGAAATCAATGCCTCAAATATCGAGTCACTTAAGGCCATCAAGGAGAGCTACCAGAAAGTAGTCGGATATTTGCGAAACGGTCCTTGGGTTAGATGCTACTAAAGTAAAAAGCAGGAGCAGATTTTGTGGAATTCTTAAAAGAAGTAAATCTGGATCGAGCTGAAATCAATAATCTTAAAAATTGGGTTCAGTCTCTTGACGATGTTACCCCATTCCAAAAAGAGCCTCGCAAATCTGCTCTTGTCGTCAGTTATTCGATGGTTTGTGAAATCGGAGGACTCAACGACAATTTAGCTCTGCACATTAATGACTCTGCTACAGGCAAAAAAATCGTACGTTCGAGTTTGCGTGGTGTTCTTGTTGATTTTGATGGAGCAGTTGGGATGAGTGTTACCAGTGCGGATACCGAGAAAATAGAAACGCGCATTCCAGGCTTCAATAAATTCATTTACGAAACTAAAAATGGATTCATATTGTTCCCACAATTTGCGGCAAGCCACCTTATTGAAGAAAGCATCGAGCCAGTACTGGTAAAAAAATGGCTACTGAATACTACTTTCGCGCCATCGGACCCAAAAACACATTTTTACAAAGATGACATGTGGGAGATAATCGAAAATGACGCTTATATTTATGCCTCAATAGTCTCAAAGAAACAAATGGTTTTGCAGGGTCTTCATGATCTCGTCGATCATGCGGCAAGTGCGAAAAGTGAAGGATGGGTGTGCGCATCTGAAATTGCAACAGAAATGCACCAAAAATTTTCAGAATATTTCCAGAGAAGACCTCAAGGAAACATTCCATCACATCTTATTCCTTTTGCCACCGGCGTTTTATTAGATGAATTGACGCAGATGCCGCACTATCAAAGCAAAGGAAGAATTGCCGCGATACGATTACTATTAAAAAAAATGGATTCACTCAAGATTGATCCTTTTGCTTCACTCAAGATAAGTGATTTTCCGACTTCAATCGACAATGTGACAAACGCCGCAAGGGTATATAATGACGCTCAAGATTTAGACTTGATTCGATTTAGCATTGATCAATATGCCGATGATGTTAGCAAACTTACATATAAATAGAAAAAGAAAGAAGGGCTTTCAAATGACACTCTATTTCATTCACTGCGGGTTTTACGATAACGAGATCTTAGATGGAGTTTATGAATTTCACGTCAATATTCCGATTATTGCTGACTCTGTTGCCAATGCTAAAGCCAAAGTACGAACCAACTCAGCATTTCTGGCCAAGAAAATGCATATCGACGGCATTCAGGAGATTAAAGCAGTAGACGGATTTTGTGTTCAATTTGAAAGGTCCCCTGAAGCCGTGACGTATGTAAATAATATTCCCTATCGTGATCTATGAATGCAGCGCTGGTTTTAATTGATATTCAGAAAGGCTTTAACGACCCCTTTTGGGGAAGCCGTAACAACCCTGGTCTAGAATATAATGTCGAAAGACTCCTAGATCAATGGCGAGCCACAAAGAGACCGATCTTTCATGTTCAGCATCTTTCTGAAGAATTGAATTCGCCCCTCAGACCAGATAGACCGGGAGTTGAGTTTATGGAGTTTGCTCGGCCAAAAGGGCAGGAGCCGGTTTTTCGCAAAAGTGTCCACAGCGCTTTTATCAAGACCAGTCTTGAAGCTGAGTTAAGATGCCAGAAGATAGCGCATCTTGTTCTTGTCGGATTCACTTCTGACCATTGTGTTTCCACCACTACTCGAATGGGGTTTGACCTAGGCTTTAAAATCACTATTGCTTTTGATGGAGTAGCGACATTTGATCGCGTTGGCCATGATGGGGCAAGATTTTCGGCTAATGAAGTTCAAGCTATTTCACTTGCCAGTCTTCACATGGAGTTCGCTAATATTTTATCAACTGAGGAATTATGCCGATGAAAATATCTGGAATTTTACTGGGCATTGCCCTTTTTGCAGGAAAAATTGCTGATGCAGCCGATGATTTTTCCAAACAAATTGTAGAGGAAACGCAACTCACTCCGTCTCTATATATGCTTCAGGGTGGTGGAGGAAATATCACAGCATCGATTGGCCCAGATGGCGTTCTACTTGTTGACTGTGAGTTCGCTGGAATGAGCGACAAGTTGGTTACAAAACTGAAGGAATTGAAAGGCGGCAGTCCACGTTATATTATCAATAGTCATTTTCATTATGATCATAGTGGGGGCAACCAAGTATTTGGTGCAACTGCTACTATAATTTCAGCGACTCAGACGCGTAATAGACTTATGAAGGAACAAATACTTTGGAAAAAATCGCATCCAGTATTTCCAACAATCGCCCTGCCGAAGCTTACATTTGAAGGTTCTATAATGCTACATTTGAATGGTGAAGAAATTGAAGCCGTCCACTTTTCCAATGGCCACACGGATGGAGATACAGTCGTATTCTTCCAAAAAGGAAGTGTCGCGAGTCTGGGGGATCTATATTTTGCCGGCATGTATCCTATTTTTCACCCAGAGCATAAAGGGGACTTAGATTCTTATTTGCACAACATAGACTTGATTCTTAAAATACTTCCTGACAACTCACAGGTTGTACCTGGCCACGGTCCACTAAGTAACAAAAAGGAACTCGATCTATATCGTCAGATGATAGTGTCAAGTATTTCAATAGTTAGAGATGGAATCAAAAAACAAATGACACTAGAGCAGATTCAAAAAAGAGGTTTACCCCAGAAATGGGAAATGTTTGGTCATGGCTATCGCACGACCAATCAATGGATTCAATCCATATACCAAAGCATTCAACTCTCTTTATGAAAGATATGCCTCCCGGCGTCGATTCAGACCATTGTAAAGTAAATCAACCGAATATTCGGTCGGAGTAGTACAAAAAATTCCTGAATCGCTGCAGGTGCTGATTTGTTGCCCGGCAACTACCTAGTATTACGTCGCAAATTTACATAGGATTTTGTAGCACCAGAAGCAAGCGCGAGGGTACTTTTCACCCAGTCGCCCGAATACTTAGGCCAGGTTTCCCAACCATCTGGTAGCTTCTTTTCGATAAACATGGCATGCAAATCTGCAATGGCGTACGCGGGTTCTCCATTGATCATGCGCGTATTGGGACTATTGGCAAGAAAAGCGGCCAACAAACCAAACTCTCCAGAAGAGCCTATAAGATTATTTTTTCCCGCAACCTCGGTAAGTGCCTGCATGAGTTGTCGATAATCTTGCGGCTCTTTACCACCAAGAATTCTCTTGATGATGACTTGGGATGTGGCAGTCGCTAAGTCAACAACATCCTTTGCCAGAGCAACACCAGCACTTGCACCAAAAACCAAAGCATTGGGATCATTGTAAACATTCTGAGCAATTCGCGATGCGATCTGAGAGCGTTTTAAATGAGTACTTCCATTTGCTGCAGAAACAAAGTCCTGAAACTTAGATAGATCCGTTCGCCCTTCTCGCGGAGATCCTCTTCCAGCAGGCTTTAGAATCTCGCTATTGCCAGGGTGCGATCCCTGAGAACCAGGAAAAATTAAAGAAAATATTCCAAGCGGAGTAGGGGTATCAAGTTGTCCCGATGCCCCAAGCATCAAGGTATGGTTGCCTTCGGCAAAAACGGCGAGTACATTGCCAAGGTCGCCTCCTCCCGAATTACCTAGCTTTTTGACATCTTCTACACTGGCAAGAGGATTGATTTTGCTGCCATGCACCTTTAGATTCCCTTGTGCCACTGCCGGACCCATAAACGGACATGTCGCCTCTTTGGTAGCTACTTCTTGGAGATCTAATTGGGAAAGGCTAGAGCTGTTCTCGCCAGATGATTGAACATTGCTTGCATTGTTTGACGTCGAAGATTTGCAAGCATTTGTATTCGTCGCGACAAATGCCATGCCAACTATTTTTATGAGGAAAAAACGCCTATTTTTCATCTTGATCTCCAGACTATGCTTCGCGAGCGAAAATTTTTGAGCTTAGACTTTATCCTACCACAGCCCTGACTTAGCTCAAATGTTGCGAGTAAATTACCCCGACAATGCCGGCAGTTTCATGGGGTAATGTCTTCTTGCTTAAATTTATTCATGTCTATTTTGCTTTTTAGCTTTCACATTCTAGTGGTGAAAATGTGGGTCATATTGATAAAAACCGGTCTAAATTGAGCAAATTTGGTCACACTCGAAATGTCTCTAAGTCATAAAAAATACTGATAAATAGTTGATATTACAGAACAAGTTAAATGGCTTTCTCGAGATTTGGGAGCATGAGGTCGTAGGTTCGAGTCCTATCACCCCGACCATGCTAAATAA
>JBAXBA010000152.1:0-4362 GCA_037142195.1 Pseudomonadota bacterium
CCGCACCCTTTTTAGATAGGTTCGCACTCCAACCTGCTACTATAATTTTCGCCCCGCGAGAAATGGCGTAGTCTATACCTCTCACCACCGATCCTAAAGTACCCTCTCCATTTCGATCGAGAATTCGTATGGGCAATATTTTTGTAAGAGGGGCGATGCCAAAAACTCCGCTTTCAGCTGCAGCCTGTGCAGCAATGATGCCTGAAAGATGAGTGCCTTGACCTGGATTATAAAATGAGGTTTCATCCATCGGATCAGGGTCTTCGTTTACAAAATCATATCCTAAATAATCATCATTCAAACCATTGTGGTCATCATCTATGCCATTTCCTGGAATTTCCCCCGGATTGATTGCTAGAGCATCTTTGAGACTCGGATGGTTATAATCCATCCCTGTATCGAGAACGGCCACAACTATACTTGCGTCCCCGCGTGTCGTTTCCCATGCTTTGAGCGTTCCAATACGTTCATGAAACCATTGGCCACCGGCGCCAGGGTCGCTAAATATGGGTGACCTTTCCACCTTCCCGTTACTGATTACATATTTCAATTGGCTGGAGTCAATATAACTTCGAAGGTAAGATTCAGCCAGGCCTGTGTCTTCTACATTTTTTAACTGAAAGCTCAATAAATGTGAAGAATCAGAATAGCGTGCCCCCCTCGCTTTAAAGGATGCAAATCTTTTAGCTTGCCAAACTCCCTTTGGCCCTATTTCAGCTAGAAACCCCTCGCCAAAACCATAAGAGGAAGTAAATAAAACCAAAATGAGCCAAAGATTTGCCATACTCACCTCAATGCTGAGACTATGATTTGGATCATATCACATTTATCATGAGTAGCCGAGATGCTAAAATTACCGAGCAAACCTGCGGCAAAGGCTTATTTTAGGTCAAAAACACCATACTCTTCATCCCGCCAATCTATTCACCGATAGCTTTTTTCAGCAAAAAAGCTACATCCGAGACGCTATTGTCACAGAGTGTTTTTAGACTCTATGCTTTGGAAATTGTCCTCTGACTCAGCAGCAGCAGAAGAAGAACCTTCTAAAGGCTGCCGGCCTTTCCTTTGAGGCTCATATTTATTCTTTTCTAGTTGCTGCAAGATCTTGGAATTTAGCTGATCTATCGCCTCATACATATTCCTAGATGCGGCATGACAATAGAGATCTGGGCCTTTGCCTGTAACAATAGAAGCCTGTACAAGATGCTGGTCACCGTTGATACTAAAGGTCACCTTACAAGAAATTGGCGGCTTGGGTAGGTGTCCAAAGGAATGACATAGTTTCGAATACGCCACCTCTTCTAGGGCCTCTGAACGTTTCATATGTCTAAATACATAGCTCATCTGGAAAGATTGGAAAATCTTCGACATGGAGTCACCTCAAATATAGCAACCAGTTACTGAGGTCTGAACTTCAATCCCTCACCCAACTTCAAGCAAACTAAGGACCAATACCTATATTGTTGATTTTTTTAAAAAAATTTTCTGCAGAGAAGATCCTTGATCGCCCAATAGTGTTAAATCCAACAATTGGTAACTTTTTGCCCATTCGCAACTTTATATAAAAGTTTAAGATCCTTTCATGCTATCTAAAAAAATAACAAAGAGCTTTTTTCGTCCCCTCATTTTTCTATCTATAGGAATGTCCCTTTTTGCATGTGGTAACGTCGTCCATCAGGATTCGTCGGACCCAAGCACCCCTTCTCCATCAATGGGAATAGAACCGGTAGCCTTGAATCTCTCTCTAGTATTTCTAGGAGATTCTAAGGTGCAAAACTCGAAGTATGCGGTCTCTGATTGCAAATCTGGCTTTCGATCCCAAGCAGTTCAAGGTGCGCCATTAATGCTGTACCCAGGAGATTACGGCTGCCTTGTAAAACTAACCGAATTTGTGATGGATGGTGACACTTTTTCACCTTCAGATAGTGATCCGTTTACAACATGGCTTCCCGGGGATAGTGCCATCTTTCAAGGTAGACTTGCACCCTCTAAGCTCATAGCCGTCACCATTACAAGTCAAGTCTCAAGCCCGCTGCAGGCTCAGGATCAAGTGATTTACAAAATCGGCATATTGCAAGGATCCGGCTCTCAGCCTATTTCCCTAGAGACCATCGTTCTACCCAGGCCTACTTTAGTCGCGGACTTTGCGCCGCAATGGAAACTCACTTCCATGCAGCTCTTCGGCTTTAGTCGTGAGGGAAAAGGGACCTATCAGTTTGAACTTCAATGCAAAACTAGAATGGTAGGTAGTGGCTTAAATTCGAAATGTGCCAATGTTCCTCTAGGAGAACTATCCTACATCCTCGTTGAGGATCTTTGGAGGGGAAGCCCATCCGTGTACGAAATGACCCAGCTTTTCTCTGCAGGCACTAGGAAAATATCGAGTTCAGAAGTCATAGCACCTTCTGCTACCAAGAACGGTGGCTTTCGAACAAAAGCCCCGAGGGACAAAAGCGCACTCGAAGGCCCCGTACCACTTTCCCATGATTCCAAAATGCTTCTCATCATAAGAAATGCTAAAAGCGGCTTTAGAATATTCCAACTGGGTGGTAAAAATGGAACAAAATAGGTCCTACAAATCTAGAGCTTCTAAAATTCTTTGGAAAAAGATACGAGTCTTGGGTGCGCTCCTCTTTTGCGGTCTGGCTTGCCCGAAGCTAAATGGGGCACAAATAGATTCCTGGCATTTTGATATTGATAGTTGCGCTTCTGGGCTGTCAGCCACTATAGATAGCCCTGACAGAACTTCTTTAGCCCTCTACTTAGGAGACCAAAACTGCCTGGGAAAACTAAGATCTTTTTCGCTCTCAGGCAAAACCTACTACCCCAAAAAAGGCTCGGAATTCTCAACCTGGACCCCAGGAAGCACATCCGTATTCACAGATCAATCGAGAGACTTTGACGTGCAAGTCACAAATCAGCTACCTGAAATCATTGGAAAATCAAACGCAATTACTTACCAAATATTTGACAAAGAACAGGAATCCATCACCCATACCATAGGAAGCTTTTCAATTGGTAATCCTACCTTCATACAAAAAAAACCAGGTTCTTTTTCCTTCAACTTTATTGCTAAAAAAATCCAAATCAAAGAACTAAATTTCAACTCACAATCGCTGGGATTGGAGGTGGAGTTAGAATGCACCACAGCTATGACACAAAATGGAATATGTATCAGAACAAATATAGAAAACCTTTCCTATGCTTTAATCGAAAACAAATACAAGGGATCCCCCTGCCAGGTGACGGATCCTGCAACCTGCTGGAAAATCATAAAAGATCAAAACAATTCACCTATCGTTACAAAACAATCCTCCTCGACCTATAACGGAGGTTTTGTTTCAGCTAAAATCGACACCCTCCACAGTCCATTTAGGAATCCGAAATACCTTCTGATGTTAGGAAGCAGCACAGAGGTGTGGATTTTGCCCCTTAACTTTATAAGCCGCTCGACTTACTAGCTGACAACTGCAAAACCCTCTTTAGACAACAAATCACGAAAAATAAGCCTAACGTACCTTCTTAGCAGGTGAGTAAAATTTCTGACGTAAAAACCCACTCCTTAACTCATCCTGTAAGTTGCAAAAACTATGATGTACAAACAAATAGAGCTATCTATAGCTTGTGCTCATCCATGACAAATCACTAGGTAAAATTGTAGGATTCTCAACATAAAAATATCGTGATCTAATGCGAACTAGACAAAAACATTGGCGCGGAGGTTTCTATAATGAGCGGGTTTCCAAAGATAGTTGCTTGGTCATGTTTCGGCATTTTATTGTCATGTGGACAACAGCAAAAAAATAAAAGACAAAATGAGGAAGATAGCACAAAAGGCGAATTGATCAGCATTCCCGTCGAGCTTGGTCCTAACTCCGGGGGCCTATTAGATCTTCGAAGAGCGGATGGATATTCTCTTAAAGTGGAGGGATGCCGTTCTGGATATAGTGGTACTTTCACCGAAGTCACAAAAGAAGTAAACATCTACAAAGACGACCAAAATTGTCTCGCAAAACTGGAGTCGATCACGCTTGACGGAACAGTCTATCAACCTGTTTCTGGATCAGGGTTTCAAACTTGGCAGTCGGGAGACTTTGCCCTCTTTCAAAAAGTGGGCTCAGCCGACATAACGCTGCGAGTTCTAGTTCGTTCGCAACTTTCAAGTCCGGTTCTTACTTCGGATATGATTAGCTATTCCTTTTCCGAAATCAAACAAAAAGACCCCACAACGATCCCTAGCCCGTCTGTCAGCGAGCCCCATACCATTACCATCGACGGTGAGTTGGCGCCTCCCTTTCAAATGCAGCTGGCAGGCTTTAAGGGCATAAATGCTAAAGGTGGCGGACTCTTTGAATTTACCTT
>JBAXBA010000153.1:0-4248 GCA_037142195.1 Pseudomonadota bacterium
ATGAACCCCCAGCGAGAGCTCCTCCTAGATACCAACAGGAGCCTTTTGAGTTTGGTTCCACAGACGATCTCTACGAATGCATGTCCATCATAGATGACTGACTATGGCGGTGCTGGCGGAGCATTGTTTAAAGTCCAAGCTTAGGTGACTTTAAATAGGGACAGTTCCCTATAAAGTCTGAAAGACAGGCAACTCCAGAATTCTTCTGCTCTAAAACTCCTCAATTAAAGATAAATGCTGCAAATCCAAACAGTGCAGTGGGCAGGTCGATTATATCAAAAAGGGCGTTGATTTCCCTACCAACCCCTACCAACACATGTTATGTTCTGAAAATCACCAAAATAGATGAATTATGGGCACGATAAACTTTTCCAGCGTTTAAAAACAGCTAAATATCCGCAGCATTAAGGAAATCAAATGAGAAACCATCTTACCACCGGCGGCCTTGGGAAGGACTTGTCTGCTGTCGTCAACGCCTTTGTAGAGCCGATTTTTAAGGAGCTTGTCGAACTCGACCTACTTAAAGAGATCTCAGAGGTCGATCATGTTTGCTACCGGGTTCCGGATGTTGCTTCATATGAAGAATTTAAACGAGCCTTTTCGCCACTTGGGCTCCTTCTTTCGGAAGCTTTTATTAATGGTCGACCAATCGCTTGCTATAAATTACATACCCCCATCAAAACCTCAATTGGTCTGGAGATAGGTGTTGTAGAACTACCAGCTCCTAGGGAAGGTGTCGCTTACCCGGAGGGGTTTGAACATATCGAGATCGTGACAGGGGCCGACCTTCAAGTATTACTAAAAAGGTATCCTACCCTTTCCTTTAACTTGCAAAACTACAGTGCCGCAAGTAATCGCGAGGTTTCTCTAAAGTTAAAGAGCGGAGTGGTTAAGTTTCATGAACGAAGCCTTGAAGAAGTCATCCTAGAAGAGAAAGCTGCCATCAAAAAGCGCCCGGAAAAATGGATCGCAGTCCTTGATTTCGACGACACCTTGCTGGATTCGCGTCAGCCATTTCTAATGGCTATACACAAGGCACTCGAAAAATATTTGGGTAAATCCATACCTTTTAAGGCCATTGAGGAGAAAGCTAGACCGACATTTCCAGAATTTTTTGCCAATTTTGGTATTTTAGGCGCCGAGGCGTTTGAGAGTGTTATTGAATTTTTCAAGCTTGAATGGCCCTTTGTAATGAATGCTTGCTCAGTTCCCTTAGGGATCCCGAGTTTGCTTTCCTGCCTTGTTTCTGAAGGAGTCGATATTCATGTATGGACGGCGAGAGACGAAGATACCGTTAAGACGTCTCTTAAAACATTTGGCATAAGCCAATTTGTAAAAAGCATTCATGCCTTTGATGGGCGAAGCGTTGGTAAACCTACACCGTCCGATAGACTTCGGTCGATCTGTAGCGAAGGACGAACGATTCTTGTCGGTGATAGCCAAGCAGACTGCCTAGGAGCTTCAAGCCTTGGTGCAAAGTTCCTTCAGGCTTTATGGGCCCACGAAGGGGCTATTGGGGCGCCAAATGAAGCTCTTTGCTCCTCTCCCTTAGTGGCGCTTTCTAAGATGATGGCTGTGTATCAAAGTAACCAAGACAAGTCATAGGGCAAATTAAAGGCACTTTTTGCGCAGCACAGGAGTGATTGGATCAAGCAAAATTGGGCTAAGAAGCAGCATTAGCCCCACTGAGTGTTCCACGTGAAATATCAGTCAAATTATTGAAAAATAGAGAAGCTACCAGCTTTGGATCCCCCCCCTCCAGCTCTTTCGAGCATATAAATGGCAGAGCTTAGCAGGTTAGATTTAATAGTTACCGAGGCGAAATCTTCATCGGCGAAAGAGCGAAAGCTTAAAAATGTCGACCAATAAACGGGCCCTATACATTATGTCATCATAGGTCCCGATGTCTGATATTTAGTACTGAAGAGGTATCCATGTCTTTGGTTTTTACCCATTCAAGAGTATAGCCATCGATACATTCAATTTTTTGAATGCCATCAATATGCATTTTTTTCGCAATGAACAGAGGAATAGCGCGCACTTTCTTTTTTGCCATTTCCGAATCTTGAGCGACGGGCTTGAATGTTCCAGGCAAAGGACTGTTTTTCAACCCGTAGTTGCGTCCTTAATATTGCCGGGTTCAATTGGTGCTCTTGGCGGCGCTAAATTTGTTTGCGACATCTTTGCTCGACAGGTGATTTTGCTGGCAAAGAAGCTTTAGTTTGGGCCCGATCTCATCCCGAATAACAGAAAGCTTCGTAACTTTCAATTTTTTCAATCTAAGGCGTCGGCGATTGCCGTTACAAAGGCTACAAGATCATCAGGGTTGCGGCTTGTAATAAGGTTGCTATCCACAACGACTGGTTGGTCGACATAAGTTGCACCTGCATTGATCAGATCAATTTTAACGACATGTGTTCCTGTGAGCATACGGTCTTTTGCAATTCCTGAGTCAATTAGAACCTGAGCCGCAGAGCAAATTGCCGCTAAAGGCTTTCCTGATGCAAAGTAGGTACGGATAAAGTTCAAAGCGTCAGCGTCGCTGCGAACCACGGTGCTGTTCCAGGCGCCACCCGTTAACACCATTAAGTCATATTTTTTTTGTGCGGCAGATTGAAACGTTTCGCTTGCCCTTGCCCAAAGGGTTGGTTTTAAGTACTGAACCATCAACACACGTCCCTCGCTCCAAGAAGGCGCTACAATGTCTATTGTGGCGCCTCTCGCTTTGAGAAACTGATAAGGAAACACTAACTCACTTTCCTGAACCCCATGGGCGGCCAAAATAGCGATTCGTTTTCCTCTAAATTGCTGAGGGTCATCAACTGGCGGCTGAGCCGCAGTGTAACTGAGCCCCGATGGAACATCCTTGGGAAGGGCTCTCGAAAATTCCGAATCTTCGGCCCTTGCCGCGTAGCTAGAGAGTGCAAATACCATACTAAATAAAATCTTCATTTTCTTCTCCTAAAGGTGAAAGTCTCCTTGACAGAAGGGTTATAGGCGGAGAAAAATATAATGTGAAATAATCAAACTTTATATTATGGATAAAATTAAATTATGATTAATCCCAGCTTTCTCAAAACATTTATTTCATTGGCAGAAACCAGGAATTTTACAAAAACCTCAGAAATACTCCATATGACTCAACCAGGTGTGTCGCAACATTTGAAGTGGCTTGAAGACTATTTTCGCGAGCCTTTAATCGTAAGAGAGGGCAAGAAATTCGAGCTTACAGAAGAAGGCAAAAAAGTGCTCACCTATGGAAACGCTCTTTTCACCGAGCATGAGCTTTTTAAGAACTCCCTGGGCAGAGACAATCCACATGAAGGACTATGCCGATTTGCGAGTCCTGGTAGCTTTGGTATTAAGATGTATGATTTTCTGATCTCTTTAAACCGACAGCACCCAAAGCTTGTGATTCATTACGCCTACGCACCTAATCAATCCATTGTTCGCGATGTTATAGAAGATCGCATTGATGTCGGATTCGTGACTCGCAAACCGGATGAGCATTATCTTATAGCAGAAATATTCGAAGAAGAGGAATTGCAACTCATGGTGCCAGCAAGATTTTCAGAGATGGACTTCCATAGCTTAAAGAACCTTGGATTTATCAATCATCCAGATGGATTCCATCACGCCTCGCGGCTTCTTCAAGAGAACTTCCCGAAGGAGTTTCGAGGAATGGATGATTTTCCAATTCGAGGATTTATCAACCAGATCACGCGCATCTTAGAACCAGTAGCGCATGGTCTTGGATTTACGGCTTTGCCTGAATTTGCCTGTGCGGCATCGACTTGCAAGCCGAAACCAAAGGTATTTGCCCTCAAGAGACAAGTTACTGATCCAATCTATAGGATCTATAAAAAGCATCGCAAATTACCAGCGCGCTTTGAACTTATTTTCACAGAGTATAAAGCCGCTAGGTAAGAAAAATTGTGGGGATAGTTATTTGATCTTATGTTGTTTTATACCCCCTGATTTGACTTTATAGGCTTGATTAGAGCTTTTTTATTGCACCGCTGCCCATCTTGCAAGCTTGAGGATTCTGGTGAGTAGGAAAATCAACCCTCTCTTTGATCTATTCCGCCTCACTCCGGCGCTGTTTTAATTTGCAGCATCCGCATTTAGTTGCGCCATTTTGCTGCGCTTTGACGCGGAAGAATGCCGCAGTTGCTTTTTTGAAATTTTCTAGAAAGCTTTTCTTTGTTAAGGCCAGCCTATCTTAGGTTTTAAGCATAGCTCCGCCTT
>JBAXBA010000154.1:0-4186 GCA_037142195.1 Pseudomonadota bacterium
TTACTCTGTCTTGCCCGATTCAATATCCGGAAAAACTTAATTGCCGGAGTACTAGTTCTTTTCTGGCATCTGGTTCGCAGCTAAATCTTTGTGCCGCTAGATGGAAAAGCTCTTTATCGATGGCCACCTGCTCTTTTGAAATATTGCGGCTGATGCTTACTTTTGAACGCTCATTGGCACCCTTAGAATAAACTACGCACCAGCGCTGTTTGATCTCATAATGCTCCAGTTCAAAAACTTTGATTTTTCGAGATTCAGAAATGATTTCCCATGAACTATCTTCAGTCAAGGCGCGGTTAATATAGTCTTGGACGAGATTTATGGACTCGGGAACTCTCGTGATGAATGGTAGATTTAAAAGATTCTTAGCATTACTTTCACTGTATAACTTACTGTCAGCAATAAGGTAGTGCTTATCAGCGCCATTCTTAAACTCATCCACGATTGCTTTAGCCCTTTCTCTAAAGATTTCATTGTCTGATGTATTGCCGTCCCAGCTCTTACTGATGAGAGGTACTCTTCCATCTTGAGTTGACATTAATTCTAAGACCACTTGCTTTAAGTCAGGTCTGTGGTCTTTTGAATGCCCATGGGTAATGGTAACGGCTTCCACATCAAGATCTGGCAAATACTCGCCATTCAAGCTGAAACTGGTCGAATCAAGATGCCTGAAACGGGTTTCTACACCTTCTTTTTTACATGCTGACATAGCTAATTCAGAGAAAAGTAGATCACACCCATAGCCATGGACATCGTCCAAGGCTCTGCCTAACTTAAAGCGATTAAAATGAGCTGGTTGAGCGTGAGGGCCCAAAAGTAAAGCAGTTGGAGCATTGTCAAAAAAATGGGGAGCTAAGGTCAAAGGCTTATCAGAAAAGCCAAGACCGTTAACAATCATCGCAGCGACCGCCTCACCACAGGAAACCTTCTCATCAGGATGGCGACCAATCCGACCGTCTATCGACTCAACAATGCCAAGATCTTTAATAACCCCGGCAATCAAACCCAAGTGGTCCATGCGTTCCACAGATAAAAGGTCCACAAAAAACCTCGTCAATTATTTGTTTTAATTGACGTATTTTAAGAAACAACGAACCAATTGAAAACAACAAAAGGTTCAATTGTAAATTAAAATTCTAAACCAGGTACCTGCTCAATGTGGGATGGAACATCCCGATCATGAAATACGTGCCCAAACCGCAAATGCATGGTGCGCATGGGAAGACGCTGTCGTTTCCCTTGAACCTAACGCAAAACCTAACTTATATAGCAATCAACCTTCCACTGACCTTCTCGGGTTCGCTCGCATTTGTACACACTATGCCGCAAATGGTGCCTGGTTGGAGGAAGGCGAGCTCCTTCGCAATGCAGAAAGATTAGCTGGTATACCAGGCGTTTTGATACATGGGCGCCTAGACCTAAGCTGCCCGCTCGACATTCCATGGCAGCTGGCTCGGGCCTGGCCAAATGCCGAGTTAATCGCGCTTTCCGATTCAGGTCATCAGGCTAGCGACTCTAAGCGGGAACATTTCATAGCGACTCTTGATAGGTTTGCTGATCATTAGAAATCCCTTCTAAGGCCCACTCAAACTTTTCGGATAAATTTGGGAAATATCTGGTATAGAACAACAAATTTTCAAGTCGACTTAGAAGCAAATTTTAGAAATTACATCTAATTGGTCTATTAGGTTTAAAAAGCAGTGAATCTATTTGAAAAGCAATCTTGACATGAGCAGCTAAAACGAACCTAAAGCGCCAAATCATATCAATTTATTCCTTATTAACCGAAATTTCGTTTATTCGCACTTAAATTACAATCATTAGGCCATGCGCCCAAACTAGGGGAAATGTATGACCTTAACGCATGGCTATGGCTTAGAGTAAGCCCATTGGAATTAGAAATTCAAGCTCGACTCTTTTTGTTCTTCGCAGATTCCCAATTTGCTGTAGGTGAAAGGCCGTGGAGAGCATAGTCGCGAAGAACATAATTTACGAGAGTTTGATAGGGCAAGTCAGTCTTTTCTGCTAAATCTTTGAAATATGCAATCACTGCTGGATCTAATCTTATAGTCACAGGTTCTTTAATACGCTTTAAATATTTAGGTTCAGCTTTTTTCAGCTTTTTAAAATCATATTCCTTCTTCATAAAAACTCCTTAAAAGCCGCATTTATTTCTTTCTTAGTCGCTTTTCGTGCCGAAATAATTCTCACCACTGTGCCTGATGAGTTTTCCAGGTGAACCACAAGGAGGGTTCTTCCATGGCTGCTGCGTCCTATCGCAATAAATCGGTCTTCCTCGATGGAGTGGTCCGGGTCGTGGAAAACTTCAAAGGGCATAGAGCCAAAAATGGTCGATGCCTCGAGGAAGGTGACCTTGTGCTTCTTATAATTTGCAGCAGCCTTAGCATCGTCCCATTCAAATTTGATATTCATTTTATGTAGCCATTATGAAAGGCGATATAATCACGTACTTACAATGTAGGACAAAAAAATGCCTTTGTCAATTTGATGCCGTGCTGCAATGCAGAAAATTCACTCATCTTCCCATAATTTCGGCGAATTTTCTGTAGGTCCTAACAAACAGCTCGATCAATCCGATAGTCCATCAAATGCGTTTTATTAGGACTAGACTCAATGGAAAGATCAGAGTACCGGCGTTATGATCCTCGACTTAAAAATCTTGTTGCAACGTCCGACGACATTCGCAAATTTTTGAAGTTTGGTACTTCATTATCAACTCTTCTGGAGTGAAAAAAATGGGTTGAGGAGATTCTTTACGATTCCTGAACTCGAGTTAAGTACTTCCGAGCTTGTCTCTGAAACTATGGTTTTAAAAGCAAAGCTTGCGGCGACAACTGCTCCCCGTCGTGGTTTAAGTAACCATGTTTTTTGAGAAATTAAAGAACTTAACTGCTGATTTCAAGAAGGAGTTTTTCTACTTCTTTGTCGGTAATGGCTTCTAGGCTTGGAAAGCGGAACGTTTCAGCACCGTTTTGACTGATGCCTGAAAACACGCCATCACAGAATAGGATGTGCTGGTATGGGTTTAAGTTTAAAGCTGAACCGGCAAGCTGGCTAAAGCTTATGGCGCCTGATTTAGGATCCTTTATCCCAGAACCGAGGTCTTTGGTTTTATAGTAGCCGTGAATCTCTTTGATGATGATTCTGTAGACTTTGGAAAACAGTTCTTTATTGGAGTGGAGCCAGTAACGCATCGGGATGGGAAACTCCAAACTGACGGTACGGAGCCATGGGGAGTGCGTGTTCTACCAGATGAGTGGCAGCTTCTACTTGGCGTTTGGCAGAACAGCAGGGGCAGAAGCCTCTTTTCTTACAACTAAAGGCACCCCCCTACTCTTTTTGACAGCTTTTGCAAACTAGTCTTAAACACCCGTATGCTGGAACCAAACAGTCCAGAAAAGCATCAAACCCTTAAACAACATAGTTTGTAAATGGTCGTCCTTCCCTATCTCTGTCAGCCTTCCGGAATTTCGCCATCAAGGCGTTTTTGGACCTTCTGAAGCATGAAGCTCCTAGTTTCACCAGAGCTTAAAAAAGTAGTTTTTTCCCATGCCAGCAGTATCCCACTCACCATCCCGAACAGGAGCAACATCCAACTGGTTGATATAGCGTTCACGAATTGTGGCGTTAGCATTACATTCAAATTCACCCGCAACTAAAGTAGCGTTGCAGGTAGTTCCTGCATGCAGAGTCCGCTCCGCACCATCGCCCGAACGAGTCCAAAAACTAACATCTGCCGAGTCCTTTTGCTGCTTCCAGTAATAACTAATAGTGAGCACCGATTCCTTAACGTTCCAACAACTTGCGGAGTTGGGCCCGTGAAATGAAACCGTCAAACGCCCACCTTTAACTGTATCCTGCTCATTATCAAGATCAAGTAGCGGGGTACAACCGCTAGTATCCAGCTTAACCTCGCTGGAGCTAACGTCCGGCGTTCTGCATGCAGACATAGCACAAGCAACTGCAAAAGACATAATAAACGAATTTCTCACAAATATGATCCTCCATGAAAAAAGAACATGACGTTCTAGTTTAATTAGCGCTAAAGCATGCGCACCTTGTTATGGTAGCAATAATTTCGAAATATTGTCAATTTTGGTGCATGGGAATCCAGGGTAAAAGCATCTAAATATTATTGATTACAGACGGATAGGTCTGAATTAAA
>JBAXBA010000155.1:0-4125 GCA_037142195.1 Pseudomonadota bacterium
TGGCAGCTAACTTGACAGATACAAGATCTTCATTTCAAACATAGCAACTACCAACCGGATATACCGCAAAGGGCGTTGATTTCCGTACCAACAATTCGGTCATGCTACTTTTCTCCGTTTTTGATGTTTCCGCATCATTTTTTGGGTTTTCTAAAAATTAGTATGGCTTTATCATTTGAAAATTGCATCTCCTTTTTAGTTTAAACCTTTTCGGCTAGGCTCTAGCTACTTTATAAGACGAGGAAAAAATGAATTCCATAAAATCGACCATGCCCATCAAAGACGCCACTAGTGAAAGTTTTGATAGTGAAGATACCAGTATCACTTTCAAGGGCGAAGGCATCGAATGGATTTTGCTTCCGACTTCCGACTTAAACCTTGACTTGGAGTTCTATGAGCGGACTTTGAAGCTAAAACCTCTGCGCACGGGTAAAGCTAAAAATGATCCTTTTATTGATGATTATGCGATTCTAAAGGCTCCCAATGGAGTTGTTTTAGAACTAGTAAAACCGAAACTTGAGCACATGGATTTGTTTAAATATCCCATAATCTGCTACACAGTCGAAAATCTTGTTGAAAGATATGAGCTGATGAGGTCTCAAAATGAGCGCTTGATAAGCGATATAGTAGACACCCATGAAACTTGGGGGTGGTTTTACGTCATGAGCCGATCTGGAACTCTCTTCCAGCTTCAAGGTCCTTTACCTAAAAAAAATCTGTCACACTCGTAATACATAGCAAAAACTAAGTGCCATCATTTCTCTCCATACACAGCGAGTGTATAAAGGCATCGTAGCCGGAGGGGTGCTGACAAGTTTAAGGGCATCCTTTGCACCCACCAGTGGAAAGCATACTTTAAATTGATTTGGCTGCACTCGCTTTGCAATGCCCATCACCTGCGGGAGTTAGAACGGGCCTTTGAACAAGACTCTCAGTCTTGGGCCAAAGAAATGAAGGAGTTGCTTTGCAAAATGAACATATCAAAGACAGATGCCAATGGCATGATTACTCAAAAGGACCTAGAAGCGTTACTGCAAAGCTACCGAGATATTCTAGTAAAAGGTGACATTGAGTGCCCTGCTGCTGAAAAGACAGGAAAAAAAGGTAGGGTGGCGCAGACTAAATCTAGAAACCTCCTAGTTCGCCTTAGGGAGTTTGAGGAAGAGACTTTGAGATTCCTTAAAAATCCCACAGTGCCGTTCACCAACAACCAGGAGGAACGGGACATACGAATGACGAAAGTCCAACAGAAAATCTCAGGATGTTTTAGATTCTTCGAGGGGGCACTTATCTTTTGCCGAATACGAAGCTATCTATCGACGTGCAATAAACATGGAATTTCTTCAACTGAGGCTTTGCAAATTGTATTTAGCTGAAAAGTGCCAGATTTTCTTGTCAAACCAGCTGTGGGTGCTGAATAGTTACATCTGAACTATTGTTACGACAGAAAACTGGTCAAAACTATTTGGCTCGGTGTTTGGGAGAAAAACGCACGGCTCAAGCGTTTTATCGAAAGTACTCATTTAAGGAAGTCGGAAAGCACGTCTTTAGACTGGGCGAGGATGAACAAATTGATATCGTAATGAGTCGTAATATATAGGCTAAAAGGTCCGTTCAGTTCGACAACGGATCGAGCCACAATTGGGTTTCCGAAATCGAGCAGCTGATCGAAGAATTTGTCCCCGAATCGGTCGCGGCACCGAGCTAGGAGTCGATTGGCCCTGAGCCGGATTTAATTCCGGCTCAGGGTCTTACTGATTCATTAAGCTGTCACTTTGCCGTCCAGCAACATGCCCAAAAATTCCTCGCGAGTTATACCGCGTTTCTCTTTTGCAAGTTTACGGTACAGCAGCTCCATCCGATCCTTATTGGATAGTGTTTTGCTGCAAATGTCTGCGAGATGTTGGTCATCAATGAGACCGAGAGCGAACATAATCAGATCGTCTACTTTGACCTTTTTTCCAAGCCGTTCCTTATTAGCCTGGCGTATCAATTGTTCCAGCTTGGCCTTCGTTTTGTATCGAATTCTCACCGCCGCCGACGTCGCTTCCTCTGCCGGCTTTTAGCGCAATCCACTTTTGGTTTTGGTTGCTTCTTGATTTGCTTCTGCGTACATTTTCATTTCTCCCATCATTTTGGTTATTAAAGTCACACGCTCGTCGTGCATACTTTTGCAGCAGAAAATGCTGGCTAAATTGGATCCAAAAATAGAATCGGGATGAAATCGGGACGATTTCTATGCCCACGGATATCTCTTCATACCTAAACTTGGCCGACCCATGCGGTAAATTGACGATCTAAGTACCTGTAAATACCAATCCATATTTCTCAATACTAATAAACACTTACATCGTGCAACATGGGCGGCATGGGCGGGATGATGTAGAGACACCATGAAACCGGCGGCATAGGCGGGATTATGTAGACTTAATCCGTAGCTGTACCGTCGTAGGCGTCAAAAACTGTAGCGTTAGGAATGAACATTCGCTTTGGAAATGTTTCTTGCCCAGGAAGTACATTAAAATCGTGCTTCTTGTAAAAGCAAACTGCGTTTTCGTCGATCGCATCAGTAATCACCCCCACCGACCCGATACCCAATTCTCTTACGGCCTTCACATGTGTCACAAACACATGCATCAGGATGCGCTTCCCAATACCTTGGCTTTGATACCGAATTGATACTGCTAGGCGCCCTATAAGCATGACCGGAATTGGATAGTTGGGAAATCCTTTAAGCTGTGGAGCTGGAGGATCACCTTTTTCTACCGTGGAATTCAAAACGCTCACGTAGCCCAGTATCGGTTCGTCCTTCCCTTTCGGCACAACTAAGAGGCAAGGGCTAAGATTTTTCTTATCATTTGTTTTGGCCATCTGATGAAGGTACCTGTTCATCTCAGCATGTCCGCAATCAAAGTCATTCAATTGACGTCGAGTGAAATGTTTAATCGATAGAAAATCAACAACCAGAAGAGACTTAGGAGCCAATTATATCCCCTGCGTTTTGCGATATTCTTTCATCGCCTTTTTCAGAGATGAAGAAGCTGTTTTAGGAGTCTCAAGCATTCCGAGGAAAGCGGTCCACGCTTCATTATTGAGACGGATTTTTTCATCTCGAGCGATAATGCGATCCACTTCGGGCATTATTCGCTTGAGAACGAAATCCGCCATCGACTCTCCGACGAAATCAACTGCACGAGAGATCTTGGATTTATCTTCCAGGGAAACCCTAAAGTCTAATCGATGGGTTTTCTTTTTTGCAGAGCTCATATCACCCTCCCATATCAAATCTAATACATACTATCGGCATTTGTACACACATATTTAGCCAATTATATTAATGCAATATCCATGCCTTTAAAATCATCGATGTTTTGAATAGTTACGTGCCATTATATCATCCACCCCTGCAACGAACTAAGACTTTTTAAGGCTATATTGCTAAATATTCATATTGCTAAATTGCGCCTAGCTCGCAATCACATGCACTGACTTCGTGCAAGGTGGCGGACGCCATATGAGGGCATTCTACAATATATTGAATCGAAAACTCGCTCGTTTAACTTTCAAATGTCCTGATCAATCGCAGGGGGTGTACTACACTTCCATTGCAGCTTAAATTGGAATTATAGGAGCTACATTGCGCCGTAGCCGCAGAAGGGAAATTCTTCTGCATAAGCTGCATAAAAGATGATGGTAGGCCCTTCGGAATCGGCTTGTAGTAGCTGGTTTCAAACCACACCGTGCTGCTGTAGTCAAAAGCTATGGTAGTGAGCAACGGTGTCAAAACTGATCTTAAGGTTGGTAGGTGAGAATGAGGAAGACGAGCGAAAGCAAATCACTATTTGAAGCGTCGAGATCAATGTACCGATGTCAAAACTTGGAGCTTGTGGCTTTCCAGGGAGAAGTCTGGCAGCAAACTACTTACTGGTCAGATGACATCCGGCGTGGAGGTGGCGTGATCCTCATTCAGGCTTTTGTGTGGAACTACGGGAACCATCCTTTTGCATGCAAACCGAAAGGCACAAGGGGCAAATCCCCGAGGCTGATATTAGGAATGGCAAGAGATGGGGCGGATTCGCTCGTATTAGCAATGAAGGCCAGTAATTCGGCTGGAGCAAAGGGGCG
>JBAXBA010000156.1:0-4096 GCA_037142195.1 Pseudomonadota bacterium
ATTCGTCAACCGGGTCGGCGCCGGACCGGGACATCCGAGGTGTATCAATAAAACACTTAAAAAAAGAAACTTTCTAGGCTGCACCTCCAAAAATGGGCACTCAATCAAATTAAAATGAGCTAAAAGATTTTTGATTTTGTTGGCCGCGGCAAGAAACCCCTCGCCTGGCTGGCCATGGTAGAATTTCCTATTTAAATGAACGAATATTTCTACTACATCCTGTCGCCCATGCGCAAGTTACATAATGTCTCAAACTGTTTATATATTTGTTTGTATCTAGCTGTACTGACAGGCAAATTTAGAACACTTAACCTCATGAACTCCGAAGTTTTTTGGTACTGATTGGTATTGGTTTACCTGAAAATTTGGTCCGCTGCTGGTCCGCAAAGTTTGATTGGTTTTTTTATTCAAAAGATTTCCTTTAGCTGCCTTCTTTAAAAAGAGAGCAGCAAATTAACTGCAAACCGCAGGAGAACTGCCACTATCAAAATAAGCTTGCATTGTACTCCATGGAGGTGTACAAAGCCTAAGGCTTGAGGATTAATGGTGGATATTAATATTGTACGGCTTAGCAAACGCGCAAAAAGGGATTTGGATGCAATCCACAGCATATTGTGATTAAGCTAATGGCATGGGTCGCAAGCGTAGAGGATTGTGGGCTTTCTCAAATCAGGCGCATCCCTGGGTATCATGACGAACCCCTAAAAGAATCTAGACAAGTCCAAAGGTCTATTCGGCTGAGTAGATCATATTGATCAATTTACGAAGTTAGCGCAAACAATTCAATAGAGTTCGTATTGATAGAAGAGGTAAATAAGCATGACTATTAGTTCTAAAGGTAAAAATGTTTTTTCAAAAAGTGACACCATGAAGCTCCTTGAGAGAAAAGCCGGTGCCCCGCTCACTATTGCGACTTTGCTAGTGTCTATCCGAAAGAGCGAAGAGATGTCTCAAGTTGATTTTGCCAGTCTTTTAGCAATTTCCCGCTCTCATCTTTGCGATCTTGAGAAGAGCAGGAAAGGCATAAGCCCTGCCCGTGCTGCTATTTTTGCACAGAAACTTGGATACAGCGAAGCTCTATTTGTAAAGCTTGCTCTTCAAGATCTTTTGAGTCGGGAAGGTATAAACTTGCGAATCGATGTTGCATGAAGAAATGATAGTTCTATGTCTTGGCTCTGTCGCAGTGCTCCATTTCAAGAGGTTTTAAAGAATTCATAGCTAACAAAATCCCGGCAATGTTGATAGTCGAGGTAATGGAATTGGGAACACTCGCGGATTACATAGGATTGTTTCGCGATATCTGCAAATGGTAGGCAGTTAAACCGCACGCAGTGATATTGAGAAGATGGATGTAATTTATTGAACCCTATCCAAAAAAAATGTGATCTTCTACAATAGAAATTATAGCTATATGTTTAGTTTCCCCTAAATAGGCTCAGATAAGTTGAAAGAACGTAAAAAATACCCTCAACATTGATAACTTTCTACCCCTGCGCTAGGAATTCATCTTAAAACATGATTGGCACTATCCAGTTCTTGACCACCAATTCCCACTCAGAACCAAGCTTGAAAAGACTGCTTCGCGAATCGTGGCGAAAAAGACAAACTTAATGTCAGGCATAGCAAATCCAAAAAGGTGGCCGGGAAAGGGATCTATTTCTAAAAGAGGCTTGATTTCCTCACTCTCCAATTGCACCTAGGGCTCGCTCCAGAACGTCCAAAACCCCTAACTGAGCAGCCCACAAACGCAAGTATTCTGCATCGATATGGGCACCCTGAACCTTTAACACACCCAAAATATCATTCCATTGGCGCTCTGATGCCTGTCCACCGCTGTTAAACCACTCAAGCTTTGTGAGAACCACATCTTCCGGTGCCAATAAGTAAAATTGCGGGGCCTCTTTATTGACTGAAATAGTGTCAGCCCGAATGCGTTTGGCTGCGGTCTGGTCGTAGGCGCGATTTTTCGTAATAAAGATGTCAATTTTCAGGGCGGTTTCAAGATGAAGGAGATTGAATGATGCTTTGCGGCGAATGGCATCCGCTATAGAGTCTTCACTGATGTAATATTTACCTTTGAGGGCTGCCACAAGCTGCGGAATATGCTCAAGTCTAAGGGCCGACACAATATCAACATCAAGTGTCGAACGAGCTGTCCCATAAGCAGAGCTAGCCACCGACTCACCAATGTAATACAAAACGCCCAACTGCTCCAAGGCTTCCGCCACAGGTTTTACAGCTGCAGAAATTTCATCTGGATGGATCATGCCGGATTCTCTTTCAAATATTGACGGTAACTACTCAGCATCTTTTTTTTAGTTTTCCATCATTTTTTGCTTGACACACTTTTTTGGTGATTTTCCAAATTCAAGTTTCATTTTGGAATGACCGTCTATCGCTTTGAATAGAGCTGCTAGAATTGACAGTATTGAGTTTGTTTTGCTTCTTGGTTCGGAAGTCCCTCTCATTTTTTTGGCGCACCTTAAAATCAATCCTAGCGAAGAAAAATCGACTTTTAAAACCCGTGTTACACTTTCTTCATAACTGAAGAGAGCATATTCTTTTGACGATAGATAACGTAAACATAACAAAAGCTATTGAAGACGCAGAAGAGGTTCTAAAGAACAATCCGAACTTGTCTTCCGACGTTAAAGTAATGATGAACATGCTTCTTTTGGTCATTAAACTGTTGCTGAATAAAGCAGGTCTTAATAGTCGAAACAGTAGCACCCCTCCATCTAAAGATCCTAATCGCGATAAGACGAAAAGAGACAAGAGCACCAAGAAACCTGGCGGTCAGGAAGGGCATGAAGGAACAACTCTTACTAAAGTTGCAAACCCCGATGTCATTAGGGATATTCCTGTAGACCAGAGTAAGCTTCCGCCTGGGAAATATAGAGTTGTCGGCTTTGAAGCCCGTCAGGTTGTCGATATTGTGATTTCTAAGGTTGTAACTGAATATAGGGCAGAGATCCTTGCTGATGAGCGCGGCAATAAGTTTAGAGCTCCCTTTCCTGATGAAGTCACAAGGCCTATCCAATATGGCCCTTCCGTAAAGACTCATGCAGCTTATTTTCTTGGCCCTGCTTATTCCTTTTGAAAGAGCTGCGGAATATATGAGGAACCAATTTGGGCTAACTGTGAGCCAAGGAACACTGGCCAATATTCTGAAAGAAGCCCATGCCCTGCTCGAGCCATTTGAAGTTCTAGTCAAGGACATCCTGATTACTCAGGGCCTCTTACATGCTGATGAAACGGGCATTAATATTGGCGGGAAGACTTTTTGGCTTCACTCTGCTTCCAATGAAAAATGGACCTTGTTTCACCCCCACCAATCAAGAGGAATTGATGGCATCAATGCCGGAGGTATCCTGGACAAGTTTAAGGGCATGCTTTGTACCGACCATTGGAAACCGTACTTTAAATTGTCTTGCCTGCACTCACTTTGCAATGCTCATCACCTGCGGGAGTTAGAGCGAGCTTTTGAACAAGACTCACAGTCTTGGGCCAAGGAAATGAAAGATCTACTTTGTAGTATGAATAAGGCAAAGACTGAAGCAAATGGCATGATTCCTCAAAAAGATTTAGATGCATTGCTGCAAAGCTACCGCGATATTCTTGCAAAAGGCGAAATCGAGTGCCCTGCCGCTGAAAAGACTGGAAAGCGAGGAAGGGTGGCACAATCCAAGTCTAGAAACCTCCTCATTCGACTTAAAGAGTTTGAGGAGGAAACCCTGAGATTTCTCAAAAATCCCACAGTACCGTTCACCAACAATCAAGGAGAACGGGACATACGAATGACGAAAGTCCAACAGAAAATCTCAGGATGTTTTAGGTCCTTCGAGGGAGCACTTATATTTTGCCGAATCCGAAGTTACCTATCGACATGTAATAAGCATGGAATGTCTTCAACTGAAGCCTTACAAATTCTTTTTGACAGGAAAATGCCTCATTTTCTTGTTAAGCCAGCCGCGAGTGCTGAATAGTTACTATTGACGAAAACTATCCGCGAGTACTTTGCCATAATGCAGTTCTACGAAGCGGCAGCGCAACTCGTTTTCGGAAATATCTGGATTGGCGCGCCGAATGGCCCTTT
>JBAXBA010000157.1:0-4077 GCA_037142195.1 Pseudomonadota bacterium
TCACCTATCGCCCTCACGCCTTCCCACAAAGTATTGTGCTTTGTGGTTTGCGTGATGTGCGCGACTACAAGGTTCTCTCTGGCGGTGAACCGCGATTAGGAACGGCTAGTCCCTTTAACATTAAATCCGATTCTTTGCGCCTCGCCAATTTTACTGCAGCCGAAGTGGAGACACTTTATTTCCAACATACGGCCACTACAGGCCAAGCGTTTGAACCCGAAGCAACTGCAAAAGCTTGGGAGCTGACGGAAGGGCAACCCTGGCTTGTGAACGCCCTTGCGAATCAAGTGGTGCGAAAGATGGGAATTCCAACGTCGCAAACCATTACGTCTCTTGACATAGAAAAGGCAGCCCAGGAAATCATTCTGGCAAGGCAAACGCACCTGGATTCCCTTGTAGATAAACTTACCGAGCCTCGCGTCCAGCGCGTGGTGGAGCCAGTGCTGGCAGGACTCATGACAGGCGCTGATTTTACCTACGACGAAGACGTTTCTTATGTGCGCGATCTAGGGCTTATTGCATCAAAGCCACCTGTTCGTATTTCTAACCCCATGTATCGTGAGGTGATTGTGCACGTGCTCGCAGCTCGCGCTGCCGACGTCATCGACCTCGAACGCAAATCGTTTGTCACGGCAAGTGGCCTGCTCGATGTGAACACGATTGTTCAGGAGTTTGCTGTATGGTGGGCTGAAAACGCCGAGTTTATGCTGGCATCCCATTATTACAACGAAGCTGCGGCTCAACTTGTCTTTATGGCGTGGCTCCAACGGGTGGTCAATGGCGGTGGCATCATCGATAGAGAATACGGTGTAGGTCGTGGCCGCATAGATGTCTTAGTTCGCTGGCCGGTTCCCCATTCCAAAACCACACGCGATTGGCAACGGGAGGCTTTTGAGCTCAAAGTTTGGCGCGAGGGACGCCCCGATCCCCTTAAGGACGGTCTTCAGCAACTCGAACGATATTTAGAGGGATTAAATCTAAAACAAGGCACCCTTGTGATTTTCGATCGCCGCAAAGAGGCTTTACCTTCTGCAACGCGAACGCAAATCTCCCACACACAAACTCCAAAAGGCTATGCGGTGATGCTGCTTCGGGCATAGGCTTCTGACGTTACCTGCATAGACTGATATTATTAAGAGCATCGGGTTCCCTCGGGATTCTTTCTGATAGGAAGCCAGACTTCGGGCGCAAATATTCTGAGGTTTGGAAATGCACAGCGTTGCTGGGCAGCCTCAAGCGGTTTGCTATTTCAAGGCACAAAAGGCTCTTGTCCTGGGCTTAACACTTAAGTCGGTTTCCATCAGCTTTTGGCCCAAAATTGTTTTTTGAAGATTCAAAAGTCAGTCCAAAAATAAATTGAGGAATTTAGGCCCTAGAATTGAAGTGCTTTTGGGTTTTCATTTTTTGACCCTACCTGTCTGGAAGACAACAAGTTTATTATCTCCCCAGGAATTCTTGAACCCTTTTGCTATTGCTGATTCAGCGCCTTAAAAAAGATTTTACTCCTAAATCCTTCAGATAGAAGTCTGATTAGAGATTTGGATTCATTTGTGGTTTAAGACATGTAATAGGAACAAAAAACCACTTTAAATTAGCGACATTTGTGCACTCTATAATACCGATGTCTTTTTCGGAAGTGTCATTATGATATCCGTAGCGGCATTTCCCTTTGTCGCTAGAGGTGGAAGCTAATTCGCTGTAAATGGCTTTTCCGGCTAGATCGTAAGTGGAATACCAATTCGTTTTCCACTTTCTTACCATCTTAATTTTTTTAGCAGCAGGAGGTGTTTTTGCCGCATCTCCATGGGCATCTTTGGAAGGAGCAGGTTCCTCTGCTTTTTTTTCAGGTCCTTCAAGTTTTGTTTCTGTACCGTCAGAATTCACCTGATATCGATCAAATTCTGGTTTTGAGGGGGTGTCTATTTCTGGAAGACTGATTTGCCAACGAAGTCCTTCAAAAGTGTCGATGGAGATTTTTCTTTCTTTACTCTTACTGGTAAACGAACAAGACTTTGTAAAACTTACCCGTCCAGGACCTGGCCACTCCATAGACTCATCCACAACTTGGGCCCGGCGGTAAGGAGTGGTCCAGTATAGGGCGGTTCCGAGATCTTGATCGGAGGAATACACCTGCATATAGATGCGGCCGAAGTCATCGATTTCATGAACTTGAAAAGGGATACGTTTTTTTGCCCCACCACAAATTCTGACGTCATTAGAATGATCATCTCTTCGTATCACCAAGCAGCTTTTTTTAGGTGCTTGAACCTCTATAAATCCTTGTTGACTTAAAGGGTCTATGGATTTCTTACCATCGTCAAATCTCTTTCTAGGAGTATCTTCAGCCACACGCAATTCTGTGCCTGGTTTAGGCGAAAAAAAAGGATTTAGTTTCTCTATACGAACAGGTAAAGGTATATCACCTGCGAGATCCAAGAGAAGCGGAAGAACGATCATTTTTTAAATTCCAGCATATAGAGATCTGTGGTGTCAGCTTTGGTGTAAATGACTTTCCCTTGACCTGGCACCCAAACCGGCCAACGTTGGTTGAGATAAGAATCATTGGTAAGCCAAGTAGATTCACCTTGTAAGTTTATAACCTTGATGTCATATCCTGACGCTTTATTTCCAATCATATGGGATCCAGAATAGACGATTAAGTCTTTAAAAGGGTGCCATTTGGGGTCTCGACCAAAGTCTAAAAAAAGAGAAGGCTTTCCTTGACTTGATGAGTAGATTTTTCCAGACTGGGTCGACCAAACTACTGCCGAGCCATCGGGACTTATGTCAAAGGACTCAATTCCTGTCCCGTCATCTTGCAACTTCTCTAGTTTTGTACCCCGTTGCGACACGTAAGTGATGGCATTCTGGGTAGCAACAATTCTTCCATTGGTACCATGGATTCTGGCCTGCCACTTGGCGAGTCGAGAGTCTGGCATTTCCAGTTTTTTGGATATGACGCTATCCTTTTGCATCAAGAAAAACTTATTATCGCGGGGATCAAAGGAAATGGTGCCTGACTGCCCCTCAAAGGAGTCAATTTTGATATTTGTTTTGTTTCCGAGATCAAAGGCGAAAAGGTCGGTTTTTGGATTCTTGGCGTCACCGAGTGTTTTGGTATAGATGAGTCGTTTGTTGTCAGGGGCCCAAAAAAAAGACGATCCCACAAATTCCTCTGAAACTAAATAGATGTCTTTTGTAACGAGATTGGCAATTCTAAGAGAGGTTCCTAATTTATCTACATAGGCAAGAAAGTTGCCTTTTCGGTCTATTTTTGATTGTTCAATATGGGAATTGAGCCTGAGCCAGGCCTCACCTTTTGAGGGGGTGATCGCGGAAGCCGCCGGTGCCAATACCCATAAAAGAAAGAGCAGTTTCATACGTGCCTCCGAGCTTTATTGAGTATTTTCTCATGGATGCCCCGTTCTCGGGTTCGAAATTTCTGCCTAGTCACCTACTGGAAATTTATTTTAGGGTCAGGGAAATTCTAAGCCTTTTTTTGTGTCTAGATGCTATTGCGCCTGCAAAGACGCTGACTTCTTAAAAGCTGCCGCACTGTTTGTCCAATTGTGAAGGAAACCGGGTGGCATTGTTAGGCTCTTATCGATGGACGGTGAGAGCTATCAGCCAAGGAGGAGTTACCCAAAGGTCTAATCGGCGGGCTATAATGATTACTTATTGTGGTATGGGTTTCACTTTGAACCACATAGTCCACCGCGGCATTTGCGGTCTTTCCTTTGCGCAGCCAATAGTGCAATCGGTCATGGGACTCGTTTTGTGCAAGTAGGGACTGCCCGACGGCACATTCCGCAAGTCCGCCCTGCCATCGAAGTTCGATGGGTTCTTTTTTCAAACTTCTTAGCTACCTAACTGGCATTTGGGGAAGCCTAATTTTGCCGCAGAATATCCTGTTAACTTAATACCGGAAGGCGTTTTGTGGTTTGTATCCAAGTCCTAGGCTTCTAGTATTATCAGATATGTATTCTCGCCTATTCTAATCTTTTATGACAATCTTAAAAAGATTAGGGCTGAAGCAGTCAACCGAAAACTTACTCAAACTTGATCATTTGTCTTATA
>JBAXBA010000158.1:0-4002 GCA_037142195.1 Pseudomonadota bacterium
TATAAGACAAATGATCAAGTTTGAGTAAGTTTTCGGTTGACTGCTTCAGCCCTAAGTAAGCGCAAGCTCGGCCATCACAGGATGGTAGTAAATTAGAGCGCACGGGAAGAAATCGTCAAAAAAGATTCCTTGCAAGAGATGAAAACGGTGGATGCCATCAAAAATCTTCATGATGACTGTGACTTATATATGAGAAGCTCTGCAAGAAAACAGCAGGCGCGGGTTCAAAAGACTCCATGAAGAATTCTGACCCATGCGGCTCATAAAGGGACTGTTTTAACCAATGACACGAATATCTGCAGCTGCTATACATCTGGCATTAGAATTAACATAGGGAGTTTCTAATGAAAATATCTAGCGTCTCCATCATAGTCTTAGTCGGAAGTCTTTCTTTTATGGGCTGTAGCAAAAAGTCCGGAAAAAGCAAAAATGCCGCGCCTAACAAGCCCACGTTAACAGAAAACTCTCTGCAACTTGCCGGGAAAGTAGTTCCGGCCGATTATTCCAATGACGCCAACGGTGTTGACGATGTGAAGTCGTCACTAACCACTCAAACGGAATCCATTAAGGGACCAGGCTCTAACTTAGGCCTAGAAACTGCCTCTAGCCCAAAAGTCGTCATTAAGAGACTCACAAGCAGCGGTGTTATCGGTCGAGTCGTCACGAGCGTTATGGAATCTAAAAACTCATTATCACTTGCTGGGCCATTAGGATCTTCGGGCATTCCTTCGAATCAAAAAGGTCTTCCATCCATCGATATGTCTAGCTGTGATTCATTTTTTAGTGGCGTCGATCAAGTAATAGACTCCGGCTTAAAAACAGTCCGATCTTCACTGGATTCTGTGAATGAAGAAGAAATTTTAAAAATGGAAGGCGTTTCCAAAGGCGAACGACTACCTAATGAAGCCTTCAACTTTGTTATCAATGATCCAAAGGCAGGCGCTCGGGCAACACTCTCTGGTGGCTCCAATGCAACTTCTGCATTCCTCAAAGCTTCTGGCGAATTCAAAGTTAAAGCAGAATTGACATCAGAAACAACTATGGATCAAAATCAATTTCCCGGAGAACCGTCTAATCTCTCAGCTCCTGAGCAAAAAGAGATTCTGGATGGCGAAATGGCCATGACCGCTGCAGTTTTAGTGGATTCTAAAACCAATTTGATGCGGGCTGGAGGTGGTTTTGCTTTCTTAGGAAAAACTCAAAATGGCCCTATGAACGCTAAAGCTTCTTCTTTCGTGGAACTGGCCGGAGGAAATACTCCCGGAGTTTCTTTAGAATTGACAGGTGAGTTTGAAGGAAAGCCAGACGCTCAAAGCCCCATCGCAAAAGTCTCTGGCGAAGCTAAATTTTCTTTAGCTCAATCCGCAGATAAAACTTTCCTGGTGAGTTTGAAAAGCAGTTTTACCGGTACTGACGGAAAAGATTCTGTAACCAATAGCATGACCTTGTCTAGCGAAATGGGCGTAGAAAACGGCAAGTGTGTCGTTAAAAAAGTAACGTGCAACTCCATCCCAACTTTATCTTGTAGAAGCATAAATTCTTGGGACAATGGCCCCCGAGAATTCTAAATTTCAGCTGATTGAGACCGGACTCTTGCAAATCCAAGAGTCCGGTTTTTTTATATGACGAATGATTGAGATGGTGCCAACATGAGTCTTTAGGAACCAAACCGCACATTTAAGAAATTGGGGCCTGCACTTAGCTTTTTAGGCCGGTCTAAATGGGTCTGCGATCTATTTTAAAGAAAGTCATGTATTCAAAACGATCGCAACTGGCATGAAAGCCCATTTAATGGATTCACGCTCGCTTTCAAAGAAGCGTGTTACTTTGAGGCTTATTTTAGAAATCTAGAAATATCATGCAAGGTGTCCACAATCGCCGAAGACTTGGAACTTATAAACTTTTGAGATTGATGCATAATTTTGTAGTCCGTATCTCGTGCATCAAATTGCCAAATAGTGTGCGCTTCCGTTCCAAAAACAATCACCCCATCTTCCAAGAGAATGCCGCAATCGTAAAAGCTACACGACAGCAAGCTGGGGCGCTTATCCACTAAAAAAGGATTGAAGCCCGTAGACACTTCAGAAATGTCTTTTCGGTCATAAAACATTTCCAAAAGCATCGCCGTTATATCCTGATGGATAGTTCGATTGGAAACTTCCTTAACCTTTCGAAAATCTGGATGCCTGATGAGCATGGGAACCCTAATTTGATAGTCGGTATACGCACTGTGGTGACCTAAAAATCCTTTTTCAAAAAACTCTTCCCCATGGTCTCCCGTAACAATCAAGATCGTGCTGTCATAGAGATTTCTCTTCTTTAAGTTGGCCACAAGGGACTTAATTAAACTATCTACATAAAAAATCGAATTTCTGTAGCTGTTAACGGCGAAAGTCAGCTGCTCTTTGTTCCATACTTGCCCTCGATACATCGGCGGGTAAATTGGCGAAAACTTAGCAAAGTCTGGCGGAAAACTATAAGACGTATGAGTGGATCCGAAGAGAATAAACCCAAAAAATCGTTCCCCTGTGGTCACCTGATCAAGAAAGCCATTAAAATCATTTGTCATGGCTTGATCTCGTTGCCACATTTCAGTTTGTGCATAGGTGTCGCTGATACTTTTATCCAAATGAACAAATGCCGTCGAACGAAATTCAGGACTGTTAAGACTGGTTGCAGAGGAAATTTTGAATTTATAGTTTTGCTTTTGGAGAAGGTCGAACAAATGGGGACTTTGTCTCTCAAGCAAAAAATTAGGCCAATAATAGGAATCTATTCCATATAATAATGAAAAAATTCCGTGCCTAGTCCCATTTCCACCAGATACGTGCTTATTAAAATAGGTAAAATCCGACTTGTTTTCAAATAAGAAGGGGGTGTCTTCACTTGAAAACTTGTCAAATCGCCACCCATCGATGACCACCTCAAGGACGTTATACCTTTTTCGAGTAGGCAGCACCGCTAAAGTCTTGGGGGGATAGTTCAGCTTGGATTGACCCTGGGATTGAAGGGCGGGATCGCTTTCTGCCCCATATATAAAACCCAGTTTATTTTTGACATAAAGGGGAAAATAGAGGGGGAAAATTTTTGCCACCAATGTTAGGTGCGTATCGTTTCGGATATCGGCAGTCGCAAAAATTGTCTTTTCCATGGAAATTAACAAAAAAAACGCCACCAAAATAGACTTGTGTTTCATTTTGGGAACTTTGAAATTGGAAAATCTATGGGTAGATAGTCTATAAAATAAAACCTGAAGCCCCAAAAATATAACGAGACTCGATAGAATCAAATAGTAAGTAAGGGGAACAAGTCCCATCGACTTGATGCCATCAATCCCCGACAGTACATTTACAATCAAGCCATTAAAATGAAATCTATAGAGTCGATAGATAATATTGTCTATAAGTAGAAAAAAGCTAAGAAATCCGGACACCGCTATTAAAAGACTTGGGCGGAAGAATCTCGTTAGGAAAGAGAAATTAAGAAGTCGTCCTAAGATATATAGGACCAACGTATAGGTCCCAGCTTGCGCCATGCAAATGAGTACTGCATAAAAAATGCTGCTTAGAGCAGAATCTTTGGACTCTGATGCCACAAAGCCAAGGTGTAGTAGAAAGATTAAAACATAATTGGCTGCATAGAAAAAAAAGTCAGGGTTATTCCTTGCTCGCCGACCGAGTCCGCTGTTTTTATGATCTAAATTTTGATGCTCTAAAATAGTAACTCTCTGTTCCGGCACATCCACTAGAAAGCGGTCCCTAATGCGGCCAACCGTAAAATTTTGCCTTGAAGATTGCAATAGCTAATATGAGCTTTTTAACCTCCTCATAAGTTTCTTATATTTACACCGTAGAGACCTTAATGAAAGAATTTTGAGAGCGCGCCCCGGACAAGTCCTTCCCTTCGATAGTCGCTAGAGGCTGTTTTATTGCCTTCGAGGCTGATAGCGAGGCTGATAGCGAGGCTGATAGCGAGGCTGATAGCGAGGCTGATAGCGAGGCT
>JBAXBA010000159.1:0-3974 GCA_037142195.1 Pseudomonadota bacterium
GGTTAACGCCGCTTCCATTGCTGTTGCCGCAAACGACAAGGTAAAGACCGATCTAAGTCTAAAATGTGTTGAAGCGTAGCCCAGCGACTAGCGTATCTACCACCTATTATGCCGCAACGTCTACTGATGACCGAGATTCTTCTATCTCACTAAGAATGGACGGTGTATTTTCATTGACCACTTCAAAACTGTCTATGTGGTGAGCCATGAGCATTCGGACGGCGAGTTCTGTCGCAGGATTCATGCCCGTAGCGTTATCTCCTTTTTTGAGCCACCCTGAAATTGTGCTATGTGATTCGAAGCCAAGTCGATCTGCAAATTCTTTCTGTGACAGCCCCATATGGCCACGAATGAAATTAAGCTGATTTCCAGTTAGTCGCCAGCAAGACCCCATTAAAACCCTGAAAACGCTATCATTCAATTTGCTGTGATTGATTTTTGGTAGAGTTTCTCCACGGAACTCATATGTTTTAGCGCCTATTATGAATACCGGAAATCCTAGTCCGTTATATAGCACCCCTTTTTTTTTGTTCATGATTCGTCTTCCTTATCTAAATTGATGAGGGTTACAATTACTATCGAGTTTCCGTCTATTTCTTGGAGCGCGATGCACACCCTTAGCTTATCCCCATCCAGAGAATTACCTCTTATCGCATAATTCCAATCCTGAAACTCTTTGCTCCATTCGTCTTTCTGTTTCTCATGCCATCCCGTACGAATGGCGTTTTTCATATCACCATCTGTTACGTTTAATCTTTGTTGCTGGCGCTGTCTAGCGTGAGCACTATAGATATAATTACCAGCTTCAACCGCTAACCGAACTCGATCTAAAAGATTTTCTGTTTTTGGTCTTTCCGTCACTTTCCTGATACCTCTTGTGTCATATTATGACATATATTTCAATTAAAAACATCATTTTTTTTTGTAAAACAATTTAGAATAGTCTTCTATCTATCAATTAAGATTTAGAAAGTTCCTATTTTGGCCATGACTAACAGCTATCCGGCATCAGCCAGACAAGCTTCTCCCCGCAGGAGTACAGTGACGAGAGCCGCGCACTATCTCAAGACATTTTAGAGAAAACCGAGTGAATATTCATCGACTATGCAACAAAAAGCCGCGGCCATGATTTTCAAACCGCTTTGGATAGAGGCCATACCCCGGGACAGGAGCATAATCGACAGCATCCACAGCTATTTCTTTTTCCTGTTTGCTTTGCCTGATCGAAAGCGTCAGGCACTTAAGAGTTTCATGCAAATTGATACTCTTACGTCGCTTCATCGTATTGATATAATCAATCAATTGCAAACGTAACGACCGTTCATCAGCGTCCTCCATGCCTGTTGCTTCAAGATCGCTTGCTTCCCATTTGGAAATTGCAGACGCGACTTTTTTGTCATTCAGCCATGCAGCAAATTCCTTTTGAGTCAGATCTAAATGATTTCTGATGAACTTAATTTCCGCACCATTCAGCTTGGAAGGTTTGAAGGGCATAGCCTCAAATAACATAACCTCAAGCTTACTATAATTGATAGAAGGCTCCCAATCGCCGTCCACCTCCAGGTGTGGACAATCTAAAATGACAACAGGAAAACCAAAGTAATTGATAACCAGAGTTTTTTTAATTGTCTTTTTCATCGGCTTTTTCATCGGCTTTTTCATCGACAACACCAAAAATTAAAGGGTTCATTCCTCATCAAGCACAGTTACAATCAAAACCTTTCGATCGGGATTCTCCACGACTGAAACACAAACACGTAGCTTTCGTCTGTCCGCGGTGCGTCCTACAAAAGCATAGGACCACCGATTGATCTCGTTTCCAGCTGCGTCGTATTTGCAAAACTGGTCCTTTGAAGCTTTGCGACTTCCACTTCTGGTTAGAACCTGCCGGACCTCTTACATCGTCACCTCCCGATCTTCGAGCCGCTTTTTTGCATGCCCGGTGGGAATGATCATCACTGCCTGCGACTAACCCCCTTGCACAAGGTCTTCAATTTTAACTTTTGCGGGAGGGACTACCGCTACATTTGATGTTTTAATCCCTTTCCGAGCCACGGAAACTCCTCGGTTTTCACATACTAAAAGTGAACAAATAAAACGACATTCTAATAAAGTACAATAAATTCAGCGATTTGACAAGTTGTTTTAGCAAATATTTGCATTTTTTGGCATCATATACTTTTGCTTCTGCCCTGAGTTAGCTGTTGAAATACCAGATCAGATTAAGCGAGCATTCTGTGAAAAACCTTTAAGATGCCACATTAATCAGCCCGGTTAAGGGTACGAGTACACATTTTGTGGATACAATTGAGAGATATCCATCAAAATTGGAGCTAACTGGTCACACTCGCAAAAGAGCCTAAATTTCGAATTTGATTGTAAATTGTTGTTTTTATTAGAGACGCGATGTCCCTAGCGCTGGCTTTGGGAGCATGAGGTCGTAGGTTCGAGTCCTATCACCCCGACCATTTTTCCTCATTAAAATCAGATAGATACAAAGTCCTAATTTTCCTCCTCATCAAAAATTACCCCTCAAGTGCAGCAAAAGTGCAGCCGGTTTAAAATTAGCTCCATTTTAGCTTGGTCGAGCTATGGCTTTGGCAAGGGACAGGAGGCGATCATCGGTCCGATGGACATATCGCTGGGTCGTCTCGGCACTCTTGTGGCCAAGAAGCCGCCTGATATCTTCCAGGGAAGCTCCCGTGCGCCGTGTTAAGCCAATATAGAAATCATCCGCTGAATATTCGAAATCCTTGCTTTCAAATCTCTTGAATTGAAGCCCTGCAAAAAACCATTGTTAGAAATGGTGTTGTGTTCGAGACTAAAAATCCACAATAGTCATTTGACTGGCGCTAGCTCATCGCAGCTATCGGCGAGAGAAGCAAATCTTTTATTCTCTTGGTCGTTGAAGGTGTTGGTGTATCCGGCACCATCATGTAGGGGAAGGCATACTTTGTTCAGAAATTCATCTCTATTACTTGGCAGTTCTTGTCTACAAGTCAATTGCTCAAGGTTAAGTATGTTTTGGAGAGATTTTTGGAAGCTGACGTTGGAGCCAGAAACGCTACTACTTAGATGCTGGGTCACGCTGTTTCCTAATTGTAAGAAAGCGCTACGTTGAGGCTGATTATACGAGTTACTATTTGATGCGTCGAATACTAACTCGGCTGTCTCTTTAAGTGCTAACAAATCTGTATCCCAACTTGAGTCTCTTTTGATACAAGCTCGCTGATATTGAGGACCCAATTTACTAGTTAAAACACTCTTGTTTGGACTAGATTCAATTTCGCGGCAAAAAGAACCTCTAAAACTATTTTGCGACAATTTTATCTCGGAGCTTATCTTTGAGTTTTGAGTCTTAAGAAATGAGCAGACGTCGGCCGCAAAATCGCCGAACTGCGAGGATGTCGAAGTTTTTCCTCCTGACGTTCCTAAAGTTTCGTTTAGCTCAGAGTTTGACTTACAACTTACAAGGCTTAATCCTAAAAGAAAATGAATTGACGCTTTGAACATCTTTATTGGTCTCCAAGTTTAAAAAATATAGAAGCTATATTGAACAGTATATATTGTTAATCAAATCTATCAAAGCTTTCCGCTTATCGCAGTAATACAAAGTACGCACTTATGACAGACCTTTAAATGTGGGATTGTCGGGTGATTGGTACCACTTTCTGTCTTATGGCTAAACCCATGCCTCGAATAATATTGAACTTTTCTTGGGCGTCAACATTCTATAAATTTGAACTGTTTGCATAATTTTTTTACTTTTAACCAAAATATTCGGTGCGCCACGAGGTGCACATTTGACAACGGGTTAGAATCCCGTCGGGTAAGTGGGGGACCCACCCAATGGCATCTTTATAGAGTAAAACTCATAATTTAATTTCTCGGCTGATACATAACCTGCTGTATTTTATGGGTTTTTCTGCGAACTCCCTTTTCCATTATTTTTTGCTAGCGTTTTTTTCTGAATT
>JBAXBA010000160.1:0-3905 GCA_037142195.1 Pseudomonadota bacterium
CGAAATGCAATTGTTGCATTAAAAATAAACAGACACATAAATTTACACGCTACCCCGGACACCTTCCGGCAAGAAAAACATAGATCTGCTCCATATCAATCCTTGTATTAAAACGACAGTTAATCTTGCTCCTTTGCCAGAGAACGACTGCTGGAAATTGATGGAAGTCCTGTCAAAGCGAAGACCCATACAAAGAAGCATGGAGTCACACGGAGCGGCCATGCCGTAATTCTGTGACCCAAAGCATAAATGGATTTCTGACCCGGAAAACCAAACCCATGAAAGTCCACTCATCGTGATGGGCTTGAGTGCTAAAACACGCGTGCTTGTCGTCATTCACCTTGGTGTTGTCGAAGACAAAATCCGCATACTATCAGCTCCCAAGGCAACCATAACGGAACGTAAGCAATAGCAGAAACAGCCAACCGAAAACTCACCCAAACTTGATCATTTGTCTACTCATTGTCGATAGTTTAAAATTGGCTTTGACAGGATCAGCAGCCTCTGTCTCAAACCAAATTACCGCTCCTGAATGGGTCCACAAATTCTGGTGACGAGGCGAAAATATTATCTTAATTAATTCAGTTGTATGAAGCCTATCTAATGCATTTCAGGTGGTGGAAGATCCGTAAGAATAGGTTTTTTTTGCAGTCAAAGATTATCATCGTTAGAAAAATAAGTTGCTGCGCTAATTAGTTTTCTTCAGCAATCGGTACTCAGCCCCCTTTATAGTTAATCTATACTTTTGTAAGCGGCTGTTGGGCTTTTCGGGCAGAGTCATCTCTATAAAACCTTCATCTAGGGCAGGTTGGAGATAGCGATCGCGGAATGATTTTCGATCGGAAAGCTTCAGAGCGGATTGGAGCATGTCACGGGCCATCTCACCTTGGAGTACAAGCAATAAGTCGGCGACTTGGGGGGCGACTTGGGGGGGGTGACTTGGGGGGCGACCGCTTTTATAGCCTCCAAAATCATACTTAGCATGAAGGCGATAAAAGGTGCAGAATTCGTTTGACGGGTGCTTTCTTGAATGGCTTTGTAATACGCCCGCTGATGCTCGAAGATTAAACTCTCAACAGGAGCGCCCGCAAACAATGGACTCCAACTTGTGAGTATAAGACTTTGCCAGAGTCGCCCCATACGTCCATTTCCATCTGAGAATGGATGGATAAACTCAAATTCGTCATGAAAGATTGAGCTGGCTATGAGTGGATGGATTTCGGTTGTGGCCAACCAACGAAACAAATTGCCCATGAGCTTTGGAACTTGGCCAGCGGGAGGCGCCATGTGAATTAAGCGCTTACCGGCCAGCACTCCTGCACCCCCCAGCCGATAACGACCAGCATCATTGATTAGGCCTAACATCATAGTTCGATGCGCATCTAGCAAGTCGCTTTCTGATGCTGATTTCCAAGTTTCAAGAAGACCGTATGCCTCTAGAGCATTCTTGACTTCTTGCACCTCGCGCGGGGGAACAATAACCCGTTTACCCTCAAGGATAGCTGTGATCTGAGACTCACTTAAGGTGTTGCCCTCGATAGCGAGCGAACCTTGAATCGTGCGCACTTGGTTGATGCGGCGAAGCTGCAGAGCAAGCTCTTGATTGGAGATTATGGTGAGGCGTCCAACCGTTTCACTTATGGCTGCAACCTGGTTAAGGATCTCGGTAGTTATGGTATAGGGGGGGCTGATAGTTGTATTTTGCGCTCATTCTTGAAAACCCCCATTATCTAAAACGTATTTCAAAGAATAACGCTATCACTGTCATCAATTAATTCAAGTTCTAAGCGAGCTTATACGGGCTATGGTAACATGATTCCCATCACAATCGCCAAAAACCAGAATGAAAGTTGCCACTCCTGTTCCCATCACGCTCTCATTGCACTTTGAAGGGCTCAAACAGTAACTCGAAATCTTACTCAAACTTGATCATCCGTCTAGTACCTGCCAGTAATCACGAGGGCACCAACTGGGGTAAAACTGGATAGAAACCTATCATATAAACAAATTCACCCATTTTGATATTCTAGAAACCATCCATGTTTTTTCTGCAAGCCTTTACGGGAAGAAAGATCTCAAAAGAACATAAAAAACACTTGACGTCAAAACAATACATAAATATGGTTTCCGTCAGTGGCAGTTTTCAAACGAATTTTTTATGTCAAGCTACCCATCGAGCCAGTATAAAAGTATTGCAATATCAGATCTAAACGCTTCTGAAATGCTTAAAAACCACAAGTTTTGTGTGCCGTAGGTCAATAGTTGTCTAGTTCATAATGATCTATCCTCCTATTGACCTACGGCACACGCGAGTCAGGAAATTTTACTATTTTGTGAACGAATATTCACTCAGGTTGCTTTAGAATGTCTTGAGATGACGGAGGGCGCACGGCAAGTACTAAGATCTTGTATTTTGGAAAGAGAGTCTGATCTTCTGGAAAGTCAAACTCTTTGTTCGTAAAGAGTCCCACTTCAAGAAGCTAGCAGTCCGGCGGCTTCAAGTTCCATCTTCACTCGATGGCAAGGTTCGTAGCTAGCCCCCGAAATTCGACTAGCTTCAGCAGGCGTTTTGGCTCCTAGTTCGTAAGCTGATATGATATCTGCGCGCCATTGGGGGCCGTAGATCAATCGATTTCGATATTGATGATGAAACATGGCGAGCGACTTAATAGAGAGCACCCACTTAGTATTTGAAGAAATGACGCCTTTTGGAACCTTATATCCGCTACCCATGGCCCAGTTTTCTTCTCCGCGTAGCAACAGCAAAGAATCTGCCATGTCCCTTGGTCCAAGATGTCTAGGAGATTTCTCATGATAGGTAAAATTCTTGGCGATAGTGGACCACCGCTTATGTCTTTTGTGAAGTGCGAATTTGGCGACTAGTCCTGCAATTGAAACATCTTGTTTGTTTTCTGCAAATTTTTTTAATATTTTAATTAATTTTTCAATAATTACAGATGATCCGTGTACTTCTATCCAACTAAATACTGGCAAAAGGAGGCGAAAATTTCTTTCTTCATTCAACGCAACGAAAACCTCCACAAGAGTGGATTCAATATCCACACTGGAAACCTCATTCTTGGTTATGGGTTTAGAGCTTATCAAGATTCCAATGGCAGCTAGCTTTTCATCCAGGCTAAGGTTTCTAGTCACGTAGAAGCCTCCTTTTTAAGGCTTGTGCCATAGATTCCACATGTCTTGGCCAATCAGGATTTGCATCAAGAGGCTTTACCCACTGGACCGCAATTTCAATGTCTTCATCACTTGGATTCATGGCAATGAGGTCATCCAAGTCACGCATGCGGTCACACATAGCCCAAAACTTCGTACGTATGAAGTTCAGTCGACTTATAGTTTTAAGGACAAGGCTCTCGCCTGTATAGAGCGGCGAGAGATCCGTTCGCCAATTTGAAGGAAGACTTTGAAGTAAATCGACAGGTCCTGAGTTGAACCAGCTTTCAGATAAACCATGCATGCGTGCAAATTTAATCGCTGCATTTGCAATAGGTTTAGGTATTTCTATTTCTAGAAGGTCTACGTCTCTGGTCGATCGTTCGATGATTTCCAATACCACAAGTGCAGCTCCACCGATCGCGACACCTTCAAACTTCAGCCCAAGGGATGTTAAATACTCATCAAATTTTGGAAGAATTGCCTTTGGGTTAAAAAGTGTTTTTGTCATGAAAGCCCCCATGACTGAGGTTATCGGATACTATTGCTTGAAGCAATAGTTATTTTAGTAATACAATGATATTACTAGATTATTTTTTGACCCTGCCGGGTACTATGCACTGCGCCGTCTAAAGATATTTCCCTGTGTTTTCAGCGAATATTGGGTAAATCCTAAAACCCTGTTATGTGAAATGGCAAGAAGAAAAAAAATCCTTGGTATGTCTCTAACAAGA
>JBAXBA010000161.1:0-3892 GCA_037142195.1 Pseudomonadota bacterium
TCAAGTCGGCAGGGTCAGATTCAAAAATTGGGGCCTTTTCGGCTAGGCTCTAGCTAAATTGAAGTTCGAGAATGACACATCTAATAGGAACTTAAACTCGAACACATTTCTAACTAGACATAAAGATAGAGCGGTGCCAACCCATAAACTAAACCTAGCTCCCTCGCAAGACTTCATAAAGTAAACGTCGGCCAAAGTTTTGACCGACGTCTAATAAACAGCAAAGATTGAGCAAGACGGGATACCTTAGGCAAACATGTCTATCTCGTCGCGCTTCTAGAAAATTACTTTTGTCCCGCGTCAATGGGGTCGATTAAATAGAGAATTACAGAGGAAGCCGGAGCTGCAAAATAACCTTTTTCTTTTACTGTCTTAAAAAATTCATTGCGGTGTTCCGAGGCGTTATGCGTTTCTCGAGCCTGAGTGTTTTTATACACTTCGTACAATACAATTACACTCGGGTCATTGGGAGACTGGTGTATTTTGTATTCTGCGACACCAGGTTCTAAGCGAGTGGTGGCCGCATATTTTGTCAACACAGATAAAAACTCGCTCAGCAATTCAGATTTAATCTTTACGGTAACCAAATTTACAAAAGATTTAGTAGGATCACTCGGAAGCTTGGAAAGATCCTCGGCCTGAACGGGGGCATCTTTTGCTTTTGAGTCCTGATCGCTCGCAGATTCAAACTTACAACCTGCATTAAAGAGCACTAAAGATGAAAGGACAAAAGACTTAATAATAAACTTCATAGTTCTGCTTCCTTTATGGTTTTATGTGCAAACATATCTTAACATAAGGGAAACCCACTTTTCAATATTAGCAACCGATAGTCATTTTGAAACATTTTCAAACACAAGGCGGACTGCAGATGCCTTTTCTATTCCGCTGTCCATCAAGAAAGAGTTCGTAACCACAGGTGCAGTGCTTCGAGTCGCAAGGAAAGCCAAATTCAGTAACTTCAAAAACGCAATAATGAGGCCGATGAAAACAGCCCTTCAAAAAATCAGTCTATGCCTGTTCGAAAAAAATCAGTAAATATAGGGAGGTAGGCCCTTAGCTGGCCTGCATGGCTACTTTTTTATAAAAAAGTTAGTCCTTATGCAACTTTTATGGAAGCTCGCGTCAAGAGAAGTGATAAAGAACACTCAAGTTAGGAAAAAAAGATGCCCGCACCCCATGAAATCGACTGGAATGACTTTGTCAAAAGCGATGCGCCCCGCATCTACCGCTATTTTTCCGCTAGATTCACTTTAGAAACTTCTGACGATCTCACCCAGGAAGTTCTCATGCGACTAGTAGCCAAAGTAGAAAGCAACCAATTTAACCCTGCCAAAGGCAGTCTCATTCAATTTGCATTTGGGATAGCCCACTTTGTAGCCCAAGAAAACTTAAAACGGCGTCAAAATGAAGTTAAAAATTATTCGCCAGAAATAGTCCTGGAAAACCTAGAAGACGAGCAAAATCTAACCCAAGATGATTATTTTCTAAGGCATGAGGATTTTAGAAAGTTAAAACTAGCAATCACCCAACTCTCTAGCGTCGAACAAGACATCATATCCTTACTCATCGATAGAGATACCTCTCTTTTTGATATTTCAAATATAGTTTGTCTACCTTTGAATACGGTGAAAAGTCATATTCGCAGATCAAAATTCAAGCTAAAGGCCATCTTATCCGGCTAACTTTTGGGTAGTTACCTTTCCAAAATAGAACTTGGCCCCACATCAATAAGGAGAATACAAATGCAAGACGAATACAACAAAAATAAAACCTCACCAGACTCTCAACAAAGAGAATTCATGGAACTGAGAGATTTACTTTATCCCTTTCAGGGGCTTTCGCCCGAAGAATCTTTTAAAGACAAATGGCTTAAAGCCCTAAATTCAAGTGCCCCTGCCCCAAAAGCCCCTCCTAAAATTGCAAAAAATCCTATTTTTGGAAGGCGTTTTCTAGAGATTGCTTTAGCCGCTTGCTTAGGATTTGCGTTGTCGAGCATTTTGCACCACTTTGCAAATTCAACTTCCCCCCATGAAGAAAATCTAGCATTTGATGCAACCGAAATTCATCTTTCTGCCAAGTCTGAGTAGAAGATTTAATTTAACCTACTAGGGAGTTAAAAATGAAAAAGTTACTTGCAAATACAATCCAAATTCGTCTCTGGGCTGCTGTTCCCATTTTGGGAATGGCTACTTTAGCGGTTGCCAAACCAGAAGGCTCTGGAACACCGAAAAAAATTGCTGCCGATGAAATTTGTCGCCGCCTCGAGATCTTTGAAGAGATTCTAGTTTTTGACAAGGAAGGTGCGCTAACAAACTTTCGAACTCAGGTTCGAGGTTCCTCCGGAAGCATTCAAAGTAAAAAAGGCAACCAAGAGCCCAATCGGCTCGATGAAGAATGCAAGACTACCAGCATGAGTGGTCAGGGAGCGACCGGATTTGAAGTCTTTCTCTCCCATGAATGGACTGTTAAAAAAGATGGAGCGATTTTTGTGAAGTACAATCAAGGAACCGCATTTAACGGTCGCGGGAAAGAGTCTAAGCTTCTCAACCCGATGGGCGAGGTTTCGTCAGAGATTAAAAATTTTCAAGCGGTAAGTTGGCAGTCACCATTCCATAAAGATCAAACCATTATTATGCGGCTCACACCACGCTTAAAAGACGAAAATTCTACGGTCGATATTTCAAAATTCCCCATCGTTCTAGACAACTCCGTTGTCTTTGATGGAAAGGGCCGATTATGGGCAGCAAGCTTAGAGGCAAAAGGAGAATACATTTGTTTTTCATCGGCTCAAGGAACCGTTTCCCTTAGCTTCCATGATTTTGCAGGTGCATCTAAAACAGCTCTCGTGGAAGGAAGCACTATCAAATTTAAGGGTTCTGACAATCTAAGCATCGTCATTAAAAGTGAATCTCTGATCCTTCCAGCAGGAATTTCTGCCAATGCCTTTGTCAAAGTAAATCTGGGACGCAAATCGGAAGGCATTAACTCAAGTCAGGTCAATGCAGGTGATCAGCCCTCGACATTTGACCGATGCGTGAACTAGCCAAAACATAGCAGAAAAATCAACGCCCCTTTTGATAAAGTCACATCAGGCGGGAAAGCCCGATTACGATAACCGGGCACTGTATTGGCTAGAGCCGCTGAAATGTGTTCGCCTGAAAATACGTATCTGAATGACAAGCCGTCGCTGCTTTTTATTGCACTCACCGCATTTGACAGTTGCGGTAAACGTGCAGACGATCCATAATCCTTCATAGAAAAGCCCCTTTTATTTGATTTTAGGCGATCAAACAAGAGTGGGCTTTTCTTCAACAAATTTAAGGCTTAATCTTAAGCTAGTGCCATTGATCCTTACTTATTTCTCTCTTGAAGCACTGCAACATACCCAATAATTGCAGGAAGGTTGCATTTCAAGGCATTTTAACCGGTGTTCAAATATGATAGATGCGCAGTGACCTCTCAAACCCTCAGTTAGAACCAGTCGCGCCCGCAGGCCTGGTGCTGAGATCACCTGCTCGAATGAAAGAGTATTACGTTTTTTAGGGCTCAACATTGGCACTGGCTTATGCCCAAAGTTTCCCGCACCGAGTATCGCAAATTGTACTTACCTCCATCACAACAAGTCAACGCTCCGAGGCCGACTGGCTTTACAAAGGAGCAGCAAAGTTCTTTCCAGCTGAATTTGAAGCCTTTGAGTCAGTTGTTCCCGCATCAGAACGCGGAAACTTACTGAGTGCCTATGCACGACTCATGGAACCCACATTGAGCAGGGGTATGGTTGACATTTTTGAATTAAGCTCAATCATTTTTATGCCTTTTTGCTGATTTTCAATGGAAAATTGAGCTTAGGTCTGATTTAGTCCGTAGATTTCCATCACGGTGTCTCCAA
>JBAXBA010000162.1:0-3757 GCA_037142195.1 Pseudomonadota bacterium
GGGCCATATTGACTTGAGGTAAAGACTCCCCATCTCGATTGTATCCCCACTCAACTTCATCTATGGAGTCGGAATAGGATGATAAGGACGTGGTATCATGAATGACTGAGGTTGGCTTTCCACAGGCCTCTATCCAATGGGTAAAAAAAGTGTTGAGCAGTGCCGAATCGCTACCCAATGCATCGATCATTCGGCTCAAAGTAGAAGATGACATTCCATCTTGATTTCCAGTGTCACTAGCCCATTCTCCCGCCAGATAGAGAGGCATGGCTTCGCTGGCTTGGTATATGGCCGCCGATAGGATCCTTTGGCTTATGTCCCCAAAGGTTTTTTCTAAGCACGAAAGAAGTCCCGATTCTGTGGCCAGGTAGTTAAAACAATTGACTCTTCCTACTTCAAAGACATCTAATTTTTCCAAGTCACTCATAAGTTGTTTCTGCATAGATGGTGACGCCTTCCGCGTGTGCTTCCTACCAGGCCCATCAGACTTGCGACTACCGTAAGCAATGCCCTTGGCTTTCAAAAGCTCCAAGACTTCGGGATTTGGCTCTTTTGCTTTAGCGTTCAAAATGAGCTCGTTATTTTTTACGTCAAGCGAGCCTAAATAAGTTCGAATCTGCCTAGCCCCTTTTCCCGGGATATGTTGACTTTCTGCTAAGTAGATAATGATCCGACCATGCGAAGCAGGCTGTTTTACAATATATGCCAAGAGATGCCTCCAAAAACCACTATGGTTACTTTATATTTTTTATAATATAATAACCATAAAAATCAAAAAAACAATAGCAATTTCATCTATTTTTGACTGGTTATTATAATAATCTAGGGATTTTTGAAGACTTTAGGTATAAACTCGCCAGGGCTGAAAGAAGGTAGGACGTGCCCACATTGTTGTTGAATAAGCTGCAGATATTATTAAATCTATCATATCCCTAGACCTGCGCCTGCTCGCTCATTAGATCGAAGGCCGTACTTGACCAAGTTCATCTTATATGAAACCTTACATAACTTTCGTAGACCAACTGAGCGAGATTTAGGAGTGGCGCATGAAATTAGGCCGAAACGACCCGTGTCCATGTAAGTCAGGAAAGAAATATAAGAAGTGTTGTTTCGAACAAGGGCTTAACGCAAGCGCTTTATCTAATATAAGCCCGGGAGTTTCTTCAAGCCGTGAGCCTCTTGACTTACAAACGCCAACTATCTCCATGATCCCAAATGTTAATAGGGATCTCTTTAAAGCGGAGGTGTCCCCGCGGATAAAAGATAAGATTAAGAAATTATTTGATCTTAATTACCTCAATATACAAACTTTTATTCTTATCGATCAATTCGATAAATTTAGTCAAAAAAAGTTAAGTCGCGAGACATTTTCAAATTCGTTCGACATTATACGAAGAAATAGACCTTTTATTGAATTGAAATTAGGTTCCATGGAGCCCATGAATCGAGATGTACTCAAAAGAGTTTTTGACGCGCGCCTCACTCTCATTCAATGGGACTTTGATAGAACTCATACCGTAAATCAAATCGAATTTAATGAAGAAATTAAAAAATATGTTTCCCAACAATATCTTACTTACTTTAATTGTTTTGAGGACCGTAAAGATCATCGATCTAGTGGGCTGGGCTTTGATTTTATGTCAAAAAAAACCTATGAAATGCCTGGTCTTTTTGTCAAAGAAAACAAACCTTTTGATTATATGGCAACATTCGCCTACATCATTTCCTATCGAGATTATGATGCCGCTTTAGTTGTGAATTCCGATTTCCAATTGAAAGAAGAGGTCGTGCGCCTTTTATTTGATCAAAAGGTCATTGAAAATCAAAAAGACATAGAAGCTTTTTACCTTGAAATTAATTCTGGAAAAAGTCCCGCAAGTCTTTGGTTCCTGACGGACCTTAATTTGTGGATGTCCTTGATGCGTAGCACCACATTAACATTGAAGTCAAAAGGGTTACGAGTCACATCTAAACGCATTGCTTCCATTTGGATAAAAGAAACGCCAAGTTATGATTCTAAAATGAGCGTTCTAAGTAAACTTTTTAGAACCGCATTTGCCAGCTCAGAACCTCAAAAGATTCTGAAGCCGCTTCTGGAAGCTTGGGATTATTCCAGGCAAGTCCTTTGTTCCCAGCAGACCCAAATCCCAACATCCACAGAGATGATGGCGGCGTACATTGAGCATTGGGGAATTAAAAATGAGTCTGGCTTTAAAACCTCAAAAAAACGAAACTCAGCGCATTCCAAAAGTTACAATCATCATCGCATCCGAAAAAGTGACTTCCAGAACCTTAAATTAACCGATGCAAAAATCTATGGCATAGGTAGAGCTCTTGAGATTTCCATGAAGAAAATCCTAGAGGATAGAGGGCTTCAACCAAATTGCCCTCAAGTTATTTTTGACACCAAGGCAGACCGCGTTCATTTGGAAGGGGGTGTTTTGACTCTCCCAACTAGTTTTTTGGCGTATGAATGGGAAATGCTTCAAAACGTGATCAGGTGGGCACTGGCATCAACTTTAGTCGGCCACTATCAGGAGGGAAATCCGACTCTTAGTAAGGATCAAGCGTTTGACCTGGCTTGCAAACGGCTGTGTTTAGCTCCAGAATTTATCAAAAAAAATCTGGATTCCATGCCCCATCATTGGAAAGAAGAAGCTGATTCATTGGATGAACGTCAAAAAGGGGTCCTTAGAAAAATTGATCGTCTCTTTGCTCTGGCTGAATCCAGTAATTTAGCGGAATCTACCTTAGCCATGGAAAAAGCCCAAAACTTACTGACTGAGTTTAATATTGAGAGAACGTCCTCGCCTGACTTCAACTCCAGAGACGTTTCATCTATTGTTAAATTGACCCTTTATTTAAATTACAAGGCCCACACATCTTTAGATAGAGCCATAGTAGTCCTTTTACAAGAGTTCTACTTTGTGAAACCCGTGTACTCTTATTATTGGTCTTTAGACCATTTGGAATACTATGCTTCTGTAGATCTAATTGGTGAGAAGCAAAATGTACTCATGGCTGAGTATGTCTTTGATTTTTTAGTTCACAAAGTCGATCGTCTCTGGGAAGAAGCCCATAAGGGCGGCATGAAGTCTTCACATCGGTTAAGTTATCAGGTCGGAATACTAAACGGCTTTCATAAAAAAATGGCTTCGATTGAAAAAGAAAGACGTCAAGGGGCCTCAAGTACCAACCAATTGAATGGCCTCATAGCCCTTACCAAAGATAAAATCGATGCTTATCTTAGCAACCTCTATCCTTCGCTAAAGTCGTCTACAACTCGGCAGAAATCGTGGGATGCTGAAAGTTTTAATCAGGGAGCTTCCGAAGGGGCAAAGCTTCAAATTCAGAGGCCTATTGAAAATGCATCCGCCAGTTCTTCGGAGCCATTTTTGATCTCCTAATTTTCGAAATCCGACCCTAAGTTCCATCCGCCTCTTGACTTTTCCGCAAGCTAGCATCTTCTAGCTTGCGGTTTGTTTCCCACTTCTTCGCGGCTAGGTGGATCCTTGGATATACTCCAAATATCGACAGCCGTCATCTCCCTGGCCTTCATTAGTAGGTAAGAATAAAACTTATGTACTCTGTTTGCAGGTTGGGGCTAATGGATTGGCTGTTAAAAAATCTATCTCAATCACAAATTTAATACTCGATTATTGGAAATGAGATTATAGGCCAAGAGGAAAATTGTATAACACTAATGTCAGAGAAAATGTCAGAGAAAATGTCAGAGAAAATGTCAGAGAAAATGTCA
>JBAXBA010000163.1:0-3742 GCA_037142195.1 Pseudomonadota bacterium
CAAGTAGCTTTTCGACTTCTTTGTCGGTAATAGCTTCTAGGCTTCGAAAGCGGAAGGTTTCAACACCGTTTTGGGTAATGCCTGAAAACACGCCATCGCAGAAGAGGATGTGTAGGTGCGGGTTTAAGTTTAAAGCAGAGCCGGCAAGCTGGGTAAAGCTTATGGCTCCTGACTTTGGGTCCTTAATCCCAGCGGCAACGGCTTTGGTTTTGTAGTAGCTGTGAATCTCTTTGATGATGATTCTGTAGACTTTTCAAGGCACGCCGACTTAAAGAAGGTACTTTTGGTTTTTTCTTAAAAATGATGAACCTATATTCACCTAGTGCATAGGCGTGGATGCAAAGGCCCCATGAAACTGAATCCAAAAGAACCTAAAGGTGGCTGTTAAGCCCTTTAGGCTCTCTTGATGAACACGTAAAAGGCCTTCCTCCTAGTTGCCTTAACCCGGATTAAGCAGCTTTCCATCCATTATACTGGGACTTCAAAGGCAATTCCAAGATGATGCTCGTCCCTTTACCAAACTCGGATTCCACACGAATCGCGCCACCGTAGTTAAGAACAGCTGCTTTTAACGCTGACATTCCAACTCCCCTGCCGGACGTTTCAGATACGGAGCTCTTGGTTGAGAGGCCGTCATAAAAGAGGGCATTTACTAAATCATCAGCATTTTTATAAGGAATCCCTACCGATTTAGCTTTTTCGCGCACTTTGTCCCACGATACTCCATGGCCATTATCAGAAATTCTAATTCGAATCCTATCGGCTTCTCGCTCAGCACTAAATGTCAATTTGGGTCTGACACCTTCTAGGCCTCTCAGGCCGTGGTCAACGGCGTTTCGTATGACATGGGTCATATTACTCCAAATTTGCGCATAGGATCCGGGTTCCAAGTGAATTCCCTGATCTTGAACCTCAACATCTAAATTCTCAACCCCAAGCCTATAACTCAGGCACTTAGCGTCTTCGGCAAAACGCATGAGCCTTGCACTGAGTGGATCCAAACACCATCGTTCTATAGAATCAGCTATATCACTTGAGTTCGCCCCGTTTTTAAGCCGTAGCACTACCTCACGGCACACTTTCTCATCAAGTTCAATGGTGCGCTTTGTTCGATCGCCTAATAGACTAATTAACCGGCCTGAAGTTTCTTGCCATATTTGAGCGATGATCGAAATTTCCATGTTAGACAGAGGAGCGTGCGTCTCATTAAGCTGGCTTTCTAGCATGTGACAAGGTTCCACAACGGTAGCCAATCCGTACTGACCGCAGTTTCCTTTGAGTGTATGGACAATGCGAAACTGCTCCTCCGCATTTTTCGAATTGTGAAGAGCGCCTACAAGTCTTTCAGCATCATCGAAGAATTCTAAAAATCCGACACGATCTTGGGAAATACGCTGGAACATCGATAACAATTCTTGCTGCTCGCGCTCCCTAATGCCTGCCTTAACTATATCTGTTACATCAGAAACCACTATCAACAATTGCTGCAACTTTTCTTCCGCGCCCCAAATACCTATATAACTCAGAGAAAAGTGTCGTCCGGAATACAAAAACGATTTAGGCATTTGGTCTGCAGTCACTTCAAATGGCAGCCAATCTGAGGTAATTTGTTCCCAACACATGGAAAACATCGTCGCCCCCCGGGCGTTGTCCCTATCAAAAATAAAATCCCAAATCCTTTGTCCCTCGGGAGGCTTGCCGAACCAGCTTTCAATAATTTTGGAGTATTCTGAACCCATAGTTCCATCTAATTCACAGGTCAGAAAACCCTGTTCTGCATTGTCCAATATGAGGCGCATCGAATGGTTGCGTTCAGAAAGCTGAGCCGTTTTTTCTGCCACTTTGCGCTCCAGGACGACTTGGTTTTTTTGGGCAAACCGAATGGCAATGGCAAGAAAGCAAAATAATATAAAGCTCCCGCATATGCCAATTTTGCGCACTGTTTGTGCTTGAGAAACCGAGTCTTGAGCGTAAAATTTATCGTCTGAAACAGCAGACCACAACTCCCAAGGAGCGCTATCGACAATATTAAGCTTTCGAATTTCGCTGTAAATAAGATTGGGATTCACACCGCCTCTTTCGAAATCTTTCATGGAATGAGAAACTGCCGTCGACATCTTTGTGATGCCACGATATCCCAAGCTATTGGTAAGTGCATAGTTCCCTTCAGGTAGCAATTTTTCAACAACATTGAGGCGGACTACACCTGAAATAGCGCCATTGAAGTTCCCCGAATCGTTGTATACCGGAAGTGTGTAAACAAAACCCATCCTAGGCTTGTCGTTATGATTATTGAGGTCAGCTTTTGTGAACTCCGAGTTGTCACAAGTGATGACGGGCTCACCCATGACGCCAGGAATATCGATACCCTTAAAGGACTTATTGTCTGGAAAATGTTGACGAAGGTAGATCAATTGCCTTTTCATAAGCCGATATTCGTAGATCTCGGTTTCCTCAAGCTTTTCCTTCTCTTCGGCTACATTTTCAGCCTTTGCGGGACCGACGATGAACTCATCAAAAGTTACAATCGGTTCTTCTGGCTTTTTGGTAATGGGATCCGTACGGTCAGGGTCGAGGTCTCGAGGTAAAATATAGACCTCAGAAAGAGTTACATTCAGGTAAGTGTTGTTATAAATTTGCTGCATGGCCAATCTGCTATCAGGACGAAAAGACTTGCCATAGCGGTCTAAATTCCTGATTCCCGGCAATAGAGTCATCGTACGTAAGCCTTGGTAAAATGCCTTAAATTGGCTTTCCACATTTGTCGCAATCGCTGTTGTTTCAAGCTTTTGCTCTTGAATATAGCTGCGCTTCATCTCCTCAATATCCGATTCAAACTTGGTATTCACTCCGACAGCAATGCTTGCGCAGACCAATGCAGCTGCTATGTAGGGCAAGGTTCGTGAAATAGGCGCCATTTTGACTCCTCCTTAATCGAATAAAGTTAAGTACTATCTCAATGACCGAAAGTCTGTTCGGGCCTCTAGGGGCAAATCTTGATAGGAATCTCAATAAATCTGAGAATTTCCTCGTAACTGGGCGCAAACAGGCCACTTTTTATTGAGTTTAAAAAGCAAGGAATGGATAATTTCTTGTATCGCCATAAGCTCAAAAGAGTCTAGGTCGTTTTTCAGCTAAATGAGCCAAAAAGGATATCTCATGATTTCTGTAGAAAGGTTCGTTCTTTCTGCATCTTAGATGGTGCCAGTCATGGGCATAGCCTATCATGTTAGAATGTAATCCTTTCCGGAAAGATACCAGTATCTTAATAAGCCACTTTGACAAGGTAAATGATGTCTCATCTAGACTTTTTTGCCGAAGTTCTCAAAAATTTTCTGTTTTTTACAATGAGCGACTACGGCTTTCGGCGCACCATGCAATAGTGAGGATCCGAAAGAGAAAGCCGACAGGCACAAATTTATTTGTGGAACAAACAAAGTGATCAACCATAAGTTCTTTATCAGAATGCCTATATTGGAATGAGCCCTTTTTTAGCTTGGACATCTTTAAGTCGTGATGCTTCTCTTAAAAACTCGAATTTTGGTGGCCATCCAATTTTGATAATCTGTCCAATTGGAAATAAGATCAAGTTCTGGGTCGAGATAGCCTTCACCAAATCCTGAAATCCCGCGACTCACAGGAATAAGATCCCACTTGCGAGACTTCAGAAATTCCAGACTAGCTTCGGAGTGAGTAGGAAAATCAACGCTCTTTTTTGATCTATTCCACCTCACTCCGGCCC
>JBAXBA010000164.1:0-3694 GCA_037142195.1 Pseudomonadota bacterium
CAGTGCAGTGGGCAGGTCGATTATATCAAAAAGGGCGTTGATTTCCCTACCAACTATCTCCACCAGTGCACACCTCTTATTCTACTCCATTATCCAAAAAATCATAATTTCACGATCATCTCTATTTGCTAATTTTGCAACCTTGATCGACTAAAGACGTTATCTCATTTTACCAACTTTTTGAGTCTGAAAATTCTACTTGGAGCATAGCTACAAGCATTACAGTCAAATCTACCAATAAACCTTTCATCAGCACTCACTAGAGCGCTCACCCCGCCATCATCCATTGCCGTTGTGAGATGAATCTCGCGTAGTGGTGGTAGAGTTGCTTTCTTCCATAAATTATTCTGCTTGGTTAGAGCAATTACTTCAAAGCAGCAGCTACCTCCCCCAGTAAATGATTCCATGAGAACCTCTGGGTCTTGATTGTTTTGATCTAGCTCAAGAATTCTTATCGTCACTGGAAAGTCAGTAAGACTACGTCCATACGTCCAAATGAACTTCGGCACCTTTTTTTCACTAAGAGTAACTTTTGTTTGATATTGCTCTAGGTTGCTTTCTTTAATGATTTTAGTTTCCACATAGACCTGTAAATCATCGGATGATAGAACAGGCGCTTTGTGCTTAGCATGACCATGATATTCAAGTAGGTTAGACATTCGGGGGTATGGATTTAACTGAGAGGTCTCTGGTTCAGCCGCTAAGGCTATACTGCCAAAGATTCGGCGCCCAAACCCGGTGTTTGAGTAAGGCGTATTTTGAAAATCCAATAGGTGACTCAATACTGGCCCTAACGAGCCGTTAATTAGTGCACAAGCAATCAGGAGCTTTGCCAAGAGCAATATAGTCCTGAAATCTTGTGTTTGGTCAATTTTTGAATTGATAAAATTGCTTCTCATTTTAGACCACCTTAAAAAGTTCAACAAAGGTTCATAGCTTAATAGGGTACTAACTACTGCGTTTTTTTGGCACAAGCTTTTCAACCTTGATTTTGCAGTAGCCTTCAAAAGCATGTTCGTGATCAAAAAGAACTTCTGGAGAATCTGAAACCTCTTCTGGCTCTCCAATTAAAAGAGTCTTAAATCCAACACTCAATGCTTTTGCTAGACGACTCACTGCCTCTAGGTCATGGGCATTGGCCTTTGAGATCCATGACTGAACAACGCTCCCGCTGACATTTGAGATTTCAGCGACTGCCCTAACAGTTAGCCCTCGCTCGTCCATAATCCCCCTAAGTCTTTTGCCAAATGTGAGGCTATCGGTGCCTTGCTTCTTTCTAGCCGGCTTTTGTTTTGATTCTGAATCTTTCATTAATGAATCTCCTTTCGCTCAAGTATTTAAAGAGGATGTGATGCGATCTATTTGCATTCCTGCTCATAAAGGACCTGTAAATGCTTTGGCATCACCCAAGCCACGATAGGATTTTCGGTCTAGTCCTTGACGCTTCGGGTCAAGAGCCGGATTTCTCTGAATTTAGGTAATAGTGTCGGCAGGTAACACTCCCATCTTCGAGAGTGGCCAGAGTGCCCGAAGATACGCTCTAAATTGCCTCTAATGCCATTCTTTGGCCCCCACAGAAAACTACTTATGTCCCATAACTACTCGGAAACTTTGAGTTAAATGATCGTCAGCCGGTAGCTCCCTTTGGTTATTAGTGAGATCTTATAAAGGCTAGATTCAAAATTCCGATGACCAATGCCTAGGAGACCCTATGACACGGCAAAAACTAGATCCAAAAAGTAAGCTAAGAAGCCCTAAGGCCCAAAAAAATGTCGCTGAAGGCAGCCGTGGAGGGCTTAAAGGAACTGATTCAAAGGCGCTCGACAAGAAGAGGCTGTCAGGACATACGCAGCCAAGTGTGGATGCTATTAAGGCTAAAAAAGCAGATCTCTCTTTTGTATCAAAAAAAAATATTGATGAAGGGCCAGAAAAACAAACTCCTGGAGATCATCTTAGGCACCAGCAAGTCCTAAGAGTCTACCGAGTGCTTACTCTTCTTGAAACTGCGCGCATAGGTTACACAATTAAAGAGCTTCGAGATCAACTAGAGCAACGTGGTCTAAGTGTTACCGAGCGTACAGTCTATCGTGACATTGAAGGGCTGAGACAAGCTGGATTTCCGATTGTACCGCGCAAAAATCCAAATGGTGGTGAAAAATTTATACTGGAGCAGCCCGTCAAAATTAGTAATTACCTTGTCCTGACATCAAATGAGTTATTTGCCCTCTACCTCAGTCAAAGTGCCCTAACTCCTCTGCAAGACACTCCCTTCTTTGCCGACATCAAGGGGGTCTTTAATAAAATAAGCGAAAAGATCTCAACCCAAGGTCGCGGCTATATGGATGAGCTTAGAAACGCCTTTTCTTTTGAAGGGCATGCTAGGTGGGGTCTTGGAATTGATCCTGAAGTGACATCCACTCTTCGTAGTGCCTGCCAGGAAAGGCAGCTTGTTAAAATCGCTTACAAAAGCATTCAAGATAGCTTGGCAAGGGAGCGCGTCGTTGGGCCAGAATTTCTCTATTTTGCAAAGGGTGGTCTCTATTTTATTGCTAGAGACTTAGAATTAGGTAGGGTGAAAACCTTTTCCTGTGCCCGTATGGAGTCAGCTCTCATGCTAGAAACCATCTATGATCAGGCTCCCATCGACCCAGGTCAGTTTTTTTCCGGAAGTTTTGGGGTGTATAGATCCGAAGTCATCACTAAAATTGAATTGAGATTTGCGCCCGAGCTAGCTCTCTTTATTGCAGAGAGGCAGTGGCATCCTAGTCAGATCTTGAAAAAGAACTCTGATCATTCATTAGACTTTTCATTAGAGGTAGGACTGACCCCTGAACTTCTACAGTGGGTTCTAGGCTTTGGGTCCCATGTGACGGTGTTAGAGCCCAAGTCCCTACAACTTGAGCTTGTAGAAGAAGCTAGGAAGCTGATCACAAAGTACGAAGACGCATCCCTAAAGAAGACAGGTTGAGCCTAAAAAGGCATCTATATCTACTTTGTGTTGCCTGTGAAGAGTTTCAAGAAAGATCTACTCATCGCCTAGCGGATCTAGGGGCATTTTTAGGAAGCGCCTATTTGCTTCTTTCAATCATTACAAACAAAGCCAAAGGATGGCCGACGGGCGGGAATCAGGGAATTACCTCATATCGCACCTATCTCCAGCCGTTGAACTTATTCCAATTTGGTTATAGACCCACTTAACTTCAACGTCTTTGGCGCTCTCAATAAACTGTTCAAAGGTATCGACATTAAGTGGCAGCTTGGGCCTTTCTCTTTGTATTGTATAGTTGTAGATGCGAACTGAATTTCTTCCCCAGAAAAACGCTAGATAGAGATGCTTAGCCCCAGAGATTGTATGAACATTAAGCTCAACGTTATCCTGCTCGCGGTAGAGCTCGATAAATTGCCTAACTGTAGTTCGGCAAGGAAGCGAATAGATGAGTTTATAGAATTCTCTACTGCTTTGATCAGATTCTTCTTTCATCTCCTTGATCCTTGCGAGCGACCTATCAAGACTAAAACTTTTGTTACTAGAACTTAGGTCATTAGAGGCTTGATTATTTGTTGAGTCTCCCTGTTTTTCCTGTAGGGCAGTCTCTTTTTCAGACTTTAGACGAAATTTCTCCGCCTCTACAAAACGGCCTATAGTGATGGCACTTCCCATCTCCTTTTCACCCCTGGGGAGTTTATAGAAAAA
>JBAXBA010000165.1:0-3532 GCA_037142195.1 Pseudomonadota bacterium
ATCAATACATGAATATAATGAATTATACAATATAATTTTTGAATAGTAGTTTGCCCTGCTAGGTTTCAACACATTCTGGACTTTTAGTGCTGGAAATCCATTTACAGGCGGGACATATGCGCCTGAAAACGCTGAGTTCCAGCATTAATGGAGTAGTACATTGAAACGAACCTATGATATTCGAATTAGAAACGCGATAGCAACGTCCCGTAATCCTAATCTATTTCCAGAACTAAATATTCCAAGATCCACTGCTCTGCAGTGGATTCGTGAAGGCTACAAAATAGTCGTGACACATCCCGAGTTTGATCATTCTGTGGAAACACTTACTATTGAAAACACAGTACTAAGAAACAAGTGCCAGACAGAAAAAGCCAAGGTAAGCCTAGTCAAATCTTCTCTTAGTGTACTTGGATTTCAAATGCAGTACGTTAGAGTTGCTAGTTCAGAACTAAAGGAAAAACTTCTATTGGCGATTAAGGAAGCCAATATTCATGTCCCCTTGCAAGAGTGTCTTCAGATGATTGGGCTTACGGCAGCTAGGTATCACTCATGGGTTAAAAGACAAATAAAGTGCTCACTAGGTGACTTATCATCCTGCCCAAGACTTTCACCTTCAAAAATAACTAGAACAGAATTAAATACTATTAAGGATTTTGTCACGGCAAAGGAGTTTAGTCACTTCAGCATTAGCTCTCTAGCTTGGTTTGCCAAAAGGGAAGGCAGTGTGATTGCTTCTGCATCTGCATGGTACCGGATTGTTCGAGACCACAAGTTAAGGAGGTCAGGGGAGAGAATCTATCCTCCTAAATCAAAAATTGGAATTAGAGCCTCTCTGCCAAATCAAATATGGCACTTGGATATGAGCGTTTTTCGAATCATGAGTGGCCCAAAAGTATATATACAAGCTATTATTGATAATGCCTCAAGATTCGTACTCGCTTGGGAAGTAAGTATGACTTACGGTGGAGCTAGTACTAAGAAACTTATTGAGCAAGCCTTAGAAACTGCCAATAAACTGTCAAAAATTACTTTTACACCTAATCTTTTTGTAGACAGTGGAACTGAGAATCTAAACAGAGAAGTAGATCAATTAGTCAGTCAAAAGAAAATCATTCGAACCATTGCTCAAATAGACGTTGAGTTTTCAAACTCGATGATTGAAGCCTTGTTTCGCTCCCTTAAACACCGATGGCTGTTTATGAACTCTCTGACAACTTTTGAATCAGTTAAAGAGTCAGTGAGTAAATATCTCTATGACCATAATTACCGCATTCCTCATCATGCCCTAAAAGGGGCTCTACCGATAGAAATCTATACCGGAAAAGATTCTAACACCTTAAACTCACTTTTTTTGCAATTAACTAACTTAGCAAAAATAGACAGAATGGAATCTAATTTAAATAGCAGATGCATATCTTGTCCCACTTAGTCAGATCCAGTATCCCCAACCTAATCTAAAAAGACCAGAAACAAAATCCCGCTACATAATGTCATGACAAAGAGCGATCTTTATTAGAGAAGTTGTTGCCGGGCAAATGGATATCCATTGCATATAGTCTACAAAGTCCTGGTGAGCAGCACGGATGCAAACCCGACAACTTGGATCAATGCGGGTTCAGGCGCTCGTCATTCGTCTTGTGACTTGTATTCCGGGGGTAGCCAGATCGCATGTATGTCTACCACAGGCCGTGGCTACATTTATCCCATGCGGATAGACTTCATTACTCCCTGAAAGTACCGCTGGTAGGACAATCGATGGGGTTTCCGACTATTGGTCGCGCTGCACTATCTCAAGACACTGTAAAGTAAACTTGCTGAACCGCATCATCTCAAGACATTGTAAAGCAAAATGAGTGAATATTCGTTCACAAAATAGTAAAATGTCCTGACTCGCCGCAGTGCCGCCTTTTACCGATCCCACGACAAAATCCTTTGGAAACTTATGTTTGCTTTTGGCGATTAGAAAAGAGTGCAAAGCTTCAGGCATGGGCACAATCGCCCAGTCTTTTTGCTTTGGAAAGGGTTCAATTTTTTTGACCCCTCGCTTATAAGCCGCTTTGATCAGAATCTGTTTTTTACCAAAATCAATAGAGTCCCATGTGAGTGCCTGGATTTCAGAAATTCTAAGCCCTGCAATGCCTCAAGACATTGTAAAGTAAAGTCAGTGAATATTCGCTCGGATTAATACAAAGAGTCCTGAATCGCTCCAGTGCGCTGTGCGCCGGGCTCACAAATTTTAAACCATTTTCAAGTAAGATTTGCACAGCTTTATCTAAAATTTTCTGAGCATGTACTCCGCAAATGTACCTAAGCAACCTTCAGATCAAACTCGATCTGTTCGTACTCAACTATAGGCATCTTTACCTCCCGACCAGATACAGTTTTAGATTTGATCTTGATGGCTCCGACAGTCTCAAAAAAATCAATTAACTTGCTCAAATTGGACACATCCATACTCAAGAGTTTAGCCAATTCGTAAATTGATTTAGGGCGATGATTCAGAATCGCAGCCAAGATCCCCAAGTTCTTAACGAAGCGATTAAAATCTTTCTTGTTATCAAATGATAATTCATAATGTTCACCTTTAAGTTTCCCTTTGCGCGCATCTTTCAATGACTTCTTGAAGTCAGATAGGCTTTCACTAGAAGACTTGATGGAAACAATTAACTTTTTCATAGCTTCACTCCTAATTCGTTCAAAACGAGTTTTTTGAAATCCTCAATTAGCAGGTCGTCATTAACGTATTCATATATGAACTCTCGATCGTTCACGTGAACATGCGGACCTTTTGGGTGATGATTGTCCATGAGGACATAGGATTCTGTCTTCAAATCCTTGCAAATCAGCCCATACTTAATACCATCAGGATAATTTTTTGATTTGCCTACTTCATGGATCGAAAGCTCAACTATATACCGACCCAGAATCCTGTTTTTAGAGAAAAATTTGAGGTTAGCCTTCATATTGGTATTATATCACCTATATTGGTACAGGACTACCAATATTTGAAGTATTGAGTCTCGTCAAGTCTATTTGATTTCATTTGAAATTAATTTTTCTGAATCAAATCCAAAACTGCAAAATGCGACTCTTAAACCTGCGCTGTCTCATAACTGGGGAAAGTATAATTAGTTAAATATTTGGCTGGAGTACTTTATGAAGTCCTGAGCTAACTTACGCTTGATATTTATCCACATTTATTTTGCTTTTAGCTTTCTCATTAGGCAGCCCCATTAAGGGTGCGAGTACACATTTTGTGGATACAATTGAAAGATATCCATCAAAATTGGTGCTAACTGGTCACACTCGCATTGGAGCCTAAACTTCGAATTTGATTGTAAATTGTTGTTTTTATTGGAGACGCAAAATCCCTTGCGCTGCGCCAATTCATGGGCTTTATTTGGTATGTGGACGAATTTTCGATCCGCGGGCAACTCTTGCTTGAGTGGTTGCAGTAGGTTGCAGGGCTATTTTAACCCACATTCCCGCGAAAAAGAGATTCGTCTTTTTAATTACTGCTGATAAAATT
>JBAXBA010000166.1:0-3494 GCA_037142195.1 Pseudomonadota bacterium
AGTGCAGTGGGCAGGTCGATTATATCAAAAAGGGCGTTGATTTCCCTACCAACTGAGGTTTTTCAAAATAGAGCCAGTTGCCTTGGGATCTTTCATCTTCAATCTCCATCGAAATTATTGTCGATGGTAATGAGCCTAGTTGAAGACGAACGGGTTGTCTCTATGCGCAGATGCACTGCTTACAATTAAACTCGAAATAGATCAAAATTTTCTAGGACAACTTCCAGGGGTGAGACCTAATTATTATGTAGACATTTTACAACCTTGTGATAATTTTTTGAAAAATAATTGTCATCATAGAGGCTGATATGGCTGCAAAGATAATTTCTCGCTCTGAAAAGACGTTCACAATCGAAATAGAGGTCCCCACACTAATTCGATGCTTAAATCAGAAGAAGCTATCCAAGACTGTTTGAATGAAGTGTGGAGTTCTTGCGACTCAAGAGGCGCTAGGTAAATTCGATTCTGACGGATCGCCAATAAAGATTGGCCAAACTAAATTGGGTGCGGCTGATTTAGAATGACGCTATTTTAGCTTTTTTATGTGATTTTTATTAATTACCGAGGGCTTTTAATATTTGGATAAGTGATTTCTCTCTAGCTCTTTCTGCTCGTGAAATATCCAATAGTCAGGAAAGTCCCCACTTGATTTAAGAGACCTAAGGCGCAGGACAGCTTCTGCCCCTTCTAGGCTCCAACGGGCTCCGGTTAAATCCATTCGATCTTTAATCAGATGGCGGCAGGCTCCTTCGATGACTCCAGTGGCAAAGGGAAATCCTTACTTGGCGTGGTGAAAATCCTAGACTTACCCTGCAAGATGCCTGATGACTAACATTGCACAAGGGAAAGATGCCCAAGATACACAGATGATCCTAAACCACAACATGCCCTCGTGGTCTGTGAATAAAGGATCAGCTAGGCTAAGTTAAGGTTTCTATGACTGATTTCCACATGTCTGCATTTGGTGTGTTTAGCCTTAAAACCAGACAAATTAACGGCTCAGGGAGTAGCGAGCCAGAGGGATTCGCCAAGTTGTTTAGTCGCGCCTATTAAACATCTCGCAGTCAACTTGCAAGTTTAATTTGGGAAGATTTTGAGCCGAAGTCCATCCATCATGATTTTTCCATAGGACTCTAACCCACCTCTTCTCTTTGCTGCAATAGTCGATATCAACCTGTTCTTTATCGGGAATGGAAGACACTATCTTGCCATCTGGCTTTTCAAGAAGATTTGCTGGCCCATCAACGATGGACTTTGGTCGATTCACGTTGTTGCGCTCGACAAATTCGTGGGGAGGAATGCTCCAGGGTTTTGTTGTGGAAACAACCCATTCTCCTGCTCGCGTCTGCTGCAAAGTGGCTGCCTGAATGCGTCGTGTGACCGACCTTTTTTCAATGGGCCACTCAATTTTTCGAGCAACTTCGAGTTTTTTACAGCTCGTAAACTTCTTTGGATCACAAGACGAATCGGGCATAACTTCAACTGCCGCTGTTTCGTAGTATCCCGTAAGGCCGTGGTCCGAGTTCTCAAAAGTATAGAAACCTTGCACCTTCTTGTGATAATCGAAGCGAGAAAATGATACTTTGGAAGTGGATTTACTCCGCTCAGCAATAACGACCCGACTCAACAAGATGTCTATTGGATCTCCTCCGCATTGAAATCCATCCCAGAGTGTTTCCATGGAAACGATATTAGTTTTGGCATAAATCACATTTGCCTTAACAAAGTTAGCCTCGCCGCATCCATCTGGTCCTAACGATTCATCGACAACCTGATACTCTCCATCGGGAAACTTAACGAAAAATCCGTCGTAAGTGTCGGCAACCTCGGAATTGGTTTTTCTCACCTTAGGATTAACATCCACATGTACGTGGATGACATCGGCAGCACTTGAACTCGTAGTTGGAAGAGGTAACTTCTGTATTGTAGAGTCTACCACAACAGCTTCACACGGCTGTACTGAATCGCAGGTTAAAGGATAACTTCTATATCCTGACAAACGGGAGTATACGACGCGTAAATCCAGCCATCTTGGAAAATTCTTTCCATACTCTATTTTGCGTTCCACTGGCTCAGCAACCGCAAATGTAAAGGTGGCAAGGGCCATGGACAAAACGAGGATAGTTTTCATTAAAAACATTGTGTGACTCCATTGACGAGAAGAACGCTATCGCTACCCACATACCGACAACACAGCAAAACACTTAAGTAGATAAAATCAATCAACTTTTCCAAGCATAACTCTTTTGCCTCCGACTGTAAAGATAAGCAGCGACTTTGCTTAATTGTGAGCATTCGCAGCGATTTTAGGTCCAAAAGGAATGACTCGGTTTGTTTTGTAAGCATTAGCCATTCCCAAGGAACCGTTTGCCTAGACTATACGAGGTGCGTATTGTTCTTAAGCAAAGCTGAGCAATGACCGCCATAGTCAGTCATTTGGAGTGGCTTCTTTGCCCCTAATTCACCTGCCTACCGCAAGATGGTTCTCAAACCAGAGGAAAAGAAAGGTAGGCCCGTCAAAAGTGACAGTACAGGCCAAAGTCCCATCAAAAACTCTAGTTGGGACAAACTGGCTAAAGTCTTTGACATCGATGTGACTAGGTGGGCAGCAAGATGCTGCGGTTTCTACGGCCCACATCATTAGGCTTGAATCTCAATACAGAACCTTTCAAATAGTGCTAGTACTCCGGCAATTAAGTTTTTCCGTATGAATCATCACAAATATCTGAAATAATATGGCTTTCTAACTCAAGGACGGGTTATAAGGTATGAAGCCTCTAGGATTAAAGTTGCATTGGAAGCACCTCCAGAAGATCAAAGAAATGCTTAAATATGAGGAGCGCCGAGTGATTCGGCGCTGTAATATTTTGAACTGCCTAAACCTTGGTTATTCATCTACGCAGATTGCCGCTATATTGAACGTAGATCCTAAGACTGTTACTAATATTGGCAACACCTACCTTGAAAGTGGCTTAGAAGCGGCACTTCATGATGATGAGAGGTCTGGTAGGCCTATTGATATTGACGATAGGGAAAAGTCTAGAATTGTTGCCATGGTTTGTACTGAGCCACCAGAAGGCCGCTATCGCTGGACCTTAGACTTAATCGTAGATGAGTGCCAGGATCGAGAACTGGTTGACGGGCAGATCAGCCGCGAAAGCATTCGCGTCCTACTTCATGAGCACCACCTAAAGCCTTGGCTGGAAAAGATGTGGTGTATTCCGAAGCTTGACCAACAGTACATCGAGCGAATGGAAAAGGTACTAGACGTCTATCAACGTCCCTACGATAGCAATAAGCCCGTGGTTTGCTTAGATGAAAAGCCTGTAGCTCTTTTCTCAGATCAGTATCCTAGAAAGCCTATGGAGAAGTCAGGTGACGTAACCAAAGTCGACTATGAGTATGTGCGAAATGGAAGTATGAATGTTTTTGTAGCAGTAGAGCCTAAAAGAGGCGTTTATAAAACCAAAGTAACCAAACAAAGGTGCGCAGGA
>JBAXBA010000167.1:0-3365 GCA_037142195.1 Pseudomonadota bacterium
TCTACCATCACTCGAGTTGATGGAGCGATTCAAACCTTTGAGCATAAAAGCTCCATCTACGATATCGGAGCATAGAAATTTTCTTCGTCATATTGCCAACTCAAACATCGAGTATGTTTTTATAAGTACCGGTGCTACAGGTCAGTCGTTTTTGGAATGGGTCGCAGACAATTTTTCTCAGAAAAAGATAGTCTTAATGCAATGCACTTCTAGTTATCCCACTGCTCCTGATGATTGCAACGTCGCCGTAGTGCGAACGATTGAACAAATGAGTGAAAACAAAATGATTATTCCAGGCTACTCATCGCATGATATTGGGTCACTCGCTTGCCAACTTTCCGTGGCTAACGGTGCTCGTTTCATTGAAAAACATATAAAGCTGGGAAGTGTCGAATGGGTTCACTTCGATGGCGTTGCATTAGATCTCATGACGAGTGATTTATCCAACTTTGTAGACGACATTAGAATTGCAGAGCGAATTCTTGGTAGCAAGGAAAAAAAGCAATTGGTTTCAGAACACCACAAATATAAACCCAACTCTAAACACAACTGATAGAGAGGTTCTGATGTCTGAGGTCGCAGTAATCATTCCAGCGAGAATGGAGTCCAGTCGTTTCCCTGGAAAGCCTTTAGCCAAGCTGCTGGGCCGAGAAATGATTTTGCACGTGCTGGATCGGGTTACTGATGTTGTGAGCGGTGAGATCACCTACGTTGCTACAGATTCTTTAGATGTTGCGCATCTTGTCGAGAAGTCTGGGTTCCAAGTAGTAATGACAGGCGACCATCCGACAGGCACGGACCGGCTTGCTGAGGCCAATAGAGTCATTAATGCACCATATGTGTTGAATATCCAAGGTGATGAGCCAGCATTTAATCCAGCTGACATTACTGCATCCATTGAATTCCTGAAGAGCTCTGGGTTCGAAGCGATTACCGGATACTGCAGTGCTAGGGGAGAGACTGAATTCCACGACCCAAACACAATAAAGGTTGCCTTCTCTCGAGGAGGTAAACTGCTCTACATTTCAAGAGCCTCTATCCCGGGATCGAAGCAGGGGAAGGGAATTGAGTTTTATAGGCAAGTTTGCATGTATGGGTATACAAAAGATGCATTAATGAATTTTGCCGAAATGCCCCGTGGCTCATTCGAGCAAATCGAAGATCACGAATTGTTGCGCTTTCTTGAAAGTGACGTTTCGGTTGGAGTGCTTGAACTTTCTGACTGGTCGATCCCAGTAGACTTACCAGGAGATATCGCATTAGCTGAGAAACAACTCAAGGAAAAATTCTTACTAACTAATCTTATTGATTAAGAACATAGGATCTTTTCCTCGGATGATAGCGCTGAGGAGAAGTCTCAATGACCAAATCCCGGCGCAGATTGCATCTTGGTTCCGCGGCTGTGTAACAAGAATGTATGCAAGTCGCCCACATTGCGAATACACGAGTTGCCACTGGCTAAGTTCAGGATTAGTTTTCACGAAGAAATATCTCCATGCAGTTCCCGACATGATTGCCTGACTTCGATTGTAGTCGTTAGGTTCTGTATCTTGGAAAAAAACTCTTGCACCTGGCACGAATAGGAGCTTGCCTTTCTTAGATTGCTGGAATGAAAAAACTAAGTCCTCGCACGCAGCGTATTTACTTGAGGGCACAAACCTTATGTATTCGAGGGCAGATTCCCTTTCCCATATAGACGCTCCATTCAACCACTCTGTATAAATCGGCAAATGACTTTCTAAATAACTGACACCTTGGCCACTACGGATAACCTTGCCAGCAGTTGCACCACTGAGTCGCAGAGCACGGCCAACAATATTCTGAAACCGTGAGGATCTATTCATCCGACTTGTTGGCGACAACCCAAGTCCTATTCCAACAATTCTTTCCCCAGTAACGCTGTACTTTGACAAAGTTTCGAAGGCAGTTTTAAAGGTGTTTGTTGTCAACAGCAAGTCATCATCAAGAAATACTACCCAGGGAATCTCTTTGCGTAACCTGGAAATCCCAATTTTCTTTTGATTTACCTGACCCGCCACCTCTGAGTGCACGTAATCAATTTTCAATGAAGTCTCAAACTCAGAAATCACATCATGAATCGGGTGTCCTGAAGAAACTACTACCAGAGAAGACGGCCTAATTGTGCTTTGTTCCACACTTTTTAGGAGTTTCCTCATGTTCTCAGGTCGATCTTTGGTCGCGATAAGTATTGAAAAGTCGGGGTAAGCCATATGTAAACTATATACGTGCCCGCAGGAATAATTCTCCGGGCTTTTAGTTTAGGGGGTTGAGTTGAAGAAAGTATTGATTCTGGGAAGTTCTGGTCTCCTTGGATCAAGTCTTTCCCGTAGCTTTTCCTCCAAGTTTGAAGTTATTGGAACTCACTTCAATCACAGTCCAAAGACCCGAAATGAAACCATTTATTTAAATGTGGCATCTCCGGGAATGTTCGAGAAGATTATTGAAACTGTTTCACCACAATACGTAATAAATTGTATAGGGGCTACTAGCGTAGAGGAATGTGAGCGACTTCCGGAGAAAGCTATGTTGCTTAACGCGATTTTCCCACATCACATTGCAAAGGCAAGCAACAAACTCGGATTTCGGTTTATTCAGGTGAGTACGGATCACTATAGCAACCCTGATAATGAAACTCGAGATGAGTTCATGCACCCGATCGCTCTAAATTCCTACGGCTATTCCAAATTAACTGGCGAACATTTAGTCTTGAATGAAGCCCCGACAGCCTTAATCCTCCGAACAAATTTTTTTGGAGTATCACTTCGTGGTGACCATTCAATTCTAGATTTTGCAATTAATTCGCTTAGTAATTCCACTCCAATATCTGGGTACGAAGATGTTTCGTTTACCCCAATAGGAGTTACCCAAGTTGGAAAATTCTTGGCAAGTGAGATGGATAGACGTATCACGGGAGTCCTGAATTTGTCTGGTTCCGAGTCAATCTCGAAGTTTACATTCTTGAGAGAGGTTGCAATTGGCCTAGGTTTAGATCCTCAACTTGTTGTTTCAGCAAGGAGCTCGGAGTTATCTACCTGGGTTACCAGGCCAACTAACTTGTCCTTAGATAACTCGACGCTCCTAAGCCGCGGATTTAACTTGCCAAGCCTGAAAGATATGATTCGGGAAGAGCTTTCATATAGGGTTCTACTTTAGGTCTTCATAGAGAAAGCGATGCGATGTCTTATTTAGCCGGAAAAACCGTCCTCATTACTGGAGGTACTGGATCATTTGGTAAAGCATTTGTTAAGCGCGTGCTTGCTGATGATGAGATAAGGAAACTTGTTGTTTTCAGTCGTGATGAATTGAAGCAGTTTGAAATGGCTGAGCAAATCAGCTCACCCAAA
>JBAXBA010000168.1:0-3229 GCA_037142195.1 Pseudomonadota bacterium
CATGGGCCTATTTAGAGGTTAAGATTTCCAAATTGTTTGCTGAAGTTTTAAATCTGCAAATATAGTCGTAACAACAGAATCTTCAATTTAAAACTAAAGGATTAGTTGACAACAACTAAGATCTTAGTTTATCTTTTCAGTAAGAGGTCCATTATGAAAAAACTAGATCCATTAGAACGCCGACTCACAGATGTAGAATTTGAGCTTATGAGTCTTCTTTGGGCATTAGGAGAAGGCACAGTGGCAGATGTTATGAAAGAACTGCCAGACGGGCGAGACTTAGCCTACACGTCCGTCTCTACAATTTTACGTATACTTGAACAAAAAGAGATTTTAAAGGTTCGAAAGCAAGGAAGAGGTCACGTATATATTCCAGTTCTTACTAAGTCTGGATATGAGGCTAGCGCCGTAACGGAGGTAGTGGATAGGGTATTCGAAGGAGCTCCTGTTTTGTTGGTCAAACAACTTCTCGACTCAGGTAAGGTCTCCGACGCCGATCTTGCAGAAATGAAAAAAATCCTAGAAAACTTTGGGAGAGAGCGATGACTCATCTCGATTGGCTATCGACCTACGTGACTTTAAACTTCCTCGTTGCAGCGGCCTACTTGGGGTTTAAAATTTGTTCTCAAGTGCTTGGCTATTTTGGTCAAATTCAGTCCTCTCAAAATGAGCTTCGAACACACTATTCGGCTTTGTTTTTTATATTAACCTTAACCGGGGCCAGCTCTTTGGTGCCAAGTTCGGAATTTTTTGAACCCATAGCTAAAGTTTGGTCTGCACCTTCACTTAAGTCCTTTTCAAGTCAATTATCTAATCCTGAGTCTGGAGGGTATTTAGCTGTTGCTTTGGGTAGTCAGAAAGTATCTTTGAATGGCGACCTATTATCCTTACTTTGTCTTATTTTTTGTCTCTGTATTTTAGGCGTTGGAGTCACGGTTTTCGTGAGAGAAATAAGAGGTCTCTTTAGGCTTAGAAGGAAGTCCTACCTTTTACGACGAATCGGCAAGGTGGCCATTTACGCTCATGACCAAGTTTCCGTGCCTTTTTCTTTCTGGTTACCTGGGCAAAGAGGCATCATGGTACCTGGTCCCATGATAGCTCATCCGCTCCATTTCAGGATTTCCATAGCCCATGAACTTCAGCACCATAGGCAAGGCGATGTACGCTGGATATACCTCATGTTGGGCCTCAGATGTGTGTGCGTTTTGAATCCCTTTATGTATCTTTGGTTTCGTCAGCTAGAGGATTTACAAGAGTTTGCCTGTGATGAAGCTTTGCTCGGCCGAAGTAAAGTGAAGTCATTGACATATGCGCGCTGCCTAGTAGAGGTAGCGGAATACGCACTTAACCAAAAGACGCCTTTTGTCTGCAGAACAGGAGTCAGGTTTTTGGTTGAGCAAAATTTACTAAAAAGAAGGATTGAAAAAATGAGTTTTTCGTCAAAGAAAGCTAAATGTTCTGTTGGTTTTACTGTAGGAGGGGTACTGTTTTCACTTTTAGCCGCTACCGCTTTGGCCTCTAATGGTATGGTTGGCGATCGTCGTGTGACTATGGACCAGGCACTAAAATGGAAAGAGCAGGCAAACTCTGGTGAGTTCCCTGTAGTGGTGAATGACTTAGTACTCATTGAGCTTAACCGCTACTTGGGCACTCCTGAAGGAAGGGAGTTTATGAACTCATCCCTAAAACGAATGGAGGACTATCGCTCAATTGTTGAGGGAAAGCTTCGTGAGTATCAAGTTCCCCAGGAAATTATGGCCATCCCTATTGTGGAATCCGGTTATAAGAATCTGAAAGAGCAAAAAAATCCAATGTATGGTGCCGGACTTTGGATGTTTATTAGACCGACAGCTGCAGTTTTTGGGCTAAGAGTCGATGAATCCATAGACGAAAGACTGAGTCCCGACCTGGCTACAGATGCCGCAATGCGCTATTTGCTTAAAAACAAGCTGCGATTTAGCGATTGGCAATTGTCGGTCTTAGCTTATAACATCGGCGAAAGCAGGGTGCAAAAAGCAATCGACGAACTGAAATCAAGAGACCCTTGGGTGATAGTGAGGCGGGGCTATGAAAATGATAAGAGCTATCTCGCTAAAGTCATGGCTGCTATTCTAATTATGAAAAATCCTAGTTCCTTGAACTAGAGCAAAAACGGGGCCTTTAGGTCCCGTTCCCTTTGGGTGTGGAATTTCTTTTGCCTACCGTCGCTAAATTGAAATTAAGAGTTGGGGCTACTAATTGCCTTTTTTCCTATCGCCACATTTTAATTTCAAAACATGCAGAGAATGGCATATCAACCCAGGCCTGAAAAACCGTTTCCATGACTTCAGCATAACCTGCTATCTCCTGTTCCTCTCAGGTTGAAAGTTTCTGAATTGCCAAATTGGCAAGCATGCGTTCCACCTCTCGGTCGGTTAGCTTGCTGCCCTCAATCCGGGTGGAAGATCCGACACTTTTAATAGTCGCCGCATGATGCAAAGCTTTCAGACTTTCGGAGGCAAGTTTAGCCAAAGCACGCCCTCCCCATAAATTCATCTAGGTGTGAAATGAGTAGAAGAAGGTCTGATATGATCTGAATGGCTTCGGTTTTGAGCATGAAATATCCTTAGCTTTCGCAATTATACGCCCATAAAGCCTATAACTCCAACCAAAAGAACACCCATAAACACCCATAAGCAATTGCAAGAGCTAGGCGTGCAGTATGAAACCAAGAAACTTTTTTTTGGGTGGAAGCTAAAGCAGTTAACCAAAAACTTATGGAAAGTTAATCGTTCGTCGGGGTCGGCCGGACCGGGACATCCGAGGTGTAGCAATAAAACATATAGTCAAACAGTTGAGGATGTCTTTAAACGAAATGCACGCTGAGTTACCAAAGGGGAAAGAAATAGCAGGGAACAAAAACAGCCAAGACAATACCGAGTACTGAATTGGCCCGAAATGGTTGACCGGCTTGCCCCGAAATATGCAACTGACCGTCTTTGAGCCATTCAAAAGCATGACTCGCTCAGGCTTCATCGAGTAAAATCCTACTACTGTCTTAGAAAAGTGTACCAAACGTCGCCACGGCTTTTTGCTCACTGGAATGTTTTTCGAGTGTAATGACACGATCCGAATGAGTCAAGAAGGTCAAGTCCGGAAATTTTAAAAGCTGAGGGTGAAACTCCCTCGGCTTAGTCGGCGTCGGTTATGGCAAAATCTTGTCGTTAAAAAGCGCTTCGAGAAACATCGC
>JBAXBA010000169.1:0-3199 GCA_037142195.1 Pseudomonadota bacterium
CTATCGAGCGGCGCATAAGTTCCTCCTTAAAAGTGTAATATATATTAACATTTTCCTCGGGTAAACGTAGGAAAGTGTGTAAGATACCATAATGATTAAAGATAAGGAAAGCGCAATTGAGGTTAAGTAACCCTGCAAAGCCTCACTTCGAAGTTTTACCTTTTACCCAAGATGAATTAGGACCTAGCCTCCGGAATGGACTTTCGAAACCTAAGTTTAATGACTACTAAAGAAGCAGATGCGCTAACCTAACAATACCACAAACAAATCATTAGAGGCCTCTTGGCTTTCTGAAATACTTTGTCTCTACTTTCTAATAAGTCCGTTTATTCTAAAGTATGATCATTCTATTTTTGTGATGTATGAATCATCCGCTGTTTCAAATGCTCACGGTGCAAAAGAACGAGGTTTTGGAAACTCCCGCTACATTAAACTTCCTAATCCTTGAGATTCCACTTAGACGTTCCGTGTAACAGCTGCTTGATGGACTCTAAACCAGCATCCTTGATGTCTGAGGCTACTTAATACCTGAATTTCTTCATTTGGCTAAAATTTGTGGATCACCAATTCCTTTGGTATTCGAAAGGGAGGGGCCCAAGTACCTTGGTCAGTCGCCTTTCCCACAGCAATCACCATGACAATTTCTTCGCTCCCCTTCAGCTTTAAAACTTTTCTCACGCGACCCGCATCAAAACCTTCCATCATGCAACTGTCAAAGTTCTGTGCCGCAATAGCGAGTACAAAATTCTCACAAGCAAGGGCAGCCGACTTTATCGCTACTTCTTGAATATCTCGCCTAAAAGAAGGGCCGCGAGGAAAAGGTCTAAATAAACTTACTATGCGCCCTACGAGCCATTTGATAAGACCAAAAGAATTAAACCAACCATAGGAATAGGTAAATGGCACTACTTTTCCATAGTATGTCTGAACTTCTTTGGGTGCATTTGCACCATTAACCCAACTCCTCAAAAAAGGTAGAGACCTCTTCCAAAGTTTGCCATCAGCAGTAACCACGATGAGATGTTGTGCCTTCCTAGCCGCCGACTGATTTAGACATGCTAGAGCCAACTTTGCTCTGATATTGTCCTCTTTAACCCAGTAGAAATTCCAAGTCTGCGTGTTGGACGAGTTTGGTGCCCAAATGGCTGCTTCTAAAGCTCTGTCGATCACCTCATCAGGAACTTTTGTATCGGAGAACCTTCTAATACTTCTTCGACGTTTAACCGCCTCAAAAAAATCCATTATTTATTCTCCTCAAACCCAATAGAGTTAAAATTTAGTCTACTATAAGGCTTATGCTAAGGCGAAGTTTACATGTCAAAATATATTGTTTCCATTCAAAAAAACAGACCTCCATCAGCTTAATATGCCAGTGCAGTTGGGATGACATAGTAGCATTTGTACTATTGCCATTTTGTAATTCATATAGGCCTATCATAATGACCATACTTTGTGATCTCCTAGTGAGAAATCCCAATCGTAGTTCGCTTGGAATGAAGACCCGATGCCATTTTTTGCATTATACTGACTGTAAATCTAGCTCTTGAAATCTGATAAGTTAAGAGTTGGCTTCATGAGCTCGAATAAACCTACATAACCAAATGCAATCATGTTACTATTAAAAAAAAGGATATTTACAACCAGAAACTACTAACGAGGCCTCAATGTCGTTTAAATTTGTGAATCGTGTTCTAAGTAGCTGTCTCCTATTCTTAAGTCTAAGCAATGCAAATGCGGGAGTTAATGTTTCTAATATGAAAACCTATGTCTTGAGACTTTCTCCTGGAGATGACCCCAAAGCGAAGTTGCAAGCGTTTGTAAACGAAAACAATCTTAAGGCTGCAGTTATCCTTTCTGCAGTGGGAAGCCTCACTAAGGCAGTGCTAAGATATGCAAACTCAGATAATCCCACAACTCTAACGGGACATTTTGAGATTGTTTCCCTAAGCGGTACTCTTGGCTCGACTAGCGGATCACATCTTCATTTAAGCGTGTCAGATAATACAGGAAAGACTCTCGGCGGTCACCTTATGGACGGCTCTGTCATATTTACCACTCTGGAGATTTCCATTGGTGCTATGACTGACCTGGAATTTAAGCGTGAGGTAGATCCGGTCTCTACTTATAAAGAATTGAAAGTCTACCCCCTTAACTCAAAGTAGGCTTTAGAGAAGTCCGCGGGTCTAACCGAGGTCTTCTACCACATCGGAATTTGTCGTTTCAGTGACCGCTGTTTAGTCACAAAAATGGTAAATTAAGTTTCAAAGTGACTTTTCTACTACAATTCACACCTCTGGCAGAAAAGTCGAGGGACCGACAAACAGTCTTTGGCCCTAGACAGCCCTTAGAGGATCATTTCAAAAAACACCTCTCTCTGCCGGATGTGCCAAATGCCCCTCATGCCGAAGTGGCAAATTGCTCATGATAAGTAACTTTTTCGGATGTCCGCATCAACTCGGTCATGAATGTTGCACGGTTGTATCTCTGGCTCAAAATATGCAGTCTGAAGATATGAGAAATAGCTCTCAACAATGAGGAGTGGAATCATGGAAAAGAATGCAAATTGGGAAAACTGGTTGAATTTGGTAATGGGCGCTTGGGTTTTTATCATCCCTTGGTCGATAACTCACAACATGACGAGCCTGTCTGGCAGTGGAGCGATGTGGAATTTCTGGGTTGTAGGGGCGGTGGTTTTTGTTTCTGCAGCTTTCGCTCTTCAGGACATTAAACCTTGGGAAGAGTGGACCAATCTTGTGGCTGGTGTCTGGCTAATCCTTTCACCCGTGCTATTTGGTTATGCCTCGCAATCTAGCTTACTTTGGAACTCAGTTGGTTTCGGCTTAGCGATTGCTGTCCTTTCAGGGCTTGCATTGCCCATCGCACAAAAAGCGAATTTACATTCCCCTGGATAGGTCTCCTAAGGTGGAGGCCAGACTTAGAGCTCGTTGGAGATGTCCCCGTGGACTATTAAGGGTGCCAGTCAAAGATTCCAACCATGAGCAATTTCATTTAACGTTCAAATAAGAATGGTTGCAAAAATCTTTTTGAAAGTAGCCTAGAGAGATTCTTCACACAGCGTTTCTCTAGGACAGGCCTCACCAACGCCAAGCTGCTTTCGGCTGGCAACACCAGCTTGGCCGAAAGCTCCACGGCTGTCTTATCTAAATCAAGTTGCCAAAAGTGGGAACCCTGCGCTGAC
>JBAXBA010000170.1:0-3056 GCA_037142195.1 Pseudomonadota bacterium
ATTCCCCAACTGTTATGAAGTGTTTCAAGCCTTTTAAAGGGCATTCCATAAAAATAGTGCAGGACGAGAAGCATAGCACATGCGCTCCAGTCATAAGTTACGGCTTTGCCAAGGCCGTCTAGTGTTCCTGTTGGCAAAGCTGCGGTTACGACACGGCCACATATTTTACAACGCGCTTGCTCACAGTGATGCTGTTCGGCAGCAAAGATTGGTTGACCGATAACGCGAATGACGATTCGCTCACGGTAACGCGTCATCCGTCCGGAACCACAGGCGCATATAGCGCCGATGATATTTGCGAGTTTGTGCCACAGATGAGTGGATTCTTTAAAATCCGATGAAGAGTTGCGACCGTGACCTTTAGGCTTTTTATTACCATTTTTCGGCGGATTTTTCGAATTCGATGGATTTTTATCTGAGTTGCAGCTGCCGTCAAGGTTGCCGTCATGGTTGTCATTATCGTCGTAATGACTATCGCTCTTGGGGTCGCTGATAGAAGCCTCAGGGTTAGACGAATCTGCATCAGGGGGGTTTTTGCTGTTATTGGCAGATTCAAGCGCTGTTGAATTTTCGTGTAAACGCACAATGCGATTCTCTTGCTTGGCAATAAAGTTCGACACCAACGACTCAACAATGGACCAGTCAGCATCTTCAAGATGCTTTTTTCCTATTCGAACTTCGAGACTTCGAAGGCATTCCAATGAGGTGTCAATTTTCTTAGTCATGTTGTCCTAGCAGTTCTTGGCGAAAGTGAGGCACCAATGGAAACACCCAAATACTTTTTACAGGTACACTTATGGTATTTAATCGATCATTGCGAGTGCGACCCTGGGTTAAGCCTACGCATGTCCAATTATCGGCTTTATAGCAAGTGCCGTGAAATTTGGAGGTATCGACGAAGGTTTCCAAAAGGACCGGGGTATAGGCGTAGCGTTCCTGCCAATCCTTGCCGATTCGTCTTTTGGCCATAGCCAAAGATTTCGAGGCGAGATTTTGGCAACGCACCCACGGTAGGATCAAAAACCTGGTCTGATTGATAATCAAATGAAGATTTTTCTCACGTTCAGAGGCCGTCCAGCCAATAAAGGTGTCACGTGGAGCAACCTTCCACGCCGCGCCACCAAACCCCATGACGCCAAGAATTTGCTCTTCAGACTTAATAAAATAACGCAGCTGAGCTCCCGGCATAACGCCGTAGCCAAGGTAGTGATAGCGTGCAATGAATTCATTCCAAAGGCGCAAGGGTTTGCCTTTGGCAACAAGTTCAAGGCGCAGATCCTTTAATTCACTTACCGATATGTCTAGATTCGGCTGAGGGTCGCTTGCCGCGCTGGTGAAATCTGCGCCACTGATCCTTGAACGTGGTTTCGCCCTGGACGGTGGTAATTGTATCAAGCCGTCGTCCTGCATTCTCAGCATAGCGACGCGGCAGGCCATTTGTTTAAGTTGTCCGTCTCGCATCCGCCAATCAAAAACCTCGCAAACCTGACGCGCTAGCTTTGCCCTGTCAACGCCAGGTGCTATTGCGATAATGCAGCGGATGCGCTCAATATCGGCTTCGGACCAAATTTTTCCTCTATATCTATACATGAGGGTGAGTGTGCCAGAAAAAAAGAAATGTCACCGGACCTTTTTTTGGAATTTACGATTTTTTTTTCAAGCCATCTCTCGCCATAATTTCGGAAACTTACATTCTAGTGGATCACCACCCCACAGTAAAATCTGAAGCTGTCTCACCAGTAGCGGCGAGGCAGCTTTTTGGCCATCACCCTTTGGCCAAACGACGTTAAATGTACCCTTCGAAAGCCGCTTCGTGCACAACCAAAACCCACTTCCATCGTAATACAATACCCGCAGGCTATGACCCATTTTGTTGCGAAAGATAAAATAACACCCATCCATAGGCTCTCTCTTTAGCACCAGTCTCGCGATCGCCGTGATCCCATCGATCCCATTTCTAAAACTGACAGCATCATGCATCACTAAAATCTGTGCATTGGCAGGTAGCTGCATCATAGAACAGCCATCCCAGACAGGGCCGTAACAAGAGCCATCGTCTCCGGAGTGATTGAAAGAATATTGAGTTTGACTCCATTGGGCATCACTACCTCTGCAAGACAAGAGACAGGTCTGGCGATCTCAAGACGAGAAAAACCAACAGATTTCAAATTAGTCTGAACCTTTGTAGGCTTTTGAGCCATCTTCAAAGGCTCGCGAAGACGACTTGAACTAATGCCTAAACGAACAGCAACACCACCTGCCCCAAGAACAGGTATGAGTTCTCGTGCGCGTTTTAGTAGATTGTCGGGGATGCGCTCTGTCCGATGCCGCTTCGTTACACGCCACTCGTCGAAAGCCCTCCGAAGTGCGTCAATGGATTGCTCAGTCATAATATTCTCCTCTCATTAGGGATGTCGGTGAGGAAAATATTAAGCTGGGAATTGGGTTATGTCAGACACATTTGCCGGAACAGTAGGACCGAACAGAAAAAGACCGAACTAAAAGAGAAAATAACAGCAGCTAGACAATTAAGGAATGAAACCAATAGAGCAGTCCGTTGCACTCCCTGTCTTGCCTAAACTCCCCGGACTAGGGAGCGGGAATACCTTTCTTAAAAAGTCTTAAAAAGTCCTTGCAACCTACGGGAATTACTCAAATCAACAGTTGCCCGCGGAAAGGTGGTAGATGCGCTAGTCGCCTAGCACACCCCCATTGAGAACCCGTCGTGCCCTATTAAGGCAACGGGCTCCTGATCAAATCATTTGCCTGTCTGTAACATGAAGAGTTTGCGATGGATGATGACTTTGGGCGGAGGATCATCAAAGTAACGTACTTTGCTGTTCTCGGCAGTCACTGGTGGTCGAATCATGGCAAGACGGGGTTGCAGGGTGTGACGAATGACTGGACGGCAAATACGATACTGGCAGACTCAAGTGGTACCATGATTCTTGTTGGTTCTCTTGTGTTCGCGGTCGCTGGCACCCGATTCGGCACTGGCATCCTAGTACTCCGGCAATTAAGTTTTTCCGTATGAATCAACACAAATATTTGAAATA
>JBAXBA010000171.1:0-3050 GCA_037142195.1 Pseudomonadota bacterium
CCGAATCTTTCCGAATCTTTCCGAATCTTTCCGAATCTTTCCGAATCTTTCCGAATCTTTCCGAAACCGATTACCTTTTAAATTAGACTTAGGTTGACAGGAAGTATGGACCAAACTCAAAAGCTGGTCAAAGTAGGACCAAATAAAATGGCTGAAATTTCAGCAACGGTAGCAGCACAGATTCTTGGTGTAAGTGAGCGCACTGTTTTGAATTTTATTCGGCAAAAACAGATTCGGGCTGTAAAAGTTGGCAAGAGCTGGTTTGTGCAAAAAGACTCCGTAGAAGCTTTTAAGATTCAGCGTTCTAGTTCCATGATTATGGGGCCTCAAACCACTGGAATTGAACAGATAGAGCCCCTTCTGGAAGTAAAACCGATTTCTTCGGAACCACAAAAAACTCGAGCCAAGGGTTTCGAGTCACCCCAAGACTCGGGGCGATCTCGAGGGGGAGTCCAAGGTTTAAATGTTTATCGTTTAGCGGTTGAGATTTTTTCGAAAGAGGGCTGGGGAAGTATGTCCTCTTCAGAGTCTTTTTTTATGGGTGGTATGATTCCTATGGATGTTTGGAAGCAGCGCGCAACTTCCCTTCAACTTCTGGTTTTAGAGAGTCTTGGGGCGGGATACCACTCGTTTGGTGTGGGGAAAGTCATGCAATACGGTAAGGCTAGATCTGCTGCTGGAAGTTTGCTTGCCTTGATTTCTGCAGAGGAAAGCATTCGCGTGAAGCTTGCGGTTGAGGGAAACGCTATATCGGAAAAACTGCTACCAGCACTCGTCGCTCTGCAGAGGACGGCTGAAAAAAGAGGGGCCAAGTGAGTCAGGCTCTTTCCACAAAAATATATGCGGATTCCTATGCTCTGACTTTGACTATTTTCCAGAGGACAAAGGCGATTCCCAAAGCCCATCGGCCAACAATCGGGCGCGGACTTGAGGAGTCTTCTCTAAGTCTTTTGTTTGAGGTCCGTTCAGCAGGTGTGGCTCATGCCATTGAGCAAAAAAAACAATCCTGTCTCGGGGCGTCCAACGCTCTGGATAGGTTAAGGATTTATGCGCAAGTATCCAAAGATCTAGGATTCTTTTCTGACGGCACCTACTTTGAGATCTCTGAAAAAACCGGCGAGGTAGGACGCCAGCTTGGCGGTTGGCTCAAAAGTATGGGAAAGCTTAAAGGCTGATGGGAGATCGAAGTCTTTTGCAGATGGTTGCAAGTTCTGAAAATCTCTGGGCGGCTTTTAAGGAGTGTGCTCGGGGCAAGCGTGCTACTCTTGGCTACCAAAAGTTTTTGTATGGAGCAGGCGAGCGACTTGCAGAAATCCAAAGTCAATTACTAGGTGATACCTATTCCTGGCAAGGGTACAGAGAATTTATAGTTAAAGATCCCAAGGCCCGGTTGATCATGGCGGCTCCTTTTTGTGATCGGGTGGTTCATCATGCCATCCACCGAGTTATAGAGCCGATCTTTGAGCCACTTTTTTCGGATAGAAGTTATGCGTGCCGGAAGGGAAAAGGTACCAGTCGCGCGGTGCTGGATCTAAGTGAGGCTCTCGGGGCTTTGGGAACTTCTCGTTTTGTAGTTAAGCTTGATGTCGAAAATTTTTTTGCTAGCATTTCCCAGGATATTTTACTTAAAACCATGGTCCAAGTTCTTCCCGATGGGAGTCTTCTTAGCCTTGTAAATTCCCTGATTAGAGACAGCCACCAAGGAGCAGCCTCACTTGGAAAAGGAATTCCCATCGGAAATCTTACCAGTCAATTATTTGCCAACTGGACACTCACCCCTGCCGATAGATTTATTGAAAGACATCATTTCAGAGTTCGGCATTTTCGCTATATGGACGATTTTGTAATTCTGGCTTCGGAAAAAAAGGATGCGCTGGATTGTGCTCACGCCACCGTCAACTATATTGCAAGAGAATTAGAGCTCAATATTCCGTTTACAAAGGCCATGTCTTTGGCATCTGATCCGGTGCCTTTTTTAGGATATTTACTGAGTCATGACGGCTATAAAGTTCTTGCCCGCAATCGCGGGCGATTTCAAAAGCATTTGCGTCGCCTTCAAAGCATTGGTGCCCCCGATAGCCGAGTGGCCCAGGCTGCGCTCTCCTATAACTCGTGGACCTTGATTCCTGAAAAGCGTAAAAAGCAAAAAGGGTAAGAGCCTCTCCATGGGGTGGATCCGCCGGTGCCGTGTTACGCGGTGGCAACTGGAACAACACGTCGAACGACGGGCTGTTCACGGCGAATCTGAACAATGGGCCAACGAACACGAACAGCAACATCGGGTTCCGTTGTGCCTTCCTTTCTGGGCATGGAGCGAGACTTGGGGCGTATATAGGCTGGGGTTTTGAAGCGCACAGCGATGTCGCGCGCCCTCAGCTGGCCTGTCATCTCAAGGCACAGTAGGCTCTTGTCCTGGGCTTACCCAAAGGGTCGGCATCCACCGGCTCTTGGGGGTCCAAACCTAGTTTTTAAGGATTGGAAAGGAAACCACAAAAAATAACTGCCGGGTTTAGATCATTTGGGCGCATTCATAGAAAGCCTGATACCTTGGACTCAACTCAAATTGGAAATCACCAATTCGATCTATAATTGCCGAAAAAGCTCCGTGTTCCAGGCTTCTAGCTGCTTTGTATTGATGCTAAACGGCCGTTGGTCGTTTTAGAGAGCCGCAAGATCTATAGGGATTCATTTCTCGCTAAAGAGATTTGATAATGGGTAAAGGAAGCGGATTGCTTATTAGGAAGTTTTCCCTTTGTCTCATACGCAATTCAAGATGTGAAATGATGGGAGGCACGGACTTAGGAACAATCCTACTGCGATCAGCCGAGCTAGAGGCAATGACCTTTCCAAAGGAGACTAGGAATTCTCGCAAAGCCGCGACATCTATGACATTTTCTATTATATGTTTACGAGGGACATAATTCTCTGCAATTCGAGTAACGCAGAGGGCGAAGCAACAGTCGGAGCAAATTTCCTAAATCCCCCTTTACGCACTTTTACGCACTTTTACGCACTTTTACGCACTTTTACGCACTTTTACGCACTTTTAC
>JBAXBA010000172.1:0-2786 GCA_037142195.1 Pseudomonadota bacterium
TGGCAGCAAGGACTACAGGGATTTTAGGGGGTGTTTTTTGGGGGGAAGGTCCGTCCGAGGCCACCAGTACCTACAATAAACGAACCACGGACCGGTTGTGTACCGCCTGGGCCGTTTGAAAAAAAGGACTGGTTTGTAGATTTAAAAGGCAAGGCCCCGGGGAATGACTCCGGAGCCTTTTTGCTTTGGGAAGGCGGCAGAACTGGTTCAACATCTTTGGCAGTCACGTAGTGGGTCTTCAGTCCATCTGGGGTGTAAACTAGGGATTCGATGAGGCGCCTGATGAGCCTTTTTTGGGTCGAGGGTGTGGCTTTGTGCCAGCCCTTCTTGAAAGCCCTCACCTTGTCCTCAATGACCAATCTGGCTTCCTTGGCATCCTGGTTTCTTTGAGCGCGGGTTTCAAGAGTTTCGAGGTAAGAGCCGTGCACAAATTCCGGAGGTTTCATTTTACTTTAAGCGAATATTCACCGAGAATAAAAAAAAGATTTCAAAGGATAAATTTATGGCTTCGAGAATCAAATATTCAGGCGTCTTCACACATGGATTAACTGCAGCGCTTTCTTGCATAGCAATCTCGATAAGCGCGTGCCAAAATATTTCTTCAAATTCCGAGGAAAAAATTGTAGGTGGCAGCAAAGACATTCCCTTAAATCATCCAGGGTTCACCTCCACGGTAGCAATCGTCTACGAAGATGCTCCTGCTACTGACCGTACTGCAGCGTGCACGGGAACAGTTGTTGCCAAAAATTTGATTCTCACCGCCGCCCATTGTATTGAATCCGAGAATAAAGACATTTTGAATGTGTATTTCACAAAAAATACGGAGAATGGTGCAATTGTTCTCAAAAAAATAAAGGTAGCCGACTTTCGAAAGTTTCCAAAATACCTTGGAGGCAATGGCGACCTATCATTCGATATGGCCTGGCTCAAATTAGCGGAGCCAATACCTGATTTTGCTGTACCAGTTCCCATCCTTATTGATGACAAGCTGCTAGCTAGCCAGATTCCTGTTGATTTAGCTGGCTATGGCAAAATTACTATGACTATGAGCGCAAGACCCTTTGAAAAGCGTTTCGTTACGGTTCACATCGATAAATTTTACAACAAAGCACCGTACCATTCGCTACTGTTATTCCGAGAACCGGAAAAAGGAATGTGCTACGGCGACTCCGGAGGACCTCTGTTTATAAAGGCTAACGAAAAGTGGGCAGTTGCAGGAGTGACCAAAGGACTTATGGGGCGTCCTTTAGGAGCAACTGGTGAATGCAAAAACGCTGGTATTTACACATTTCCGGGTATGTACATCGACTGGCTGGAAGAGACGAGCGGAACAAAACTCATTCATATTGGTGAAAATAAGTCCGAGCAAATTTCCAAAATTTGGCCAAAAGATAGCGTCACATCAATTGAACAACTTTGCGAAAAACAAGAACTCAGCAAAAGTGAGCATATTAACCTTTATTCAATCCAAGAGTTCACAGGTAAAGTTAATTGTGCCGAAGCGATAAAATTGTGGAAAGCGAAGAGATAAATATCTGCCGAGCGTCATTTCAAGAGATTTCAAAGTAAGACTATCGACTATTCTGCTTATTTCGGTAAAAGCCGATCACAATGCTGCATTTCAAGACATTGTAAACGTTGGCCGTGCGCCCTGCGTCGCACCTAGAAATGTCATGGCTTTACCACCGAATATTCGTTCTGTAAGTATTATAATAGTTAGGATGGAGTCACTGCATACAACGATTTACTATTCTTCAATCTGCTTCTTGTGGCTTTCATACCAATTCTTCAGATCTTCCATCGAAATCTTGCTTGACGCGCAGTCGTCGAGTACGTCCGCTAGGGCGTTTGTGTTATTGGCAAGATTGAAAGGGTAGACTAGCTCGAGCCCATTTAGTTCCATAAATGTCGCGGAGCTGATAAGTGCAGTGCGCTTATTTCCGTCAAAGAAGGCGTGAGCCTTCACGAGATAGTACGCTAGAGCACCAGCAATCTTGGCAATGCCGCCATGGACGAAAGGAACTGCACCAGGATAGAATGCGCTGTGGAGAGCGCTTTCAACCTTGCCAATGCCATAGCACTGCGCACTATTGCCTGCCTCCGTACAGATAATCTCGTTAATCTGGAAGACCTGTGTTGCTGTAATCAAGTGGACTCGCATAGTCACTTAAGCTTTTCCAAAGCGTGTGCATGTACCTTAGCCATTTTTTTAGCGACCTTTAGGGCTAATTCGTCGGTGGCTGCAGCGACCTCTATTGGCTCAAGCGTTTGCCGCTCGCTTGTAAATTTGCGGATAGCCATATTAATCAGGGCCGTCCGGTTTATGCTTGGATTAGTTTCTAGCCAACGCTCAATGGCGTCGCGGGTATCTGCCTCGGGACGAAAGGTTATGGGCTGCTCTTGCTCTTTCATGTGTCTTGGCCTCCTCATTGCAATAGTACGACGTATTACACAGTAAGTATATCGGTATTTGACGGGAAAACTTGAGTTCGATAGAGAAATCAATAGTTTTGGGTATTTATAGAAATTTTGGATCAAACTTAGTCACATTAAGGGTCCATTAGATCTTAAATTTCATCACTAGATTTTGGATAGATGGAATTTGGTCATCCAGAGCTTTACCTCAATCATTGCTACAATTTGGGTTGCTGATGCAATAGCCATACTTCTTCATCCTCATGTCTTTTTATAATTCTTGAAACAATTCCTTTGGCCCACCGCTTGCCACCGCCTTTCATGGGCGAGACTTTGCCAAAGCAAAAGAAGTTAATGAGCTTTGGCTTAGG
>JBAXBA010000173.1:0-2745 GCA_037142195.1 Pseudomonadota bacterium
TATGTGTAGTAGCAATAGACATTATTCACTTTTGGCAAAAAAAGTTGGTTGACGATTCCGGCAGCTTAAAGATTGAGCGAAGCTCACTGATTCTTCCGGGATAAATCCATAATAGCCTCTCTCACGCCCCCAATATTTATATCGTCTTCCGCTCATAGTTCTTGAGTTCTGCTAAGATAGGTCGCATTTAAATAGAGGTTACTTGGCCACCGCTCAGGACCCTCGTAAAGTAAGATTATCTTAATGCTTTTAGATAGCGGCTGGTTGCTCTAGGTGAGAACTACCTTGTTGCCCTGGTGTTTTTCCGACTGTCATTCTAGATTTATCACCAAAGCGATTCGTAAACTTCACTCTGATCTCTCCGTCTTTAATATAGGGCGTAACAATCTCTACATGTGACGGCCTTACTAGTTCAAAATCATCACAATAGTAGAGTTCTGCAGGTGTCTTCCCACCTTGAGATTCTAGAGGTAAGGTGTGGTTGTAGTCTTCCCTAAACTGCTCCATTTCTAAGACGACTAGACTTAAATTGTGATGAAGTCCTAGATCAGAAATCGATTGTTTGATGGTTTTGTGAATTCGTTCGTGAGCCCCAAAAAACTGCCCGTAGTAGACAGGGCTGTTGAAAAGGTGAACACAGAACTTTTGAAGTTGTTCTTTGCACTCAAGTCTAAACTCAGGTCCATTGTCAGCTTTTATGAAGGAGGGCTTTCCATATTTTACAAATAGATTTTGAAGATGCTCCACAACCATTTCTGTGGAGGTATCAATCACAAGGGCTGTCTGGAAAAGAAAGCGGGACGCCGCATCGGACACGGTGAGAAGTTGGATCTTATAGTGAGCTGTCTTTAAGAGACAGGTGAAGTCTACGGTCCAGGCCCCAGTTCCTGGGGCAAAGGCCCAGAGCTTTTTTTGACGATCTTTTTCCGCAAGGGACTTTTCTTGATGGACTAGCTTCAGCTTCGCAATGGTCTGAAGAGAAATATGCCAATGAAGGGCGGGATTCCCTTTGATGAATTTGTAGTACTGATAGGGTGTCCAATGGGGAAATCTCAAAAAGAGCAGTAAGAGCTGATTTTTAAACCATATAGGTATTTTATTGCTGAAGTGAAGGGGACGGCTTGTCTTATCCTGTAGTCCCGCCATGCCATATTTTTCATAGGACTGAATCCAGTCCCGTAGAGTCGAGGGACAACGGCCGATTCCCTGACAATAGTCCTTCATAGTTCCACCTAAGGATTTAAACTTTGTCCAATAGTCGAGCAGTCTTTTCTTTTGAAGGGCTGAGAGTCTTCTCAATTTTATATTGGGAAAGAACCGATGAACTAACTCCTCGAAAGCCTTTGCTAGAAAGGCGTTGGCGTTACAAATGACTATGATAAGTTGGAGGTGCTTTACGAGAGATTTAAGTTTGGCGTTTTCTTGCTCCAAGGAGATTAGCCTTTCACTTTCGGGGAATACGGGTATTGAGCCGTAGGAAGTAAAAAAGGCCCCACCAAGAGCGATTCTCTTGGCAGCGGCCTGCTTTGAAATCTCATACAGTGACCCGATCTCGGCCAAACTTCTATCAGGATTTGCAAAATGTAGAATTGAGGTCTGGATTGCTGGTGAAAAATCACTTAAAATCATCAGTGCCGGCCTTTATTTGTGATTTGTTTTTTGTGATAATTAAATTTTATCCCAAATCAAAGCCGCCGGCACCTTTCCCCCAAATCTTAATTCATAAAGTTAATGTCCTTCCAAAGTTGGTTGTTTACATAGATCGACAATTGGCCTGCAAGCTCCTGAATCCGAACATCATGGCCCAGTAGTTTACCGAACAGATAGACCCTGGATCCTCTCCCAACACCCTCTACCGAGTCAGTTTCTTCCTTAAGATTCTTGGGAGCTTTGAAATCTACTAGATACTTGTTTACGGCATCGATTACGTTAAAATAGCGGTCAGATGGAGTAAATCCCTCAAGAGAGCTGTGGGAGCGGGCATAGTTGTAGTGATCGACAAAACGTGCAATTTTTTCTGTCGCCTGTTCTTGGGAAATAAAGAACTCCTTGTCTATAAGCTCCCGGTGAATGGTTTTATGAAAAGCTTCAATTTTGCCACAAGTCTGAGGATGATGGGCTCGGGCCTTGGTGTGCTGAATATGAAGCTTGCCAAGTAGCTTTTCAAACTGAGTTACCCCTCCCCAGTGTTTAAACTGGGCCCCTTGATCCGTTAAAACTTCCTTAGGAGCTCCATGTTTAGTCAAGGCTGCTCTTAGCACCTCTAAAACGTTATCAGCTGTTTGTTCCCGAAAAAGCCCCCAATTGACAACGAACCTAGAGCAATCATCCAGCGCCGTGATCAGGTAAACCTTGTGGGCATCACGAATATAGAAGCCCATGATGTCCATCTGCCACATGTCGTTAGGAAAGGGTCTGGCAAAACGCTCCCACTCGTTTAACTCTGCCTCCAATTGCTGTTCAGTTTGTTTATTCCGGTCGCCCTTAACATGGTAAGCCGCTTCTGCAGCAGCTTGATCCCCATCTGGAAGATCGTGTTTTTTAAAAATCTTGCCTATCGTGTTAGGAGACAAATCCACTGCCTCAAACCGGGCAAGGTGGGAGCTTGCAGCTGCAATACCCATCTCAGGTTTCGACTTCTTGAGGCTTAGGACCTTATCAATGACCCACTGACTCGTTTTCTTAGGCTGGTGATTGGGTCTCGAGCTCTTCGGAAGAAGTCCATTTGAGCCATTTGCTTTGAAG
>JBAXBA010000174.1:0-2715 GCA_037142195.1 Pseudomonadota bacterium
TATTTCAAATATTTGTGTTGATTCATACGGAAAAACTTAATTGCCGGAGTACTAGCTCCTACAAAACAGACGTAATGAACTTTCTAAAGTCCAGAATCACGACGAAAACCTAGTCTTAAACGTCGATGCCGTAAATTTATACTGACGGCAGGTAAAGGGTAATACTTTCAAAACAGGCTTGATTTGCCTACTTACAATTCCTTCGCAGATGAAGGCCTCTCCGCCAGTAGGTGTCCAGTTGCCGTTGTTGAGTGGGTCGGAAAAGTAGGTGGTAGCGGGAACTCCTCGATGTGCGGTTTACCATGAGTCGCTTAAGTGCTCCTCTGTAAATTACATAATAACACTTTACAGAGGATTTTTGTCATGCTAAAAATTCCTCTGTAGAATGCATATAGTGATTGTGTAGAGGAATGTGTATGGCTAGAGAATTTGTCGGTCGACGGCACGAGCTTGCCCAGCTCTCCGACCTTTTGAGAAAAAGAACCGCGTCACTCGTTACTATCCAGGGTCGTCGTCGGATAGGAAAAAGCACGCTCGTTCGACACTTCTGCATGCTAAATAAAATTTCGTTTTTCGAGTTCCAGGGGTTGCCGCCGCGCGATGGGCTCTCAAACCAAAGTCAGTTACACGAATTTGCAAAGACTTTAGCAAAAAATATTGGCACAACACCGAATAATTTCGAGAGCTGGACTCAAGCTTTTGAAGCTCTCGATTTCTTGTTTTCAAGGGAGTCTCGCAAAAACAAAAAATTTCTCATTTTATTGGATGAGATCTCGTGGATGGGTGCAAAAGATGCAGACTTTGCTGGTCAACTCAAAGACGCTTGGGATAGGCTTCTAAGTCAGAATCCCAATCTAATTTTAGTTGTGTGTGGCTCTGTGTCTAGTTGGATTCAAAAGAATATATTAGACAATACTGGTTTTGTGGGCCGGGTTTCGAGGGAGTTTCGCCTATCTGAACTTTCCATTGCAGAATCCACCCAACTTCTGCGACTTTCGTTAAAAAGAATCTCTACGCACGAGGCAGCACAGGTTCTGGCTATTACAGGAGGAGTTCCTAAGTATTTGGAAGAGTTCTCTCCCTATAAATCCGTGGACGTTGGCATTCAGCAACTTTGCTATACGCCCAGCGGCTTTTTGTTCAACGAGCTCGAGTCCATTTTTTCAGACACTTTTGGAAAGAAACAAACTCTCTATTTAAAAATTCTCAAGCTATTGGCAAACGGACCGCTCAGTCCCCAAGACCTCGCGTATAAAGTGGAACACCCACTTAATGGGGATTGGAGTGACCACATATCAAATTTAGAACTCGCGGGTTTTATAAGGCGCGACTTCACGTGGAATTTCAAAAATACCACATCAAAACTTAGTCAGCTTCGCTTGCGGGACAACTACGCTAAGTTCTATCTAAAGTACATTCAACCTCACAAGCAGCGCATTACCAAGCTTCCGCAAACTGCGACAGGCGCAATACCAATCAACTGGAGCACTGTCTTTGGTTTGCAATTCGAGAACCTCATTTTAAACAATTTGCAAAATCTAGTTTCTCTGGCGCAAATTCCGCAACATGAAATCGTGCAAATTGGCCCCTACTTTCAGTCGGCAACAAAAGCCAAATCAGGCGTACAAATTGACTGCCTGATTCAATGCAAAAAGGGAATTCTTCACTTGTTTGAGTTTAAGACTGGAAAAAATATTGGAATTGATGTCGAAAACGACGTTATGCGTAAGTGCAATCTTTTGAAGATGCCGCGTGGCTTTGCAATCAGACAATACCTTGTGTACTTGGGAGAGCTTTCAGAAGAACTTCGAGCATCCGATTTTTTTGATCGCAAAATCGCCTTCGAGGAACTCACTATCAGTGACTAAAGTTTCGAGCGCATGTCTTGTTGTCCGTTAAATCAGGTAACTTCAGGTATAAGATTTTGCGAGGAGAAGTGAAGGCTATTGATCCGACCTCAGGACCTTTTACGGCAGATGAAGCGGCCCGAGAGCTTAACGTTACCATGAGTACGATTCATCGGTGGCTCAAAGACGGTTTATTAGTTGGTAAGCAGATCGCAACCGGAGCCCCCTGGCAGATCACACTTGATGAATCAACGAGGTCTCGGCTGACAGGAGGTAGTGCTCCAAACGGTTGGGTAGGGTTAACATCTGCAGCAAGGCATTTAGGAACCTCTAAGAGTAACGTTGCGCATTTGGTAAAGTCAGGAAAAATTGACGCTGTTCGCGTCCAGGAAGGAAAACGAACGGTTTGGAAAATGGACGTAAATTCATATACTTCAAATAATCAGCTAAGCCTTTTTGACCAAATAGATAACCTCACACTTTAGGGAGCCGCAGTATGAAACAGTGCACGGGTGTTTAAGGCTAGTCTGCAAGAGCTGTCAGAAGGAGCAGGTAGTTGCCTTCAGCTGCAAGAAAAGAGGCTTCTGTCCTTCCTGTTGTGCCAAACGCCAAGTAGAAGCTGCATCTCATCTGGTAGATCACGTACTCCCCATGGCTCCTTACCGCCAGTTTGTAGTGACGTTTCCCATTCCGATGCGTTACTGGCTCCATTCTAATAAAGAACTATTTTCCAAAGTCTACAGAATCATCATCAAAGAGATTCACAGCTACTACAAAACCAAAGCCCTCGCCGCTGGCATTAAGGATCCTAAATCAGGAGCCATAAGCTTTACCCAGCTTGCAGGCTCTGCTTTAAACTTAAACCCGC
>JBAXBA010000175.1:0-2673 GCA_037142195.1 Pseudomonadota bacterium
TATTGGTCGAGGTATTGGCGTGGAGAGAAAAGCCGTTGATAGAAAAACACCGGTGGCCCTTTGCCAGGGGAATTTCCTCATAGTAACCAAACCCTGATCCGATCCTTGTGACTTTCTGACCGGCATTAGGACCAAAGGCTATCGTTCCCACAATGGACGAAGAAGTAGCCATGGCAAGGGATTCGTGGTCTCTAAAGAGACTGTCACTAAGGGGATGGTTAACCATCTCCCCATCGTGGTTTAAATAACCATGTTTTTTGAGAAGTTTAAGAACTTTACTGCTGATTTCGAGAAGGAGCTTTTCGACTTCTTTGTCGGTAATAGCTTCTAGGTTTCGAAAGCGGAAAGTTTCAGCACCGTTTTGATTGATGCCTGAAAACACTCCATCGCAGAATAGGATGTGCAGGTGCGGGTTTAAGTTTAAAGCAGAGCCCGCAAGCTGGGTAAAGCTTATGGCTCCTGACTTTGGGTCCTTAATTCCAGAGGCAACGGCTTTGATTTTGCAGTAGCTGTGAATCTCTTTGATGATGATTCTGTAGACTTTGGAAAATAGTTCTTTATTAGAATGGAGCCAGTAACGCATCGGAATGGGAAAAGTCACTACAAACTGGCGGTAAGGAGCCATGGGGAGTACATGATCTACCAGATGGGTAGCAGCTTCTACTTGTCGTTTGGCACAACAGGAAGGACAGAAGCCTCTTTTTTTACAGCTAAAGGCAACTACCTGCTCTTTTTGACAGCGATTGCAAACGAGTCTTAAACACCCATAGGCTGGAATACCACACTATTCTTCAATTGTTTCTACCATAATTTTTGGCGCCAGCATTTCAATGACGTTTGGAGCCAGCAGAGAGCCAGAATCTGCAACGATGACGACACCTAAAGCTACTAAAAAAACAAGTCTCAAAAAGAAGACAAAAAAGAAAGCTGCAACTAAAGAACCTGTTAGCCCCTTATAGCATGTAGATTCGTCTTTTTATCACTGGGGCTCGCTAAACACCAAAAGCCACTTGCCCCAAGAGACTTCATTTTGAAATGAAATCAGGATGGGAAAAGTTTCCAATGAATACAAACTGACCGCTTACTGTCACATAGGGAGAGACACAAACCCCTAGGAAACATGGCCGGTCCTCTTCAATCGCTTTAAAGAAAGTGGCCCTAGAATCAAAACCACATTGCCATTCTACAACCTTGGTGAGGCCTGAAGAAGAATCTGACTTACAAGAAATCGTTAGGGTTGTTTCGCTTTGCGCACCACTTCCCCCTTCAATTAAAACTTGAGATTGTAAGGAAAAACTAGGTTTTTCTTGATTCTTTAGCCCGAGCTTCAAAAATGGATTCTTAAACTTCAAATCTACTTTAGCATTTAAAGCGCTATTTCTACTTAGCCATGATTTCAGATGTCTATCTCTAAGCTCAATTCCGGTAGATACTTGAGCCAGACTCAAATCTAAAACACCGCTGCATTCTGAGTCCTTTTGGCAGGTAAGATGCACAGACTTCATTTTAATACCTGAAATATCTAGGGATTGCCAGGGCACCAACTGGACGTTAGCCTTAAGATTCATATTCTTGACCGAGAGACTGATGCCCTCCGCGTCTTTCCCTTGAATTTTAGACGTACTTTGCACCAAATCTCCTTCATCCTGTCGAGAGATCTTTTTCGGACGTTTAACTGGTACCGTAGAGCCAACGCACTCCTCTAATTTTTTGTCAATTTCGCCACCTTTGACCAAGACTTCTTTCTCTTCTGTCCAATCTTTCAGGCATTTTAGGAGTCTTTTGTGGGAATTAGGCGTCGTTTTATCACTTGGTACATTTAGAGATGGATGATCCTTCATCGGCATCTCATGATTCGCTACCAAATGAAGAATCGACTCGGCATTCTTTCTTTTTAAGGGCCCCCTTACTGCATCACTAGTGGAGTTGTGACATTCAGCACACTGGCGAAGTTCTAAGACTTCAGATCCATGTTCTGAAGTCGGAAACATCTGCGACTCGTGATTTGATAGAAAATCTTGCACCGTGCGATAGCTTGCCATCTTCTGATTCCAATCCTCCATAAGATCTCTCCTAGATTCCTGTGTCTTAAACAACTTCCTTCCGGATGGCCTCATGACTCTAGGTCCAGAAGAATGACAGCGAGAGCAACTAGCTCGAAATGGATTGAGTTTTGGCAAAGAATTTCCTCGACCAGGACGAGGATCAAACTCGAAATAGTAGTCCTTCGCAGGATATTTAGACCTGTCGACCAAAATCCCCACAAAAACCCATGTCTGCCATCTAGGTAGGGGAGAAGGTAGATCTTTTTTTGGAGAAATAAATTGCCTCATCAGCCAAAAATCATAGTCCCCCTCCACCATTAAAGACACTCGATTTAGGACAGGATTTCCTCGATCCGAAAGAGATTCTCCAGACATAAAAGTCACAGAAGGCAATGCTTCCTGACTTTTTTCCGATAGGTCAAAAGAGCTTATAACTTCGAATAGCTTTTTTCCCTCGTCTCCCGAAGGCAGAAACTGACTATACATTCCAAAGAGAAGTGATGCTGTTGCTAGACCTGGCATAAAATTTTCCAAAAGCGAATCGTTTCAGAACACTCATACAAAACTGGGCACGTCTCAGGTTCAAGACTAAGACGAGCCCTCTATCATTCTAAATGACCTAGTTTTT
>JBAXBA010000176.1:0-2671 GCA_037142195.1 Pseudomonadota bacterium
AAGTTGACTTCCTGATTGAAATGGGTGATACCATAGTCCCACTTGAGGTAAAGGCTGGCGTTTCGCGAAAGACAAAAAGCCTCCGTGTTTTCGAGAAGAAGTTCAAACCAGACGCATTGTATCGAACGACGGCTCTTAACTTTAGCTTTGATGGCGGAATTCAAAATATCCCATTCTACGCTCTAGGTAGTTACATAGACCATCAACTAGAGGCGCAGTTCAAGTAAATCAACTTAAAGGACCTGTCAAAATCGCTTAGTTACACACAGCGAAGCGATTTTTGAAGCTCTCATGTCCCTGCAATTGCACTGTGGCTTATTTTACAATCATGAAAGCGAAAAAGAAGTTTAGGAATTCCGCTAAAAATAATTTGGCAGGAATAAATAATGGCGGAGAGAGGGGGATTCGAACCCCCGTTACCGATTAAAGTAAACACGCTTTCCAAGCGCATATAGTCGACCTACTAATTTGTTGATAGATCGAATAGAAATATAGGGACCTATAGCCCAAAAATATTTTCAGATTTAAGCATCAAGATGGCGAAGATTTAAATGAGTTAGAGGTTCGTATGCGGAGGCCTGCCATCAAAAGAAAAACTCTAAGCTACCTAATAGCCAGGGGGCTGTGGAGGCATTCACGCGGATATGGCAGTAGAAATTTGGGTTAGTGGAGCAACGAAGGTATTGTTGAAATCCAATATAATGCACATGACTTATCTTCAAAATCTTTGGCATGGCTGTCAAACTCGCGATGTTTTGTCATTGTGGTTATTGAAGGGTTAGAACTTAATGGTGAAAACTATGCAATTAGAAAGATGCTTGGATACTAATACTAGGATAGCAGCAATTTCTGGTTTTCTAACAGTTCTATAGAATTCATAAGAGTCAAAGCACCATCGTAATATTCGGAACTGAAAAACCGTAAACGGAAACAATGGGCATTTATTTATTGCTATTTGGCCAGAAAACAAGCTTTCCTGGTATTGGTATTATGGGATGCTCTAGCCAACACTTTTCGAAATGCTCCAGCCAATCTTTACGTCGAGCTTGCGGCAGTGTCAGTACAACAGCAGCAAATCTATCATTGTCTTTTAGTGCCCTTTCTGCACTTTTTGCAAAATCAAGATCCCTGGTTATAAGGCACGTAAAGCCGGATTGAACGGCTGCAGCAACTAAATTGCCGTTAGTTAATTCTCGCCATCCTCGTGAAATCGTATTCTCAGCTAAAATTCCCTTAGCATTCAGCAATCTCTTTAAGCTTACATCAACATTGACATCAAGCAGCCACATTAGGATTACCCGCGAGCTCTGCAGCTACAAATAGAACCTCTTCTATAGCTTCCGCTGGCAAAAAGCCAAAGGCATCGTCTATTTCTACTTTTGTCCATCCATTTGCAAGGCATTCCAATACATGAGCTACAGAAAGTCTTGTCCCCCGAATGGCAAGCTTGCCCCCTAAAAGCTCAGGGTCCTTAAGTATCCACTTGTAATTCTTGTAAGGAATCGGTTGCCAAGTTTTTTGCTCTGTCACATTACCACCTTATTTCCTTAAAAATTAGCCCATACTGCGCAATTTTAGCACACGGAAGCCAAGCAAGTACAGCTCTTTGTGGAAACCGTCACCGCGGCGGAAAGTCTTGCAGAGTTTCAAGACATATTGAACTTGCTAGTCAAACATTCCGTAATACTGATTACAGCCAATGAGGCAACTATTTGCATCGAAGGTGCCCTCATTTACACATTTCTGTTCACAAATTTCAGAGCGTACCGCTGAACAGTGCGTTGACTGCCTAGCAGGTGGAAAATCGCGGAAGAATTTGAATACGGCCTTCATAGCTCGGCCTTTGTTTTTTTGAACCGTTGCATTATCAGAAACGCAAACCTGTTTGCACGTCTGATCTTGATTGCAATCGGTTTGGCATTTAGCGACAAGTAAATTATAGGTGAGGTCAAATGTACTTGAAGTCAGGAACTTGACTGCTTTCCACTCAGGCCCAGTGGGACCGTCTTGCGGGCATATCTTCGGAGAAAACTCTTGCAGCGAAACAGAATATGATTTGCCTCCTATTGACACGAATTCGGCCGAATAAGTGAGTTGATTACAAAACAGAGCTGCCAAGACAATCAAACTTTTCATGAGAATCTCCAAATTTAACTTAGGATTCATATTAAAGGGGCATGCTATCTAAATTTGTCGCATCTTTCTACCAAGTTTATACTGGGAGAACTAAGGGTACTCACCTCTTCACCCGCGCCAAGTGGATCTTTAGCAGGTGTGCGGACTACAAAAGAAGAAAAGACAAAGTATCAGTGCTGGCCAGCGGTCAGGCAATTCAGTCTGACCTAGGAATTCCGTGATAGATGTTTTCAGTTCTTAAAATTGACTATTTAAAACTTTGGGGGCATGGCTATCGTATGATGTTAAGACTTTACAATTAGCAGCCCAGAAAATACGGAAGGCCATAATTCACTTTTTTTTCTGTCAATGTTCTAACTCATCCGCATTGGAAAGGCGGTCGGGTTAAGTCGTTATTATCCTCACAGGGCATGTCATTAACGTGCACAACTTTTTCGGTGCCATTGTCATCTCTAATCATGTTTCTCCAAGCAATACTAGGTGTAGTAGCAATAGACATTATTCACTTTTGGCAAAAAAAGTTGGTTGACGATTC
>JBAXBA010000177.1:0-2657 GCA_037142195.1 Pseudomonadota bacterium
CTTCTTCGTCCATTGTGGGAACGATAGCCTTTGGGCCTAATGCCGGTCAGAAAGTCACAAGGATCGGATCAGGGTTTGGTTACTATGAGGAAATTCCCCTGGCAAAGGGACACCGGTGTTTTTCTATCAACGGCTTTTCTCTCCATGCGAATACCTCGACCAACACCTTGGCTCGAGATAGCCTTAGAAAGCTAGTGGAATATATCTCCCGCGGGCCGCTGTCCAATGAACGCCTGGAGATCACAGAGTCAGGCCAAGTAAAACTTAAACTCAAGACAGCCTATAGTGATGGCACCTCCCACCTTCTCTTCACTCCTGGGGAATTTATAGAAAAACTAAGTGCCATCATTCCTCCCCCCAAATCCCACTTAGTCAAATGGAGTGGGGTCTTTGCCCCTAACTCACCTTGTCGCAGTAAGATTGTTCTAAAACCAGAGGAAAAGAAGGGCAGGCCCGTCAAAAGCGACTGTACAGACCAAAGTCCCATCAAAAACTCTAGTTGGGGCAAAATGCTGGCTAAAGTCTTTCAGGTCGATGTGACTCAATGTCAGCATTGTAAGGGAGAGATGTCTATTGTAGCCGCCATCATCAAACGCAGTGAAGTAGCCCGTTACCTCAAGCATTTAGGCATAGAGCATGAACCCCCAGCGAGAGCTCCTCCTAGATACCAACAGGAGCCTTTTGAGTTTGGCTCCACAGACGCTCTCTACGAATGAATTTTGACCATAGATGACTGACAATGGCGGTCATTGCGGAGCTTTGTTTAAAGTTCAAGCTTAGGTGACTTTAAATAGGAACAGCTCCCTACAAAGTCTGAAGGACAGACAACTCCAGAATTCTTCTGCTATAAAACGCCGCAATTAAAGCTAAATGCTGCATATCCAAACAGGGCAGTGGGCAGGTCGATTATATCAAAAAGGGCGTTGATTTTCCCAACTGCGCCGCTTGTCTTGGCGCACACTGTTTCAGCCCCTAAAAAAAGCCGAATGGCTCTGCAGTTAGAAGACCACGAGGGAATAGGCGCTCGACTGAAATGTTGAAGATCCTCATTTCTTTCACGACTAGGTTCACAAGATTCGTTACTTAGCCCCAAAAAGCACAACTAATCCTTTAATTACAATATGTTGTGCATATTTTTGTGAAAACACTTAAGATTTGCTCCAGATTGGACGAAGGCGTTTATATAGCAATATCGATGGGATGTTCGCTATTCTGAAAAAGAATGCAGGAAAGGAATTATTTTGAATTCCAAATTAAAGAAATTCTTTCTTGCGTGCTCCATTGTTGGCGTCATGACTGGGTGCCAGCAAAAAGGAAAAATGAAGAAAAGCTCAAAGGGTAAAACTGTCGTTGAAACATTAGGGAAAAAGACTGTGCCCGCAGATCCGGGTCAAACGAAAAACGAAACAGTATCCGGCAGTTCGGAAACGCTTACAGTGAGTGTCAAGGAAGACTCTTCATCTTTTGAGGTTGCATTTTTGGTTTCAGGATTTTCACCCGCTGCAGCTTCCTGTAACTCTAATTTTTTATCTTATACTTCTTCTGACCCTTCGTTAGTTGTGGCTCAAGATGCCGTGACCTGGGGAGGGGTTTGGCCGAACTGCACGGCGGTCGTCTCGCCAGCTGCGAATGCGAATGGCACCGCCATCCTTGAAATCTTTGTCCATGATGATGCGACCTCCGTCATGGTTAAGTCTATTACATTCACGATTGAACCGGTTACCGATGCTCCGACGATGTCCTCCATTAGCTCCCCCCAAATCACAAGCGAAGATACGGCTTTAAGCGTAGCCTTTATGCTAGATGATGTGGATGGGGAACTTACGTGTACATCAGCCCATCTCCTCTACAGTTCTGATAACCCATCTATCGTGGCCCCATCAGGATCAGTATCTTGGAGCGGAACATGGCCTAACTGCCTAGGTAATATAAGTCCTGTTTCTAATGCGAGCGGAACGGCCAACATCACCTTTACGATAAGTGACGGCGTTTTAATGGCATCACGCGTTTTCGCATTTACAGTAGCTTCTGTTAACAACGCTCCAAGTATCTCGGATGTAACCAATCAATCAACCAATGAAGATGCCCCTTTAAATGGTTTAGCTGTGACGATTTCTGATGTGGATAACTCGCTTGTCTGCGCCACTGCTCTTTCGGGAGCTTCCAGCAACACGGCCTTACTTCCTAATGCCAATATCACCATCGGGGGAACAGCGCCCAACTGTACGGTGAGCTTAAACCCTGCTTCTAATCAAAATGGCACCGCTACAGTGACGTTAACGGCCACTGACGGGCTGCTTTCCGCTCAAGACACCTTTGTTTTAACCGTGAACGCGGTTAACAACGCTCCAAGTATCTCGGATGTAACCAATCAATCAACCAATGAAGATGCCCCTTTAAATGGTTTAGCTGTGACGATTTCTGATGTGGATAACTCGCTTGTCTGCGCCACTGCTCTTTCGGGAGCTTCCAGCAACACGGCCTTACTTCCTAATGCCAATATCACCATCGGGGGAACAGCGCCCAACTGTACGGTGAGCTTAAGCCCTGCTTCTAATCAAAATGGCACCGCTACAGTGACGTTGACGGCCACTGACGGGCTGCTTTCCGCTCAAGACACCTTTGTTTTAACCGTGAACGCGGTTAACAACGCTCCA
>JBAXBA010000178.1:0-2603 GCA_037142195.1 Pseudomonadota bacterium
CAGGTGTGGAGGAGAAGAACTCTTTTCCTGTGAAACACGAAACTCCATCCCATACGGGAGCAAGACCCCAGGGCTTGTGAGGATTGGGTGGAGTAGTTCATCTTCCGGTTAAATAGAAAGCATAAGTCTCTGGACTCTAGCGTGCCCTTAATTCTAATTTCTCACGCCATTGGGAACAGTTTCGCAGCTTCTATTTTTAAACGTTCGAATCCGTATAAGATAGTCGCCTTCCGTTTTTTCCGTTCCCCCAACAATGATCGTCGCGTAGGTAGAGTTTTTAGCTCCTGCGACTCCTTTTACACTAAATTGGTTTGCACTAACACGGCGAGGCATAGCGGATACCTCGCCTTTGGTGAAGTTAATAACACCCCTTGCATCTCGAAGTCGGTCCGTGGAAGAGACATCACATTGCAAATCAGGTGCTTGCACTAATCCTAGGGCGTCTTGTTCGCTAGCCCCGGCATCTGAATAGCCATCAAAGCATAGTTGCGCCTGATCTGGGAATCTTGGGCAGTGACCATTAGTATGGCTCCAAACAAATTTTTCAGGCAACCAAAATTGCTCCCTAATGTCGAGACCCGTCAACTTGTCATGGGCATGATCATAGGCCCTGCAAGCCTTAACGGGATAGAGACGGTTGCTGCGACGTTCTTCAAGTTCCGTCGTAAATCCTGAATGCACTGCATTCCAGCCAGCGCCGGTGTCGTCGTCAATCGCATTTCCATGGCATTCCGTAGAATCCGCAGTCTTCATGCGAGTAGGAAGGTAGTAGGTATAAAACGACGGTGAGTTGGTTTCTGCAGAAAGGATGCGGACCATTTTAGCCTCATCAGGAAATAGTTTTCCTTGGGCAGCATGGGAATCACTTGTGAAAGCGGATGTAAAAAAATTGTAAATGTCACAATTCGTATGATTGGCTTCTCGACAGATCCCATAAAGTTTCTTTTCCGCAATTTTATTCTGAAGGGCACTAAAAAGGCTCGTGTCGGAAGCTTTTCCTGCAGACTGACACACAGGAGCAGCCAGCTCAAAGTCTCCCATACAACTCGTTACAAAAGGGTCATCAGCAGCAAGAGGTTTGGTCAATGTTGGACTACTGTCGGCGATGATTCTTAAAGCTTCTGACAAAGTGGTGATTTGGGCGTCTGAAAGGAGAACCCAATCTTTACCTACGACCAAAGATGCAGGAGCACCGTTAGTATCATCGACAGAAAATCCAGATCTTCCCGCATAGAAGTCAAAAACATGAGGTTCTAAATCTTTGTTAAGCACAAAGTTGTAGAACATGCGATTCGCTTCTTCTTTGGTGAAGGGGCGAGGCCCGGGAGGTGTAATTTCTTTCTCAAATCGAATGGTGCCCGTGGTGTCATAGGGATAACCATAAGCACTCATGAGGAAGTTGTCTCCCATGATCCCATAGCCATAATTCGTAAGATCAGGAGCAGCTGCACTATTGCTTAAGCTAAAGTCCATTCGATTTCTAGAGTCAAACATAGCAGGAGAATCATAGGCTCCATTCCAGCATGCATCTTCGAGGACTTGATTGCTTTCCGAGGCATTACAAACTTTAGTATAGAAGTTTGTACCGGTTTTTCGTGGCGATCCTGTCGGGGTATTGGGTGTGGTTCCTGTAATCGTGGCATTGGTTCCCCCAGTTGCCACGTTCAGTCTTCGATTGTAACCACCGTTGTCACAGAAAGCCGCTTCTGTTACCGAACCTGAATAAAGCTGCCCGCTCTGACAGAGCCAAGGATAGTGAGTCGTCCCATCGTCTGGAGCGATGTATTTAGGGTCGACGTCTCGCAGGTCCCCCCAGGCCATAGCACCGTGGTAAGCAGTTTTATTGACAGGACCCACGATGGTCATGGGAACAAAATTTTTGCTTCCTGGGCGTGTGTAGGTTTGAACAATAACGGAATAGTCTCCATCGGCTGGGCAGGGACCACCACAGGGATCTATTTTTACGACATAGGCATCGGAATCCCCAATCTTTGTGCTCGATCCTTCAAGATTGATTTCTGTATTAGCCACACTTCCTGATATCCAAAGTTCCTTATCTTTAGTGACTGTATAGTAATCTAGTTGATCACTCGCGGCGACCCGCTGAGAAAGCTCCCAAGTATAGCGGGCATTAGCCCCGAGGGGGGCCGCACTTTTATCTGTTAGGTTCACAGGCCTTAAATCGAGGTAGGCATCTTGGCCAAGTTTCTCCTGAAATATGGCTCTTTTTTGTATATCTCGCTGCCCTATGGGAACTGCGGTCACCCAGGTTCCTGGTCCAATATAGGCGGTAATATCTGTGGTTTCACTGACAATACCAGTGACGAGAAAATAAGATACGGAATCTGCTTCGAGAGTAAAATCTAATGCATGGTCTGGTAGGATCGGCTGAAAGAGCAGCGCTTTTTGAGAGCTATAGGGAGAAACTACCGGGGTTTCATTTGCGGTATTGATCGTATAGTTTGAAACATTTATGGGGTTGGAAGCACTTACCACTTCAGCAGCTGGCATGGCTCCTACAGACAAATCGTTAGAAAACAGGATAGGGGCCGGGAGTCCGCTGGCTTTATTGGCATCTGCAAAGCGTGTCGCAATGGTCTGAG
>JBAXBA010000179.1:0-2593 GCA_037142195.1 Pseudomonadota bacterium
TCTGACCGCTCCGAAAGGCTGCCGTTTCTGGGTAGTTTGTTGAACACCCGACAAAGTATCAATCTTGGGTTTTTCAATCATAGTTGATGCGATTCAGCAATCAAGGATAAATGAATATGCTGGATTTGATCAGATCTAAGATTTCTGTTCGACCGATCGAGAAAAAGTCTGGGATTTTGTTATGGTCAATTTTTTGGCTTATGTCTCACAAAGTAGGCGTTTGGATCATAGACTCTTTTACCTTAACTAAATTTCAATTTTTTTTTCCTCTGCGTTGCCCTCTCAAAACAATTTTCGGTCTGCGATGCCCAACTTGTGGCTTAGGAGAAAGTATTCTCTATTTTTTAACCGGTGACTTATCATCCGCATTCAAAGCACATTTTTTAGGTCCGCCAATTGTCGTTTTTCTTGCAGCCATAAGTTTATTTGTTGCGTTATATCCTAGTAGTTTTTTTAGTGCAAAGCCCGCGCATACTCTAGATGCCAATTCCGAGACTACCCCGTCGTAGGAGCACCCCTCAAAAATGGTGCTTAGTTAATCGCAACACATTCATAGTTAGCCCTTCCACTTGGACAACAGATCCGCAGTCGTTCCCATACGTGACTCAAACCTTCATAAAATCAGTTGGCAAAAGGTCTAGAAAGTAGTGCCTTTAGTAAATGATGTAGATGGGCCAAAAATTATAGTGCCCGAATTTACGTGTACTGTTTCGCAGCGATTTTCAGATAAAATCTTTTCCTTAGCCCCCGAATAAGGAAGGCTCTTATGCTCGATTTGAAAAGCAAAGACTATTAGGTGCTCAGCAGTAACCGCAGCAAGTCTTGCTTATAAAGTCATAATTAAAGCGATAAGTCCAGAAGTTCTTAAATGGAGTTCAGGAATCTCAGAGTTCTCTTCCGCATTCTTCTTCAACTCCCGAAGAGTCTATAGTGAAATCCCAAACTCCCAAAACTTCCGAGTGTCGTTCGACACCGCAACAAGATTATTAAAGCGAGGCTTATTTAAGCGTGACCTATAGCACCAATAGTCTGTTTTTTCCATCGACTTTAGTCCTACTGAAGTCTATAAAAATGTCTATCGAAAAACTCGAGAAACTTGTTATTAGCAGCAGAAAATTCATCTAATTTATTGGCTGATCTGTGGAGTTGGCGTTGGTCCATGAATTATTTGTTGGATATCGATAGGACCTAAAGTAAAATAGCAAAATATATTCTGCCGTTAAATTGCAAAGTAATTCATCAGCAAAGCCCACAGGTTGGATTGGAAAGTATCAATCTGTCTCATTCTAATTAATCCAAAAAGGATCCGTATGCGATTTATGTCGAACAAGAAACTCATATTAACACATCTAGTTTTGTCGGCTCTTTTTGTAGTCTTTTCCAATATCGGCTGCACTGCCGTGAGAGCATCCAGACATCCTAGCTTTGATTCTAATGAATTAGGAAAATTGCGAGAAACAGACAGAAGCCTTCGCCTTCGTGATGGAAGACTCATCGACCTTAAGACCTATACCTTAGAAAGTACTCAATCGGCAATCATTGAACGCTTTGTCGATTCAGACAAAAATTTCTTTAAAAAGCCAACCCGAGAGATCAATGAAATCATTGAAGGAGTTCACTCTGGGCTCAGCTTCTCGGAAGCCTTATCTATATATTACTATACCGGTATGGGATATGAGGACTTTGGGATCTATCTCAGAGGCACACCAGTGGTTTCCTATAGAGAAGGAAACCTGACAGAAAAGGAAGTGGGAGCATTCCTTCTAGCTGCTATTTCAGCTCTAAATAGTCTACCAAAATATTCTGGCACCGTACATTTCGGGGCAGCCCTAAATGTTAGTGACGCACTTTCATCACTTAAGCCAGGTGAGCCATTTACCAAAAAAGGTTTTATCAGCACGTCGAAAAACCTTGAAAAGGCAAAGTCATTTTCCCATGACTGGACAATGAAGGAAGGATACGGCTGTTTTCTCTTCACAATTGAAAATAGTAAGTCAGGATCTGATATAATGAAGTTCTCTTTTTCGCAATCTGAAGAAGAAGTTTTATATCCACCTAAAGTACCATTAACTTTCGAAAAAGTTACAAAAACTAAAGATTGTCTCAGCGGCGAAAACAAACCCTATCCTAGTTACCTCGTTCGTCTCTCGGAGAAATAGTCAATTAAACACGACATATTTCAATCTAGGTAGCACACGGGTTTAAGATGGAAAGACTTCAATCCTCTTTATGAATTGTTTCCTTTACCCGTGCCATTTGCCAAGCTTCATACAAAGTTACATCCAAAGCTACAGCACCAGAATCTAAGTGGACCGTTTCGAGGCGATCTTTGATCGTAAGAAAGCTTGAGTTGACTGCTAGCCACGCTTGAGTGAGTAGGAAAATCAACGCTCTTTTTTGATCTATTCCACCTCACTCCGGCCCTGTTTCAATTTGCAGCATCTGGCTTTATTTGCAGCATTTTGATGCGTTTTGAGGCGGAAACAAACCTTTAACGGCCCATCATCTAATTCTTCCGCGTCTTTAGCTGAAAAGGCTGTGAGTAGGAAAATCAACGCTCTTTTTTGATCTATTCCACCTCACTCCGGCCCTG
>JBAXBA010000180.1:0-2581 GCA_037142195.1 Pseudomonadota bacterium
TCCACTCAAAAGAGTGATAAATCATTATTTATTCTGAGTTTTTAAATTCCCTCTTAAGTAATCGATTTTTAAAACTTATTCAGCATGGTCGGGGTGATAGGACTCGAACCTACGACCTCATGCTCCCAAAGCAGATTTAGGGTGGTCGAAAGTGTGCTTTAATTTCAATGTTTTAACAAAAATAACCGAGTGTTAGGACTCTTATCTGGTGTGTTCAATTGTGACCAATTTTGATGGTTTTTGACTAGTGTTCCGCACTTTTTCTGCACTTGGCAATGGAACTACTGCGCTAAATCAGCATTTTAAAAAGCAATCCGGGCCAATATTCACTAAGTTTAGAATGTCTTGAGATAGCCAAGGGCTCACGGGGTTAAAATGCTCTCTTGACAGAGCCACTTTCCAAAGTTATTGACGTATATATTGAAACCTGACTGGCCGGCCAGTTTTAAAAGTTGAAGCGCGAAGCACCCCATTTAAGTATTTAATTTATTTCAAAAAAGGGAGCTACACTTGAAATACATGAAAGAATCGATCTTACTTTTTCTAGCGTTGATCTCTCTCATTCCTCGCGCTCTCTTTGCTGGCACCTTTAGTGAGATTGAGGTGAAGATTAAAGACTATGAGCGCCTAAATCCAGGACAAACCCTAACCATTCCTCAAGTCCTGACGGAGCTTCCTTTGGACTTAAGGTCTAACTTTACACTCTTTAAAAAGAGTGACTCTCTGCAGGAGGCATCCCCCGGGTCTCCAAGAGTACTCCTATTTGGAATCGATGGCAAAACCATGATTACCTACAACGGGGATAAAAAACAGCACGGATTTAATTCTTTAGAGTTCGTGGAAATAAATGAATCGACTTCTGCCTTAGAATTTCGAGAGATCATCTTTCCTGAAGAAGATTCAAATCTGGGAAAAGTTGATTTTTCGACTGTCAATCCTGAGAAATGCATGGCTTGTCATGGGCCAATTCCCCATTATATATGGAGTTCCTACGACAAATGGCCCAATGCCTTTGGTTCAGTAGATGATATTCTTGAGATGACTCCTGACGAAGCAAGAGCCCTAAAGGAATTGAAATCTAAGAGAGAGCACCACCCAAGATACAGCCATTTAGATTTTTTTAATGAAAAGGAGAATCCTTCCTCTCCCTTTCGCCCCGTTGGTAAGAGTGGCATACCAGACCTGAAAAACAGAGGGTCTTTTGATATAGCCATCGAGTATCGTCCTAACTTTCGTTTAGGATTTCTCATGAGCAAACATCAAGCCCGTGCAAGAGTTTACCAATGGAAAAACTCTCCTGGCTTTGAGGCTTTAAAATCCAAAGTCGCCCATCAACTTGCGGGATGCACAGATACGGCGAATAAGGATTTAGAAAGTACTCTTTCCGCCTTGGGGCGAAACATGGAAGATGACCTCACATTTACTAGGCGAGGAAAAACTGAGTCCCTTGGATTTCGTCCAGGTGTCGCTAGCTATGCCAATGCATTGCAGAATTTCATGTGGCTTGACCTAATCGGCTCAGACTCTACTCTAAAATCCAGCTACCATCCCTACTCGTTCACAGAAGTAGTTAAGCTCAGTAAGGAATACTCTTTTGCGGTTTCAAGTCGTGGTATTCAACAATGGCAAGCATTAGATGACATTACACTCATTGCCGGAAATTTTCCCGGCGCAGAAGAGGCAGACTATTTTGCCGATGAAGTCAAACTCATTCAAAAAAGCAAAGAGGCTCTAGGCAATTTGTGCGCTTCATTGAAGAGCCGCTTTCCCTAACGGATTGCTTCCAGCTAAAAAGTTGAAGCGACTCTCCGAATCCGGACAAACTAGATTCCAATGCAAGGTGGTAGATGCGCCAGTCACCTGGCGCACCCCCAGTTAGAACCCGTCGTGCCCTACTAAGGCAACGGGCTCAGGATCAAATCATTCACTTGACCGCTTCCTCGTGTCCCAATGCCTTCTCTCCATTCAGCTCGTGGTAACACGCTGTATGCGGCTCCTTATTGAAAGGATGATGAGATCATCAAACTTCTTTAAGGGATCGCGTCCAGACAGCCAAACTATCCTTGCCGATTCTGTTGTCGTTGAATACTGGGGCTCTGTTGGCACCATCAACGCCTCCTCTTCAAGGTCGATTTAACCCAAGGGCCTTCCCCATGTGAACGGCTTTCCCGAACTCGGAGTACTACGCCCTATCTGACTTCTCGCTGTGCGTCCCGGCTTCCTTGCTGTTACACTTGTTTGCTGGTACTCCATCCTAGAGGCACTGCGAGATCTCCCACGTTTACACATTTGCCTTATGGTGCTACGCCACGCCCTATGACCCCGGAAGTGTCTAAACAGCCATGCCCGTTGTCGGCTGCTCAGATATTGCTGGACGGCTATTCGAGACCGCCAGCCACTTCAATACCGATTACGAGGCTCAATAGCTTCACCCTTGCGGATTGCGGCTCAGCACCTCCCCTGATTACGCTTGATCCATGTCGTCGCCTCCATAAACCTAAACCTAGGTACGGGTGTGGTGGGTCCCCAATGGCATTCGGTTAAGACCTGACCGCATTCGGTTAAGGGCTCGACGTAAACC
>JBAXBA010000181.1:0-2575 GCA_037142195.1 Pseudomonadota bacterium
TTGGCCTGACTCTGTGATCTCCAGGCGTTCATTGGACAAGGGGCCGCGGGAGATAGCACTGCAAAGGTGACATGGCCATTCTGGCAGCCATAACAAACCGCAGTGAAATAGCCCGCTACCTCAAGCATCTCGGCATAGAATACGAAACCCCAGCCAGAGCACCACCGCGGTATCAAGAAGAGTCTTTAGAGTTTGGCTCTGTAGAAGAACTAGACGAAAGCATCAACACCATAGATGACTGACACCTATGGTCAAGGCGGAGCTTTGTTTAAAGTCTAAGTCCAAGTCGTATTAGCTAAATAAACTCCCCCGCGAAGCCTGCAAAATATAAGTAATGAACTTTCTAAAATCCAAAATCACCCCCCGCGAAGCCTGCAAAATATAAGTAATGAACTTTCTAAAGTCCAAAATCACCAGGAAAACTTACTATTAATCGCCGATGCCGCAAATTCATACTGATGGCGGGTAAAGATTAATACTTTCAAAAGAGGCTTGATTTGCCTACTTACGATGACCAGGAAAACGAAGATTCGCACGCCTATCAAACAAAGCTCATGAATTGCTGCGCTGCGCCCTCACTCGCTCCCCACACAACGAACCTTGAATGGCACGACGTATGGACCGCTGCGGTAAACGAAATCGACGATGCCTTCGTCGCGTATAAACCGCCACCCCTCACTCAAGCGGTTCGAGTTAAGCGACGCCGACCAAAGAAAGCTCTCGCCGCATCGCGCGGTTGAGGGGTACTTGCCCTTTCTGAAGCTGTCCCCGTAGTTGGGCTCGACCACTCCTGCTGCGCAAAAATCAAAAAGCTCCCGTATTGTAGGCAAACGCTGTTTCTGGTCTTTGCAGTAGGCCACGGCTAGATCGTGGGACATACCGTTTTCAGAAATTTGGGTGAACTTAAGCTTCAGCTGTCTGCCGTTTCTCACGGGATACTCAAGGACATTGTTCACAACCTTCGCGCCGTCGGTGGGCGTGGCAATAAAATCATTGTAAGCTCCCCCACGAAACATATTCTGATGAACATAGAACACGCCATCGGGGTTTGTTCTGCCACTTGGAACTTCATAGCCCTGTGGATAATCCAAAATTTCGGTACCATTCCCGTCACCCCAAATGTTATAGGCGTTAAATGCTTTGGGGTTCACTTGAGGGACACCATCACCCTCGGTCGCATTTTTCACTTCGGAACCGTAGTTGATCTCCCCGGTTTTACACTGCACCATCATGCAAGCAGCGCAAGTCAATCCTAATGCAAACAAAATACGCATGAAAAATCCCCGCTAGTAAAAGTTGCGACCTCTCAAAGGCTAGTTGAGTCGGCTAGTCCCTGTCAAGCTTTGCTGATTGAGTTCAAATTTCTCGCCGCTGGCTTAGATCGCAAAATTGAGGTTCATTGGTGAAATTGTCTCAAGCAAGCGAGAGAACCACCAGACACACATCACTTAACTGATCAGAGTGATCGACGAATCGTTTTTTAGAACTCAAAAAGTCCGTTACTACGGAATATCGGACCTTGCCTGAATCCCCTGCTGGCGGCAATGCCAAGGATATAGGGAACTTATGCTACAATAGGATCAGAGAGATTAGGTTTTAGGCAAATAGATGGCTTGAAATGATTTTAGGTAAATCAAAACTAATACAAGGTTTCCAATGTGAGAAAAGTTATTGAAACCTGCGATGAAACTTTGAATGGTTCTGGACAAACTGGATCAGTTCGCCTAACCTAATCCAATATCACATTCAAATTTCATCCTCGGAGGATTAATGAAACTGGAATTCTTTATGATAGGTATTTTCACGCTTATTGCTGTCGGATGCAAAAGTGATACCGTCAACTCTAACACGGCATCCTCTCCGATTGAAGCCGGTATTTCACAAGAGGTTCGGAATGATTTCGAGACGTGGGAGAAAGAAATATTTCCCAGTACAGAAAAGTTGGTCAAATCCGTAAGCCAGAGTATTCTTAAGCGTTCTGCCAGTAAATTTAATGCATCTAAAGATGCTGGTCCTACACCGAAAGCCGACACATCGCGATTTAATGACCCTTTTGTGAAAAAAGTAGTTCAGGCCAAAGAGGATGGAATGCATTTGTCATGGCAGGCCCAAATTTCTTCAATTATGGTGGAGGCTATCGTGTGCGAAAATCGCTATAGTAAAAAGGCGGAGGTCAATCTACATGAAAAGCCTATTGACCGAAATAACTCCAGATTTGAATCTGCTTCTGTAAATGAAAAAGTTGAAACCTTACGAGGTATTACCGATGGCATTACCGCTATGACCCAAGAGAACCAAAAAGTTTTAGAAGAACTAGACACTGGTACATGTTGGAACTTCACCACAATGAAAGAAGATAATTGCAAACTGCCGGATCCCACCTCTTGCAAAAATTTTATTCCGAATATTTGATCGTTAGTTTTGACTCGAACCTCAGGCTTAAAAGATCTGAGGTTGAGATCCACATTCATGGAAAACTCAACTATTCCCCAGGTCAATCGAGCGATTCTTAAGGTTGGTAGGAAAATCAAGCAACTTTTCCAAGTATAACCCTTTTGCCGCAGGCTGTATAGAT
>JBAXBA010000182.1:0-2559 GCA_037142195.1 Pseudomonadota bacterium
AGGATTTTTTCTCTTCTTGGGCCTGTATTCTAGACGGAAGCAAATGCCTAATTGCTTGGGCAACTGACTGGCCAGATACAAGATCTTCATTTCAATCATAGCAACTACCATTCAATTTTGGGAATCTCGTCGAGACGAAACATTGGGGTGGGATTTTAGATTAACAAATAAAATCATTGGCTTATTTATTGGTTTAGTCCGCATAATTCAGCCAGTTTTTGCTTGATTATAATATACCCTAAAGGTATTCTTTAAGCTGTCGATAAGGAAGAGTGAAAGGACAGGGGGCTTTGTGGTTTTGAGAGGTGCTGGCCCATGGATTTTGGAGTGGTTGCGAGAGGTTTGGTCTGGTGAATTTGATTGGGATGAACAGAATCTTTCTAAGTTAAGGAAGCATGGCTTCACAAAAGAGGAAGTCGAGAGTTGTTTTTCGAATGATATCGTACTTGCTGGTGAATCGATTGGTGATTTCGGAGAGTCAAGATTGGTTTCCTATGGGCACTTGCCAGACGGTCGAAATATGACCGTTGCTTGGACACCGAGACAAGACACAATTCGCCCAATTAGCTGCAGGAGGTCAAGAGATGGAGAGAAGAAAGTCTATGAAGACGCAAGAAAATAAATTTGAAAAGGAATTTGAAGAAAGTGATTTTGGAGAAGAAAGTCCTCCAAAAGCGGTTCTTATTTCAGCTTCTGAGCGAAAAGGCAGGCCTCGCGTAGGAAGAAAGTTTAACGTGATCATGCCTGAAGAACTTATAGCTTTACTTCAAAAAGCTGGAGAAAAACGAGGCGTAGGCTATCAAACTATGATCAGAATGATTTGCACAGAGCAGATTAGTGAGTATGTAAAGCCAAGTTCCGATTCTATAAAATAGATCAGCAGAGTTTAATCAGCTCCGCGACGGGGATCCGCTCCGAGTATAGGTTGGTAGTTGCTATGTTTGAAATGAAGATCTTGTATCTGGCCAATTAGCCTGCCCAAGCGATTAGGCATTTGCTTCCGTCTAGAATCCAGGGTCAAGAAGAGAAAAAATCCTTTCAAAGAGTAATTCAGCTCAAACTTTGAAAGGAGCCAAACAGATGGCAATTACTAAGATCTCGTATTTAGGAAAAAAAGTCTATATCGGCATTGATGTGCATAAGGAAACCTATTCTGTGACTTGTATTTGCGACGGTCTGATCGTTAAAAAAGTAGCAAGTATTCCGGCAGATCCGGCACAATTTGCCCAGTCGATCCTTAACTGGTTTAAGGATGCAGAGATCCATTCTGCCTACGAAGCAGGCTTTTCTGGATTCGGTCTCCACCGAGAACTAGAGAAGGCGGGTATCAAAAGTAACGTGGTTAATGCTGCATCTATTGAGGTTGCTTCTAACGATAAAGTTAAGACGGACCTCCGGGATTCGAAGAAGATCGCCGAGCAGCTGGCTAATCATCGACTAAAATGCATCCATATCCCTTCAGAAGCCGAAGAGGCTAGAAGAGCCCTGACGAGGGGGAGGGAGCAAGTTGTCGAGATGAGAGCGACAGTAAGCTGTCAGATTAAATCAAAACTTCAGTATTTTGGCCTGATGGCGAGAAATGATAAACGTGCAATTTCAAACAGATATTTGAAGGAAATTGAGGCTAAAAGCCTAGCCTCAGAAGTCAAACTTGCATTTAAAATGCTCATCGAGCAGTGGCGCTTTTTTACTACTCAGATTGCAGAGTTTCAAGCAGCTCTCAAAGAACAAGCCAAAAAGGATGAGAAACTCGAGTCTGTCTACCGAAGTGTGCCAGGAATCGGACTCATTACAAGTCGAACCCTTGCTAACGAATTAGGGGATCTTACAAGATTTAAAAACGAGAGAGCTCTCTTCAGCTATACAGGCTTAACTCCCAGCGAGTACTCCTCTGGAGAACATATCCGTCGAGGTCATATCTCAAGGCAAGGAGCAGCTAGAATAAGATGGCTCCTTGTGGAAGCCGCTTGGCGCGCAATAGCCAAGGACGTGGCTTTAAAAGAAACATTTGAGAGGATAGCGAAGGCTAGCGGTAAAAAGCGAGCCATCGTAGCCATAGCAAGAAAACTCATAGGGAGAATTCGCGCATGCTTTAGGACGGAGAAAGAATATGCAGTAGGAACTTACGCATAAAAACAGTTTTTGAATTCGGATTCCATAGAGAGAATTCACACCTGCAGCAGGACGGAGAAAGAATATGCACTAAGAACTTACGCTTAAAAAAGGTTTTTGAATTCGGATTCCATTGAGAAGGCTTCACAAACGTTTGGACCTTTATGTTTTGCTCCCGACCCCGTTTTTTTCCTTGTGACGCCACCTTGAGTGGCAGCGCGTTGAGTAGTGTGAGGCGGGAGCCTTTTGAGAGAACGAATAAGCGACTTGAGGCGTAGTTACGACTATGACCCCGAATAACAGGTTGTCCAACAGAAGAAGATCAGTGGCTCCCCGAAAAAAGATTAGCGCAATTGATTAAAAGCACTATTTTCGTCTCTTGTTAGAGACATACCAAGGATTTTTTTTCTTCTTGCCATTTCACATAACAGGAAAATCAAGCAACTT
>JBAXBA010000183.1:0-2490 GCA_037142195.1 Pseudomonadota bacterium
GCCAAAAAACTGGCATTGGTGTTCACAATCTCCCCTAAGAGAAGTTCCGTTCCAAAAGCAATAATCTAAGCTCTCATACCCGCCCCCGTTCCTAGCTCATAGAGGTTCATATCCTATTAATTGCTACCTAAAGAATTTAAAAGAGGCACTACATAGGGATCAAAATCCGCATCATAGAAAGCACCGCCACGAACGCTAGCCTTAACTTTCTGATGGGCAAGTTCCATGGCTTGGTCAAGAGCGTGGTCCTTGGAAAAACTAGCGGCAGCAAAAGCTCTTTCCGCATTGACAACCCCTCCACTTACGACTTTATCGTAAAGAAGATCTATTTTATCCACTGTACCCATCAAAATTGCTTTTACAGCGCTAGGAGTCAGAGCAGGATTCAAAGCTTGCACACCAGCAGCGACACCCGCAACAAACGGTGCGGCTTGACTTGTGCCACTCATAGTAATGGTCTCACCGCCCGGAATTGTAGAAACAATTCCTACACCTGGAGCAGCTACGTCAACAAGTTCTCTTGAAAAGTTTGAGAACTTTGCGATTCTTCCGTCATTATAGGTAGCTGCTACAGTCATGGTATTCTGTTCACGAATATTCGCCGGCGCTATGGGATAAATTTCGTTATCAGTGCCATCATTTCCAGCTGCAAATACAAACAGAGTCTTGGGATTAGATAGGGCCATCGATTGACCTTGGCGAACCACTTCATTCACCATAAAGTTTGCGTATTCTACGACTGTGGCCTCCTCAACATCACCACCAAATAGAAGTTTCAACAAGGGAGCCACAATATTTCTAGCCGCTAGGGAGTTCATTCCAAAAGAACAGTTGGCCGTTTGTGCTCCCAGTTTTGCTCCATAAGAACCGACATTCACAAAAAGCTGAGCTTGCTGGCTTGCCAAAAATGTCAGCCCTTGTCTAAGTATTGCCTCTTTAGTCTTTTTGCCCTTACTTTCGCCTTGAATTCTATTGATGTAATTAAGGGTAGTAGCCATAGGGCTTTCTGTTGGAATAAGCTTAATACCCATAATCTTATTCGATAATGAACGTGCTGCTGAAATTCCTGCCACATGGGTGCCATGGGCAAAATTTCCAAATTTCATAAGATTAGCCATAAAGTCTTTATCATCAAACTTTGTTTTTAGCCATTCCTTGTCATCAGCATCCAGAGTGCCGCTCAAACCCTTCAGTTGGATATCAAAAAATCGCTTTACCTCGGGCGTGTAAGTTTTCAAAAATCTCATATCGATGAGACGATTGCTATTTTCAGCAAAATTCCAGCCGTTTAAATCATCAATGAATCCATTTTGGTCATCATCAATGTCATTAAAAGATATTTCCCTAGGATTGGACCATACTTGCTCCATAAGCTTGGGATGCTTCACATCGAGTCCGGAGTCAATTACTGATATTACTGATGAAAAAGCGACCTTTGAGATCCCTAGCAGGACAAGTGTAGATAAACGTTTCATAGTTTCCTTTTCCATAAATTTGTTTCTTTTTTTGCTATGTTAACGTCCTCGCCTAGAGAATACAACATTTCATTTCTCTCTCCCGGGAACCTGTGTTAGACATGAAGTCTTGGGAGATTTATGGATAATACAGAGCTCAATAAAGACCAACTCTACCGACAGGCGCTGAAACTAGCAGCCTTAGGAACTGTTGCTTTCCCCATTGTGGGTCAAATCGTCGCAGCAAGTTTACTTTCAAAGGGTTATTTCAAAGAAGGAACTGCATCTTCATCAAGTAAAAGGATGGCTCTAGCTGCAGCTGCGCTAGTTTTACTCTATATGGCTTTCATTGCCTATTTTGTGATGAGCTATCGTTCCCAACTTTTTTCATTAGACTAGACGCATCCACTATGTCTGATGACTCCATTTTGGGGGCATTAAGACTATGGTGTACATGCTTTTGTAGAGATCTTCTGTGGAGCCAAACTCAAAAAGCTCCTATTGGTATCTAGGAGGAGCTCTGGCTAGGGGTTCATGCTCAATGCCAAGGTTCTTGAGGTAACGGGCTACTTCACTGGGTTTGATGATGGCGGCTAAAATAGACATCTCTCCCTTTCCATGCTGGCACCCAATCACATCGATTTCAAAGACTTTAGCCAGCATTTTGACCCAACTAGAGTTTTTGAGGGGGACTCTCTTCTGTACAGCCAATTTTGATGGGACTGCCTTTCTTTTCCTCTGGTTTGCAAATTGAAACAGGGCTGGAGTGAGGCCGAATATATCAAAAACGGGGTTGATTTTCCTACTCACAAATACCTAGACAGGGTTTCTTGGGAACTGGGCGCATCTTCACCCAGCTTCGGTTTAGCTCGCAACGATTATCGTGTGCGTGTTGGTGATTATCGAATTCTATATTTTATGAACTACTCCACCCAATCCTCACAAGCCCTGGGGGCTTGCTCCCGTATGGGATGGAATTTTGTGTTTCACAGGAAAAGAGTTCTTCTCCTCCACACCTGAGGCCGGTTCCCGACCC
>JBAXBA010000184.1:0-2447 GCA_037142195.1 Pseudomonadota bacterium
AGAATATCGAAAGGCTTTTCTTCCTCAGGAACGCCCCTCTTTCTGATGAATTTGAGAAGATTTTCTTCTCTCATTTTAAGGAACCGAGAACGTACGCAGCCATTGTTAAGGAACTGTCGACCTCGGCCAAGTCTCTCCAGAAAATCTCCGAAGCTCTCAAGATTCCAACTGGCGGTGGCCTCGGCAGTTATCTGGAAAACCTGTGTATGGCTGGTTTTATTGCCGTTGAAACTCCATTCCTAGCAAAGAAAAGCACAAACCTAAAACGGTATCGCATCATAGACGAACTGCTTCTCTTTTATTTGAAGTATCTTCTCCCTAATGAAAAGGCCATCGAAAAAGGAGTTGGGATGTCTATCTTTCGAAATAAGATAAGCAATCAATGGGAACCATGGTTGGGTCTCGCCTTCGAATCATTTTGTCGCAATCAAGCACCTTTGCTGGCACTTGCCATGGGGTTTGGCGATCGCGTTATTAGCTTTGGACCTGCATTTTCAAGAGACTCTCCCGGATTCCAGATAGACCTTCTCTTCGAAAGAGCTGACGGCGTTATTACCCTTTGCGAAATAAAATACCATCAGAAACCTATCGGATGCTGGGTTATTCCAGAAGTAAAACGCAAAGCAGCACTCTTTTCTCTACCACGCGGAAAGACACTCGAACTCGCACTGATAGCTACCTACGGAGCAGACGAGCCCTTACGTCAAACCGAGTTTTTTCATCACATCGTAACGAGCCATGACCTCTTCAGACGATACTAGTGTGACTTCAGAAACCCATCCAAATAAAGAGCGGTTCTGCTTGTAATAGAAGTCAGCGTGTTTCAAGTGCATACATTTTAGAAAAATTCGAAAGTTGGTAGATGTGCTAGTAGGCCTGCGCTATCTTAAAACATTGTAATGTGGGTAGACCGAATATTCGCTTTATACGCTGCAGAATGTTCTGGTTCGCCGCCGTGCGTCAATTCTGGACGTTTTACAATATTTCCGACGAATTTTCCTTTAGTGCTAAAAAATTTCTTGATCCATCCGATAGTCCTCTATTGCAATTTAGAAGGACTGTTTTTAATGGATAGATCAGAGTACCGGCGTTATGACCATCGCCTTAAAAATCTAGTTGCAACATCCGACGACATTCGTAAGTTTTTAAAGTATGGAATTTCACTATCGACTCTTAAGGAGTGGAAGAAGAATGGGGCAAGGGAATTCCTTACGATTCCTGAACTAGATCTAAACACGTCAGAGCTTATCGCTGAAAATATGACCTTGAAAGCAAAGCTTGCTGCGGTAACTGCTGAGCATGGGCTAGTACTAACTACAATTAAAATATTCGGTTTTCAAATCCAGTATAAACGACTTCGGCCCTCAGGAGCTAAGGAAAAATTCTCGCTGCGATAAAATCGGCTTCCGATTCGATCCCACTTTCAGAGTGCCTTTCAGCAATTGGACTAACTGCAGCTAGATATCACAACTGGATAAAACGCGAGGTCAAATGTTTACTCGAAGATAGACCAAGCTGTCCGCTAGTCTCTCCTACACAAATGATTCGCCCTGAAATCAGAAAGATTCAGGATCTTTATACATCTAAAGATTTCTGCCACTATAGCATTCAGGCATTAAGCTGGTTAGGAAAGAAGACAGGGGAAGTGATGGCTTCGCCATCAACATGGTCACGGTGATTCGAGAACTAGGCTTGAAAAGAAGTAGCACTCGAATCTATCCTCCTAAGCCAAAGATAGGCATCAGGGCTTCTGCTCCAGGTCAAATCTGGCATTTAGACCTAACTGTCCTGAGGCTTCAGGATGGGAGTAGGGCCTTTGTTCAATGTATAATCGATAACTATTCGCGGTATGTCCTAGCTTGGAAGGTGTCCAAAGACTATGGCGGAGTCAGAACGAAGGAACTTATTGAGCAAGCTTTAGCAAAAGCTAGGTCTTTAGATCTACATTTAAAACCTAATATTCTAGTTGATAGCGGAAGTGAAAACATCAATCAAGAAGTAGGTGTCCTTGTCGATTCAGAGTCAATTTCACTTACGATTGCCCAAATCGATATCGAACAAAGCAATTCTATGGTTGAAATGCTTTTTCAACGATTGAAACACCGGTACTTGTTTACAATCCTTCTGTCTAACTTTGAATCATTGGTCGAAGGAACTGATTTCTACCTAAATGAAAGCAATACCTGTATTCCCCATTCCGCTTTAAAGGGTGCTACTCCGGAAGAAATTATTACCGGTATTTGGACTGAAGAGAAAATTACTGAACTTAAAGAGAAAATTGCGGCTGCCAGACAGCTAAGAATTGAAATCAATAAAGCAGTCCGCTGCACTCCCTGCCTTGCCTAAGGTCCCCGACCAGGGAGCAGGAATCTCCTCCTTAAAAAGTCTTAAAACCCACATTCCCGCGAAAATTTAAGCGCTTCCATATATTTCGCGCGCCAAAGGCC
>JBAXBA010000185.1:0-2406 GCA_037142195.1 Pseudomonadota bacterium
GACTTGACTTGACTTGACTTGACTTGACTTGACTTGACTTGACTTGACTTGACTTTCAACCAATCTGTTAAAGATCCGAACTTGGATCGTCAGTCCGGTGAATGTAACGCTGAGTAGTTTCAGCCGACTTGTGGTTAAGAAGCCTGCGGATGTCCTCAACGCTCGCCCCTAAGTCTATCCAAATTTCCGTGCAGGTGTGCCTCAATTCATGGGGGCTCACCTTTGGAATTTGGGCTTTCTCGCAGAGTGAGACTATTCCATTCCAGAAAACCTTTTGATCCAAAATGCCACCGTGCTTCAATTCAAGTGACTTTAATATATTAAACGAATTTTCAGAGTTAGAGCCATAAAATGTCTTAGTTCGACGCGCAGCAACGGATTTTCCCGATCCCTATCCACCTTTCGAATTTTCCTAAAATGTATGCACTTGAAGCACAGTGACTGCTATTACAAGGAGAACAGCTCTTTATTTGGATGGGTTTCCAAAGTCACCATAGTATCGTCTGAAAAGGTCATGGCTCGTTACGATGTGATGAAAAAACTCGGTTTGGCGTAAGGGCTCGTCTGCTCCGTAGGGAGCGATCAGTGCGAGATCGAGTGTCTTTCCGCGGGGTAGAGAAAAGAGTGCCGCTTTGCGTTTTACTTCCGGAATAACCCAGCATCCGATAGGTTTCTGATGGTATTTTATTTCGCAAAGCGTAACAACGCCGTCAGCTCTTTCGAAGAGAAGGTCTATCTGAAATCCGGGAGAGTTTCTTGAAAATACGGATCCAAAGCTAATAACGCGATCCCCAAACCCCATGGCAAGGGCTAGCAATGGTGCTTGATTGCGACAAAACGATTCGAAGGCGAGCCCCAACCATGGTTCCCATTGATTGCTTATCTTGTTTCGAAAGATAGACATACCAACTCCTTTTTCGATGGCCTTTTCATTAGGGCGAAGATATTTCAAATAAAAGAGAAGCAGTTCGTCTATAATGCGATACCGTTTTAGCTTTGTGTTTTTTTTTGCTAGGAATGGAGTTTCAACGGCTATAAAACCAGCCATACAAAGGTTTTCCAGATAACTGGCGAGACCACCGCCAGTTGGAATCTTGAGAGCTTCGGAGATTTTCTGGAGAGACTTGGCTGAGTTCGACAGTTCTTTAACAATGGCTGCGTATGTTCTCGGTTCCTTGAAATGAGAGAAGAAAATCTTTTCAAATTCATCAGAAAGAGGGGCGTTCCTGAGGAAGAAAAGCCTTTCGATATTCTGTTCAAATGACTTCGTTTGATCCACGAACTCCAGATAGCGAGGTACGCCACCAAGAATCATTTGGTACTTAAGAACCTCCTCTTCGCTACGTCTTTTTAGCATGGCTCGTACTTCATGCGGCAAGAGTTTGCCTAGATGCATACCGATCGCAAGACGGCCATAGAGAGCCTTTGAATGGATCACCTTCTTAACCATAAAAGACGCGATAGAGCCACACAGGATAATCAGAACGTTTTGGTCTTTCCAGAAGTTGTCCCAATAGTACTTGAGGAGAGACACTAACTTTCCTTGACCTGCGGCCATCCACTGAAACTCATCGAATACGATGATGGTGCGTTTTCTTTTGTGAACCAGAAGGTGTTCGTTCAGAATATCAAAAAAGTCACTCCAGCTTTTCAAGTCGGCCTTTTGCAGCAAAATATTGTCGCTTATTTGCCGCTTCAGAACTGCCGAAGCGTGTGCGATTTGTGTTGGACTGGTTTCCCGTTCGAGTCCTTCAAAAAAAAGACTCGGCTTGCTCCCTACAAAGTGCTTGATGAGTGTGCTCTTGCCAACCCTCCGTCGACCATAGATAGCTATCAACTGAGCATTTGGATGTTTATAGAGGTTTTCTAGCGATTCTAGTTCGCTCTGTCGGCCGTAAAACATCATCACTCCAATTCTGAAGAGCATTTATCCGCAAACATAGTTATATTATTTGTCTTTGCGGATTACAAGACATTTGTAAGTGCTTATCCGCAAAGATGGTTCTGAAAACTGTCTTTGCGGATAAGACTTTTTCGCTGCACAGCGCCATCTCTATACATTGTAAAGTAGACTTGGCGAGCATTCGGCTGCATTACTTTATGTAATCTTGATTTAGGGCACTGCGCCAAATCCAGTCATTTTATCAAATCAAGGCGGAATATTCGCTCGAAACATTTTAAAATAACTCGTATAAGTGCCATGCTGTAAATTCAAGCAGAGCGGGAGTCAGGTGGGATCTATCAAAAAGGGCGTTGATTTTACCAACTCATCACCTTAGAAAAGCTGTACGCGCTGAGCGCAATGAGAAGCAAACGACTGAAGCGGGCAAATCTTTGCTCAGAAATCCTCGCTAGTACTCCGGCAATTAAGTTTTTCCGGATATTGAATCGGGCAAGACAGAGTAA
>JBAXBA010000186.1:0-2401 GCA_037142195.1 Pseudomonadota bacterium
GGCACGACGGGTTCTCAATGGGGGTGTCGCTAGGCGACTAGCGCATCTACCACCTTGTCGAATAGTCTAAAATGTCTTGAATGGGAGCAAGGTGTCGGTTTAGAAAAGGCCTATATTCCAATCTCCTATTCGTATTTCGCTAGCCTCTTTATTAACTAAAATGGTTATATTCGAAGAGCCAATTACTGGAAGGCGACACGATTGGTTCTGGAGTGCTAGAGGTTGTTAAACTGGCCAAGAACGTTGAAATTCTTGACGATCAATCCTGGATTGTCGAGCACTTTAAGGAGGGATTCTCTTTCCATAAGTGAAAATGAGGAACCAATATTGCGGATGGGACAGAGCAATGCATGAAGTGAAATCTGACGGCCAAGGGACTGATATTTACCTCTTCCGCCATGGTGAAACGGATTGGAATCGCAGTGGTCGCTGGCAAGGGCATCGGGACATTGCTCTCAATGCCCTCGGTGTCGCACAGGCCCATGAAGTTGTAGACTTTCTGCGCCCTCTCAGACTTGATGGCCTTCTATCTTCTGATTTGCTGCGAGCTCATCAAACTGCAGGAATCGTTGGCGCAGCCCTGGAGTTGCCAGTCATTCTTAATGAAGGTCTCAGGGAGATGAATTTGGGGGCAGCTGAAGGTATGGATAATTCTGAAATTATCCTAAATTTTGGTGAAACCTCCCTTTGCCAAATGCGATCTACGGAAAGTGATAGTAGTGATTTTCGTTTTCCAGGTGGGGAGAGTAAAGAGGAGGTCCTAAACCGAGTCTTCTCCGCCCTTTTGCGGGAGGTCGATGTCCAGAAATGGCGTCGCATGGGGGTAGCTACCCACGGTGGCGTCATACGCGTACTTCTGACCCATTGCGGCGTGGGAGAAAGAGCCCACATCGCTAATGGCGCCATCGTCCACTTTAGACTCTTTGGAGGAAAGCTTTCTATCGAGGAAAATTCAATTAGCACAGGAGCAGAGAGATGGATGTGGCCCTAAGTCCAGAAAGGGAAGCTGCGAAGTATGGACTAAACATCAGAAAGCTCAATGCGTTCAGCTTTTTTTGGATGTTTCTAGTCGTCATACCGGTTATTGCACCGCTTTTTCTAAGTTTCGGACTTAGTATGCAGCAATTTTTTAAGCTGCAGGCAATTTTTGGGCTATCCGTAGCGTTATTGGAGTTGCCCACAGGTTACATCTGTGACCTCTGGGGGCGTAAGCTTTCCATATTGATTGGTTCTTTCATTTCTGGAGTAGCATTTACCTATCTGATTTTTGCGCAGAGCTATTCCCAGCTCGTGGTTTATGAAATCGTTCAGGCGACAGCGCTATGTTTCGTGTCGGGAGCAGACGTTGCCTTGCTTTACGACTCCATGAATCGCCAGGATCGTCAACAGACCAGCAAATCCCTGGCAAATCAGCAATTTTTTGCTCTTGTGGGTGAGTCTGTAGCATCTATTCTAGGGGGATTGCTAGTCGTGATTTCCTTTCAATGTGTGACCATTGCCAATGCCTTAGCCGGTTGGGTGCCATTTTTTATTGCGCTAACTTTATATGACCCTAAGAGAGAAAAGGTCGGGCGGCAGCGGCATGGCGAAAATCTCCGGGAGGTTTTCCGGCAGGTATTTCTCAACAACGACAAAGTAGTTCTATTGGCTTTCTTCAATTTAGTGGTATGGGGGTTGTCTTCTTTTATTGCCGTGTGGATTATACAGAAGTATTGGGCGGACCAGGGGATTAGCCTCGCTTATTTTGGCTTTATATGGGCTGCTTTAAATCTGACTGCCGGTATAGTTGGTAAACAGGTCCACTGGTTAGAGCGAAGGTTTGGTGCGGTATCGCTCATAGTAGTCCTGTGTTGGGCTCCCATCTGCGGCTATTTTGGGATGTCCTGGGTGGAAGGAGTCGCTGGGGTAGCTTTTTGTTTTCTGTTTTATGTAGGCAGGGGAATTTCCCAAGTTCTATTGCGTGAGACTCTCAACTGGCGGATTCCCAGTAATTTTCGCGCAACTGTGAATTCCCTGCAGAGTTTGTTTTTTCGCCTTGGTTTTGCGATGGTCGGTCCAGCCGTTGGTTTCGGTATTGATCATCTAGGAATGGCTCGCACTTTGCAAATTGTGGGCGGCGTTTTTATTGCGTTATTCTTGCTTTTGGCAAGGCCTTTGATTCGGATACTACAGAAGCTCGCCATAAAGGAAGTTCCTGTTGTTTAGGGGGAAGCAGCCTATCTGATTCCATTTACCTCTAAAACTCTGAGTCATGTCAACGTTTAGCCAGCGGTATTTTGTCACTTCTACTGTGATGGTCAGGTTAGGCATATTGCTCGGCTATGGAATCTGCCAAAACTTCAAAATCAGTTACCTACATGCGTCGACGTCCGGAGCTTACTCCGTGCTACCGCATCCTTCA
>JBAXBA010000187.1:0-2308 GCA_037142195.1 Pseudomonadota bacterium
AACCAAATCCTGATCCGATCCTTGTCACTTTCTGACCGGCATTAGGACCAAAGGCAATCCTTCCTATGATGGACGAAGAAGTCGCCATGGCGAGGGATTCGTGGTCTCTAAAGAGACCGTCACTTTGAGGATGGTCCACCATCTCCCCGTCGTGGTTTAAATAACCATGTTTTTTAAGAAGTTTAAGAACTTTACTGCTGATTTCAAGAAGGAGTTTTTCTACTTCTTTTTCGGTAATGGCTTCTAGGTTTCGAAAGCGGAAGGTTTCAGCACCGTTTTGACTAATGCCTGAAAACACTCCATCGCAGAATAAAATGTGTAGGTGCGGGTTTAAGTTTAGAGCCGACCCGGCAAGCTGGGTAAAGCTTATGGCTCCTGACTTTGGGTCCTTAATGCCAGCGGCAATGCCTTTGATTTTGTAGTAGCTGTGAATCTCTTTGATAATGATTCGGTAGACTTTGGAAAATAGTTCTTTATGAGAATGGAGCCAGTAGCGCATTGGGATGGGAAACGTTACTACGAATTGGCGGTAAGGAGCCATGGGGAGTACATGATCTACCAGATGGGTGGCAGCTTCTACTTGCCGTTTGGCACAACAGGAAGGACAGAAGCCTATTTTTTTACATCTGAAGGCAACTACCTGCTCTTTTTGACTGCTCTTGCACACTAGTCTTAAACACCTGTAGGCTGGAATCCAACACTCTAGAAAAGCATCAAACTCTTTAATCACATAGTTTGGTAAAGGTCGCCCTTCCCTGTCTTTCTTGGAGATAAAAGTGTTTAGGTGATTTTGAAGGATGCGGTAGCACGGAGTAAGCTCCGGACGTCGACGCTTATAGGTATATGGTTTGGTTGCGCTGGCAGCTTCCATAGGGAAGCAATCTGCCAAACGTGGCCTTCAAGGAAGAAGTGACAAAATACCGCTGGACAAACCGTGACATGACCAGGTTTTCGAATGGGATAATGGAACAAGAGGCCTGATAGCGCTACGGGGGCATTGCCCTGCCGAATATTAATTAATTTTACTTTACACTGTTATGAGACAGCGCAGGGCAGCAGGATACACAGCTATAAAAGCTATTGAAATCAGGATGCTTTTCCAGGTACAACAAATGTCATCCGATGAGATTTAAACCCCTTAAATGAAGTTAGTTGAAATACTAATTCATATTTAGTATTAGGTAGTTGCAATATTAAAACAACTGGTCTAAAGTTTCACTGTGAAACTTCCGAGTAGTATGCTATAAAGTCGACAAGGGGAGCTTTTGAATTTAAAGGAGGCTAGAAACTTATTCGATACACTGCGAGACGATCGACGAATTCTCGTAAAGAGACATGCTTTTGCAGACCATCCAGGGCGCAAGTTCACACAAAATGAAGTTCTCGCACTTGTTTTGGGCCATGGTGTTTTGAGATCGAATCATGTGAGGAATCCAGCTCCAAATTCATTTGTCTGGCACTGTCAAGATGATAGAAAAGTTCCATGTCAATTAGCAGTGGTGTTCGATACGGACGAAAAAGGACAAATCATTGTTGTGATCAGTTCCTATAGGGAGGTAGGTTAGTATGCTAAAAAGTATAGTCGCAAAATCTTTGGAGATTGATTCGAAGCTGGGAAGTCACGTTTTTTTGAATGTTCCTGTTTCCGTTGAAGAAGGAGTCAATAGTAAGACATTCAACCCTGAAAAGGACGATTATTACCTGTCGCCGGATGTCATTGTTACTACGTCCAGAATCTTAGCGAAGATGTGGTTATTTAATTATTTATGTCTTGCCCCTAATGGAAATGACCATAGGGTTTATCAACTCACATCTGAAGAGGTCCATGGAATTATGTTAGTTTGCGGCATGAATGCGACCGAATTGACGGGAGCCCTTCAGCTATCCAAAGGACAGATCAGTAAAGTTTTAAACAACACACAGACTCTCAACAGCACAGCTGTAAGACTTCTTTTGCATATCCTTAAAGTGGAACTAAGAGAACCTGGATATGCTAAAAAGTTTGTTAAGCACGAGGATCTAGCGGTTCGGCACTCTGAAAATGATTTCGACCTTAAAAGGGCCTAATTTAACGCTCGGAGCTCATTTTAAGTGCTTTCAAAGTAGAAGAGTCGAATATTCTGTGGCAAAATATTAAATTATTTTGGTACAAGGCAGGGTGACTAAGCAATCCCATTGAGGCACGATAATGAAAAGGATATTTAAACTTCTGCTGTTAGCCTTGACTCACACTGCTTGCGTTGTTAAACCGGGGGGAGCGTCGGAAAATTAGTGTCTCATGGTCTGATCTCATGATAAAAGGTCAGAG
>JBAXBA010000188.1:0-2304 GCA_037142195.1 Pseudomonadota bacterium
TCAACTATTTTTGACTGGTTATTATATTTATCTAGGGATTTTTGAAGACTTTAGGTTCTTAGACTGGGCGAAGACATCTCACATGTTGAGATTACCAAACAGCTTGGGATTTCAAGCAGCGTCTTTGTGACGTCGAGTATGATCACTTTGCAGTTGGCATTAGGTTCGCTAAATAACTTGCACTTAAGTTGGAATTTTCTAATAAATGCTGTCTAAAATAGCTTTGCAGAATCAGATTAAAGAAGAAAAAATCAGCCTGAGAGTATGCTGATTGATTTGGTTGGGCGAGCGGAATAATGCTTTTGGGTTAGTTGATAGATGCATAGCGTTAGATTAAGGCTCTCGAAACTTTTTGTCTGAAAATTCCTTCGATTTGACCTAAATTGTCTGAACTTGACGAGCGGCTCTATCCCCAAAGATATCTATGTGCAAAAGTCTACAGGATCATCAAAGAAATAATCCCAGGGGCCTCCACACATTATTTAGATAGCAATTCATCACCTCAAATTTTTTGATGATTTCACTAGTCATGGAATGCACAAGTGCCAGTTGAACGGCAAGACTGCATGTGCCGTATTCATATATTCATAGAATTCAAGAGTCTTACCACGGAAAAAATGCCGGGCAAGCTCCCTATCGCTCATAATTCAAGAAACATTTCGCAGCCGGATAAACCTTTTAAATGCGCTGGATGTTGTAAAACAATCTAGGTCATAAAAGAAGAAATCTGTCGGGCAGTAGCTAAAATCACTATGGGAGAGTCCCGTCAAACTTTCGACTTTAAAAATTGATCTAAAAGGTCTTTTGCTTTAGTCCAGTTCATGGGGTAGCGTTCGTTATCTGTAGATTCAAACTTAGCTTTACCGCTGTACATATTATGCATGTACTGCATTCCTTGCCAAGCGGGGTAAAGGTCGTTGGTTTTTTTAGTGAAGAGGCGGGCGAGATGGATCAAAACTCTAAACATGTGCAAATTACCGGGGCGCAATATTTTGTGTTTTTTACCGGTCAATTCAGTCATTATGAAGGCAAGCGTGTTCGCACTTACCTGATCGCCAGCGATTCTTAGAAAGCGAGGAGTTTGGTCGTCGAGAGCAGCAAGAGCTGTATATTTCGCCGTGTCTTCGATGGTCGTCCAGTCAGTCAGTTGATTTGGGTTTCCCCAGCACAATATGCGGTGTGCATTAAAGAGTATAAAGGGGGCGACCCCAGTGAGCATGTCCATAAAGCCGCCATTCAATATAGATGTGACTCTTATATTCGAGCTGTCTGCTATTTTCATGAATTCACGTCTAAAACTAAGATTGCGGTTCCAACCGTCAGGTATCCTAGTAAAATCTAGGGCAAAATCAGAAGGTATAAACCGGGGAACGTTCGCTGAAATCGCTGCATGGAGCAATTGAGTTTGTGCGACAACCATTGAGTCTCGCAAGCCTGAAAGTGCTGATACAACCACGCTACCACCCAAACAAGCCTTAGATAGCCCTTCCTGGTTAGAGAAGTCTACGACTATGACCTGGCATCCTAACGATTCCAGGGCAAGGATCTTGTCCCTCGAGGTTCCATCGCGCGCGAGCACTCGCAAGGGGGCTCTCATTTTTAAGACTTCCCTCGCAATTCGATGCCCAAGATCTCCCGTGCCACCTGCTAATATAATCAAAGGAATCAGCCTCGCATTGTTCTTTTCTCAAGCAAGAATACACTTTTTTTGTTGATTTAGCTCTATGGATTTTTCCAGTGAGGGTTTAAAATCAAATGAAAGTCCGAGATAGCATCTCCGTTACATCAATTACTTGAGTGTGGAAAATTATCCGCTACATGAAGACAATTCTAACTTGCGCACGCAAGCTTACGGTCATTTCTTGCTTCATGGATGCTAGTCGGATCCTTGGAAAAGCTGCAAAGTTCAAGAGCTCCAGAGCCGTGATCTCCCAGGGCTTCAATTGGGAACTAGCTAGTCCAATTTTTATTAAATTTCTTAGGCTCCAAACAGCACTTAAGTCACTATCAAGCGAAATGCCGCAGTCGCAGGTGTAAACTCTTTCTTTTAAAGAAAGATCCTTTAAGGCCTAAATATTTTACGAATGATGGTGCAATAGATCCCGACCTAATGTGCAGAGATATTGATCGCATTTTTCCAGTAATGGATTTGTCCTTAAATCCATTTGCACTAGCGCTCCTTGAATGCACTGTTGATATTCTATCGGATTGTCGGCAAGTACTCCAGCCATAGCCCGTCCCGAGCCAGCGAGGAACCAGACGGGTTTGGCTGGTGGTGAAAGCCGACTGCCGTGATCCGAGCAA
>JBAXBA010000189.1:0-2227 GCA_037142195.1 Pseudomonadota bacterium
ATCAGTCTATCAGGCCAAACATCAATTCCAGTGACTACACTTAAAATCCCTTAAACCCTCTGTGCAGCAATGCGTAGGGGGTTTTTAGGTGGAGTGATTTAATAAACTCGCGCTAGACGATCTTGAATATTTAACGAGAAAAAAAATGCACAAAATAGCAAGAACCCCAAAGTTACTTCGAGGGATTTTTATGAGATGCGAAGTTTCTAAATTCTTTAAAAAAATGTCTCATTTTTAATGCATCAAGCTATATTGCAACCTTATGGAAATAACATATCTATCTGGATTCTCAGCACTGTGGGGTCTAGTTCATCCGTTCAGTGGCAGTGGCTCTAGGGGTGGAACGCACCGGCAAGCTAGCGAGACTCATGTCCCCTTGGGAAGCTAAAAAAGAGCTGCCAACTTAAATCGATGACAGCTCAGATTGCATTTCTGATGATTAATTCTTAGCTTGATCGGTTTGATCTAAGTACTGGCAGGACTCGAAAAACCATTGTCCTCCACCGCCTACACCCCCAGTGCCCTCAAATAGGATGCCATTTTCTTTCTTTGTAATGCGGTACGCCCAGCCATCACTTCTTGACGGGGATCTATATAATTGGCCCTCTTCTGTAAAGGTTTTTCCATACTTAAAAGTATAAATCAAAGCTTCATGCCCACCCGAAATAATGTTGTTCGGGTTGATGGCTCCCGTGCGTGCGAGGTAATCGATGACGCCTTGGTCCCGGATAACAAATTGGTAGGCGTGGTAATTTCCGCCGCGCTCGCTGACGTATTCGTGGTCGAGCACCGCAGCTCCATGGTTGCAATTATAAGATACCGTGTAGTCGGCGCGAGCGGAGTGGGCTCCTAAAGCTGCCCATGTTGAAATGAAGAGAGCGGTGATTGTTCTAGTGAAACTCATGATAAACCTCTGTGGTTAGACTTTTTTGCCACAAACGGACCCTTACCGTTGTTGGTTGCCTATTTCTAACACAGTGTATAATTAAGAAAAATGTAATAAAATCGTTAATAATATACATTTTTAGTTAATATAGACCGATTCCCAAAGAAAGGTGGAACATAATGGTTAACTACAATCATATCAAATACTTCCATGATGCTTTGCGGCTTGGCAGCTTGACTGCGAGCGCTAAAGCTAATCGAGTTTCACTCTCTGCCGTGAGTCAAGCGATTGCTGCGCTCGAAGAAACTTTAGGAACTGCTCTCTTGGTCCACGGCAAAAATCGCTTGATTCCCACACCACAAGGACGCCTGCTGCGCGAAAAGTGTGTGAATGTTTTTGCTGCAGTTGAGAAATTGTTTGTTGAAATCAGAGAAGTCACCGATGGAGATGCGGGTCAAATTCGGCTCGCCGCCAGCCACAGTTTGTTTAACTCCGTGTTGCCACGGTTTCTTCACAACTATCAAAGGAATCATCCTAAAATCGATTTGTCGTTCTTTGTCGGTGACGGCGTCAAGGTTCGAGATCTCATCTCTTCGAGAGAGATTGATGTAGGTCTAGTTGTGGAGACAAGATCGGGAGATAAGCCAACCCCCGGAACCCTTCATAGCGGATCATTCGTTTTTGTTGCCAGAGCGAAGGATAAGAGAGAGCATTACGAAAACCTAATCCTGGGTGACAAAGGGGTCGAGGTGATTGGTATAAGGGAACAATTGCGCAAGGCCAAAGGCGGTCCGTATAAAAGACTGATTCCCACTCAAAGTTGGGAGGTTATTGCAAGTCTCGCTGCGACTGGACTTGGGATAGGTTATGTCCCAGACTTTCTTGCAGTTGAGAACAAAGAACTAAAAGTGTTAGAATCAACCTTAGAAACCTCTCACTACGACATCATTCTTCATGCAACCGAAGTAGTGGAATACTCGCGAAGTATGAGCGGCTTCGTTGAAAATTTCACAGACTTCTGCAAAAAAATGTGACTCTTAAGTGTTTCTCAGTGTATTTCAAAGGACCCTAGTCGGCTTTAATCTAAATGTGATATCATTCGAGATGGACGCGTTAATTTGCTAAAAAGATTTGATTTAGCGCCGGCCATAATTTCAATTTGGTACTCCCTAAATATTTGAAAGTTTCCTAATTTATTTTTAGCTTCTTCTTGAGCTGCTGACCTTTTTTTTTCGTTTATTTAATTTTTCTTTTAATTTGCAACATTATCACTTTGCAGAAAAGTAAGTAGTTGCTATGTTGGGAATGAAGATCTTGCCTCAAGCAAGTTGGCCGGAAAGA
>JBAXBA010000190.1:0-2082 GCA_037142195.1 Pseudomonadota bacterium
CAATTTATCGGGTATAAGAATTAACCTCTCTTTTTTAGAGGCCGTTCCTAATCCTGATTATGATCAAATTGTTGCTTACAAACTATGGCATCCTCCAAGCGGAGTTATGGCAAAAACATATAAATTTGTATTTCCTCTATTGATAAAAGCACTTAAACTCGACTCCCCAGAAAATCGGTGCTGAACTATTTACCACTTAATGTTAAAGTCCTAGATTTGCCTAAAATTTACTCAATTGCTTAAAAATAAAAATTCATCTAAAGTAACATCGATTTTATAATGTAATTATTATTGTTGCTGTAGGTGAATTCTGAATGCTGTCATTGTATGGATTAAGTTGTGTAAGCAATTATGTCGAAGCGTTAATGTTGATAATGAAAGAGAAAAAGTCAAGTCTAGCTCTCACGAATACCCAAAAAATATGGCTTAAATTTTGTTTGAGTATGATTATTTTAACCAATTCTATAAATTGGGATAAATTCGAAAGATTTAGTTTGAAAGCCTACAAAGCGAAGGCATTAGGATTTATTTTTCATCATGCGAAGATAAATTGGAGTTTTTTGTTTATTTGCGGAATTACTTTGTTACTTAAACTTTATGGAGTTAAGATAGGCCATTTAATAGTTGATGATACAGACAGGCCAAGATCAAAAATAATTCGAAAAATTGCATTTGTTTTTAAAAGTTTTAATAAAAAAACGGGTGGTTATTTCAACTGTCAGAATTTAGTTTTCTTACTGCTTGTTACCGATAAAATAACCATACCTGTTGGGTTTAAATTTTATACGCCTTGCCCTAAGTTAACAGAGTGGGCTAAAAAAGATAAAGAAATACGAAAACTTCGTAAAACAGATAAAAGTATTGCTCGGCCTGCAAAGCCAGAACGTTCATCAAACCATCCAAAACGAACAGAAATATCAAAAGAATTGATTCAGAATTTTACAAATAATTTTAAAGAAGTTTCAATTATATCTTGCTCATTTGATGCAGCTTATGGATTTGATTCTCACCTTCGAGCAGTACAAACTGTTTTACCAAAAGCGCTAATTGTTTCTGAAATGGCGTGCAATACAAAAGTAACAGACAAAAGACGAACTGCATCTGTGAAAGATTATTTTAATTCTATAGTTGCTCAAAAAACTAAACTAAAAATTAGAGGTGGAACAATTAAAGATGTGGAAATAAAACATGCACGCCTTTATGTTGAAAGCCATAAAAGAACATTAAATATCATTGCACTTCGTTATGAAGGCGAAGTGAATTTTAGATTCATAATAACACCAAATCTTTCCTGGAGAGCTATTGATGTAGTTCAAATATTTACTTTTCGTTGGCTCGTAGAGGTTTTCTTTTACGACTGGAAATGTTATGAGGGTTTTGGGCAAGCCGCCATACAGCAGTCCTATGACGGAGGACTTTGTGGAGTTCTCCTGAGCCTGCTGGTTGACCAGTGCTTGCTCTTTCATCCTGAACAAATCCGCCGAATTTCTTCTCAACTTTCTGCTTGCACAGTAGGAAGTCTTCGTGAAAAGTTAGTAGTTGAATTTCATCTTGAACAAATAAAATATTTATTGCTTAGCGAAAATCCTCAGGAAAAATTAAAGGCGTATTCAGAGAATATGGATATATGTTTTGCTTATCGGGATTCAACAAAACATATGAGTGGGCGGGAGTTTCCTGATTTAAAACCCTGTCCTACGCTGCTAAAAAAATTTCCTCTGGGGGCTTAGCACTAAATAAACACATTAATTCTGCATTGGCATAGATGTTATTCTTGCCAAAAAAATTTTCGTTTTTAAATTTGAATTTGCAAGTTTTTATTTCTGGGGAGTCGAGTATTCCCTATATAAATTTCTGGTTCTGGAAATAATGTGTCTTTGAATTTTTGCCAATACTTTGAGACTGTGATATCCATCAAGTGTTTCTCCTACGTTAATTTCGTTTTGCAAAATCATTTTTAACATAGAAGAAAAACCTTTTCGCTATTTCAAGCGAAGAATTCACCCAATCTCCGAATTTTTAAATCGCCTCCAAAGAATACGAATTAATATAGCGGGTAAAATAATTATTTTCAATTATTGG
>JBAXBA010000191.1:0-2059 GCA_037142195.1 Pseudomonadota bacterium
ACAGTGCAGTGGGCAGGTCGATTATATCAAAAAGGGCGTTGATTTCCCTACCAACGATTTTCTCACAGGACGTGGCATTAAATGAGGCATTTGAGAGGATCGCGAAGACTAGCGGTAAAAAGCGAGCCATTGTAACCATAGCAAGAAAAATAATTGGAAGAATTCGCGCATGCTTTAGGACAGGAAAAACCTATGCAGTAGGAACCTACGCATAAAAGAGAACTTTGAATTCGGATTCTCTAAGGGACCAATACTATTGAGTAAAAAATAAACAAAGTGACATTTTTGCGGGACTTTTGAGGGGAGACATAATCGCTTTTCTTCTTCACACTTGTTGTGACTCGCCTCGCTACTCACTCGCCAGGCCGCATCTATAACATACTGTAATTTCAACATAATTTAAACCATGTGATGAATAGTTAAAGAATTTCCGGGGGCAGCCGAAGGTTTTGCTGGGAGGTTTATATGTACTATCACAAACTCTTAAGGGGCAGACGTCCCCCCAAAAAAATGGCCTCTAATCTTGATGGCTTTAGCTTGCTAGAAGCGCTAGTAACCATTTCGATAATGTCTATTGCTGGTTTTGCATTGACAAGCCTTAATGTTACTGGAATGAAGGCGAATAAGTCCAATTACATCCGTGCCGATCTCCTAGATGTTAAGCGAACAATTACCAATCAACTTAGCTGCGATCAAACCTTAGGAGCGACTAAACCTACTAGTATTACTGGGGCTGTGACTCTTAAAGATAAAAATGGCAACCCCTTAATAGGAACCAGTGGCAAGATCGGTGAATGGACTATTGATGCGGCTGTCGAAACGCTTGGAACGCCTTCCTTACCTGGACTTTCTATATATGCCACAAAACCAGGAAAGACAGACCCATTAAGAAATATTCCATTAAATAGAGATCATCCGCTCAGTGCTCTATTTAACCCTGATGTTAGACTCTGTGGGGATAATTTTAAATCGTCTACGGGTGGAGAGATTATGCCTCTTTACGGTAACTATACTGGTCAGGTAGCTGGCGCCAGTGCAATTAATGCCTTATTAAGAAAGGGCATTGAGCTAGGGTGGAATGCTACGTTTAATCCAAGTACAGGAACCTGGTCAACCCCAGATGCTCAATTGAACTGGGATCAGTGCAGAGCTGCTCAGCCCGCTGATGCAATCACAGAACAATTATTTGAAAATCCGGGATGCCAACATAGGATTTGCAACGCTCATTTTCGAAACAAATCTAATCCTATGAATGTTACTCCGGCTGGGTGGTGCGGCAAAACTCCTCGAGACGCCAGCGGCAATCCTATTTCGACCTGGTGCTACAGAACCTATGGGCTTGATGTACCCGCGTTAAACATGGGGTGCATGTGGACCAAAGAGGCTTTTGACGCGAACAAAGTACCATAGATTTTTACAGGCGCTATCTTGGTGTATAGGTTCACTAGCGCGACTTTATTAAATCGCTACACTTAAAAACCCCCTACGCACTGCTGCACACAGGGTTCAAGGGATTTTAAGTGTAGTCACTGGAATTGAGGTTTGGCCTAATAGACTGATTTGAGATGTTCAAGATTTTTGCAGTATCTTTCAGGTCGGGTGGTATGGACTCGAGTTCGTATTTCAAGGAGCTGCTTTTCTTTTTCTTGGTGCATGCGAGCCGTATGTGTTGAAGTTCAGTTAAGAAGTTACTGATATTTCTTTTGTAGCCGCCACGCTCTTTGGCTTTGGACGCACGGCCAAAATTACAGTTTCTAAGCAAAACACGCTCGGCACCATATCTGGTTTGCAGGCTCTGAAATTCACTCGTACAGTATGATAGACATCCAACACCGAATCCCTTACCCACCACTGGCTGACGGGACACTAAGTTTCCTGAATCCGCGGTAGCGTGTAAATTTATGTGTCTGTTTATTTTTAATGCAACAATTGCATTTCGTCAACAGCCGATTCTAGAGCATTCTGTCGAAGGCCCTTTAAACTCATAATCTTCTTTGAAGTAACCATAGTCGTAACTACGCCTCAAGTTGCTTATTCGTTCTCTCAAAAGGCTCCCGCC
>JBAXBA010000192.1:0-1959 GCA_037142195.1 Pseudomonadota bacterium
GCCACGGACAATCGGACAAATCTTATTTTCAATTATCTATCGGCTAGTTACATATAAAACTTGACTTTTAATTCCAATTTTTGTAGTTTACCTGAGTGGGGGTTTATCCATTTGGGCACTATGAAATTGCAAAATCGCTTAACCGTAAGACCAATTAAGACCAGCGAAAGAGATCGTTGGTTTCAGTTGTGTAATGAACATCATTACTTAGGGTTTAAAGGGACATATGGATACTCGATTCTCTATGTAGCTATTTTTGAAGGCGAGTGGGTTGGACTTATTTCTTGGAGCGCCTCGGCGCTAGCTTTGGCAAGTCGAGACGAGCTAATCGGCTGGTCGGTTGCCCTAAAGCTGGCGAAGTCTAACCTTGTGATTAACAATAGCCGTTTTTTGATTTTACCTATTGAGGACAAGATTCCTAATCTTGCCTCGATGATTCTGGCAAAAAACCTAAGGCGCATTCAGCATGACTGGTACGTGAGACATCATTGCACCCCTTTGCTAGCGGAGACATTCGTCGACTCTTCTAAATTTAAAGGAACTTGCTATATAGCAGCTGGATGGAAAGAAATCGGTTCTACAAAAGGGTTCAAACGCACACGAGAGGGCTTTGAAGAGCACGGGCAAGTAAGAAAAATTCTAATCAAACTTCTACAACCAAACGCCCTAGAGCTTCTTGGGGATCCACATTTTATCGACGCCATGGGGCGGGAGGTTGTATTGTTTGATCCCTTTCTACTGCCTATTGAAGGTAAAGACAGTCTTATCGAGACCCTAAGAAAAATTCCAGACCCGCGCGGCCGATGTGGCAAGCAACATTCGTTTATTTCCATTCTAGGCATCACGGTTTGCGCCATGCTTTCCGGAGCTAAAAGTTTTAAGGCAATCGAAGATTGGTCAAAAAAGCTGACCCCTGTTCAGCTCAAAAGGCTTCGCTGCCGCAAAGACACCCCTCCCAGCTTAACTACCATCAAGGAAACCCTTTACCGCGTTGACGCTGACTTCTTTGACAAAGAAATCAATAACTGGCTAGCAAGGCAAGCCAAAAGCAAAGGAAGTTCCAGAGTAGGTGCCATTGCGGTTGACGGTAAGGAGCTTCGCGGTTCCTATGACACCCAAAAAGGCACTGGTCGTGTCCATCTTCTCAGCGCTCTTATGCACCAAGAAAAAATAGTGATCGCACAAAGAAACATCGGCAAAAAGACTAACGAAATCCCTGAAGTGATACCGCTTCTAGAAAGCCTCTCGCTTGAAAACGTCTTTGTGACGATGGATGCACTCCATTGCCAGAAAAAGACTTTGGAATATATCCATTCAGAAAAGAAAGCCTTTTACGTTGTAACTGTAAAAAAGAATCAAAAAAGCCTTTATCAAAGGATTGAAGCCATTTTTGATTTATTTGAAGATCAAATCAGTTCTAAAACCCAAAGCTCTAATAAGGGACATGGTAGGATCGAAACCAGGGAAGCTATTTGCATTGAAGTAATCGAAAAAAATTTTCTAGACCTTGAGTTTCCGAGCATAAGACAAATCTGTAAAATCGTGAGAAACTCCACAGATCTGAAAGGAAACGACTTTAGTGAGGACAATCAATTCTTTATCACCAATGCCACACCACAGCAGGCAGACTCTACAAGCTTACTAGCAATCCTAAGAGGGCACTGGTCCATAGAGAATTCAAGCCACTATGTTCGAGATGTTACTTTTGGAGAAGACGCCTCTAGGATAAGGTCTGGCTCTGCTCCTCGACTCATGGCAACCATGAGAAACCTCTCCATAGGAGTGATGAGGCTTGGCGGCGAAAATAATATCGCAAAAGGATTACGAGACACGTCTTGGGGCAAAAAAAGTGAAGCTCTTAGAGCGGTAGGAATAGCATAAACAGGAATTGATTACAAATTAATCACTACTTAACAACACGAAATTATTTGCGTTTTTAAAAGAGTCCGATTTGCCCTG
>JBAXBA010000193.1:0-1904 GCA_037142195.1 Pseudomonadota bacterium
TTTATCATTTGAAAATTGCAGCACTTTTTTAGCTTAAACCTTTTCGGCTAGGCTCCAGCTACTGAGTAAGTCTAAAGAAACTACCCTTTGGCCTCTTCAGCGGGGCAAGCACCACGTTGATCTAAAAACTGCCTCTGGCCAGTCAATTGATTCAGTAAAATTTGAAGTAAGATAATATAATTTGGAAATTAAAAACAATTCACTTTAATACTTATGCGTTGGGATGCCTGTTGAGATGAACCGAGAGGTTGCCAAGGCTAGGTATTCGTGATCTCGAAAGAAACTGTCGATGAGAGGATGGTTCACCTTCTCTTCTTTGCGGTTTAAGTAAACTTAGATATCTGGCAGCCTGAATTTTCTTTTTTTCAGGTGGATGGCTCAGGTATTCCATTAGAAGCTCTTCGGATCGCAAGTTAAAAATACAATAGTTACAGTTTCTTGAAAATAATTACCGCATATGAGGTAATTAACCCTTGCACTATACCACATTTGTGGCATAGTTTCCGCAAGTCTTAAGCAGGCAGAATAATATTTGGATTATCGCTATCAGACGGGTTGGCTGCCATATCTTAGGTGTCATGGAGGCACCTATGGTAAGAGAAAAAATACTCGCTCGTTTGGCTGACCCAAAGACACTTTTCTTAGAAAAACTTTGTTTAGCGATCTGGTTTGAAGTTGATCTCTGGGAAGATCGGAACCCACCAAATCTCGGCGAACAGGAACTAAAAAAGCTTATGCAGCATATTCCGTCTAACGTTCAACCGACTTGGAGCGCTCGGAAAAGTCAAAGCGGCAAACACGGCCAAACTGGAGACGATGAAGTCTTCAAGTTCGAGTTCAAGACCAAGCTTTTAGGATTTGACATGACGTATTTTGTGAAAGGCTATTTTTTTGATAAGAGTAACTGTCACGGAGTTTGTATTCAAAGCTTTCGCGAAGTGAGCCGAGTCAAGAGTTCTGTTCGTGTTAGGTAACCTTAATAAATGGATTTACTAATCAGAGGACAACATGGATTGTAATCATTTAAATACAACGAAAAAAATGGTGAAAATTGATTATTTTGGGTTAACCTTCTCCGCTAAGATGGACGTTTGCGGGGACTGCAAGGCCTACTTGTGGACCAATGAGTCCAAAGAAAAGCTAAATCATTGGCTGACAGAACAAAAGAGGACTAACCGCGATAGATTTATCGTTCAGGCCAGTCTTTCTAACACTGCAAAAGAATGTCTAGATGAAGTTTCAAAAGATTACCCTGGAATTCAAACTTCAGCATTGATCAGGGCCATGACTTTAATATTCCTTCATTTCATGGAGAAGCCTGACACAGCGGAGATGTTTGAAATGGTAACTGGTAGCGAGATTTATGAAAGCTTTGCCAAGCAGGAGAAGCATATCGTTAAAATTCAGTTTAGCCCTTCTGGCATGATGGACCTTCACTCTTGGTCAAAAATTCTTCAGATGAAAATACCAAAAATAGTTGAGGAGGCTGTATACAGAATCACCAGTTTTCATGTAGAAAGCGACCCTAAGCTTAAAGCTTTTTGGGAGACCCAGATTTCGCCGCAGATTTCTCTGGTTTTAAAATCGGTTGCTTAGAATTTTAAACTCAAAACGAGCATTCGGGCTGGAGCTATTTAGATAGTTTCAAACAAATGAGAGCGTGCACTCCCAATTTTCTCCAGAGATAATCACGCCCAAGGTATTATAGAAGCGCTAGTTGGTAGGGAAATCAACGCCCTTTTTGATATAATCGACCTGCCCACTGCCCTGTTTGGATTTGCAGCATTTAGCTTTAATTGAGGCCTTTTAGAGCAGAAGAAATCTGGAGTAGTCTGTCTTTCAGACTTTGTAGGGAACTGTCCCTATTTAAAGTCACCTAAGCTTGGACTTTAAACAATGCTCCG
>JBAXBA010000194.1:0-1903 GCA_037142195.1 Pseudomonadota bacterium
CCCGTCGACGTTTGCCAGAAAAAGTCAGGTCTTTATCATTCATCTTAAAAAGCTTGCAACCTCTCAATAAGCGCGGGTAACTGCTTGACTATTGGGTAAGTTGCGGTAACTATTATTGTCATGCAAAACAATGACTTTAAAATCCCAGATATTCCCGAAAGCGAGATGACTCCGCTGGTCAAGTTGCTATTAGCCATTATTGCGAATCAATCTACCGTGATAGCCAAACAATCAGAGCAGATTTCAAAGCAAGCAGAGCAAATCCAGCGCGCCAAAGAGCAGATTCAGGGTCTTCGCGATGATATTGCGGTTCTTAAGGGGGAAAAGGGGAAGCCCAAGATTCCCAAAAGCACCTTGGAAGATCAAGATAAAGGCAAAGATAAAAATCCCAATGAGAAGCGTCCTGGCTCGGTTAAACGCTCAAAAACTGCTGAACTGGTAATTCATGAAACGATTTGCCTGACTCCAGATGGAGTTAAGGCGGACTGGATTTTTAAGGGCTATAACGACTTTAATGTTCAAGGACTGGTTATAGAACCTCATAACACTAGATATCGACGAGGTAGGTGGTTAACACCTGAGGGCGAGACGGTAATCGCTGACCTTCCAGGCCATGTTTCTAACCATTTTGATTCGGTCTTGATCAGCTATATTCAGCATCAATATTTTGCCTGCCGGGTAACCCAGCCGCTTTTGCTAGGCCAGCTCCATGAAATCGGTATTGATATCTCCTCAGGGCAGCTCAATGAAATATTGACCGAGAACCATGATAACTTCCATTCCGAGAAAGAGGGGATTCTTCAGGCAGGTCTTGCAGCCTCACAGTTCATTCAAACGGATGACACGGGTGAAAGAAATAAAGGAAAAAACGGCTTTAGCACGTGTATTAGTAACGAACTAATGACCTATTTTGCCAGTACCGGTAGTAAAAGCCGCATTAACTTTCTTGAGATCTTAAGAGCTGGTCATAACGATTATTTCATCAATGAAGTGGCCGTCTCTTACATGAAGGAACAGCGGATCAAGAAAGACATACTCGCAAGCCTTCAAAAAGCAAATGACAAACATTTCAGCAATAAGGAAGAATGGCAAAATCATCTTCTATCCCTAGGAATTGAAAACTCAAGACAAGTGCGAATTGCCACCGAAGGTGCCTTAATGGGCAGTGCCATTAGTCATGGTTTATCCCCGGACTTGGTCATCCTTAGCGATGATGCTGGACAGTTTAATGTTCTGGTACATGCCCTATGCTGGGTCCATGCAGAGCGGCTTATCAATAAATTGATTGGATTTAATGATCAGCATCGCGCAGATATTAGCAGCGTGCGTGACCAAATATGGACGCTCTATCAACAATTAAAAGACTACAAAGCTTCGCGCTCAGATGTTTTAAAGTCAGAAATCCAATTGAAATTTGATGATATATTTACGCAAAAAACGTCTTTCCAGACCCTAAATTTAGCACTGGCAAGGCTCAATAAAAACAAAAAAGAACTTCTACGTGTACTCGACTATCACTTTATCCCACTTCACAATAATGGCTGCGAGACAGACATGAGGGAAAAGGTGACCAAGAGAAAAGTCAGCGGTGGCACCCAAAGCGAACTTGGTCGAAAGGCTCGTGATACTTTCCTTAGCCTTAAGTGTACCTGCCGCAAACTTAAGGTGTCATTTTGGAAGTATCTAAAAGATAGAAACGCAGCAGCTAAAAATATCCCCAGTCTGGCATCTATGATCTTGGAGAGAGCCGTTAAAACGGCTTAAAGCAGATGGAAAAAATCTTATAAATAATAGGACCTTTAAGGAAGCAGCATCCTTAAGGATTACCCGTACTTATTGAGAGGTTGCAAAAGCTTTAGTTAACTCACGAATTTTTCTATGGTTTTTTGAAGCTATTGTTTGA
>JBAXBA010000195.1:0-1881 GCA_037142195.1 Pseudomonadota bacterium
CATACTTCCCTAATTGATCAACATTATCGCCAAAACAATATTTGCCAGTACTTCCGGCACGGCAGGCATATTCCCATTGGGATTCCGTAGGCAAACTGACTTTCATGCCCGTTATTTCCGATAATTTGCGACAAAATGCCTGAGCATCATGCCATGAAACAGACTCCACTGGATGATTCAGATTACCTTTAAAATGAGATGGATTATGCCCCATAACTGCTTCATATTGTGCCTGAGTGATAGGATACTTGCTCATCTTGAAAGCCTTCAAGGTTACGGAATGAGCAGGTTTTTCGTCATCATAATCACTACTGTTGTCACCCATCATAAAAGTACCCGCCGGAATGTCTACAAGCTCTAGTTTTAGTTCAGCTAGACGCTGCTGCATTTTTTGAGCTTGTTGCTGGCGTAACTCAGCAGCTTTACGTTCCTGCTCTTGTTGGCGGGCAATTTCTTGTTGTCGCCTTAGCTCTGCTGTTTCTCGTTCTATGCGTTCCTGTTCCTGTTTGAGAAGTAACTCTTGCCGTTGACGTTCCTCTTTAGCCGCTAAAACTGGCTTCAGTTCAAATTGCACATAGGCTTGAATATTTTCTAAACAGTCAGCCAAAGAAGTCACTGAAGCATCATTTTGTAGCCTGTAGTCAAAATCCACCTCGGTATTAGCTTCCCGTGCCTGTTCTAGGGCATCCAATAAACGCTCTTTTTTGAGGTTACTTGCCATCAAGAAATTTAGCACTTTTTGGGAAGACTCATCATCCATCGTGATACTAGCTGCCTGCTGCCCCATCGCCAATTCCGCAATTTGCTGAATCTCTTTCATCGCACCGGATAATTCCTGATCCACACTAGCGACATTACCCAATAAAGTCTGAAAAGAACCCATAAACTTTTCCATATAGCTCTCGAAATTTAGGGCTATTTTAGTTAATTCCGCTGCATCTGCCTGTAACTTTTTGATTTTTAATTGCACTTCATAGGCGCGTTTTTGCCCCGTCAGCTTTTTGACCATACTTTCCAAAACTTCCCGCTGGGTCTGCTGGTCATTGGCAATCTTATCTAAACTCGCACTCATCAAATCTAATTTCTTGAGCATCAAAATCGCCGCATAACCAATTGCCTTAGCGGTTTCTAGCAGTTCCGATTTTTGCCCTAGGGTAATCTGCAACAGATCATCATCATTTTCGTCATGAGCTAGCCGCTCCACTGCTAAGCGCTCTTGTTCGACATCTGCAATCTCTTGGCATTTTTGCGCGACTATTCCTTTAATTTCATCCGCCAAATTCTCGAAAAAATCTTGATATTCGTCTTGATGCTCCTTCAGTGTGGCGATCACCGCATCATAGTTTTGTACCAAATTATTCAAAGCCTGAAACCGTTCTTCAAACTCTAAGGTCTGTTTTACTGTTTCTTCGACCATCTTTGGCACTAGCTTCTTACTAAAAAAGCCCTTTTCTTCCACCATGATTTGCTTAGGGACTTTTTTAACCACATAGCCCCGCTGCAAAGTCTCGCTACCTTGGCGAATTGCACTTTGCAAATGGTCTAACTTACCGCCCCCCAAAGTCGAGAGCCGATATACCCGCTGATAAATCTTGATTTCCCGCTTACCGTCTTGATCGTCAGTCCCAGCCATTTGTGCCTACTCCCATAACTTAAAGGTTGTGATCCTCTAAAACTAATATTACAGCACTTGCCCTGCAATAAATTACGGGCTAAAAGCTTAAACCTGTTGAAACAGGTTAGTTTGAGGTGTTCTTTAGTCAGTTTTAACTGACCTTCTGCTTTGAGCCAAGAACTTTAGTTCTTGGTTGATTTGCGTAAGTCCTAACTCTTACTTCCGTAATTGCTTCCGCATTCGCAAACAATTCCGCCCATCCGCCA
>JBAXBA010000196.1:0-1836 GCA_037142195.1 Pseudomonadota bacterium
AGCTAGAGCCTAGCCGAAAAGGCCCCAATTTTTGAATCTGACCCTGCCGACTTGATTTTTGATTCGCTCAAAAAGTTTAAGAACCCCTCATTCCAAAGGATTTTATAAATTTCTAATACAAAAGTCCTATTTTGGGCGCAGGAATCCAAGAGTCATATAAATCGCAGGTATTTTAGGCTGCGAGTTTGGATGCCTCTTCTTTTGCTCGATCATTTCGGATTTTTCTTAGCCTAAAGAAGTTATAGGCGATAGATTTTTCAAGGATTTCAGCGCGGACATTATCGATGCCTCGGCGCATCATTTGATCTAGGTCATGATTGTGTTTCAAGGTGAACATAAGGGATTCTACTGCTGAGCGATTTTGCCGGGCTTTTTGATAGGCTGGGCTATTATAGTGTTTTTCTGGGATGATTTTTTTGCCCTTAGAGCCGCTAAAACTTACTACTCCTACTCCTATGCCAAGATAGTGTTTCCGGTCCTTGGCGTTGGCGTATCCATCATCAAAACTTAAAACTGAGGGGGTAACGCCGGTTCTCTTGATTGACGAGTCTACGACTGGTCTAAGCTGGCTTGAGTCGGCTGCATTGCCTTCAGGAACGATGATTGATGTAATAAACCCCTTTTCTGATCGTCCTATCTGCGGTTTATAGCCCACAACAGGGTCACGCTGTCCTTTTACAATCATGGAAGCGTCTTTATCGGAAGTGCTAACAATCTTATTCTTAATGTCTACTTTTACGTCTTTGTTGATGCGTTTATCGGCATTCGTTATAGCCAAACCAAGATTTTTTATGTCTTCTGCTGCCCATTCTAAAATCTTAGTGATAGTCCGTTGTTGACTGGGCATAATACGAAGACCCGCCAATTTTTCCTTGGCACGCTGGTGGCCCTTATCAAGCTGTTTGCGAACTTTACGAGCGATTCTCATCTGTTTGCGGTAAAGGACTCCGCGCTTCTTTGCGCTGTCTTTCTTACCGGCGGAAAGTTGAATATTCTTGTGAATTTCTTCAATGGTTTCTTGCATGGATTGTTGGACTGCAGGCATTTTGATCCTGATCCCATGATTGGCCAGACTGCGAAGCAAATGCTCTCCCCGAATAGACAATCCAGCGATTGTACCAGAATCAGTTGGCCAGGCAGTATTGCCTGCGCAATGGGTACTATCAAATACAAGCTCTTTAAAATCGTCCAACTTTTCAAAAGTAGCTAACTTAATTTGTGCATCTAAGATGAGGTCTAAGGTAGCGGGAGTAACAGCATTGATATTGTCGAGAATCGTACTGGCACCTGGCATCTTCATCCCAAAATTCACAAATAGAATCTCTAGGGTCCGCGACTCGGCCAGAGTCGTCGCAGTCTTACTGTCTTTGTAGCCGCCAAAATAGCCCCTAAGTGAAAGAAAAACGAGCACTACCAAGGCTGGCATACGCTCTCTACCAACCCCGAGCCTAACGACACTCAATCCCTCTAGAGATTCGTCATCATCGAGTCCTAGGCCATGCTGGCCGTAACTTCTGAGCCAACGACTATCTTCCATACGCACCCTCTTTTTTTCGAGTGCTACGACGTCACGATCGAAATCAATGGCTTCCAAAATGGCAGGATTGGCCTGACCAATAGCCAGAGCTTCAGAAATAAGCAAGGAAAGATCAGTATCTGGAATGTGAGGAATGAGCTTCACTATTGGAAGCAGGGGTGCTACTTTTACTTCGGTCATACTACTTTTCTCCGTTTTTGATGTTTCCGCATCATTTTTTGGGTTTTGTAAAAAGTAGTATGACTTTATCATTTGAAAATTGCAGCACTTTTTTAGCTTAAACCTTTTCGGCTAGGCTC
>JBAXBA010000197.1:0-1834 GCA_037142195.1 Pseudomonadota bacterium
GCGATGTTTCTCGAAGCGCTTTTTAACGACAAGATTTTGCCATAACCGACGCCGAGTACACTCGAAAAACATTCCAGTGAGCAAAAAGCCGTGGCGAGGTTTGGTAAACTTTTCTAAGACAGCAGTAGGATTTTACTCGATGAAGCCTGAGCGAGTCATGCTTTTGAATCGCTCAAAGACGGTAAGTAGAAACAAAGCCCCTTTCTGAAATATTCCCCCTTACCCTGGCCGATGTGAATCGGTATGAATTTGAAATTTGAAGCAGTAGAGTTTCACTAAACCTTTCACGGAAATTTTAGACTCGAGCAGGGCAATTTTTTGTTTAGAGCAAGAAGTGCTAGGATTTAAAGCTAGGCTTTAAGCAATACTCCGCCTGGTCCATAGTCGTCCGATATTTATGGTAACCATGCAGACGTCTTTTGTTATGGCACTGCAACTCACTATAAAAATCCCCAACTCAAAAAAGATGTCACAAGCTTTGTCGGCAGCTATGACATTCACCTCGTAAAAGTGGATTCAAAATGGAAGATCGATAGCCTTCGATTTAACAAAAAATATGTCGAGTAGTGATTCAGATTATTTGTGCTGTACAATATTCAAGCGACCCGCCGTTAGAGTCGCGTCTTAAAAGCAATTCTTTGAATTATTGGAGGTTTTTTATGTTTCGATGCCAAGTTCCAGCGATCATTATCCTCGCAATTTTTGTGACAACTGCATGCCAGAGAAGCTACAATTCTAACGAAGCCAACCTTGACACGCTGACCACATCTACATCGCCGCATTTGGAGGCAGATGTGCAAGGGTTTGTGAAAACTTGGTTTGCAGGTTTTGATAGCCATTAGCCCGCGTCGTTCTTCCTTCAAAGGCTATCGAGCGGTGGCTTTAATATCGAGTTTCCCGGCCAGGCTCCCATACGCAACGCGCAAGACTTTCAAGCTTGGCTCGCCGGTGTGGATCCACTCCAACGCGTAACACACACTCTCCGCACGGTTGAAGTTAAGCATCTCGATGCGACGTCTGTGTTAGTTGATCTTCGCGTGGATTGGTCGGCCTGGGATAAGGAAAAGCCTCTCTTTTTTCCCGCAAAGCAGCGGTGGAACTTAGAAAAGGACTCTGCGGGATGGAAGATTAAGTCCTACGTTGTTTCCGAATCACAAGAGGCTCGCTACCGCGAGATTCAGGAATCCGTGAAGCGGTTCTTTGCAAACTACGGTATCATCCCACAGCAGGGTTGGGAACAGTTTGTTAAAACTCAAACCAAGCTGCTTGCGAGCAATCTGGTTGTGTATAATCAGTATGGAAACCAAGAGTTCACCTACGCTGGGCCGACTGGTTACTTCGCATCAGTGCAGGCTTGGGGCGCTCGTTTCGCCACAGAAGGTGATTTTGGATTTGAGCCTATCTCAGTTGGCCCCGAAAGCGCTGTTGTGAAAATAAACAGTGGACTTCGCTTTGATGGCCAGCTCATTAAGCATTGCTGGATTGAAAAGTTCTTGTTTGATGCGAACGGGAAGATTGCGAAGCTCGATGTTTTGATGAACGTGTCGCTATCGTGCGAAGCTGCACAACTTTGATTCAAGGCGGTGCTCTGTGTCAGAACAAATTAGCAATTTCCCATCGAATATTCGACAACTTCAACTTAAAATGTCTTAGAATGACGTCCTGCGTCGTGTTAACACATTCTAAACTAAAAAGCCGAATATTGGTTAGAAAACTTAAGAATGCCTTCTACTCTGATGGTCAGGTTTGGCACATTGCTTGCCTATGGAAGCTGCCAACACTCCAAAACCAGTTACCTACATGCGTCGACGTCCGGAGCTTACTCCGTGCTACC
>JBAXBA010000198.1:0-1798 GCA_037142195.1 Pseudomonadota bacterium
GATATTGAGGTTTTCCGTGGCAATAAGACTTGCCATTTTAACAATTTTCGCGCTGACGTCATCATTTCAGGCAAAGACATGCGGGCGGAAGGATTGAGCTTGATAAGTCTTGGCAAAGGGCGCTGTGAGCATCAAATTCTTTAGAAAAAGCCTTGAAAAAATAGACACAAATGCAGAAGACCTCAGTTGTATATTGTTTCATAGCATCACTTCTTTATTTTTGTTTTTAAAAAGGCGGTGCCATTTCTCTCTCGATCAAGAGGAGTTAAACCTAACTCCCGTTGAATTCGCGCATATATATTGGACGCGATTCCTCAACTTGCTGTAGGATGAGTGGCAAATCGTTCGCTGACATTGCGATTCACCCCATATTGGCCCTTGGCATTTTTCTAAGTCATGATAGAATTCGTCGTGTTTTTGATGAATTACTCCTTAAGCTGAATGCCTTGATGCTGATTTTTTGCGACAACATACCGATCTTTTAGGAGAGTTCCCATGGAGAATTTAAATCATCACGGAAAACCAATGGCTAAATCAAGCTTTGATGAAAGCAAGCTTACCGACGAACAAAAAAATGCCGTTGCTATCGCACGCGCTCAAGGCGTTTCGTTTACGCGCAAATTCGAAGACCTTTGCACTGATCTTACATTAGAAGAAGCCGATGAACTCGCCGAAGCAATTGAAAAAAATCGCGAGGACGATCTTCAATCCCTCACCAAATCGTTGTTTTAATATCCATGTATCTCTTTGACACGATGATACTTTCGTATCCTATTCGACAGGATCCTTTAGCAGCATTGTACCGAAGCCAGCTAACGAGCGGAGAGCGGATCTTTGTTTCTTGTCAGACGGTAGGTGAGATTCGCTTCGGCGCAGTTAAGAAAAACTGGGGACCTGATCGAATTCAAAAGCCTCTTAAGATCGTAAATTATTTTGCCGTCCTTCCATTGAATGAAGTTACCGCCACAATCTATGGTGATATTCGCGCCGGGGCGTCAAGATTAGGCCGGCCATTGCTCTCTCAGGACGCATGGATCTTGGCAACTGCGAAGCAGTATAATCTGATCTTAGTTAGCCATGATAGTGATGTAAGTGTCGGAAACGAGTTTGGCATCAAGACTATAAAACGTTAGCCCCACAGGGTCATCGTCTTGTCACAAATCATTTCTTAATAAAGTTACATTGCAAACTACACTGCACCGCGCTCTCAAATGTACCTTCCATAGGAGTCAAATCTAGAGACTCTTTTTTGGCCAACTAAATCTGCACTCCGACGCGGTGCTTAAAGTCGTAGATCGATAAAAAGTAGATTAGCCCCTCGTCAAGATTTCTAGATGCCGAGAATCCAACGTTTTCATCGGATTTGAATTCAGCATTTTGCTACAACTCCCCATTGTTAACATAAGGTTCCACTGGTGAGCGAAACTTTCCTAACTCAGTCCAAGCAGAACTCTGAAACTTCGCAGCCGACCATTCCATATAGCTGCCTGACGCTAGGAAGGCCGAACCACCCTTAGACTGATATATTCCTGGTGCATAGTTGAGAAAACTCTGCGTTGAAGCTTCTCGTGCACCGCAGCCAAACGATAAAAATAAGCAGACTAACCAATGTTTCAGTACATCTGGGCAAGGGGTCGCCTGCACTTCAGCGTTCTCATATTAATATGAGGCAGAAGATCATTCAGGATCTGACTAGTCGGCGTTCAATTGAGGGATCTAATTGCTCTTGATACGTTACACTGACTGAAGTTACCTGATTTAACGGACACGACTCAGAGTTATAATTGAAACAATCAAT
>JBAXBA010000199.1:0-1769 GCA_037142195.1 Pseudomonadota bacterium
AAGGCGGAGCTATGCTTAAAACCTAAGATAGGCTGGCCTTAACAAAGAAAAGCTTGCAGACTAAAGAGAAACCGGACATAACAGTACATCTCTCCGTCTAATAGGGTAAAGGCTAACGACATGCTACCAAAAGCTCATGAAATCGCTGAAATATTCTATGAAGCATTTATCATAAAAGATGGCCAGACAATGGCTAATCTATACGATCCAAAGGCTTCATTTTCAGATGAAGTGTTTTTAAATTTATCTGGAATTGAGGCGGGTGCTATGTGGCGAATGCTGTGTAGCGGATCGAAAGATCTGCGTTTGACATATGAAATTCTAGAAAGTAGTGAAAATGTTGCCATGATCAAGTGGCATGCCTACTATACCTTTTCAAAAACGGGACGTACTGTACATAATATTATTACCACCAAGTTGACTACATCCAAGGGAAAGATAATTTCTCAGCATGACCATTTTTCTTTCTGGAATTGGAGTAAGCAAGCTTTTGGTCCTCTCGGAGTACTACTGGGATGGACTCCAATATTGAAAAATAAAGTGCGTGGAGAGGCCTTAAGATCACTTAATAAATTTATGAATAGGATTTAAGGAACAAATTGTCTATCAATAAAACAAATAATATCTAGATGCCTTTAGCCTGTTGGTTTTCTCATTTAAGATTAGTTATTACCTTAATTCAGTCGTAAAATGATCTAAATAAGCTATCTGTGTTTACGAAAATTAGGCCAACGAAATCTCAAGGGAAGAAACATGTTTAAGATCAGTGTCAAGGCGTTGCCGGCGATAGGGGCGATGGGTCTGCTGACGATTGCCGCCTGTAAATCTACGATCACCAATGACACCCAGTTGAAGATCGAGCAAGGCTCCGCTTTGGTCCCGAAGAGACCCCTCGGAAAAGAAGCAGACGACCTCTACCGAGAGCCGGATGAAGAGGCGAATATCAAAAAGATCGCCGACATCAATATCTCCATGATCAGCACCAACCAGAGACACGACAAGACGACGTTCCTTGGAAGAAGCGCGCACACGAAAGGACACGGCTGCATGCGCGGCGTGTTCGAGGTGGATCCCTCTCTTTCCGAAGAATATTCCGTGGGAGTCTTTCAACCCGGCGCCCGCTACGGCGCTTGGGCCAGGCTGTCAACTGGTTCACCTGGCACTGGATCCGACACAGCCCCGGGTTCAAGATGCCTTGCCTTCAAGCTCATCAATGTACAGAGCATCCTTTCCGCTTTCCCCAATCTTCCTGCCTCCGAAAAACTCCCTCTACTGCCAGAACGGCAAGGGCTTGGTCAGGATTTCTTGTTTCTAAACACGCCCAATTTTCTAGTGAGCAATTTGTCCACATACGTGAAGGTCAACTCAGGGATCGAGCACAAAAGTCCTCTCGAAATGTTCCATGCGTTCTTCAGCGCGGATCCGAAGGACCCAGCGTTCCGGCCAAACGAAGCTCTCAACTTTGGCAAGATCACTCTGCAGCCCGTTGCTAACCCGCTCGCGCTTCACTGGTTCGGGCAGCTTCCTTACAAATGGAAAGACACTGCGTTTAAATACCGCCTAGACCGGTGTGACCCGAAGGACTCGAATCCCGCGCGCAGAGTCGTCGAACGTGGTCCTGAGCAATTGGAAGAGGCGACGAAGTCCGTACTTGCTGATTCGGATGTTTGTTACTCATTCTCCGTCATCCTGCAATACGACAACGACATCCAGCCAATCGCCGATTCGACCGTCGAGTGGCTATCCGACGACGCTTCGATCAGGGCCAA
>JBAXBA010000200.1:0-1763 GCA_037142195.1 Pseudomonadota bacterium
CAGCCGACGGCCAGGCCACCCAAAGCGGTAACACCGCGTTAGTGCGCACTCGGCTTTTTGTCTCCTGACGTTGGATCCATAACTGACGCCATGTGGTGTTGCTTTGAATGGTCTCCTGGTGGACTGGCCTGTCCTTTCCAGAGAGGGAATTGCACCCACTCGAAGTACCGGTTTATCCTCGCACACCAAAAACCTTTCTAAAATTGTTTCTTTGATGTACTATCTAAATAGTATACCGCTCCGCGTGATTGATTGAGCGCTATTTTTTATTATTTGTTTAAAATTTTAATAACCGTGTAGATAACCTAGGATAGGGTATGATGAATAGAGCCTATTTTGAATCAATCATAATGATTGAACGTCTTCATCGTTTATTCCTTGATGTTATCAAGGCTGAACTTGATCGTATGGGTGTACGTGATATCAATAACGTACAGTGCCTTCTCTTATACAATATCGGCAAAAAAGAATTAACTGTCGGCGAGTTGACAAAACTTGGGTATTACTTAGGGTCAAATGTCTCTTACAGCTTACAAAAAATGGTTAAGAATCAATATATTATCCAAGAGTCTTCCCATAATGACCGCCGTTCTAGTTATGTTAAGCTATCAAAAAAAGGCCTCGAACTTTTTAGCAAGTTTGATGTTATTCTTGATATGCATTCCGATTATTTGATCGAAAGCGGTGTTTCTGCAAAAAATAGTACAAACCTTGTGAATACCCTTCGTCGCTTTGAAAATTTCTGGACAGATTTGCTTGCAAAAACTTGATAGGACTTATGGCTCACGGCCGGGTGTGTGAAGGTCTTTGTCGTTTAGGTTTCATGACAGCTTCTGCCAGACCATCACTATTCGCGAGTAGAGGTAGTAAAATTAAGCCCTAACTCCTAATTTGCTTGATAGAGTATTAAGAGTCTGTAAGCGTTTGCTAACACTCATAGCGCGAATGTTATGAAGTTTCCATTTTATCGCCGGAAAATCCTGAGCGTTTTCTATAGGCAAAAGGCTCCATTGTGGTTCTCCTCTTTTAAAAGAAAGAAGGAATTCTTTATCTTGGTCCGTAAAGGATGCATATGTAAGCTCAAAAATTTGTATGCGGGTTTTTTCTAGGGTTTCGCAATCGATCTCCAAAGAAGTCATCCCTTCAAACTGCCTCTCATACAAAGATTTAATGTTGAGTAGATTGGGTTTAATCAGCTCTGATATCGGCCTCTTACTGCTGAGAAGGTATATGATAAACGCTAAGTGCAATTCTCTTGTGTAGGAAAATCGCTCTAAAAACATATGTAGATCAAAAAAATCACGAGGGTGCTGCCGATCAAGAGCTGCACATATTTTTCCAGCAAATAAGTCATTGCTATGCAAGCATAAAATCTCGGCATCACGTTTAAATGTATTCTGAGCTGTTGCTACCAAGGTCCTTAAGACAGGCTCATATACAGCGCCTCTGACCACTAAGTTAATTTCTACTTTGACCTCTGCTGTTTTAGAGTGGATGAACAGAGAACTCTCATACCCATCTAGGGTTCTTTTTTCAGTTGTCTTAAATCCCAGGGAATTGACTCTGAAGGATAAATTGCTTACAAACTCACTGATTTCTTTTAGTGCCTGATCCCTTGGGGTTAGGGGAAGGTAACAAAGGTCAACATCGATAGATAAGCGTGGCATACCTAAAAGAAACATATTAATAGCCGTGCCACCTTTAAGGGCGAACCTTTGATCAAGGGCAATGAAAGGGATAATGTCAATAAGCATACTGACTTG
>JBAXBA010000201.1:0-1720 GCA_037142195.1 Pseudomonadota bacterium
ATAACTTTTTATAGCGACCAAGGTCCTGGCCTTTTCTAACAGCCCCAAATACCTATTGGGTTGATTCAGTGCGTCAAAACCAATGAAATCTAATACAAATTCATAGATCTGGACTAGGCTCTAGGATGCCCCAATCCCTAAAACGACTCATCATGGCTCGCCCTAAAGAGGGTCAAAATATTCTTAAAAGTGGCCAATCAAGATGCGTTTAATTCGTTGTGAACGGTGCTAAATTATAGAATGACTTCATTTTTGAGGCACCAGCCCAATTTTCTTAAGGCCATCTTTCCAATGTAGAAAATGAATTCCCTCTTCGATGTACTCAAGGGGGTTATTTGAAAAGCAGTAAGTTTCACATGGACCAAATTCATCTCTTAACTTAATGAGATGCTTTACATCGCTCATTTTTGGTTGTTCTGACGACTTGATTTCAATCAGGGCCAATGGCTCTCCCGGACGATCGATAATGAGATCAATTTCGGCTCCATCTTTCGTTCTAAAATAGGAAAAGCGAAAATCTTTGCGGAAATAGTCATTGAGGCGAATGCATTCAGCAATTAAAAATTGTTCGAAAGCAATGCCGTAAAGCTGTGTTTTAGGTGTGATACGCTGACCTAGAAATCGGGCTAATGCACGCGTGACACCAGTGTCAAAAAGGTAGAATTTGGGGCTTTTGGATTGTCTTTTGCGAACTGACCGCGCATAGGCATTAAGTTGAAATCCAAGCAGAGTTTCTTCGAGGAGTTCAAAATAACGCTTCACGGTCTTTTCGTTGACGCCAACATCAAGAGCCATTTTAAGGTAGTTTACTATGGTTCCATTAGCTTGGGCAGCAACTTCAAGAAACAATCGAAAAGGATCTAAATCATCAACAAGGTGTTCGTTCCATATTTCTTCTCTTAAATAAGTGAGGCTGTAGGCTCGCAAAAACTCTGCTTTTTCTTGATCTTCTTGAAAAGAAAAAATTTTCGGCAACGATCCCCAATTCAGGACCTGATCTAGATGAAATTGATCCGCAAGTTCAATGTGCGTTAGAGGATAAAGGTTATTTACAAAGGCTCGTCCTGCCAGAAGGTTAGCTGAGCCACGTTTTAGCTTGCGAGCACTTGACCCGGTCATAGCAAATTTGGGAGATTTAAACTCGCGAGATTCAATCGCACGATGAACCACATTGAGAAGTTCAGGCGCTTTTTGAATCTCATCAATAAAAACCCAGTCAAACTCCGCATGCTTTACCAAAAGCTGCTTGTAGAGAAGATCGGGATCGCGGCAATAAAGATCTTCGGTAGTCAGTTCTAGCAGGTTAATCACCCACACACGTTCGCTCCCGAGCATCCCATGAATCAGCGAGGTTTTGCCCGTTCCTCTCGCCCCGAATAGGAAGTAACTATTGGAGTTTATGGGTTTACAGTGCCTCTGGAATATAGCCATAAGTAGTCACCTCCGAAAATTCCCGCCTTTTTCGGATTGTAGTGGGTTAATCATGAAATGTAAATAGATATGCCATGTTACACACTAATTTAGGACCCCTCCTCCCTGCCATGGCTTTGCAAGGTCTTATACAAGGAGTGCCGGGTTTCAAGTCTATAAGGTTTCGCCACCGAGCTTACTTAAAACTCTGGTCTGAAATTAGGCATTGAATCGAGATTTGTATAAGCAGTAACCCTACCTACAAACCATTGGGAGCTTCCAGGGACATCCGTAAACAGCTTTGACAGCA
>JBAXBA010000202.1:0-1639 GCA_037142195.1 Pseudomonadota bacterium
CTAATTGTTGCGAAATATGTCCTCTTTTGTTAAGAAACGTGTGCGGTTGCCCTAACCAACTAGCATCACTGATCGACTTAGCTAATTTGTGATTTTTTAGCATGTTCCGCACTTGCAGATCTTCATAGGCAATTAGGTCGTTAGACCTCACTACGCACCTTGCCGTTTTTACCGCAAAGTCTTTACGCTGCCGACTTATAGTCAATCAAAGTAAGAATGGCACGGCTTGAAGGCAATAAATAACACCACTCCGTCAGGCAAAGCCTGCCACCCCTCCAAGGGAAGGCAATTACAGAAAGGATTAAAATTTTCCTCATTTTGAAGGTTACGCCGCAGGCGGAGGGTAGTCAAGTGCTTTTAATGTCCCAAAATAATTTTAAATGACTATAAAAGGAAAACCTAGATGTGAATTATGGAAGCTATCACTAAGGCTCTAAGTCTCCATAACGATCCCGATAGCGTTGTAACATTATCTCTAGTTCCTGCTTTGCTTGACGTTCATGCATGACCTGCGCCGCCAGTTCTTCAGGGAAAGGTAACTTTTCGCCATTATCCAGCCGATGTAAAGCAATCTTTTTATTTTCTACCGACAAACTCAAGCCTAGCTCTTGGCTCTGACAATCCGGAATTGCCACATATCCTTCACCATTGAGCCGAAAGCCCTCCAACTGCCCCTCTAGCCACTCCCCTTTAGGATCAAACAGCCAATAGTCCTTGCACTCCCATTTGGGCATAGAGATCCCGTTTAAAACCAGTATCAACCAACTGCGTACTAGGGGAAGTAATCTCGAAAATCACCGTAGACACTTGTCCCTCTTCCCAAATTTTGTAATTGTCGCGACCACCCGCCGCGACATCAAAAATCACCATCACATCAGGCGCTACCCGCATTCTGGGAAACCCTTGGGCATAGTAAAGAAATTGATTACCCAAAACCGTCGCCGGTTTACCTATCAGATATTGCCGCAGCATTTCCAATAGAATCGCAATTGCATAAAAATGATCGTAAGTTTCTGCGATAGGTGCACCATCACGGGAAGGATATTCAATTTGTTCAACTGGCTTTGTAACAGGTGCAGCGACAACCATAGGTTTCACCAATTTTTTGAAGGGTTTGAAGCGTTTTTTGAAGTATATAGGACTGCCGCAGAAATTGCTCAGACCCTCACCCCTAGCTCCTCTCCCAAAGAGAGAGAGAGAGGAGAAAAAGAAGGTTGTATGACTCTCCTGTTCCCAAAAAGAGCGAAGGGATTGAGAGATGAGGGTGATTTATTTTTGCGTAAGTCTTAGTGATTACAGCTATTTCAATCTAGTAAGGTGTACATGGTTCTATTTAAGCATTCTAAACAAGGGGCTTAAACCTCTTACCTGTAACTTACCAGCATGAGAATTGCTATATTAACGCCTTTCTTAAGTTAAGAGTTCTTAAGTGGGACTAAGGGGCATCGCCAACCTGAAACTACAAAAATTGAAGTGTACACCGCAACTTTTGACTAGAGGCAGGGGTTTTATATAAAGAAATTTATATAAATTTTACATTTCGTCGGGTACGTCTAAATCCATCGCCACTGAGCCAAATTCCTCGAACTCAATCAGCATTTTGCCCAACTGCCGCCACACAAAATAACTCGTACCTACG
>JBAXBA010000203.1:0-1592 GCA_037142195.1 Pseudomonadota bacterium
AGTTCACCCAAAAGTTCACCCAAAAGTTCACCCAAAAGTTCACCCAAAAGTTCACTCAAAACGGACCAGAATATACTTGTTCTTTTACTTAAGAACCCGCGAATTACAGTAAGAGAGATGGAACTAATTCTCAAAATCTCCATTCGAGCTATAAAGAAGCAAATAGCCAACTTGAAGGAGGCTGGTTGCATCCAAAGAGTTGGTAGCGCTTGAACAGGCTTTTAGGAGGTCATTGCATCGCTTGAAAAGTAAATGGGTCATTAGAAAATAGAGCAACTTTTCCAAGTAGTAGAGATCTAAATTTAACGACACATCTTGGAGTTAGATTAAAGCAATAGTTGGTTAGGTGAGTTCGGGGATCCTGGGTCTATTTATCAAGGGCGAGGAATGCGTCGAATTCCTAGATTAGATTCCATTCAGTCTTATTTTGCAAGTGAACTCAATTGCAAAAAAGTAGAGTATTTATTCTTCTTCCTGAAATGACATCAAATGTTACAGACATGTTAAGCCCATAATGAGAAATGCAGTAGTTGTGGTCAATTAAAAATTTGCTAATGATTCTTTACCTGCTTCGAAAGTTGTAAATGAGTTGAAAAGGAAGCATCGATTTTTTACGGAGCAAAATAAGGCTTGGATCATCGATGTTGAGGACTCTGGATTTAATCGACCAATATTTCGGTAGATTTTACCTCTATTGGGTAATTTCTCCACTTGGTTGTTTCCATTTTCAGGTTCACCGACAACAACGAGATTTAACAAGGAAATTTTATTATGTCCTTGTGAGACACGGGAAAAATTTGACTTCCAACGGACTGTGGCGCGCATATTCATCAGGAAACGCACCCTAGTTTTTGATATGGCGAAGAGCAGTGAAAAGTCAAAAAAAAATTCTTATTGAAAAATAAAAAAGATCTCAAGCACACATGGAGATCTTGGCAAGATGCCTTTCAGTAAAATTGAAAAAAGAGGATTAACAACTTTGATTGGTTTGCGTTCGAATCATGTCTTGGCCCCATTTTGAAAGCTTTCCAAAATAGGCTTCAAAGACTTTCCAATCGACGCAATATTTCGATCTGGGCCCGTCAATGACGCCACGGATCAATCCAACTTCTTTCAAGGCTTTGAGGTGCTGACTCACAGTGGATTGCGCTAATGGCAAATCCATGACGAGGTCGCCGCAAATGCACTCTCCCCTCTTTGCGAGAGTCATTAAAATCATGACGCGCGCAGGATGGGACAATGCTTTCGCAATCTCTGCTATTTCATAAGTGCTATTTGGAAAGTGATCGGGCCTTGCTGTATCCATGGTTTTATCGTATATCGTAGATTTACGATAAAAGAAAGGCAATTTCTCTTGAGTGTAATCTAAGAACTTTAGGCCGCCTCCCTTGCAAATGGGCAACGAGGGAAAGCCTTCAACTCAGGAATGAGGTAGCGAGAGTAAATATATTAATAGGAGAATAGTTTGGCGCAAATTCCCATCGGAAGAAGATTTGTTGGAGAATTCCTCGGTTCAGCAGGGCTGCTCCTTGTTATAGTAGTTGCTATGTTTGAAATGAAGATCTTGTATCTGTCAAGTTAGCTGCCAGGGC